>JALHMQ010000001.1 GCA_022843955.1 Burkholderiaceae bacterium
GGGTTTACGTCCCGCCAACAGGTGCCAACGACGTCGGCTTACCCCCTGTTCCCGATCAATTCAGGTGGGGGAGTTTGAAGTGGCCATACCCGGGGGAATTTGGGTGGCCATCGGGGCTTGAGTCACATCGTTGTTGAGTGTCTTTTCAGTCCACATGAGAGACAAAGGCGGCTCGCTTCAGCGTTTAAGGACATGCATGAACGAACTATCCCGTTTGAGCTACTCCAACGGCAAATGGGGCTCATAACCCGAAGTTCCCCCGCAACCAGCAAAAACAAAGGCCTCCGCTCGGAGGCCTTTGTCGTTTCCAAATGCACGCGCTTCGAACGTCTTGCGCTCAGCGCGCTTCGTGTCTCGATGCTGATCAATGCTGTGGATGAAGGCCTTGGCGGAGAGAGTGGGATTCGAACCCACGATAGGCTATTAACCTATACACGCGTTCCAGGCGTGCGCCTTCAACCGCTCGGCCATCTCTCCGCTGTCGACATCAACGCCAACGGGCGCAGATTATAGGCTGCGAGCCATACCGGACGCTTGGCGCGGCGTCGTGCCGGCCGAAGCGTTCGTGGGGAACGTGATCACATGATCGGCATCGAGACGGATGCCAATGCGCTCTCCGATGGCGTGATCGTGATGGCTCGGGACGAGGGCAAGCACTTCACGGCCGCTGTCCAGCCTCAGCGTGTAAACGAAGTCGCCGCCGCGAAACACTTTGCGCACGACTTCAGCTGTCATTGGGCTGGCGTCATCATGAATCACATCATCCGGCCGCAGCAGCACGTCGACGTTGCACCCCTTGCCGCACGTGTCGCAACCGCTCTGACATGGCAAGGGCACCTCACCCTTGAGGACTCCCAGTTCGATCGACACGCGGGTCGGGTCGAGCACGCGGGCGGGCAGAAACACGCCTTCGCCGATGAAGTCGGCCACATAGCGCGTGGCGGGGCGATGGTAGAGATCGTAGGGGCGATCCCACTGCTCGAGCCGGCCTTCGTTCATGACGCCGATCCGATCGGCAATTGCAAAGGCCTCTTGCTGATCGTGCGTCACGAGGATTGCAGTGGTGCCGCTGCGCTTGAGAATCTGCCGAACTTCGGCGCCCAGGCGCGCCCGCAGGTCCACATCGAGGTTGGAGAACGGCTCGTCCATCAGCAGCAGCTTGGGTGCAGGTGCCAACGCGCGCGCGAGTGCGACGCGCTGCTGCTGACCGCCCGACAGTTCGTGCGGGAAGCGTTGCGCCTGCGAACTGAGCCCCACCAACTCGAGCATCGCGTTGGCGCGGATTAGACGAGCCTGCGCGGTCTGTCCGCGCAATCCGAAGGCGACGTTCTCCAGCACGCGCAGGTGGGGGAACAGCGCATAGTCCTGAAACACCAGACCGATGCCTCGCCGCTCGGGCGCGACAGAAAAGCGCGGGCCGGCGACGCACGCACCATCGATGCTGATGGAGCCGCTGTCGACATCGATGAAGCCGGCGATCGCCCGCAGCAGCGTGGTCTTGCCGCAGCCGGAACTGCCCACCACGCAACCGATGTCGCCACGCGCGAGAGTCAACGAAAGCCGCTCGACGACCGACGCGCCCGCTTGATACGAGACGGTCAGGTCTTCAATGGCAAGCACCGGAATGCGCAGTTCGTCTTTCATTCGGTCATGCTGTCAGGAGCGCGCGGGACTGGGTGGTCTCGACATACAAGGTAAGACACACAAGGCAAACAAAGCATAGCGTAGATGAATATAATTCTCATTTGCATTTAATCAAGAAGGCTTCGGGCCGATGAACGGACCCGCCTCATGACATCCCCCGGCAGCTTCAGGTCGGTCTCCCGCCCGCGCCATGTCCGGCGCGGATAGTCCGTCGATGGACAAGCGCGCGCCCGGTGGCGCGTGGCAGCCCACGCTCGTTCACGGGCGCGACTGGCAGCCTGCGTTCGTGGGCGTGGCGCTGGTGTGCGCGGCATTGGTCGCCTTGCCGGTGCTGGGCGTGTTCGGCAGCTTCATGAGCGCCGACGGATCGTTCGACACGCTCGCCCACCTCACGGCGACCGTGATTCCGCGTGCTGCGCTCGAGACCGGCCTGCTTGTCTTGATGGTGATGGTCGGGGTCGTTCTCTTGGGTACGACCTCGGCCTGGCTGGTGGCGGCGCATGAGTTTCCGGGCCGGTCCGTTTTCGAATGGGCGCTGCTGCTGCCTTTGGCGATGCCTGGTTACATCGTGGCGTACGCCTACACCGACTTCCTGCAGTTTTCCGGGCCCCTGCAATCCCTCTTGCGCGACACCTTCAACTGGCAGCGCTCGGACTACTGGTTCCCCGAGATCCGTTCGCTGCCGGGGGCGGCGTTCGTCTTCACGGTCGTGCTGTATCCCTATGTCTACCTGCTCGCCCGTACGGCCTTCCTGGCGCGTACCGCGTCGATGATCGACGCTGCGCGCAGCCTCGGACTGACCCCCTGGCAGACGTGGCTGCGCGTCAACCTGCCGCTGGCACGCCCCGCGGTGGCGGCCGGGGCGCTGCTGGCGCTGATGGAGACACTGGCCGACTACGGGGCGGCGGCGTACTTCGGCCTGCAGACTTTCACCACGGCGATCTACCGCGCCTGGTACGCGCTGGGCGATCGCATCGCCGCAAGCCAGTTGGCGGCGGTCTTGCTGGTGGTGGTCGTGGTGGTGATGGCGCTCGAAGTGCGCATGCGCGGACGGGCACGGTTCTTTTCGCCGCCGAACTCGGCCCGGCCGGCGCCGCGACAACGACTGTCTGGTGGCGCCGGGGTGGCCGCGATGATCGCCTGCTGCCTGCCGCTTGCCCTGGGCTTCGTCATCCCCGTGATCATCCTGCTGCACCTGTTGTGGCCGACGCTCGGTGAAGCCCAGTACGGTCGCTATCTCGGCTGGCTCGGCAACAGTCTTTTCATTGCGGGTGCCGCCGCCGTGCTGACGCTCGTTGCGGTGCTCGGCATCGCCTACGCCAGGCGCCTGCTGCCGGCGGGCCGCGGGGCGCAGGCAGTGCGGTTTGCCGCGAAGGCGATGAACCTCGGCTACGCGGTTCCCGGAGCGGTCATCGCCGTGGGCATCCTGCTGCCGCTGGCAGCGTTCGACAACGCGCTCGACGCTGCGCTCAAGTCGTTGATCGGTGTAGGCACCGGGCTGCTGTTCACCGGTTCGGTGGTGGCGTTGCTCTATGCGTACCTGGTGCGGTACTTCGCGGTGGCGTATCAGCCCGTCGAGGCAGGGCTGGCCCGCATTACGCCGACGATGGACGCATCGGCCCGCTCGCTGGGCAGCGGGCCAGGCGAAGTGTTCCGTCGGGTCCACTTGCCACTGCTGACGCCGTCTCTGGCCGCCGCAGCACTGCTCGTCTTCGTCGATGTGATGAAGGAGTTGCCGGCAACACTCGTGCTGCGACCGTTCAACTTCGACACGCTGGCGGTGATCGCCTACCAGATGGCGGCCGACGAGCGACTGGGCGAGGCGGCACTGCCATCGCTCACGCTGGTGATGGTGGGCGTGGTGCCAGTGATCATGTTGTCGCGGGCGATCAGCCGGACCAGTCGACCCGGCGGCTAGCGGCGTGCCGACCGGTATCGTTGCGGTCGCCAGCCAATCGGTGGCACAAGCGGGGCAATCAGGGAGACAACATGGGTTATGTATTTGCGGCGCCTGGGCAGCCCGTGGTGCCGGTGATCGGGTCGACCGATCTGTTCCCGGTCCACCGCATCTACTGCGTGGGACGCAACTATGAGGATCACGCCAAGGAGATGGGCTTCTCCGGACGCGAGGCGCCGTTTTTCTTCGCCAAGCCGGCAGACGCCGTGCTGGTGGTGCCCGAGGGCAAGACGGTAGACATGCCGTACCCGCCGCAGACCGCCAATTTCCATCACGAGATGGAACTGGTGGTGGCAATCGGCAAGGGCGGCCGCGACATTGCTGCTGCAGACGCGTCGAGCCACATCTGGGGGTATGCCGCCGGGCTCGACATGACGCGGCGTGATCTTCAGGCCGAGGCGAAGAAGCAGGGTCGTCCCTGGGATACCGCCAAGGGATTCGATCTGTCGGCCCCTCTCACGCCGATCCGCCCGGTGTCCAAGAGCGGCATCGTCACTTCCGGGCGCATCTGGGTCAAGGTGAATGGTCAGATGCGCCAGGACAGCGACATCGGCAAGCTCATCTGGAACGTCGACGAGACCATCGAGCACCTGTCCAAGTACTTCGAGTTGCAGCCGGGTGATCTGATCTTCACCGGTACGCCTGAAGGGGTTGCGGCGGTCAAGCCGGGGGATGTGATGGAAGGTGGCGTCGACCGCGTCGGCACGTTCAAGGTTCAGGTGCGTTAGCGAGCGGCAGTTCGAAGCGGCCAGCGTTCGCAGTTGGGTCCGCGGTGCCGATCGGGTCGCGCAACTCCAACACGTATCCCAAATGCGCAGGCGCGATTTCGCCTGCGCGCGGACTGGCGCAGAATCATGTCTGACCGATCGGTCGGCGGCGCAGTTCGCGCTATGCGCGTCACCGCCGCACGCGACTCGACCGCATAGGGCCGCAGAGAACAGAGCCCGCCCAACAGGAGACCGCATGTCCAAGGCATTCGCATCGCAGGCTGACCTCACCGACAAGACGGTCAGCTTCGACAAGCTATCCGATCAGGCCTACGCGTACACGGCCGAGGGCGATCCGAACACCGGCATCGTGGTCGGTGACGATGGCGTGCTGGTGGCCGACACGCAAGCCACCCCGGTGATGGCGCAGGACGTGATCCGCCGCATCCGCGAGGTGACGGACAAACCGATCCGCACCGTGGTGCTGACCCACTACCACGCGGTGCGGGTGCTAGGCGCCAGTGCCTACGGCGCGCAGAACATCATTGCCAGCGAGGACACGCGCGATCTGATCGTCGAGCGTGGTGCGGCCGACATGAAAAGCGAGATCGAGCGATTTCCGCGCTTGTTCCGTGCGGTCGAGAGCGTGCCCGGACTGACCTGGCCAACGATCACGTTCAAGGGCGAGATGACCTTGTGGATGGGGTCGCTCGAAGTGAAGCTCATGCAGCTGGGTCGGGGCCACACCAAGGGAGACACCGTGGTGTGGCTGCCGCAGCAGAAGATCATGTTCAGCGGTGATCTGGTCGAGTTCAACGCCACGCCGTACGCGGGCGATGCCTACTTCAGCGACTGGCCGGCAACGCTGGATGCAATCGCTGCGCTCAAGCCCGAAAAGCTCGTGCCCGGGCGAGGGCCGGCGCTCACCACGCCGCAGCAGGTGGCCGAAGGCCTGGCCTGCACCCGCGCGTTCGTGAGCGAGCTGTATGCCGCAGTCAAGCAGGGGGCGGCGCGCGGCGCGCCGATGGGCGAGGTCTATCGCGAGGCCTACGCCAAGCTCAAGCCGAGCTACGGTCATTGGGTGATCTTCGATCATTGCCTGCCGTTCGACGTGTCACGTGCCTATGACGAAGCGACCCAGCATCGCGATCCGCGCATCTGGACCGCGCAGCGCGACCAGGAGCTGTGGCAGTCGCTCGAGAGTCAGGCCTAGCGCCGCGGTTTTGCCATGCTCGCCACATATGTGCAGCCGCGATTCGCTGCGGCGCCGCGGCCCGGCGTGACGGACCATGCGCCGGTGGTGGTGGTCGGCGCCGGACCGGTCGGCCTGTGCGCTGCCATTGACTGCGCGCTGCATGGACTGCCCGTGGTGGTGGTCGATGAGGACGACACCGTATCGGTCGGTTCGCGCGGCGTCTGCTATGCCAAGCGCACGCTGGAGATCCTCGATCGCCTCGGGGTGGGCGATGCGGCCTGTGCCCGCGGAGTGAGCTGGAACGTTGGACGCACCTTCTTCCGCGTCGACGAGGTGTTTCGCTTCACGCTCGTGCCCGAGTCGGACCATCAGCGTCCAGGCATGATCAACCTGCAGCAGTACCACCTGGAAGAGTTGCTGGTGCGCCGCTGCAATGCGCTTGGCGTGCCGATCCGCTGGCGTCACAAGGTCACGGCGATCGCCGAGGAGCGCGCTGGTGTCCGGCTTGCGGTCGACACCGTTGACGGCCCGTATGAGCTCCTGGCCAACTGGGTGATCGCCGCCGACGGCGCGCGTAGTCCGCTGCGCAAGATGCTTGGCCTTGATGTCGAGGGCAAGGTTTTCCGGGATCGATTCCTGATTGCCGACGTGGTGATGGAGGCCGACTTTCCGGCCGAGCGCTGGTTCTGGTTCGATCCGCCATTTCACCGCAACCAGAGCGCGCTGCTGCATAAGCAGGCAGACAACGTCTGGCGCATCGATTTCCAGTTGGGCTGGGACGCGGATCCGGAAGAAGAGAAGAAGCCCGAGCGCGTGCTGCCACGCATCCGCGCCATGCTCGGCGACGATCGCCCGTTCGAGCTGGAGTGGGTCAGCGTCTATACGTTCCAGTGCCGGCGAATGCAGCGCTTTCGTCATGGGCGCGTGCTGTTCGTCGGCGATGCCGCCCATCAGGTATCGCCCTTCGGTGCGCGCGGCGCCAACTCAGGTATCCAGGACACCGACAACCTGGTCTGGAAGCTGCGACTCGTGCACGCCGGAGTGGCGCCAAAAGAACTGCTCGATTCCTACTCGGACGAGCGCGTGGTTGCGGCCGACGAGAACATCCTCAATTCCACCCGCTCGACTGACTTCATCACGCCGAAAAGCGACGTGAGCCGCCAGTTCCGCGACGCGGTGCTGGATCTGGCGCGCAGCCAGCCGTTTGCGCGCAAGCTGGTGAACTCGGGCCGGCTGTCGGTGCCCTGCGTGCTGGTGAACTCGGCGCTGAATACCTCGGACGATGACACGTTCGCCGGCTGGATGGTGCCCGGCGCGCCGGCCGACGATGCGCCGGTCGCCATTAACGGCAGACAAGGCTGGCTGCTGCCGATGCTCGGCGGCCGCTTCCAACTGCTGGTGTACGTGGACAATGCTGCGAGCTGGCGCCCGCTCGAATTGCTGGAAACCCGCGATTTGCCCGCGGTCGAGGTCATTGCAATCACCAGCATACCCACGACCGTACCAGGCGTGCGCAGCGTGCACGACCTGCGCGGTCGCTTTGCGCAGCGCTACGACGCCCGCACGGGCAGTGCCTGGCTGCTGCGGCCCGATCAGCACGTTGCGGCCCGCTGGCGCAAGGTCGATGCGCATCAGGTGCAGATGGCGCTGCTGCGCGCGCTCGGTAGGACGGCCTCGCCCGCCGCTGCTGTGCATGCCACCGCGCAAGCTGCGGCGTGACCGCGATGCCGCTCAACACGCAACCCAACTTCCATGCGCCGGGCCAGCGCACGGTGCGCGACTTCACGCCAGGTGACGACTTCTATCAACTGCTGATCGACGCCCATCGCGACCTGTCTGCAGACGACAGCGCGCGATTGAACGCTCGGCTGATCCTGCTGCTCGCCAATCACGTGGGCGACCTGTCGGTGATCCGCGAGGCGATCGAGCAGGCAAGGGCTGGGCTCGGCGAGACGATCCAGCGCTAGGCGCGCTGGTCGCCCAAATAGACCAGGAGGACACACGATGACCACCGCTACAGGTGCTGCGCAGCTCAGCGGCGCGCCGGCCACGACCAGCAAGGCGACGCTGATGGCCACTGACTACATGACCGGCTTCGGCAACGAGTGCGCCACCGAGGCGTTGCCGGGGGCGCTGCCGGTCGGCCGCAACTCGCCGCAGCGCTGTCCGTATGGTTTGTATGCCGAGCAGTTGTCCGGTACCGCATTCACCGCTGCGCGTGGCGCCAACCGCCGCACCTGGACCTACCGGATCCGGCCGGCGGCGGTGCACTTGCCGTTCAAGCGTATCGACAACGGAATGCTGTCGAGCGATTTCCAGACGACCGAAACGCCGCCCAACCAGCTGCGTTGGGATCCGCTGCCGATCCCGGCAGCGCCGACAGACTTCGTCGAGGGGCTCGTGACCTTCGCCGGCAATGGCGACCCGTACGCGCAAAGCGGCTGCGCGATCCACCTGTACGCCTGCAACCGCGCGATGGTCGATCGCTACTTCTACAGTGCCGACGGCGAGCTGCTCATCGTGCTGCAACAGGGTCGGTTGCGTTTTGCCACCGAACTGGGCGTGATCGAGGCCGAGCCGCGCGAAATCGTGGTGATTCCACGTGGCGTGCGTTTCCGTGTCGAGCTGCTCGACGGTGCTGCGCGCGGCTACGTGTGCGAAAACTTCGGCGCAGGGCTGCGGCTGCCCGACCTGGGCGTGATCGGCTCCAATGGGCTGGCCAACCCGCGCGATTTCATGATCCCGGTGGCGGCCTACGAAGACCGTGCCGCGCCCTCCGAGATCGTTGCCAAGTTCATGGGCAACCTGTGGAGCGCACAGACCGACCGCTCACCGCTGGACGTGGTCGCCTGGCACGGCAACTTCTCCCCCTACAAGTACGACCTGCGCCGCTTCAACACCATCGGCTCGATCAGCTACGACCACCCGGACCCGTCCATCTTCCTCGTGTTGCAGTCGCAGTCCGACACGCCGGGGGTCGACAGCATCGACTTCGTGATCTTTCCGCCGCGCATCCTGGCGATGGAGAACACCTTCCGCCCGCCCTGGTTCCATCGCAACATCGCCAGCGAATTCATGGGCCTGATCCACGGTGTGTATGACGCCAAGGCCACCGGGTTCTTGCCTGGCGGCGCGAGCCTGCACAATTGCATGACCGGGCATGGTCCGGACGCCGGCACCTTTGCCAAGGCGTCCAGCGCCGATACGAGCAAGCCAGATTACGTGCGCGACACCATGGCGTTCATGTTCGAGACGCGCTGCGTGATCCGGCCGACCCGGTTTGCGCTCGAGTCAGCGCAGCTGCAGGCCGAGTACTTCCAGTGCTGGCAAGGGCTGAAGCGCAACTTCGATCCGACCACGCGGTAGGGGCCGCCGGGGCGAGGGCGACCCGGCCGTCTTGCGTTCGCCCCGGCAAACTCCAACGGCATGCCGAGTGGCGCTCGCTCTCAAGCGCCTCGTGCCACCGTGAAGGACGTCCAAACGACGTGGTCCTTGTCCATAACATCCGTGGACGGACGCATGTCCAGCTACTCGTCGAACGGCATGGCGTGCTCGTTCGGATAGCGGAACTGGGCGACGCGTTGCTCTGCGCCGGCCAGGTCATGCGCGATGGCCATCAGTCGCTTCCTACGGCCTGGCGCTCGTCGCGGCGCACGACGCCCAGATCGTGAGAAACAGCCGGCGCCAAGCGACGCCCGTGCAATGTGGCGCCTCGCAAGCACCGCTGCCGGTAGCATCTCGTCCGGTCTGCAGCCCGCCTGCTGCTTCATCTCGGGTCGTCCCATGCTCTGCTTTCTGCGGCCGCTGATCGCGGCAGCCCTGTTGGTCATCCTCGCTGCATCTGCTGCGCATGCGCAGGAGTTCACGCTCAAGGTGGCGCACTTCCTGCCCACCAGCTCCACCACGCACGCCAAGTTCATCGTGCCCTGGTGCGAACGCATTCGCGCGCAGAGCAACGGGCGACTGCGCTGCCAGATCTTTCCGTCGATGCAACTGGGCGGCACGCCGCCGCAGCTGTACGACCAGGCGCGCGATGGCATTGCCGACATCGTCTGGACCCTGCCGGGCTACACGGCAGGGCGCTTTCCGGTGACCGAGGTGTTCGAACTGCCGTTCATGACGCCGAACGCGACGGCGGCATCCCAGGCGCTGTGGACTTTTTATACCCGCCACGCGGTCAAGGAGTTCGAGGCAGTGAAGCCGCTCGCATTGCATGTGCACGACAACGGCTACCTGCATCTGCGCGACAAGCCGATCAACACGCTGGCGGACTTCAAGGGCATGAAGATCCGTGCGCCGACACGTCAGACCAATCGCCTGCTGTCTCGCCTCGGGGCGACGCCGGTGTCGATGCCGGTGCCGCAACTTGCCGACGCCCTGAGCAAGGGCGTGATCGACGGGGCGGTGGTGCCGTGGGAGGTGGTGCCGTCGATCAAGGTGCACGAGATTGTCAAATTTCACTCGGAGACCGACCCGGCGATGCCGGCGCTCTACACGGCCGTGTTTCTCTACGCGATGAACCGCAAGACCTACGACAGCCTGCCGCCGGACTTGCAGAAGGTGATCGACGTCAACAGCGGCCTGCCGCTGGCGGCGGAACTGGGGCGGCTGTGGGACGCGTCTGCCCCGGCCGCGCGCAAGCAGGCGACGGACCGCGGCAATCTGATCAACGTGATCCCTGCGACCGAACTGGCTGCATGGGACCGCGCCGCGCGGCCGCTGTACGGCGACTGGATTGCCGACATGAACCGGCGCGGCCTCGATGGCAACGCCCTGCTGGCCGATGCACGTGCCCTAATTGCGCAGTACGCCGCTGCCGCTGACGCGATCAGCGCGCGACCGGCGGCAGCGCCGACGGGCAGTACCGCCGCGCCCCGCAAGTGATGGCCGGGTTCCTCCAGCGCGCGAGCGAGTGGCTCGCCGTGCTCGGTGCGCTGGTACTGCTCGCCGTGGCGACCGTGGCAGTCGTATCGATCGCTGGCCGTTGGCTGGTCGACGCACCGATCACCGGCGATGTGGAATTGATGCAGGTCGCCTGCGTCGTGGCGATCGCCTGTTTTCTTCCGTATTGCCAATGGCGCGGCGGCCACGTGCGGGTGGAGTTCTTCACTCAGCGCACCGGCCCGCGCCTGCGCGGCGCACTCGATCGGCTCGGCCACGCGCTGCTTGCGGCAATCATGCTGCTGCTCGCGTGGCGCGCCGGCGTGGGCGTGGCCGAGATGAAGGCGCATGGCGAGACCACCATGGTGCTCGGCTTCCCCGCGTGGCTGATGTATCTCGCCCTCGTGCCCGGCTTGCTGCTGTCTGCCGCCGTTGCGCTGCATGCCGCGGTCACCGATGTTCAGCCCGAACGCAGCGAAGGCGCGTTCTGATGGACGCTACGCCGGGCAGCGCGCTCCTGCTGTTTGCCGCCATGCTGGCGCTGATGGCGTTGCGCATGCCCATCTGGGTCGCCATGTTCGTGCCTGGCGCCGTCGGCTACGTGTGGCTGGCGTCCGGCGAGGCGTGGATGGCCTACCTCAAGGGTCTGGCGTTCGCGCGCTTTTCGATCTACGACTTGTCGGTGATTCCGCTGTTCATTCTGATGGGACAGTTCGCCGCGCAGGGCGGGCTGTCGCGCGCGCTTTATCGCGCCGCCGCGGCGTTCGTGGGTCATTGGCGTGGCGGCTTGGCACAGGCCAGCATCCTGGCCTGCGCGGCCTTCGGCGCAGTGTGTGGTTCATCGGTCGCCACGGCCGCCACCATCGGCCAGGTGGCGCTGCCGGAGATGAAGCGCTATCGATACGAGCCCGCGCTCGCCACCGCCACCGTGGCCGCCGGAGGTACGTTGGGGATCCTGATTCCGCCGTCGGTGGTGCTGGTGATCTACGCGATCATCGCCGAGCAGAACATCGCCAAGCTCTTCGCAGCGGCGCTGGTGCCCGGGCTGATTGCCTTGGCCGGCTACTGCGTCGCGATTGCGCTGTTCTGCCGGGCGCGTCCGCATGCCGGTCCGGCTGAACCGCGCCAGCACGCTGCCGCGCGCTGGCGCACGCTGTGGTCGGTGTGGCCGGTGGTCGGCGTCTTCGCACTCGTGTTCGGTGGCATCTACGGTGGCGTGTTCACCGCAGTGGAGGGCGCGGCGGTCGGCGCGTTGCTCACCTTGATCGCGGGCATCGGGCGCGGCGCCATGCGCTGGGCTGGCCTGCGCCGGGCCTTCCTCTCGACCGCGGCGACGACCGGCATGATCTTCATGATCTTTGTCGGCGCCGACATGCTCAACACCGCACTGGCCCTGACCGGGATGCCGGCGCTGGTGGCGGCCTTCGTGGCGGACATGTCCTGGCCGCCGTTGCTCGTGGTGGTGGCCATATTGCTCGTGTACATCGTGCTCGGTGCGGTGATGGACGAGTTGTCGATGCTGCTGCTGACCCTGCCGGTACTGTTGCCGACCGTGCTGGCCCTCGACCTGTATGGCCTCGCACCGGAAGCCAAGGCGATCTGGTTCGGCATCCTGGTGCTGTGTGTCGTCAACATCGGCTTGATCGCGCCGCCGGTCGGGCTCAACGTGTACGTCGTGCACGGGATCGCAGGCGACGTGCCGATGACGGCCACGTATCGTCGCGTCATGATCTTTCTGGCAGCCGATGCCGTGCGCCTGCTGCTGTTGCTGGCGTTCCCGATGCTGTCGCTGTGGCTGGTGCAGTTCGTCGCATGAACGGCGCACGCCGCGTTCCATGACGGAGACCCGAATGACCCCGATCAAGCTTCACGCAGCGGCCCGCTCGTCGGCCTCGTTTCGCGTGCGCATTGCGCTCAACCTCAAGGGCGTGCCGTACGACTATGTGCCACTGTCGCTGGTCAAGGGCGACCAGTTCGCCAGCGAGTTCCGCGCGATGAACCCAGCCGAACTGGTGCCGGTGCTCGAGTACGACGGCCGGCGCATGACGCAGTCGCTGGCGATCCTCGAGTTCCTGGAGGAGCGCTATCCGCAGCCGCCGTTGCTGCCGCATGACCCGGTGTTGCGCGCCTATGTGCGGGCGGCCGCGCTGTCGATTGCCTGCGAGATCCATCCGCTCAATAACCTGCGCGTGCTGCGCTACCTGGTGCGCGACCTGGCCGTCACCGATGAACAGAAGAACACCTGGTATCGCCACTGGGTGGAGCAGGGCCTCGCGCAGCTGGAAGCCTGGCTGGTAGGCGAGAAGCGCTGCGGCCGCTTCGTGCTCGGCGACGAGGTCACGCTGGCGGACGTGCTGGTGGTGCCGCAGATCTTCAACGCCCAGCGGTTCGACTGCCGGCTCGATCAGGTGCCGACCATCATGCGCATCTTCGATGCCTGCATGCAGCTGCCGGCGTTCGAGGCCGCACGGCCGGAGAAGCAGCCGGATTTCGCCTGACGGCAGCCGGCCGCCTGTGGCGTCGGCGATCTGTCGGGTGCCGGATCAAGCGGCAATCAAGCGTGGATCAAGCTTGAATCAAGCGTGAATCAAGCACCCGATCAGGCGTCAGCCGCGGGCGGTTGCATGGGCAGCATGGAGCGGGTGCCCAGCAGCTTGCGCTTCCAGTCTGTGTAGCGGAATGTGGCGGCGAGGGCGCGCCCCTTGGCGCGTACGCCGACGGGTGCACGCAGTGCGATATCGAGCATGCCGCGCTGGCGCGGCAGGTTCATGAACAGCGGCGCGCGGCGGGCGTCGCTGTGGTACAGGCGCTCGGTCTCCAGCGGCCCGCGCAGCGCGGAGGCGACCGAGACGTCCCATCGCCGATAAAACAAAAGCTGCGGCAGCGTGACGAACTTGCCGATCAACGCCAGACCAGCGATCAGAACCCGGTCGCAGTCGCGGTAATTGCCGAGGTAGCCGCAGCGGCGCAAAGCATCGAGCCGGACCACGCCCGCCTGCAGCGGCGTACCCAGATGCAACCGCTCGCGCACCAGGCGATAGCGCTGCAGCGGATCGTCGGAGGTCGCGTCGAAGTCGCCGGTATAGATCTCGAGCGGCTGGCCTGCGAGGTCGATCAACTGCGTGCGGCCGTAGCACAGCACCGCGGCCGGATCGGCGCGCAGCGGAGCAAGGCTGTCTTCCAGCAAGCGCGGCGCGCAATAGTCGTTGGCTGACAGCCATTTGAACCAGGTGCAGCGGGCTTGCCGAGCAACGAACGACCAATTGTTGCCAAGACCGATGTTTACCGGCTGGCGGAAACTGCGAATGCGCCGGTCCTGCGCCGCATATGCCTGGATCACATCCTGCGTCGCGTCGGTCGATGCGTTGTCCGAGATGATCACTTCGAAGTCGCCATGAGACTGCGCCAGGACAGACTCCAGCGTTTCGCTCAGGAACGGGGCGGCATTGAAGACGGGCACGCCGATGCTCACGGAAGGCGACATGTGGAGACTCCGAAATGATGGGGCAACTTGTCGCAGCCGTACGCAAAAGCGTTTGGTCAGCCGCGAGGCCTGAACGTTGCGAGCAAGTTCGACGCCGTCTTGGCGATCGTCCGATCGTCATCGCGCGGATGCAGTGTGCGGGCTTGCGTGCGTCACTGCACTGAAGGGTGTGTACGAAGGGTGGTCGCGCAGCGACCGTGCGGCCAGGGTCGGTCGACCTACGCGGTCGCCCGTAAGCGGATCGCGCGCGCCAGATCGCTGACCGCAACGCCGTAGAAGTAACTGCGGTTGTAGTGCAGCAGGGCCTGCATGTTGACGGTGCCCACCCGAAATTCGATCCCTTGTTCGCCCGCCGCGCTCCGGTACGGCAGGTCGAGCAGCAGGGCGCGCGTGTCGGGGTCGAGCAGGCCGTCGATGGTCACGCCGAGCGCGGCGAGATCGCGCCACGGATACAGCGCCGTGATGCCGCCGCCAAGCAGGTCGCTGATGGTCGCGTCGGCCTGCGCGCGGAACTGCACCGGCAGATCGCGTTGCCAGCCGTGAGCGGTGAGAAAGTTGGCCACTGAGCCGATGGCGTCGTCCCGGCTGCGCAACAGGTCGACACGACCATCGTTGTCGAAGTCCACCGCCCAGCGGCGAATCGAGCCCGGCATGAACTGCGGCAGGCCCAGGGCGCCGGCGAACGAGCCGCGCAAGCTCAACGGGTCGATGCCCTGCTCGTGGCACAGCAGGAGAAACTGCGCGAGCTCCTCTCGATACAGCGCGGCGCGGCGGGTGTAGTCGAAGGTCAGCGTGAGCAGCACGTCCAGGGTGCGGAAGCTGCCGGTGTTGCGGCCGAACACGGTCTCCACGCCGATGATCGCGACGATCACTTCTTCGGGCACGCCAAACTGCGCCCTGGCGCGCGTCAGCGTGGCGCGACTGTCGCGCAGGAACTGAGCGCCATCGCGGATGCGGCGCTCGTCAACGTTGCGCGCCCGGTAGTCGATCCAGTTGCGCGCTGCCGGCGGCACCAGGCTCGGCGTGGTCAGGCGCTCGGCCTGCGCCGAGTAGCGCGCTTGCGCAAAGGCCTGCTCGACCCAGGTGCGGTCGATGCCGTAGACCCGCACCACGTCGTCGATAAACGCCTGCACATCGTCGCGCAGGTGATATGGCTGGGCCGTCAGCGGCTCTTCCACGGCCTGCGCACGAACCCGGGGTGCGCCCAGCGCGGCAACCGCGGCGGCGGCGAGCAGCAGCGAACGACGCATGGTTCGGTGTGAATGAGTGGGGCGGGTCATCTATCGTGCCGAAGTTGCGGGCGCGGCGCCTTGGCTGTCAGCGCGCGATGCGAGGACGATAGCGCCGAACCCGGCGCCGCAGGGCGCGCAGGTCGGTCCGTGTGAATCCGGTGCTGGACCGCGAGTAGCGCCAACGTTCCAGTTGTCCGACGAGTTCACGTGTCTCGGCCAGGCTGCCGGCATCCAGCGTTGCGGCGTCGCTGGCCTGCAGTTGGGTCAGCAGCGCGCGTGGTCCCAGATGCGCCGGCACCGCAACGCCGGCGTCGACAAGCTTGGACCGGATGCGCGCCATCAGTTCGCCCAGCGGGTCGCGCTGGGTTCGATGGCGCAGCGAGACGGCGGCCAGCACGGCGAGGATGAGGCTGATGACCACCGCGAACACCAACGCCAGCGTGCGTGTGTCGGGCACCAGGCCAAGCCGTTGGAGCAGGTCGCGCTGCCGCTCCGGGGTGTACGAGAGCACCCACTGGTTCCAGCCGTTCTCCAGCGCCTCCCAGTTGTAGCGCAGCGCTCGCAGCAGGCTGAAACTGCGTTCGCCGAAGAGCGGTGAACCCTGCAGCTGCGAGGCGTCGCCGGCACGATTGCCGCGGTTCACGCGCTCGGGTGCCACGGCGGCGGTCGGGTCCACGCGTACCCAGCCGCGACCGGCCAGCCAGACCTCGGCCCACGCGTGCGCATCGGACTGGCGCACAGTGAGAAAGCCATCCACTGGATTGAACTCGCCGCCCTGGTAACCAGTGACCACGCGCGCCGGAATGTCCAGCGCGCGCATCAGCACCACGAAAGCGGACGAGTAGTGCTCGCAGAACCCGGCGCGCGTGTCAAACAGGAACTCGTCGACCGAGTGACGGCCGAGCGGCGGTGGCTCCAGCGTGTAGCTGTACTCCTGCTGGCGAAACCGCTGCAGCACGGCCTGGATCAGCGCAGCATCGGCGGCGCTCGACTCCAGTGCGCCGGGAACGGTGTTGCGCAACTGCGCCGCCAGTTCGAGCGTGCGCGGGTTGAAGCCCGCCGGCAGCTGCAGCCAATCCTGCAGGCCGAGCTGGGTTTCGTTCAGCCCGTAGCGGAAGCTGGTGGCCGATTTGAGCGTGTAGCGCACCCGCTCGGTGATCAGGCGGTTGGCGATCAGTTGGCCATCGGGTTGGATCCGCGCACCCAGTGCCGCCGCGTCGCGCGTATCGATCGGCAGGTCGAGGGCAAACAGCCAGTCGCGCTGGGTCGGCTCCTGCGTGATGGTGTACTCGAACGCTGGTTGAGGGTCCGCCTGCAACTGCAGCGCCACGGTGTTCGGGCCAGGTGCACGAACCGACCAGGTGCGGCCGGAGAACAGCGACAGCACCGGTCCACGCCAATAGCGCTGGTCGTTGAGCGGCACCGGCCCGCTGAAGAGCGCGCGAAAGGCGATCTCATCGGACTCCAGCAGCTTGCCGATCGCGCCCGGCGTCATCGAGTTCGACAACCCGGTGCGGCCGGCCACCGCATCTCCCGGCATGCCCCACAGCGGGCCGCTGATGCGCGGAAACAGCAGGAACAGCGCGGCAGTGAGCGGCACCGCCTTGAGCAGCACCAGCCCGACCAGCGCGAACTTGCGGCGGGCGGGCAGATCGGTCTCGGCGAGATTGACGCTCACCAGCACGAAGAAGAGCAACAGCACCGCGATCAGCGTCGCCACGGCGATGACGATGCCTTGTCCGAACAGGAACTGCGTCAGCAGGATGAAGAACGCGAGAAAGACGACCACGAAGATGTCGCGCTTGGCGCGCATCTCGAGCAGCTTGAGCGCGAGCAGCATCAGCAGGAAGGTGACGCCGGCGTCGCGGCCGAGCAGGGTGCGGTGCTCCAGCCAGACCGCCGCGGTGGCGGCGATCAGCAGCGGCAGCATGGCAAAGCGCCCCGGCAGCGGCCGCTGCGCCACCACCAGCCAGCTGCGCCAGAACCACAGCACGACGAGCAGTGCGGTGGCCCACCATGGCAGGTGCTCGAAGTGCGGCATGACCACGAAGGCGAGCGCGGCGAGCAGCACCAGCACGTCGCGCCGCTCGCGCGCTGCGCTGGAGACCTGCGGCTGCAGCAGCGCCGCCTTGAGCTGCTGCAGCCGCTCGCCCAGCTTGGGCCCACGGGCGGGGACGGCACTCATGGCGTGGTCGCGGTGGTTGGATCAGCGGCGCTACTACTGCTGCCGCTGCTGCCGAACAGTGCGAGCGCCGTCAGGCAGCGGTCGCGATGGTCGGCGCCGCTGGCCAAGGGCAGGTGCTTGCCGGGCACGTGCATCGCGTAGCGCAGTTGCGCTGCCTCAGCCATCAGGACCCAGCGGGTCAGTCGTGACAGCCGGGCCTCGGTGTCCAGATGGGGCGGCAGCTGCTGGTAGTCGAAGGTCAGCTCGCTGCCCGAGGGCGACTCGAACAGCTTGACCGACAGTTCATCGGAGCGGGCTGCCAGGCGCCAGGCGATCATCTTCTGCGGATCGCCCGCCTGATAGGGGCGCACACCGGCGAAGTCCTCGCCGCTGGACGCGAGCCCCGCCCCTTCGCGCCCGGCGCCTGCAGCCACCGGCAACGGCGGCGCATCGACCTCCGGCGCCGGGTAGACGACCATGGCCAGGGGCGGCGCGTAGTACGACCAGGCCTGCCACAGGCCGAATGGAAAGCGTGTCTCGATCCGCAGGCGCGGGCAAGCCAGCTCGCCGCGGCGCCGCGTGGGCAGGCCGAGTCGGGCCAGCGCGGTGCCGCGCGCCGGCACATCGAGCCACACACCTGGCAGTTCGCGCACATGCTTCTTGCGCTCGGGCTTGCGCTTCAAGCGCAGCGCGAAGGCGAAGTGCAGCGCATGGCGTGCCTCCGGCGTGGGGTTGACCACCAGCGTCTCGAAGGTGGCGACATCGCCGGCAAAGACGTTCTGCGCGCGTTGGGCGCGCAGCGTCAGGCGGGCGAGATTGCGGTGCGTGTGATACATGCCGACCAGCGCCATGCTGGTGACGAGGAAGGTGAGCAGGAACCCGAGCTGCAGCTGGTAGTTGATCGAGCCGATCAGCAGCACGATCATCGCCGCGCCGAACACCAGTCCGGCGCGGGTCGGCAGGATGTACACGCGCTTGCGGTCGAGCAGCACCTCGCCGGGCTCGGCGCCGCGGCGGCCGGCGATCCAGTCGCCCAGGCGCAGCGACAATGGGTGCGTGGTGATGCTCATCGATGGCGCCGCCCGACCGGCTAAGGCGCGCCGACCGCCTGGATCAGTTGCGTCACCAGTTCGCGCCCGTGCAGCACGCGCTGGCCATCGCGTTGGGCCGCATGCAGCCGATGGCCGGCCACCGCTGGTAGCACGTTCTGGATGTCTTCCGGGATCAGGTGGTCACGCCCGTCGAACCAGGCCCAGGCGCGCGCGGCCGCCAGCAGCGCCAGACCCGCGCGTGGGCTCAGGCCCTCGGCATATCGGCCCGATGCGCGGGTGTGAGCCAGCAGGGCCTGCACGTAGTCGAGCAGGGCGGCCGAAGCGAACACGGTCTTTACTGCCAGTTGGGCGGCAACCAGATCGGCGGGGCGCGCCATCGGTTGCAACTGCTTGAGCATGTCGCGGCGCGACTCACCGGCAAGCAGCGCCCGTTCGGCCGCTCGGTCCGGATAGCCTAGGCTGATGCACATGAGAAAGCGATCCAGCTGTGATTCCGGCAGTGGGAAGGTGCCGATCTGGTGCAGTGGATTCTGGGTGGCGATCACGAAGAACGGCTGCGGCAGCGGGCGCGCCAGGCCATCGACCGATACCTGTGCTTCCTCCATGGCTTCTAGCAGCGCACTCTGCGTCTTGGGGCTGGCGCGGTTGATCTCGTCGGCCAGCAGCACCTCGGTGAAGATCGGACCGGGATGGAACACGAAGCGGCTGTCGGTGCGGTCGTAGACCGAAACGCCGATCACGTCTGACGGCAGCAGGTCGCTGGTGAACTGCAGGCGTCTGAAAGGCAGACCAAGGGACAGGGCGATCGCATGCGCCATCGTGGTCTTGCCCACACCGGGCGCATCTTCGATCAGCAGGTGGCCGCCCGCCAGCAGGCAGGTCATGCTCTGCCGGATCTGCAATTCCTTGCCGACGATCACTTCGCCAATCTGGGCGGCGCAGTTCCTGAGCTTCTCTATCATTAGACTCACTTAGATCTAGAGAACGAAGCGCCCGCAGTCCGGCTGCGGTACGCATTCGTCGACGAGCACGCCAGACTCGGGAAAGGGAGACTGTGCACACCGGATTCATCACCCATAGCGCCTGCGCCGCGCATGAAATGGGATCGTGGCATCCCGAGAGCCCGGCGCGGCTGGCGGCGATCCACGATCACCTGATCGCGGTCGGACTGCTGCAGCATCTGGTGGCGATCGATGCTCCGGTCGCCTCGCGCGATGCACTTGCGCGGGCCCATGATCGCGAATACATCGATCACCTCGAATCCAGAATACCAAAGCAGGGCTATGTGTCGGTCGATCCGGACACGGCGATGAACCCGGCGACCTGGGATGCGGCGCTGCGTGCCGCCGGCGGCGTGGTCGAGGCGGTCGATCACGTGATGCGTGGTGAACTGGAAAATGCCTTCTGCGCAGTGCGCCCCCCTGGACACCATGCCCGTCATGCCCATGCGATGGGCTTTTGTTTCTTCAACAACGTGGCTGTCGGTGCACGCCATGCGCTCGAGGCGCACGGGCTGCAGCGGG
The DNA here is from genome assembly GCA_022843955.1 of Burkholderiaceae bacterium. GTDB lineage: Bacteria > Pseudomonadota > Gammaproteobacteria > Burkholderiales > Burkholderiaceae_F > JALHMQ01. The sequence goes on from JALHMQ010000001.1 coordinate 19,840, forward strand.
TGGCGGTGATCGACTTCGATGTGCATCACGGCAATGGCACGGAGGAAATCCTGGCCGATGACGACCGGGTGCTGATGGCGAGTTTCTTCCAGCATCCGTTCTATCCGTACTCCGGGTCGGAGAGTCCGGCGAAAAACATGATCAATGTGCCTCTTCCGGCCGGAACCAGGGGCGACATGGTGCGTCAGGTGGTCGACGAGGTCTGGGTGCCTGCGCTCGACGCGTTCGAGCCGGAGATGATCTTCATCTCGGCAGGCTTCGACGCCCACCGCGAAGACGACCTGGGGCAGATGGGACTGGTCGAAAGCGACTATGCGTTCATCACCCGACGCCTGATGGAAGTGGCCGACCGGCATGCCAAGAGCCGCATCGTCAGTTCGCTCGAGGGCGGCTACAACCTCAGTGCCCTGGCGCGCAGCGTGGCGGCGCACGTGAAAGCACTGGCGCAGCTTTGATCTGAGCCGGCGCCGCTCTCGAGGCGGCTGCGCGGGGCGACTGTGCGGCCAGCGCCACGGCGAACGATGGCGCGATCCTTGCCCGCATCCCCTTTCAATGTGCGGAGTCTCCAGTGCCATCGTCAATCTTCGATCAGGGGTTGGAAAGAAACGCGGCGAACTTTGCGGCGCTGTCGCCGCTCGGCTTCATCGAGTGGGCGGCTTCGGTCCACCCGAACCATGCGGCCGTCGTGCACGGCCTGGATTCGCGCGCGCTGCGGCGCACCTGGGCGCAGGTCTATGCGCGCTGCCGTCAACTGTGCGATGTACTGCGTCGGCGTGGCCTGGGTCGCGGCGATACCGTGGCTGTGATGCTCGCCAACACACCGGAGATGGTCGAGGCGCACTTCGGCATCCCGATGGCCGGTTGCGTGCTCAACGCCATCAACACCCGGCTGGACGCCGCCGCGGTCGCCTTCATGCTCGACCACGGCGAAGCCAAGCTATTCATCGTCGATCGCGAGTTCTCCGCGGTGGCGCAGGCGGCGCTGGCGCAGCTGTCGCGGCCGATCGAGGTGGTCGACGTCGACGATCCGCTGTACGACGGACCCGGCGCGCGCCTCGGTGCGATCGAGTACGAGGCCTGGATCGCGCAGGGAGACCGCCAGGCACGCTGGTCGCCACCGGGCGACGAGTGGGACGCGATCGCGCTGAACTACACGTCCGGCACCACCGGCAATCCGAAAGGCGTCGTCTACCACCACCGCGGCGCCTATACCAATGCGGTGTCGAACATTCTGGTGTGGGCGTTGCCGCATCATCCGGTCTACCTGTGGACTTTGCCGATGTTCCACTGCAACGGCTGGTGCTTCCCGTGGACCATCGCCGCCATGGCCGGCACCCATGTGTGCCTGCGACGCGTCGAGCCGAAGCTGATCTTCGACCTGATGCGCGAGCATGGCGTCACGCACTACTGTGGCGCGCCGATCGTGCATTCGTTGCTGATCAGCGCCGCCCCGGAACTGCGGCAGGGCATCACGCAGCGGGTCAAGGCGATGGTGGCGGCCGCCGCGCCGCCGGCGGCGATGATTGAAGGCATGGATCAGATGGGGTTTGACCTGACCCATGTGTATGGTCTGACCGAGGTGTACGGGCCCGCCACCGTGTGCGCCAAGCAGGCGGCGTGGGCCGACCTGGATGTCGGCGAGCGCGCCGTGAAGAATGGCCGGCAGGGCGTGCGTTACCCGCTTGAGGAAGCGGTCGCGGTGCTCGATCCGGAAACGATGCAGCCGGTCCCGCATGATGGCGAGACCATCGGCGAGGTGATGTTTCGCGGCAACATCACGATGCGCGGCTACCTGAAGAACGAGACAGCCACCCGCGAGGCGTTCAAGGGCGGCTGGTTCCACTCAGGCGATTTGGCGGTGGTGCACCCGGATGGCTATCTGCGGATCAAGGATCGCTCCAAGGACATCATCATTTCCGGCGGCGAGAACATCTCGTCGATCGAAGTGGAGGACGTGCTGTACCGACATCCGGCGGTGATGGCGGTGGCGGTGGTGGCGCGTCCGGATCCGCGTTGGGGCGAGGCGCCGTGCGCCTTCGTGGAACTGCGCGAGGGTGCCACGGTCAGCCAGGAAGATCTGCTGGCGCATTGCCGAAAGCACCTGGCCGGGTTCAAGATGCCGAAGGAAGTCGTGTTCGGTCCGCTGCCGAAGACCAGCACCGGCAAGATCCAGAAATTCATCCTGCGCCAGCAGGCGAAGTCGGCCGGCGCAATCGATATCTGACCGCGCGCTCGACGGCCGTGGCTCACAGCATCAGGGAGAACTCGATGAACGCACCCACCAGCTCGGCGCAACTCGAGCCACTGCTGCTCAAGGATCAGGCAGGCGGCGTGTTGCGCCTCACGCTCAACCGGCCAAGCCAGTTCAATTCCCTGTCGGAGGAGATGCTGGCCGAACTCGCCGCGCAGTTGGCAGCGGTGGCCCAGGATCCGGCCGTGCGCGTGGTGGTCATTGCCGGTGCCGGCAAGGCCTTTTGCGCTGGCCACGATCTGAAACAGATGAAGGCCACGCCGGAGCTGGACTACTACCGCACGCTGTTTGCCGACTGCGCGCGCGTGATGATGCAGATCCAGCGCATGCCGCAGCCGGTGATCGCCCGGGTGCACGGCATTGCCACGGCCGCCGGCTGCCAACTGGTGGCGATGTGCGACCTGGCAGTGGCGGCCGATGTCGCCAAATTTGCCGTCAGCGGCATCAACGTCGGCCTGTTCTGCGCCACGCCGAGCGTGGCGCTGAGCCGCAACGTGACACGCAAGCAGGCGTTCGAGATGCTGGTGACCGGCGACTTCATCGACGCCGCCACGGCGAAGGAGCGTGGCCTGGTCAACCGCGTGGTTCCGCTGGATCAGCTCGATGCCGAGGTTGCGCGGCTTGCGCAGTCGATCGTCGCCAAACCGCAGGTGGCCATCGCGATGGGCAAGGGCATGTTCTACAAGCAGCTGGACATGGGCATTGAGGCGGCGTATCAGCTGGCGGGCCAGTCGATGGCCTGCAACATGATCGACGAGGTCGCGCAGGAAGGCATCGATGCCTTCATGAACAAGCGGCCGCCCGCTTGGAGTCCGCCGCGCTGAGTGGCGTTGAGCGCGCCGAGGGCGTCTAGGGCGTCTAGGGCGTCGAGCGTGGCAAGGGCGGCGTCAGGCCGCCCTGCAGGCTTGCTCGCGCTTCATCACTTGAATCCGCCGGTGCGGCGCGGCGACGCACGCGTGTCGCTGCCAGTCTCGGCAGTCTCGACATCGACGGGCGCTGCGTTGTTGATGAGTTGCCGTGGCTGCGCAACGCGACTGCTGCGCGGCGGCTGTGCCGGGGCTGATGTGGCCGCGGCGGCCGGCTCGGCGTTCGCACCCAGGGGGGCTGCCAGCGTGTAGAGCGCCAGCGCCACCCAGCCAACCACGATGGTGGCCGGCAGGACGCCGTGGGCAAAGCTCGCCAGGCCGCGCGTCACCAGCCCGCGCGGCGCGAACAGCGGGGCGCGGCCGAAGTCCTTGTGCAGCGTGGCTTCCAGCGATTTGCGGTGCTGGTGGAGCGACATCACAGCGTCGCGCGTGCCGCGCAGGGCGAGCACGATCAGCACCGCGACGGCGACCGCGAACACGGCCAAGCCGACCAGCAGCAGGCGCTTGCCCGGCAGCGGCGTCGACCAGCCGAGGATCAGCGCGAACAGGAACGCGTTGAGCAGCAGCGCCTGCGACAGCATCAGCCAGTTCAGCTGCTGTGCGAAGCCGTTGCGCTCGCTCATCAGTGCGCCCTGTACGCGGTCGAGTTCGCGTTCCAGGCCGTCGCGCCGTTCATAACTGGTGTCCACCGGCGCAGGTCGGTTCACGCTGGCGCCCACGTCCAGCCGCAGCGAGCGGGTCTCAGCCGGGGCCGCAACGGCGGGTGAAGCGGCAGGATCGATGGTGGCAGCGATGCGCATGGTGGGCACGGGTCGGCGGCGAAGGAGAGCTGCGCGCAGTGTCGAGAATCGTCGGGGGGATCGCATCGGCCGATCGGTGTAATCGGCTCACCCCTTCTGGCCTCAGCCGTTGTGCTGGATCGCTCGAACGCGGCATTCGTCGCGTGGCGAATCTGCCACGGGCTAATGCCCTTGGACGTCTGGCGACTCGATCTATCGGCCGATCTCGCCGACCTCGCCGACCTCGCCGATCGGGCCAAGCGGCCCAGTTGCTTGGCGCGGGTTGCAGAAGCGTGGTGCCTTGGCGAAACAACGGGGCAATCGTGCGTCTTCGCTGACCCTGGCGCTGATTGCTGCCTCGTGCGATCTCGCGGATTGCCCGTAGATTGACCTTAACTCCGTCGCAAGTACCAGGCGCAGGCTGCAACCCAGACCAGCACGCTGCTTTCCAAGGCGCGCTGCGCCAGGCCGACGAAGGGCAGATCAGGCGACAAGGCCAGCAGGCCGACGAGCGCCACCGGCGCACCGGCCAAGCCGAGCAAGCGCAGCGTGCCCGCTGCGGGCCAGTGCCGCGCCGCCTGGCCCAGCAGCAGCAACGTCAGTGGCGCCAGCATGTAGCCGGCCAGTCCAATACCCGTGTGCAGCAGATGCGTCAGGCTGGGTTCGTCCGGCCGGCACCCGGCGTCGCAGGGAAAGAACCCTGCGCCGACATAGCCGATCGCGAACAGGAAGACGCCGAGAAAGCCCAGCGTGGCCGACGTGCTGCGCGGCAGTGCCCGCCACGCCAGCACGGCAAAGGTGCAGGTCAGAACCCCGGCGGGCAGGAAACCCGCCAGGTTGACGATCGCCGCATGCGGCGCGCCGCGCGCGCCCAGCTCGCTGATGTACTGCGCAATATGGTCGTAGCCGGGGTAGGCGGCGCCGCCGATTGCCGTCAGTGCCAAGACCCAGGCGACGCCGAGCAGGCCGATCAAGCCGGCAGTTCGACCAAACCAGGGCGGGGTTTCAGCGGGGGCGGGGCGGGTCATCAATCAGGCGGGCTAGGGTTGATGACAGCCATCATGCCTCGTCTCTACCGGTGCATCGAGCGAGTCGTGCGGGCAGGCACCAGCGGTGCAAGTCACCCTGCGACGACCGACCGCAGCCGACGATGCCCGTTGATGCCGCGACAGGCGTCGATGCGGCCGGCGCGGCCTGGCTAGACAAGCGTCTCGGCGGGCGCGCGACGCAGCACGGGGCCCGGTTGGTTTTGCGACTGCAATCGAGCCAGCACCTGGGCGAAGGTGTCGATGCCCCAGTCGAGCGCGGCGCGCTCGATGACCAGGGGCGGCGCGAAGCGGATCACGCGGTCGCGCGTGTCCTTGGTCAGCACGCCTTGCACAAGCAGGTGCTCGACCACCGTGCCGGCGCGCACGCGCGTGGTGTCGAGTTCGACCCCGACCCAAAGTCCGCGCCCACGGACATCGCGGATCAGCGGGGACTCGATACTGCGCAGGCGGGCGAGCAGGTGCGCGCCGAGCGTGGCGCTGCGCGCGATCAGGCCTTCATCCTCGATCACCTGAAGCGCGGCCAGCCCGACCGCGGCGGCGAGCGGATTGCCACCAAAGGTCGAACCGTGGCTGCCGGCGTCGAACTGGTCGATCACCTCGCGCCGCGCGATGAAGCAGCTGACGGGCAGCAGTCCGCCGCCGAGCGCCTTGCCGAGGATCAGGCCGTCCGGCCGAATGCCTTCGTGCTCGAAGGCGAACATGCGGCCCGTACGCCCGAGGCCGCTCTGGATTTCGTCCAGGATCAGCAACACGTTGCGCTCGTCGCACAGGCGCCGGGCGGCGGCGAGAAAGCCAGCGGGGGGCACGATGATCCCGGCTTCGCCCTGGATCGGCTCGATCAGCACGGCGCAGGTGCGGTCGGTGATGGCGGCCGCGAGCGAGTTGATGTCACCGAAGTCGAAGTGGCGAAAGCCCGGCGTGAACGGACCAAAGTCCGCGCGATAGTCGTCGTCGGAGGAAAAACCCACGATGGTGGTCGTGCGGCCGTGGAAGTTGTGGCGGGCGACGACGATCTCGGCGTGCCCGGCGGCGATGCCCTTGACCCGATAGCCCCAGCGGCGCGCGGCCTTGATCGCGGTCTCGACCGATTCGGCGCCGCCATTGGCCGGCAACGCCTTGCTGCCCTCCCCGAGGCCCGCCAGGCCGACCAGCTTCTCCAGGAACGGCGCCAGTGCCTGTGCGTGAAAGGCACGCGAGGCGGTGGCCAGCCGGCTCGCCTGATCGGTCAGGGCGCGCACCAGTCGCGGATGAGCGTGGCCGTGGCTGACCGCCGAGTAGGCGCTCATCAGGTCCAGGTAGCGGCGGCCCTCGATGTCGGTCAGCCATTCGCCTGCGCCCGCGGCCAGAACCACCGGAAGTGGGTGGTAGTTGGCGGCCGTCACCGCTCGTTCGCGTGCGATCTGGCGCGCGGTGGCAGGCGAGGTGACGTGTGATCGTTGAGGACGCGACATGGATGATTCCGCGGTGATGACCTGGCGGTCAGTGTATGAAGGCGTCGCTCCCCAAGGCGGCGTAAAGGCGGCGACCAACGTTCCGACCCTGCGGTCGTTCGATCCGCAAGCCGCCGAATCGGCGTTGCGCACAGGGGCGGCTGCAGGACCTCCGAAACCACCCTGAATATTCGCGTTGCGCGGCGTGGGCGTCGCCATAGGATCGCTGCCATGAATGCGGCTCCCTCCGCCGGTCCCGTGCTGGACCATCGTCATCCTGCGCTGCAGTCGCTCATCCGGGCGGGCTTTGCCGCGGATCGACTCGATCAGGTGTTGGCGTTCTATGACGAGCCGCATCGCCGCTATCACGATCGTGTACACGTGCGCGAGATGCTCGACACCGCAGTGCGCATGGACTGTGCGCTGGCGCCCGCGCAGTCGCTGGCGGTGGTCTTCCATGACGCGATCTACGTGCCGGGCGCCGCACGCGGCGTCAACGAGGCGATGTCCGCCCAACTGCTGCGCGTCTACGCCGCCGGTGTGCCGGCAGAAACGCTCGAACTCGCCTACCGCATCGTGATCGACACGGCCGACCACCTGCCGCGCTCGCCGGAGTCGCGCCTGGTGCTGGACCTGGATCTGATGCGACTGTCGGTCAGCGACAGCGAGTTCGAACGCTACTCGCGCGCCGTGTTCGCCGAGCAGCGCCCGCTCATCACGATCGCTGACGACGACCTGGCCTGGGCGTTCTTTCAGCGGCGCCGGGTCAGCTTCTTCGAACGGCTATTGGAGCGGCCGGAGATCTTCTGCCTGCCCGTGTTTCGCTTGCGCTATGAAGACGTGACGCGCGAGAACCTGCGCCAGTCGATCGCAGCTGCACGTTCTTCAGCGACCGCACCGTCCTGATACGCGGCAGCCGCGTCAGCCGAGCGGATAGCCGCGAAACGGCTTCACCGTTTGCAGTTCGGGCTTCGAGGCGATCCGCTCCACGCCCAGCTCGCTGTCGGCGATCCACGCGTTGGTCAGCTCGCGGTAGTGATCGAGGCTGCGGCACGCCAGCCGCAGCACGTAGTCGCAGCTGCCACTGACCATGAAGCACTCGATCACCTCGTCGCAACCGAGCATGTGCTGCTCGAATCGCGCGTGGGACGACTGGCTCTGGTCGCGCAGCGACACCTCGACCACGATGGTCAGCAGGTTGCCGAGCTTGCGCGGATCGAGCAGCGCCATGTAGCCCGTCACGTGGCCGGACTTCTCCAGCGAGCGCAGGCGGTCGAGGCAGGCCCGCGGACTGAGGGAGACCTGCTCCGAGAGCGCCTGATTGGTGATGCGACCGTCGCGCTGCAGGATCTGCAGGATCTGGCGGTCGATGCGGTCAAGTGGCTTCATGACGGCTGATTCTAGGGTGCAGGCGGCCCGGCACAACGGCTGCGCGGCTTTTCCGGGTGTGATCCGAAAGCCTCGGCGGCTTGCGGCTAGCATCGCGCGTCCTCAGGAGGCGCGATGCCGTTGTTTGACCCGAAGGCCTTGAATCCCGGCGTGCCGCGCAAGGAGGTGTTCGCCTGGGCGATGTACGACTTCGCCAACTCCGGCTACACGACGGTGGTGCTGACCGCCGTCTTCAACGCCTACTTCGTCGGCGTGGTGGCGCAGGGTGCGCCCTGGGCCACGCTGATGTGGACGCTGCTTCTGTCCGTGTCGTATGTGATCGGCATGCTGGTGATGCCGGCACTGGGCGCCTATGCCGACGTGCACGCGCGCAAGAAGTTGCTTTTGGCGCTGGCGACGATCGGTTGCGTGATCAGCACGGCTCTGCTGGCATTCGTGGGCGCCGGTGACCTGTGGCTGGCGGCGCCGCTGATCGTCATCTCGAACCTCTGCTTCGCCGCCGGGGTGAGCTTCAACAGCGCCTTCCTGCCGGAGTTGTCGACACCTGAAGCGCTGGGCAAGGTGTCGGGCTGGGGCTGGAGCATCGGCTACCTGGGCGGACTGTTATCCCTCGGCGTGTGCCTTGCATACGTGCTGGCGGCGCAGGAGCGCAACGAACCGGCCACGAGCTACGTCCCGGTGACAATGCTGATCACCGCGGCACTGTATGCCGTGAGTTCGCTGCCGGCGTTCCTCGTGCTCAAGGAACGCGCGTTGCCGCAGTCGCACGCGACCGTCGGCGCACTGATGCGTAAGTCGACCGCGCGCCTATGGCGAACCCTCAGCCGCATTCACCTGTATCGCGATTTTGGCTGGCTGATGGCCTGCGGACTGCTGTATCAGGCCGGCCTGTCGGTGGTCATCGCGCTGGCGGCGATCTACGCGCAGGAGGTGATGGGATTTACCACCGCGCAGACGATGACGCTGGTGCTGCTGGTGAACATCACGGCGGCCATCGGGGCCTTTGGCTTCGGCTATGTGCAGGACGCGATCGGCCACAAGCGCGCGCTGGCACTGACCATCGTCGGCTGGATTGCAATGATCGCGGTGGCCGCTGCCAGCCAGGGCAGCGCCGGCTTCTGGGTGGCAGCGAACCTTGCTGGTCTGTGCATGGGGTCGAGCCAGAGCGCCGGTCGCGCCATCGTCGGCCTGTTCGCGCCGCCGCGCCGGCTGGCTGAGTTCTACGGGCTGTGGAACGCCTCGGTCTGGCTGTCCGCGATCCTCGGTCCGGTGACCTATGGCCTCGTCACCTGGCTGACCGACAACGATCACCGCCTGGCAATGATGATCACCGGGCTGTACTTCGTTGCTGGGTTGCTCGTGCTCGCGAAGGTCGATGTCGCGCGCGGGCGGGCGGCCGCGCTGGTCGATGACGCAGCGTAGATGCACCATCGCAGGGTCGTCGGCACGGTCGATGCACCAACGAGGTGACTGGCCGGTGACACGCAGCGACCTTGACAGGCGTTGGCGCGAGTAACCGTTGAAACGAGTGTGGATTGGCGGGCCTGCAGGTTGCGATGCCTCAAGGCATGGCGATGCGGCCGGACGATGATGAGCGCGACTTCTCTGGAAATCGCCTGTGACTCCCGCCCCTCACTTCGATCGTCGCCGTCCGCGCGTTGCGATCCACAAGTTCAGTTCTTGCGACGGCTGCCAGCTCGCGCTGCTCAACCTCGGTGAAGGTCTGCTCGATCTGGCGCGCCAGTTCGAGTTCGTGCACTTTGCCGAGTTCGGTGTCGTCGACGAAGACGCCGAGGCTGACATCGCGATCGTCGAAGGCAGTGTGTCCACGCCGCACGAGGTCGAGCGCATCGCCGCGATCCGGGCGCGCAGCCGCTACCTGATCGCCCTCGGTGCCTGCGCCACCAGCGGCGGCATCCAGGCGCTGCGCAACCTGCACGATGCTCCCGCCTGGACGCGCAGCGTCTACGCCAGCCCCGAGCACATCCATACGCTGGATCGTGCCAGTCCGCTGTCGGCGCAGGTTCGGATCGATTTCGAACTGTGGGGCTGCCCGGTCAATGCGCGCCAGTTGCAGGCGGTGCTGCGTGACCTGCTGTCCGGCGTGGCGCCCAACGTGAGCGACGACAAGTTGTGCATGGAGTGCAAGCGGGTCGGGTTGACGTGCGTGGTGGTCGCCAAGGGCATGCCGTGCATGGGCCCGGTCACGCGCACCGGCTGCGGCGTGCTGTGTCCCAAACTTGGGCGTGATTGTTATGGCTGCTTCGGCCCGGCCGAGCGCGCCAACGGCGCAGCGCTGGCCGCGCAGTTCGGCGCGCTCGGTCTGAATGCGACCGACGTCGCACGCCGCTTCGGCTCCATCAACAGCGAGGCGGAGGCGTTTGCGCCGCTGGCACAGGGATTGCGAAATGTCTGAAGGTCGCACGCTGGAACTGCGCGTGCCCTTGCTGGCACGTGTCGAAGGCGAGGGCGCGCTCGATCTGGATATCGAGGCGGGTGAATTGCGCTCGGTGCACCTGCGCATCTTCGAGCCGCCGCGCTTCTTCGAGAAGCTGGTCGAAGGCCGCCGCGTCGACGAGGTGCCCGACATGGTGGCGCGCATTTGCGGCATATGCCCGGTCGCCTATCAGATGAGCGCAGTGCACGCGATCGAGGCGATCTTCGGCGCGCAGCCCGGACCGTGGGTGCGCGAGATGCGTCGCCTGCTTTACTGCGGCGAGTGGATCCAGAGTCACTGCCTGCACATCCACCTGCTCGCCGCGCCTGACTTTCTCGGCTTCTCCAACGCGGCGGCGCTGGCGCAGGAGTACCCGGACGAAGTGCGGCGCGGCATGCGCCTGCAGGCGCTCGGCAACGACATCATGCGGATGCTCGGCGGCCGCTCAGTGCACCCGGTGGGCACGCGCCTCGGCGGGTTCTGGCAGGCGCCGTCGACTGCCGACGTGTCGGCGTTGCGGGCGCGACTGCACGACGCGGTGTCGCTCGCGGAGGATCTGGTCGGCTGGACCGCATCGCTGGCGCTGCCGTTCGCGCACCAGGAGTTCATCTCGGTGGCGCTGCGCCATGCCGACGAGTACGCGCTCAACGAAGGCCGCATCGTGTCTTCCGATGGCCTCGACATCGCGATCGAGGACTACGAGCAGCACTTCGAGGAGCGCCACGTCGCTCATTCGACCGCGCTGTTCTCCGCGTACCACGGCGGCCCGTACCTGGTCGGCCCGCTGGCCCGGCTCAATCTGAACCGCCACCAGCTGCCGCTCAGTGTGCGGCGCACGCTGGAGCGCACCGGCGTGCCGTTCCCCAGCGCCAACCCGTTCCACGGCATCGTCGCCCGCGCGGTCGAGGTCCACTACGCGATCCTCGAAGCCTTGCGCATTCTTGACGACTACCGGCTGCCCGACGCCGCCGCGGTCGCGGTGGTGCCGCGCGCCGGCACCGGGTTCGGCGCCACCGAGGCGCCGCGCGGCCTGCTGTGGCAGCGCTGGAGCACCGACGACAACGGCCTGGTGCTGAGCTCCAAGATCGTGCCGCCCACCAGCCAGAACCAGTCGCGCATCGAAGACGATCTGCGGCAGGCGGTGCTTGCCACCGGTCTCGATGCACCCGCCGACACCCTGCGTGCGCGGTGCGAAATGGTGATCCGCAACTACGACCCGTGCATCTCGTGCGCCACGCATTTCCTGCAACTGAACATCCGGCGCAGCGAAGGCGAGCGATGAGCACCCGCATCATCGGATTGGGTTCCGACTTCGGCGATGACCGGGTGGGTTTTCGCGCCATCGAGGCGCTCGGCGGTCACGCGCTGCCGCCGCTGTGCACGCTGCACCTGTGCGGCAATCCGGCGGCCGACCTGCTGCCCTTGCTGACGGGGGTGCAGCACGTCATCCTGATCGATGCCGTCGTCGACGGCGGCGGGGCGGGTCGCGTTCGCCCATGCATGGAAGGTGAATTGACCCGCACCGCTGCCGCCAGCAGCCACGGCGTGTCGGTGGCCAGCATGCTGACGCTGGCCGGGGTACTGGGTGGGCTGCCGCCGACGCTGACGATGCTCGGGGTGACGATCGACCCGCAGCACGATCCGCACGCCGCCGAATTGTCGGCACCGGTGCGCGCAGCGCTGCCGGCATTGATCGACGCGGTATTGGCGGCGGCGACCGACGAGGTGACCGCATGACTGTCGACGGCTTTCTCGCCCGCGCCGACCTGCAGCGTCTGATCGATGCGCTGAAGGCGACGCACCGGAACGTGATCGGTCCGATCGTGCGCGATGGTGCACTGGTGTACGACGCGATCGAACGCGCATCCCAACTGCCCACGGGTTGGCGCGACGAGCAGGCGCCTGGCCGCTATCGGCTGACCCAGACCGCATCGCCGCGCTGCTTCGCTTTCGCGGTGGGCGCGCAGGGCTTGAAGCCGCTCACCTTCGCGCCGCGCGAAAGCCTGTGGCGAACCGAGAGAAACCAACGCGGCGAACTGAAGTTCACCGAAGTGGTGCCGCCGGTGAAGCCGACCGCAGTGATCGGCGTGCGTGCCTGCGATCTGGCCGCACTGCACCTGCAGGACCAGCACTTTGCCTACGGCGAGTACGCCGACGCCTATTTCAACCAACGTCGGCGCGCCCTGTTCATCGTCGCGGTGGACTGTGCGCACCCGGCCGCCACCTGCTTCTGCGCAAGCACCGGTGATGGTCCGGCGGCCACCAGCGGATTCGATGTCGCCCTCACTGAGCTCGACGAAGGCTTCATCGTCACCGCGCGCAGCGACGCCGGTCGCACGCTGGCCGACGCGCTGCCGCTGGCGCCGGTGACTGAAGAGCAGCGTGGCCGAGCAGCGGCCGAGCACCAGGGTGCCATCGACGCACAGACGCGCGCGCTGCCCGGGCGCGACCTGAACGCGGCGCTGTTCGCCCAACTGGAGCATCCGCGCTGGAAAGACGTCGGTGATCGTTGCCTGGCTTGCGGCAACTGCACCGCGGTCTGCCCGACCTGCTTCTGCCACAGCGAGAGCAGCGTCACGGCGCCGGATGGCGCCAGCGCCGAGCACGTGCGCCAGTGGGACTCGTGCTTTGCCGCCGGCCACAGCTACATCCACGGCTGGGTGGTGCGCGGCAGCACCGATCTGCGCTACCGCCAGTGGCTCACGCACAAGCTCGGCAGCTGGCACGACCAGTACGGACGCAGCGGGTGCACCGGCTGCGGCCGCTGCATCACCTGGTGCCCGGTCGGCATCGACATCACCGAGGAGGCGGCGGCCATCGTCGGCACGCCGCAAGACCATGCGCGGCCATAGCTTTACCCGGAGCCAGCCCAACGCCTACGTGCCGCGCGAGGTGGAGATCGTGCGCCGCGTACAGGAATCGTCGAGCATTTTCACGCTGTACCTGCGCTTCACCGATCCGGTGGCGCATGCGAGCTACACCTACGATCCCGGCCAGTTCAACATGCTGTACCTGCACGGTGTAGGGGAGGTGGCGATCTCGATCGTCTCCGACCCCGAGCACGAGGACCTGCTGGTGCACACGATCAACCGCGTGGGCCGCGCCACGCGCGGGCTGGAGCAACTGCGCGAAGGCCAGCGCCTCGGTATTCGCGGGCCGTTCGGACGCGGCTGGCCGCTGCGCGAGGCCGAGGGGCGCGACGTGGTGATCGTCTCCGGCGGCCTGGGCTGCGCGCCGGTGGTCTCGGTGATCAATCACATGATCCGGCGTCGCGAGCGCTTTGGCCACTTCACGATCGTGCAGAAGGTCAAGCGGGTCGACGAGTTCATCTGGCCCGAGCGCTACGAGCGCTGGCAGAAGGTGCCCGATACCAAGGTGCTGGTGGCGTCGACCGAAGGGTCGGCCAACTGGCGGTGGCAGGTCAGCGGCCGGCTGCAGGTGCTCGACGAGGTGGTGGTGCACAGCGAACGCACCATCGCCATGCTGTGCGGGCCGGGCGGCTTCATGGGCACGGCGGCCACGCACCTGGCCGCACGCGGCGTGCCGGAAGCGTCGATCTACATGTCGATGGAGCGCAACATGCAATGCGCCGTCGGCCATTGCGGCCACTGCCAGTTCGGCCCCACCTTCATCTGCAAGGACGGACCGATCTACGCCTATCCGCAGGTCAAGACGCTGCTGGCGGTCGAGGGCTTCTAGCCAACTCAGATGCCCAGTGCGGCGATGCCCGCCTTGGCGATCTGTGCATCCTCGCTCGACTTGACGCCGGAGACGCCCACCGCGCCGACGACCTGGCCGTCGACCACGATCGGCACGCCGCCTTCGAGCATGCCCTGCAGCAACGGCGCCGAGAGGAAAGACGTGCGTCCCTGGTTGATCATGTCTTCATAGATCTTGGTTTCGCGCCGGCCCAGGGCGGCGCTGCGCGCTTTCTCGGGGCCGATGTAGGAGGAGATCGGGGCGGCGCCGTCCAGTCGCTGCAGTGCCAGCAGGTGGCCGCCGTCATCGACGATGGCAATCGTCACGGCCCAGTTGTTCTTGAGTGCCTCGGCCTCGGCGGCGGCAGAAATCTTTTTCACGTCGTCGGCGGTCAGGATCTTCTTGGTCTGCATAACGGTCTCCATGGGCGGCAGCGCAAGGCTCAGCCGCGATTGATCACGAGGTACATCAGGTTGGCAACAAGCTCGCGCAGGGCGATGTACGACAGGCGCAGCGCGTCGCCGTTGGGCACCAGGTGCTGCCACTCGAAGCTGCCGCCGGCATAGCCGAAGTAGCCGGTCGGCGCTGGCACCACCTTGAGGCCGGTGCCGGCGAAGACGCGCTGCGAGCGCGGCATGTGGAACGCACTGGTGACGAGCGCAATGCGCTCGACGCCGTCGGCGCGCAGCATGGCCGCCGACAGTGTCGCGTTGTCCCCGGTGTGGCGCGAGCGCTCTTCCAGCCAACGCACCGGCACGCCGTACTCGTTCTGCAGGATGTCGCGCATCATCCGCGCTTCGCCGGGGCGGCCGCCGCGCGGCGCGGCCCCGGTAACCAGCACCGGCAGCCGCGTTTCCTTTGCCAGCCAGGCGCCGTAGCGCACCCGCTGCAGCGTGTACAGGCTGACCGTATCGCCGCCCCAGTCGATGGCGCCGCGCGCCACCCCGCCGGCGAGGATCACGATCGCCTGGGCGTTGCCCACCGCGCGGCTGTTCGGCAGCGCGGGACCTTCGAGACGATCCATCAGCGAGAACGCGACCACCGGCAGGCTGAGGGTGAGCAGGGCGAGCAGGCTGCCGCCAGTCAACGCCAGCGCGGTGCGGCGCCGCCGCTTGAGCAGCAGCAGGCCAAACAGCGCCAGCAGGATGAGCGAGGCAGGCGGCACCAGCACGGCGCCGACGAGGTAGGTGAGACTGAGGTATTCGTTCATCGAAACAACCGGGCCGCCAGCCTGCGACTGCAGTCAGGCGGCCCGTGAGCGCAACCGGGGTGACAGGCGGGCGCGCAGCTTAGCGCCTGCCACCGGCATCCGGCGTCAAAAGCTCAGCGCCGCGCGGATCTGATCGAGCGCGGTTGGATCCTCGATGGTGGTGAGATCACCCGGATCGCGGCCCTCGGCCAGCGCCTGCAGCGAGCGACGCAGCAGCTTGCCGGAGCGCGTCTTCGGCAGCACCGTGACGAAGTGCACGCGCGCCGGGCGTGCCACTGCGCCGAGCTGGCTGTCGACTGTCTTCATCACGTCGCCTTCATGGGCGCGCCGCAGTTCGGGCGTGGCGATCCTGGCCGGGTCCTTGACCACCGCGAAGGCGATCGCCACCTGGCCCTTGAGCTGATCGGCCACGCCGACCACCGCCACCTCGGCGATGTTGGCGTGCGAGCTGATCGACTCCTCGATCTCGCGCGTGCCCAGGCGATGGCCGGCAACGTTGATCACGTCGTCGGTGCGGCCGAGGATGAAGAAGTAGCCGTCGTCGTCGCGGATACCCCAATCGAAGGTCGAGTAGACCATGCGGTTGGGCACGCTGTTCCAGTAGGTCTTGACGAAGCGCTCGTCATCGCCCCAGACAGTGGTCATGCAGCCCGGCGGCAGCGGACCCTCGATCGCCACCACGCCTTTCTGGTTGTTGCCGACCTCGCTGCCGTCGACTTCGGAGAAGATGCGCACGTCGTAGCCGGCGGACGGCACGCCGGGCGAGCCGAACCTGGATTCCAGCGCCTCGATGCCGCGCGGGATCGCCAGGATCGGCCAGCCGGTCTCGGTCTGCCAGTAGTTGTCGATGATCGGCTTGCCGAGCCCGTCGCTGATCCAGCGCGCGGTCGGCTCATCGAGCGGCTCGCCGGCGAGAAACAGCAGGCGCAGGCTGGACAGGTCGTACTTCTTGAGCAGCGCCGGGTCGTGCTTCTTCAGCACGCGCACCGCGGTCGGCGAGGAGAACATCGAGGTCGGCTTGTACTTCTCGACGATGCTCCACCAGATGCCGGCGTCCGGCCGCAGCGGCGTGCCTTCGTACAGGATGGTGGCGCAGCCGGCCAGCAGCGGGCCGTAGACGATGTACGAGTGGCCCACGACCCAGCCGATATCGCTGGTGCAGAAGAACGTCTCGCCCGGATGGCAGCAGAAGATCTGCGGCATCGATGTCGCTAGCGCCACCGCGTAGCCGCCGGTGTCGCGCTGCACGCCCTTGGGCTTGCCGGTAGTACCCGACGTGTACAGGATGTAGCTGGGCTCGGACGACTCGAGCCATTCGCACGGCACCTCGTCGTTCATGTGCTCGCCGCGCAGGCGGCCGTAGTCGAGGTCGCGGCCGGCGACGAGTGGCATCTCGGCCATGCCGCGGTTGACCATCACCACCTTCTGCGGCGGATGCTGGGCGAGCTTGATCGCCTCGTCGAGCAGGTGCTTGTACGGGACTGGCTTGCCGGCACGCGAGCCGGCATCGGCGCTGACGATCAGCTTGGGTTGCGCATCGTCGATGCGGGTCGCCAGGCTGACCGAGGCAAAGCCACCGAACACCACCGAGTGGATCGCGCCGATGCGCGCGCAGGCGAGCATCGCGAAGGTCGCCTCCGGGATCATCGGCATGTAGATGAGCACGCGATCGCCGCGGCCCACGCCCTGACCCTTCAAGATGCCGGCGAACCGATTGACCTCGCGGTACAGCTGGCTGAAGGTGTACGTCTTTTCTTCGCCGGTCTCGGTCGAGATGTAGATCAGTGCCGCCTGGTCGCCGCGCGTTGCCAGGTGACGGTCGATCGCGTTGTGGCACAGGTTGGTGGTGCCACCAACGAACCACTTTGCAAACGGCGGCCGGCTGTAATCGAGGGTCGCCGTTGGCGGCGTGTGCCAGTCGATCAGCCGGGCCTGCTCGGCCCAGAACGCATCGCGATCAGCGATCGAGCGGGCGTGAAACTCCTTGTAGGTCGTCATCGTGTCTTCCCTCCGCCGGGTAGGTTGTCTTGTTCTGTGGCGCGATGCCGGTCAGGCTCGGCCCTTCATGTGTACTGCGGGGTAAAACGGGTGCAGGCGCGGGCGCCTGCGCGGGTGCCTGCAATTCACGCTGCTGACGCACCAGGCGCAGCAGCGGGTTGATCTGTTCAATAAGCGCCGGCAAGTGCGCCACCACCTCGGTCGCCCGGCCGGCGCGGATCAGCGCCAGCGCCAGGTTCACGTCCATGCCGCCTTCGGCGGTCTGGCCATCCATCGCGCCCGGCGCCATGCCTTCGGCCGCGCCAAGGATGATCCGGCGGGTGCGACTTTGCTGAGCCTGCACGGCGCGCCGCTGGGCCACCCCGCGCAGTTCCTCCGCCCCCCGGCGCAATTCTTCCGACAGCGTGGCCAGGCCGATGCAGGTCCAGACCTCGACGCCGGGACCGGCGGCTTCCACGTTCTCGAGCACCTTGCGCAAGCGGGCCGCAAATCTGAGCACACCCGACAGGCCGGTACCTTGCGTTCCGACACAAAATTCAAGCTTGCCGGTGCGGGTCGCAAAGTCTTCCAGCCGGACCGACGCCGCCAGTGCGCGGCCGACCAGCTTGGCGCGCTGCTCGGTCTCGCCCTCCCAACCTTGCGCCTGCGGCATCGACAGCTCGACGCGGATGCAGATGATCGCCACGTCCGACAGGTTGCGGCGCGCGTACGAAATCAGCTTGTCGAGCTGCTTGTCGAAGAACTGCAGGTTGAGCAGTTCGGTGTCCGGGTCGATGGTGCGCGCCGATTCGAGCGTGGCCTGGCTCTCGACCAGCGCCTCGCGCGTGGTGGCGAGCTTGACCAGCACCTCGAGCCGGGAAATCAGCTCGGCGGCCTCCGCGCCTTTCTGCACGAAATCGGTGGCACCCAGTTGTGCGGCGCGGTCGCGCTCGGCACCCTCGTCGGCGCCGGAGATCACGATCATCGGCATCTCACGGATGCGTTGCACCTTGGAACTGCGCACCCGGGCGAGAAGCTCGAAGCCGTCGACCTTCGGCATTGTCAGGTCAGTCAATACGATACGGATCGACGCGTCCAGCAAGATGGCCTGCCAGGCCGCTTCGCCGTCGATGACCTCGCGGATGTCGAAGCGGTCGCGGATGTGCTGCGTGATCGAAGCCCGCACGATGCGCGAGTCGTCGGCAATCAACACGCGCGGACGAGCGCCGGCTGCTAGTGCAGTCACGGGCGTCAGGGCGGCGGAGGGTTCGGGAGGCACGCGGTGGCCGGCAGCAGAGGCAGTGTCAGATGGAGCGGAAGGTCGTAGTGTCCGTGCCCCGGCGCGCAACGTAACGACCGATAAGGGCCGGGATTGCTGAGACCACTACACCCGCAGTTTCCACATTAGCCCGCTACACCTGCGCAACATCTTGCGGCACAACGGTTTTTGGTTCGCGCAGCTCACCTGGCGCACGAAATTGCCTGACGACCGAATTTCCGGCCAGAACCGCCTACTTCTGGGGAGGTTGCCGGTTGAATTTCCAGCGGTTTCTGGCGTCGCTTTGTCCGATTTTCGGTGCAGCCCGACGTCGACCAGGTGCGCTGCTGCAACACACATTGCCGCCGGACTCTGCAAACGCATTTGCAGAAAGACCGTGTGATTACGGGTTGCTTTGTAATGCCACGTGCTTTACAATGTTCGTATTGTTTACTCAGATGCCGCGATGAACGCACGAAGAACTGTGCACCGAGTTCGGTCTTTCCGACCGGAAGCATTTAGACGGCACTTGCTGACGCAGCACAGCTCGGATGAGATGGGGACTGCAATGGTGCTGACGCGACGTCCTGGGTCGTCGGCGTCCAAGTTGCGGTCGTTCAGCAGCGTGCGGGCCACGAGCACTTCAAATCAGGGGCGATAGCATGGCTCCGAACCGCACCAAAACAGAGACGCTGAACGTACGGTTGTCCTCTGAAATGAAGGAAGCGCTAAAAGCGCTCGCTGAACTGGAACGTCGAAGCATCTCCAACCTCATCGAAGTGATGATTGCCGAGCGCGCAGGGGCCGGCAAGCGGACAAAGAGCAGAAAGCAATGAGCCTGTTGACCACAGAGGAACGGAACCTGATTCGCGATTTCGGAGTCCCTGCTCACCCGGGAGCCGACTTGGTGGCATGGGCGGGAGATGTTCCACACTTCACTTTGAAGGGGCGCGAGTTTTATGCCGAGGTCAGCCGTGCGCTCGGCGTCCCGTTCTCACCGATGCACATCAACTCCCGCAAGCAGTTGCTGAGCTTCAATCGCAGGGCTTTCCTTGCACATGCTCGCGCAGTCGGGGACGAGTTGGAGCGTTGCCTTCTTGCAGGAGAAATCCCGGCACAGGAGAGGGCCGCCGTGGAAGTCACGCTGTTCGGCAGCGACGACGAGGCGCTCACTGCATGGCGGAAGGTGGATACCCTGGCCAAGGCGGGCGACAACGTCATTGCACTGCCCAAAAAGAACCGAGCCGCGCAGTCGGCGGCTCGGGAATAGAGCTATTGCAGCTCCTCCAGGGTCATACGAATTGCAGCAACGCGCGCAGCAATCCGAATTGCAACCCGGTAACGAGCCGTGCCTTGCGGCGCCAGTGGCCGGATGTTCTTGGCTTCTACGGGGTCGAAATCTTGTCCCCAGAGCTCGCGGTAGAACGGTAGTGCGTTTTCAAGCAGGCGCTCGGCGCTGTGCACTGCGAGTTCTTTCAAAGTCAGACAGTCCCGCAGAGCGTCTTCAAACTGCTGGTCCGAGCATCGCTCGGTCCCCGCTTCGACAACCCGCATCACGGACGCTGGGCCTGTTGCGCGTTTGACCATTCGCTTCTTCCATATTGCCTCGATGATGCGTGTAGCGAGTGATGGGCAATGCAAGCTCCTTGCCGCTGGCCTTACGCTCAAGCAGGGCCGCGGGTGCTTCGTGAAGAGCAAGTGCGACCGTCGGTACAAGGGTCGCCGATGGCGTTGGGCTGCCTTGCCCGGCAAATGCGAGACCGTCGGCGTCGTCGGGCGCTGCGTCTCGAGCGATTCACGCAACAGCGCGCAGGAATAAAGATGACCCACACCCCCGCAGTTACCGCGCAGCCCGCCCAAGTATCGCCGGCGCTTCTGTCGCCGTATGCCCCAGTGCGGTACCGCGACGTCGCTTGGTGGCGGTTCGCTAAGCAACTTGCGAAGGCGGGACAGGTTCAGTCTGATGGCCGAGTGCGTGGTGGCCTATTTGAATACATCAACCAAGAGTTGGTGCTTCCAGCTCTTGATGCAGGCAAGCAGGCAGGGTTCGACGACGCGGAGCTCGGACACCTTCTTACTAAGGTGCATGCGTTTCGCGGCTGGGTGCCGTTAGCCGCGCAGTACGAGCTCTGCGGCCGACAAATTTTCGACTTCGACTCTGCGCTGGTGGAAACCTTCGTTCAAACAGACATCAAAGACGCGACGCTCGAAGACCTGCACCTCCCCTATCAAGCGTTCTATCTCAGATTCGGGCCGCAGCCTCACGCGCAGTTGCCTTTCGAGGATGAATCTGCACACTTCGAAATGCTGGATGGTGTGTTCGTATCGACATCAGTCTGGGATAACGATGGACGCACCCGGCTTTGCCTGGGCATGACGACCGTGCGAGATAGCGGCGGCGGCATGTGGTTGCCTGGGTACTACGCCGACGTCGCGCCGGATGAGCAGTCCCTTCCTTGCGCTGAGGCGGTGGAGCGTTCCATCGCTCGCCACGCTGCTGTTCTTCGCGAGGCCCCCTGGCCAGAAGGTGCGCGGTCGCACCTGCTACATGCGCTTGATGAGTCAGCCGCCTTGTTGCGCAGCAGTTTGCCCCTCGTCATCAATGCGCTCTTTTACCTCGACAGTCTGGGCAAGACCCGAGACCTGCCAGTGGAGCCCGGCAAAGATGTCCCCAGTGAGTTACGCGGGCGATGGAGTAGCGCGAGCCCGCGCCAACGCGAGAAGCTCCGCTCCCGCCTGACCAGCGAGGGCTACACGGTGGTTCGAGTGCTAGGGCGCGACGAGCTAAGCTCGGAAGAACGTGCGCACATTGGACGAGGCCCGGCGGCTCCATGCTGGAGGCGCGGCCACTGGCGTTGGCAGGTGCATGGCCCCCGCAACAGCCTCCGCAAGCGCATATGGGTTCGACCGGTGTTCGTAAACCCAGGTGGTCGTCCTGCCGATGATGTGCCTGGTCACATTTACTCCTTGAACGAACCATCCCGCTGACATTCGCAGAGACTGCCGCCCGCAACAGGAAGCGGCGAGTCGATTGGCTTGCCGAAAAATTCGACGCACTGGCTTGCGACGGACCCGAAAACAAGGGGTCTTTTGACTTGCCTCGATTCAGCCGATTGAGACGAAACAACGACTACTGCTCGGTCAGGGCCTTCGCACAACGATTCCGGTTGCTTTCACGGAGTCCCACCCAGGCCCCTTGACCGTGCGCACAGTGGCCATTACGAGGCGACACTCGGTCGTGTTTGTGATGTTGCGCACCGCTGCGTTGAATGCCGGCGCTCTGCTAGGAATGTCCGTGAACTTGAGCGTCGCGATTGCAGGGTCACGCTCAATGAGCTCAAGGGCGCCCTCCATGAGACCAATGGCCTTTGCCTGTTCGGGCGCCGGCAATCTAGCCCAGCGCGAAGCCATCACAGACAGTTGGCAAACCGGAGTGTGCGTGAAAACGCCGAGGACTTGGACCTTGCAGTCTCTGCCCTTGGCGAGACAGTCCGCGAGGCCTCCCGGGCTGGCCCTCGCCGCCGTGGGCTCCGTGAGCAGGCAAAGCGCCAGCATCCAGAGGAGTTGGCAGCGTCGCACCGCTTACTCCCCCTTTCGAAAGGCGACGACGATACGACCGTTCTCGTGGGCGAAGAACGCGAGCGGTGCACAGATGAGGAAGAGGCAGCATGCCCTTCCTCCGCTGAACTGTGCTTGCTGGACTCTTTCCTCGACAACAACCCAACCGTCTCGCTTGAGACGTTCGATTTCGTACAGTTTTGCTTTCTGTCCGGAAACACTATCAGGAAAATCTCTTAGGATGAGTTTGGACACTAGACCCTCACAATCAAACTTAGGTAAGAAACGGCGCCTGCTGAAAAGCTGAGGCCGAGGAGAAAGCGAAGGGCATTCGTCGACTCTCTCCATCTGGCGAGTTGTGTGAGTCCATCAACCGCGTTGGCGACGACGGCTGTAAGCAGCAAGGGCAGTCCCACCGGACCCGCTAACGGCCACAGTGGCGCGGCCATAAGGCCAGCCAGGATTCCCGTGCAGCGTGCGCAGACATGGAACTGTCGGTTCTGCACTGAGAACGACCGGTGCGACAGTCGGTGGCACCCCCACAGGTGCACGAGTCGGCTGTCGACAAATACCGCGATGAGTGCCCTTTCGACAAGGGACGGGATGGAAGTCATTGGCGGTATAGCGACCGGTCGCTCGTCGCTCCGTTATGGACTCGTCTGTTGGCGGCCAGGGCGCTGCCGCTGAATTGCGCCTGCCGTACTGCACGCGCTATACGTTTGAGGCCAACTAGACGGAGTGTCGCCATGACCCCAATGAGCAAAGCGGTGCTTGACCTGTTTGGGAATCTCGATGAGCGACTCAAGGAAGAGGGCGTACGTCCGGGCTCGGTGCACGCCTACCTGTTTGGCGGCTGCGCTGTGCATTTCCACGTTTCGTCGAGGGCGAGCAGAGACGTCGACACGGAGTTCGCTATTTCGCCTAGCGAGAAAGAGGCGGTGCAGCTGGTCATCGACGACTTGCCGGCAGTTCCTTTCGACGACCCCGACTTGGGGGCAGTCGCACTAGCCATCGACCGCAACTTCAACACGACGCTTGGTCCGCTTCACGAGGACTACAGAGAGCGAGCCACGGTGCTGTGCCGCGGCACCGAGGACTCGCCTTTGACAGTGTGGTTGCCCAGTGCTGCCGACATCGCTGTATCGAAACTCGGCAGGTTCTTCGATGTCGATATACGAGACATCTCTATGCTGGTGACAAGGGACAGCTGGGAAGAGTTCGAAAAGCTCGCGACGGAGGCCTACGACTATTTCGTGGGCAACCGCGCCGACTTGACATCCAAGCTGTCTTACGTTAGAAGCAACCTCGAAGGAGACCGTAAATGAACCCTGTTCGCGCCCAAAAAGCCTTGGCAGTTTGCGCTGCCCGTGGCCTCGCGCGTCTGGAGGAAGGCGATGTGACTGCGCTCGCAGCGGCTCTTTGGCATGAAGGTTTCGAGCCGGATGTTGCGGCGCTCGAAAAGTCGTATCGCGCAGATGTCGGGTACTTGCTTGACCTGCTCACGCGGCTCGGCCCTCTTTCGCGCGAGCAGAAGGAGCAGCTGCGACGGCCGTTGGAGTCGCTAAGGCCGACAGCGCCGAAGGAAACACGGAGCAGAGACCCGCTCGCAAAAGCGTGGGGGGCTAGCTGCGACCTGACTCGTTTTCTTCCGCAGGTCTTGAAGCTGCAGCGGCGCGCTTATCAGCACGTCCCCGCGTAGAGCAGCGTCGTAGTTTTTTCTTCTCCAAGGGGCAGCGTCGCGCAAGCCCTTCACTTAACGTGTTGATGGCTGCCCCTCTAGGTGGCTGATTTGAAAGGCGCTCCGCGTAAGCGGCAGCGCCTTTTTCTTGGCCAATAGTTTCTGGAACGGCCGGCTTCGCGCTAGCGGCCAAGGGCCTTGCGAGCTGCAAGCAGCACGTCCAACGTCGCGCGTGCATCCGAAAGCGCTCGATGGGTGGGTCGCCGACCGCAAGCGCGCGCCACAAGCGCTGATAACCGATAGGACCCGAGCTCAGGCCATGCCTTCCGAACGAGCGGCATCGTGTCGTGCACCGGGTTCCTGAAGTGCAGCTTTGCCGCCCTTGCCGCAGCCTGCAGGAAGCTCGCATCAAAGGGGGCGTTGTGGCACAAGAGCGGTCGGTCGCCGATGCGCCCCAGGAACTGTCGCAGCGCGACGCTTAGCGGCCGTCCTTCAGCGTCAACCATCGCCTGCGTGATGCCCGCGAGCTCGGTGATGGCAAAGGGAACCTCTCGCGATGGGCGCACTAGCACCGAGAACTCCTGAGTCACCGCCCCGGAAGGGTCCGCTAGGACCGCGCCGATTTCCAGCAACTCGTCAGTCTCAGCGTCAAGACCCGTCGTCTCCACATCCACGACGACGAAGGGCTGCGACATAGCCGTCAGTACGGCGGCGACCTCTGCGCCTTCCGACGTCGTGCTGAACTGAAGCGCAGGGTGAGTTGCGGGCGGACGTTCGGGCATCAGAGCGGGGCGCGCGCCATATCGACGCGCTGGTGGCGTCTTACTGCTACACGTTCAGCGATGTATCCGTCCAATGCTCAACCTCGACCACGAAGCTGCCTGCGCCAAGGTCCTTGAGATACGAGGCGACCGCATCGAGCGTCTTGAAGCGCCGTGCCCCGCCTCTTTGGGCGTTGAGCACCTGTTCGCTGAGGTCCTCGCGCATCACGAGGACAAAGCCGCCTGGCACCCCACGGGCGACAAGGGTCCCGGCCTTACCGGCACGAACCAGTTGACGAAGCAGCGGAGTGTCGATACTCTGATTTTGATTCATCAGAACTTTATTTCTGATGATTCGTCGGCTTTTTCATGATAGCCGAGGTATGACCTGCGCAATAAACTGCGGAGCCTATACGTGAAGATGAAAACCAAGCCCTTCGCCAACCCAGCCGTCCCGGTCGAACGCGTCGGCAGTGCCTTCCTGCACCAAGCCGACGCGTTGGCCATGTACGAGCACTGGCCTCGCCCAACCTGCATCATCGCTGATGGACCATACGGACTAGGCAAGTTCCCGGGTGAGCCGCACTCGGTGGCGGAGCTACCTGCCTGGTACGCCGCCCATGTCGCCGCCTGGTCCAAATACGCCGCAACCGACGCGACGCTGTGGTTCTGGGGGTCGGAGCTGAGCTGGGCAACAGTTCACCCGGTTTTGGACGTCAACGGCTGGCAGTACGAAGAGGCTTGCGTGTGGGACAAAGGCATCGCCCATATTGCCGGCAACGTCAACGGCAAAACGATTCGCGGCATGCCGGTGGTCTCGGAGATTGCCGTGCGCTACACCCGCAAAAATCTCCTGCCGGACATCAACGGAAACCTGCTGCCGTTGAAGGAGTGGGTGCGAGCGGAGTGGCTGCGCAGTAGTCTGCCGATGAACCAATCGAACGCGGCGTGCGGTGTCAAGAACGCTGCCACGCGCAAGTACCTGACCCAGTGTCACCTCTGGTACTTCCCGCCAGCCGAAGCGATGGCACAGATGGCGGCGTATTGCACCAAGCACGGGGCGAAGACGACACGTCCTTACTTCTCGCTGGACGGCAAGTCGGCGTTCGACGGTGAAGCATGGGAACGCATGCGAGCGAAGTGGAACCACACCCACGGTGTCACGAACGTGTGGCAAGCGCCCCCGGTTCACGGCAAAGAACGCGTGAAGGGCGATGATGGCTACCTGCACGCCAACCAGAAGCCGTTGGCGCTAATGGAGCGTCAGATTCTCTCGTGCACAGACGCTGGTGACGTTGTGTGGGAGCCGTTCGGCGGACTGTGCAGTGCGACTTTCGCCGCGGCTAAGCTGAACCGTCGAGCGTTTGCCGCAGAAATCAACGAGAACTTCTTCAAGGCGGCCCTTGGTCGCCTGACGGAAGGGCTCGCAACGCCTCAGAAGAAAGCTGCCTGACGTGCCCAAGACGCCCGCGCCCGCGACTCCAACGTCGTCATCGACGCCTGCCCCCGCCACGGCGCCGGCAACAGCACTCGCCACGGCATCGACTGCACCAGCACCGAGCGGGGGTCCGCAGACAAGTTGGCCGCATCGAGCGCTCTACGACAACGTGAGGAAGACACTGTTTGCGCTGCCGGCTGAGTTTGAGTCGTCGCTGCGCATTCAAGACTTTCGAGCCACCGACATCTTTACTTTGAACTCGGCGCTGGGTGCGTCGATTGAAGACGCTGTGGTCGAAGGGCTGAACAAGCTGCGGGAGATGTGGGACCCGGTAGGCGCTTACAGCGTCTATCGCTTCGAGCGCCAAGCGCAGGCGTTTCCAGATGTGCGGCTGGTAAGCGACGCAAGTGGCCTTGAATCGCCGCTGATGGGCATCGAATTGAAGGGCTGGCTGGCCATTGCAAAGGAAGCCGAGCCGACCTTCCGCTACAACGTCAATGCAGACGCCTGCGCGCCGCAAGACCTCATCGTCGTCTTCCCGTGGGTGCTGAGCGACGTAGTGGCGGGAACGCCGAAGCTACTGCCGCCTTACGTGGGTGAGGCGCGGCACGCAGCCGAGTACCGCAACTGGTACTGGCAGACCATGCGCCAGCGCGAGGGCAAGAATCCCGACATCACGCTCGCAGAGCACCGCACGCCATACCCGCAGTCGAAGGTGGACAAGTGCTCGGACGTGGCGGTCGTCGACCCGGGCGACAACTTCGGACGTATTGCGAGGACCGGCCTGCTCGACGACTTCGTGGCCCGGACGAGTAAGCAGCTAGCCTCTGGCATCCCGGTCAAGGCGTGGGTGAGGTTCTTTCGCGTCTTCAGCGACAGCAACACCGACGTGGACACCGCGACCCGGATGGTTGAACGGGCAATGCGGGACTATCAGGTCGAGTCGGACGAGGACCGTCGTGCCCTCATTGCGGCTATGGGACTACTTCTGGAGAAGCTTCAGAACGCCCCGTTAGCACCAAAGAAGCGCTAGCCAAAGATAGACGCCCCCGCCTAAGCGTTAACAGGCGTCTATGCGGCGAGAATGTCTGAGACCGACAATGGTCGGTCCGTTATCCCAAGCCGCATCGCAGGTGTCCGCGCGTCCTTCCCTTCAAGTGTGTAGTTGTAGAACACGCGGAAGATTTCGAGCACCTTCTCGATGTTGGCAGGCTGGTAGGCGCTGTAGCCATACCAAGTCCGTCCCGCCTTGCTTGATGTGCCAATCGGGCGCTCCAGCAGGCTCAGCCGCCTGCGGATGAGCATGAAAAAGCGGTCGATGGGGTGCAGCGTGCAGCGCAGGAGCAGCCGCGCCAAGTGGTCCTCGTCATAGTCGCCAAAGTCGGTGAGGTAGCACATCGCCTTGAGCGGCTCACTGGCGTTGGGCAGTGGATGCACCAGCCATTTGTCGGACCACTTGCCGAAGCTGGCCGCGCGCGCCATCTCTTTCTTCATCATCAGAACCTCGACCTGGAAGTCGGTTAACTCCGGGTTGGCGTCCTTGACCTCACCGAACCGTGCTCGGCTTTCCCGCAGAACCTTGCGCTTCTCATCGACGGTCATCTCCTTGCCCAGTCGAACATAGAACGCATCTGACCTGCGCTCGTGCACTTCCTGCTCGAATGCGGCGAGATATGCCGCTCGGATGCCCGACTCCTGGTCCATGAAGAATCGAATTTTCTCCGCGCCACGGAGCATTTGGCGCAGCCAGTAGAAATGCGCATACATGGTGTACTCGTTGCGCACCTGCATCCCCGCCTTGGGGAACGACTCGCTTGAAAGGATGGACTCTGGCGACTCCACATCAGCGCGCGCTTCCGCATCGGCATAGCGCGCCACGATGTCGTCACCCAGCGTGCCGCCAGCACGCAGTCGCTTGGCTGCGCGGTCGGCGGACTCTTGAACGGCCCGCGTGTAGTCGGGCATCAGCCAAAGTCGCGCATACCGACGATGAGGCAGTGGCGCCGTGTAATCACCCGCCTTCATCGCATCAGCCTCGACCTCAGGCCCGTCAAGGCGTCCGTCGAAGTTCAGATGCATACCGAAAACGAAGCCTGACGCCACATCGGCACTGCCGATGGCACGAAGGACGACGTTGCGCTTGTCCTTTCGCGCGGTCCAGTTGACGGCGTAGTCCTGCCGGTCGACCGCGACATACAGCCGACGGAAGAGCGCGCCGTCCATCAGCTTTCGCTCCTGCGTGGCGGCGACCTTCAACGCCTGGCGGTGGATGAAGTCGAGCTTGCGATACAGCGTCTGAGGACTGATGTCGCAGACCTCGCAGATGCGCGACATTGGCACCTTGTTCACGAGGGTCATGAACACCTCGTGGTTCTTGTGGGTCAGCCGCTGTCGAAGGGTGGAGCGCCCGCCTGCGCTGAAGGTCCGCCCACAGCCCTTGCATTGGTAGCGCGGCGTTCCTTGTGCCGTCTTGCCAAACGCGTTGTGCAGCTCGGCGTTCAGCGGGACGTTGAAGAAAGGACAGTCCTCGTTGCGGCAACCGCTGTCTGGCTCGCCGAGGTGCCCGCAGAGCCTTGCCAGTTCCTCTGCCACACCCGCGTTCGACTTGATGGGCAAGGACTCGCCGCACAGAAGGCACTGGAGCACTGGCAGCCCCGCGCCGCTGCCGCCGACCCGGTAGTCGGTCCCTGGTAGTCCTGGCGCCGCCTTGGACCGCCTGGCGTACTTCGCCAGCGACGCTGGCACGCCGTAGTTCGCGCAGCGCGGGTTCTTGCAGAAGTTGACCTGGATGACCCGCGCCGAGCCATCCGGGAAACGGAACTCAGCTGCTGGCGGGACCTTCGGCAGGGTGGGTTTGGTGGGGGAGCGTGCAGACACAAAAAGGCCCTGCAACCCGGGAAGGGTGCAGGGCCATTTTCCCCGCCACACGGGCGGAAATCAACACGTTAAGTGAATGGCTTGAGCGTCGCTGCCCCTTGTTCATTCTGGCCACGTTCTCGAACTCCGCTTGCCCTCGGCAGCTATCCGGCCCCCAATTGAACCAAGAGCCGTGCGACAACGGCTTCTTGCTGTTGGCCAGGTTCTGTCGAGCTTCCTGCAGCGCTCCATTACAAGCGCCACGCTCGCTTTGCCACCGGCCCTCGCGCTTGGCCCGCGCACTTCATCAAACTTGACCGCGCGGAACAACGTAGCTACAATGTTCCTACGAGATGGGCATGAACGCCCTAAAGGAGAAACCATGTTGACTGTGGATGTGCGAGCCCGGGTCGAGCCGCAGCTCAAAGAGCAAGCCGCGGCGGTCTTGCAGGCCCAGGGGCTGGATGTCAGCACGGCGATTCGGCTGTTTCTGCGAAGCGTGGTTGAGAAAGGCGAGTTGCCCATCGACTTGCCTCGCCCGAATCGGACGACAGCCGATGCCATTCGAGCCGCTCGAGCTGGCGACGTGACGGACGTCTCGCTGGATGACCTGTAAGCCCGATGCCAAGAACACTCAAGGAAACGGGTCAGTTCAAAAGCGACAAGAAGCACATCAAGGGTTCTGGCCGGTATGACTGGTTGAAGATGCGCAGCGTCGTCAGAGAGTTGATGAACGACCGGCCCCTTGACCGAAAGCACGCAGACCACGAGCTGTCTGGCGAGTGGCGCGGCGTTCGGGAGTGCCACGTCGAACCCGACTGGCTCTTGATGTACGAGAAGGAAGGCGACGTGACGAACGGCTCACTGAAGCTTGTTCGAACAGGAACGCACAGCGAGTTGTTCGATTAGCTGCTGACTTTGATTCACCCAGAGCCGCTTCGTGCGGCTCTCTTTTCGCGGACTCATCAATGCGCTATGCGAACTGAGCCCTGACCTCGGGGCGAATGCGCATCGTGAACGACTCGGTCTTCATCGCAAGCTTGGTTGCAGGGGTCCCTGCACCTTGTTGATACTTGGCCAGACGATGTACGCGGTCCAGGTTGAGCCGTCGCGCGAGCAGTGAACCATGTATTCGTCTCGGTCGAACGCGCTGGCGCGAAACATGTACTGACCGCACCCACCCACGTTGTTCTTCACAAGCGTGCGGCTGATATCGACGTTCATGGACTCTTTCCACGGGCCCGGATACCGCTTCTCCAGCGGGACCTCGGCTCGCGGCGAACACCCACCTAACGCAGCCGCGGTCAACGCGCCGGTAACGGCTACTCGCAAAAATGGGGGCACCAGATTATTCATTCTTCCGCTGTATCGCATAGGCACCGACGAAGTAGTTAGGGAGTGAGCATATGCCGGGCGCTACGCGGTGCTTGACGAGGCCGGTGCCCGCCCGAATATACGTTGGAGTTTCAGCTCTGGAAACAGAAACGCGACCAGTCTCTCGTGCGTCCGGTCCGCGTCATAGGCAGGGTCCCCCTGCTCCAGGGCGCGCTTGTAGAGCGCCACCTTGGCTTGCCATAGCCTGGACTTGTCTTCCTGTCGTATGAGAGCCGAGCGGTCGTAGACCAAGAGCGCCTCTCGGAAGTACTTCAAGTACTTTTGCTCTGAGGCCATCCGATGAGCTACCTGAATAAAGCTGCTGTAGCCCCAGTTCACGGACCGCCCCAGCTTGGCCGAATACAGTCCATTGAGCAGCGACTCAGGAAACAGACCAGGGTACCGCGGCACCTCGATGCCGCGCCGCCCAAGTTCTTGCCGCAATTGTCGCCACCGTGCTTCCCGCTCCTCCGTCGGCAGTCGGTCCTTTTCGACCCAGAACGACTCGAAAGACCGCCGCACCCCTGCGTCAAGCGCCTCCTTTTGCCCGTCGTAGTCGTAGTAGTAGGCGCGCTGCCGGTGTGGCTCAAGCGTTAGGTCGGCGAAGGCGATGACCTTGCGTTTGAGGACCTGCGCCTGTCCGTCTGTCCGCGGCTCCGCCCACACGCACTCCAAGTGCAGGGCATTGCATTCAACGGAAAGCCTAACGGTCTCCGGCGTGATGACAAACGCATTCTGGTTGTTGTTGAAGAAGACGTCGTCTTGCGTGAGTCGCCGAGGGCCGTCATCGAATTGTGCGAAGACCCAGAACAGTAGGCCGCCTTCGGCCAAGTAGAAGCTGCGTCGCTCTGCGATGACCTTGAGGAAGGTCGTCGACAACTGAATCTCGAAAGCAATGGGCAGCCCTGCTCGAACGGCGCGCACGTCTGGTCGTCGCCAGTTTTCACCGTCGACGCTGCGCCACGTCTTCTCGGTCGCCACGTCACAGAACGTTTCGTCTGCGGCCAGACAAGCTTGCAGCCAGCGCTTCATGCGCTTGTGTGGCTCGCTCTCTTGCAGTCCTTGGTACTTGCGCGCCGCCATCTGGGCATACGTGAGTCCGTCGCGAGTTTTCGCCTTGCAGCGCCCATCCTCAACCAGGTGCCGGAAGTGAAAGCGCTGAGCGTCGAGGGTTGCAATCAGGTGAACCGGCGTGTGGCACATCGCGCACCGGTAGAGAGGTTTAGACCGAAGCCTCTCCGACACTGCCATACGCAGCTGAAGCACGGCACTGCGGTCAATGCCGATGACATCGACCGAGTTCAAGTAGACGCCGGCGTCCGTGTCGAGCACTTCGCCGATTTTAGGGTCCTCGACCGCAAGGCTGCGAACGCTGTTCGGCTCAGAGAAGTCGGCCACCCTCCCCAACCGCTGCGAGACCTTCCGCGACTCCATCGACCCCAAGCAGTCCTCGTACTGTAAGCGATTTCCGTTGACCTTACATTTATCTGTATGTTAAAACAGAATGAATGAACACTCAAGCTGCCAAGTCCGGCCCTCGCCACGACGACCTGATGCGGCTTCTCCTTTGGGAGGGGCAACTGCAGAACAGGCGCATCCGCCAGCTCTACGGGCTGGGAGCCGTCCGTGCCAGCCAGGTCATCCAGGCATTTCGTGACGACTACCCGGAGCTGCTCGAATGGGATTCGAAGCGGAAGGCGTTCCTTGCCACGGCGAAGGCGTATGCCACGGGAAAGCGGCCGCCGAACATCGCGACGACGCTTTCCCTGGACGGCTATACGACGCTGATGTCAGGCATCGGCGAGTTCGGTGCGACCCTCGTGGGCGAGGACGACGCTCCGCTGGCGAACGCGTATCGAGACCTCGTGACGCCTCGGCCGCAGCTCTTCGCGTTCTTGCGCACCTGCATCCTCGAAGGCGGCTGGGCGTCTCTGACCTACCGCTCGATGGGTCGGCCGGAACCGCATACGCGCACGGTGTTGCCGAGCAAGCTAGTGCGAGCGGGGCGGCGTTGGCACCTGCGCGCTTTTGCCGCCGAGGTCGCCGGCTACCGGGACTTCAACCTGGGCCGAATCGAGCGGTGGACCGGCGCAGAGGAGGCTGTTGCGCGAGTACCGGCAGACGAAGCCTGGAATCGAAAGGTGGCCATTCGCCTGGTGCCACACCCCAATCTCGAGGCTGGCCAGGAAGAAGTCGTTCGCCTGGAATTCATGGGGGGCACAGTGTCCCGCGTAGAACCGTGCCGTGGTGCATTGGTCCCCTACCTGCTTCAGGACTTCCGCGCCGCGACCGACGTACAGAGGCAGCGGCCACCGGAGTACCAGTTGGCGGTGGGAAATCTTGACGAGGTGCGGCCGTGGCTTTGGACGTAGCCGACCACGAACGGGAGGGCGCCGTTCACCCCTGCTATGGGCGCGTGATGTCGATGTTGCGCGTGCCGATGAGGCGCATCACGCGCACGAACCACGAGAACTTGAACGCTCCGCGGTTGATGAGCATGCCCAGTTGCTTCTCGTTGTATGGCTCACCCAACATCAGCGCGAGGCGCTTGTACGTCACACCCTGCCGTGCCAGCTGGGCCTTGAGGATGCGTGAAGCCTCCTCGTCGTACGCGTCTTTCTGCGTCATCTCGAACCAGCGGTGAGCAATGCGGCGGAGGCTATCAACAGCGGCGTCGCGTCGCTGCAAATACAACATCTACACGGGTGAATGCAACGCCCGGCGGTGCGTCACACAAAACGCCTCGGTAGACGGCCTGTCTTCATGAGCGAGGCAGGCCATGCAACCCGTACCCAGCAGTGTGCGCATTCAAGCTTCGCGCGGCCCCGACGCCAAGTGGCCGAAGACGCGCACGCGTACCAACTACCTGAAGCGACCGGAGTACCGCGGGCACAGCATCCCCGGACTTCTCGGCGCCGACGAGGAGAAGTGCCGTAAACAGCTTGAGGATATGCGATGGGGCAAAGGTCGCCAGGTGTGTCCCGAGTGCGGCGGGGTCGGGCAGCACTACTGGAGCCCGGCATTCAAGCGCTACAAGTGCCGCCACAAGGCGTGCGGCAAGCAGTTCACCGTGTTCTCTGGCACGCGCGTTCACGGCTTGCGGCTGGGTGCGGCCAACTTCCTCAGCATGCTCGCGCACTTCGTCGAGGCGAAGGACAGCATCTCAGCGCGCGAGTTGGCAGGGCAGCACGACCTGAACACGCAAACCGCTCACGTGGTGGGTTTGAAGATTCGCGAGGCGATTGCAGCATCGATGCTTGCCGAGCCACCATTGACCGGCTACGTGCAGGCCGATGCGGCGTACTTCATGAAATACCGGCGTCCTGGCAACGTCGGCACGGGCGCCTCTTTCGCCGCGAAGGCCGACCAGAAGAATGCCGGGCTCGATGAGAGCGGCAAGGTCAAGCAGACGGTCAGCAAGAACATGCATGCACTCGTTGTTTTCGTGCAGGCGGCGCAGGCAGGAATGCGGCGGTACAAGGTCGCGGTGACGAAGACCGAGAATGCAGTCGACCTACTGAATTTCGGCCAGCGATTCTGCGACAAGAACGCCTGGCTCGTCACCGACCAGCACAACGCCTACAACCTGTACAGCGGCGCCTTCGACGAGCACACCCGGGTCAACCACTCCGTAGAGTTCATGAACGAGGACGGCTTTCACACCAACCTCGCCGAGAACTTCTTCGGTCGCATGCGCTCAGCGCAAAGTGGCGCCTGGCACCGCATGTCGCTCCAGTACCTGGAGTTGTATGGCTGGGAGTTCGCTTGGCGCCAGACCATGCTGGAGCGGTCGAACGCAGAGCAGTTGGCGGACCTTGCGCATCGGGTGCTGAACACCGGGCGCTCCGAGCGTTTCGCGGATTACTGGGGCAAGCGCGATGAGCCGAAGGTCAAGCCTGATGTGGACGACCGAGGGCTCGCAATCGAAATCGACAAGGGCGGCCTGAGGAAAAAGCGCGGTCGCAAGCGTATTGGGCATGTCGTGCCGCAGGCGGCCGCACCTCGCAGCAGCTAGCCTCGAAACATCGAGGACAGGCGCCAGCGCTGCTGGACTTGTCCTTGCCCGCGCTTCAGCGCGATTTCAGGCACGACCGCTCCTTCGCGCTTGAGGGCATGAACCGCCTCTCTCAGTTTCTGCAGAAAGTGCTCGTGCTGCGTGGCGTTGAGGACCAACTTTCGCTTCAGCACGATGGCATCTGCGATTTCCTTGTACGTCATCCAGTCACCACACTTGCGCAGCGCTGCGAGCGACTCGGCCCGAACGTCGCCGTAGCCCAGAGGGCCAACCTTCGGCCACGTTCGAATTGGACGGATGGCGGCCGGTGCGAAGTTCACGTTGAGGAAGCGGATGACGCCCTCGATGTGCCGCATCGCCTCGGTGGCGTTCTCCGGCTCAACGAGCACCTCGTGTCCCTCGGCCTTCTTGACCAACTCGCCGCGCAGGCGCGCGTGCAGGCGGATGAGCGCCCGTGCAAGCTGCTGGGTCGCGACGGGGAGCGGAGACTGCGGGGAAGGATTGCGGCTGGGCATGTCGCGTAAAGCGACGGCCCTTAGCCTTGCTAGGCGGCCAGCAGACGCCCTTCGCCGTCCTTGCGCAGGCGCCACCGGATGGCCCGGGTCTTCGGGTCCTGCTCGACCGCCTCAACCACGCCGACGCGTTCGTATCGGCGCAATGCCATGGCAACGCTCGATGCAAAGTCATCCGCCTGCTTCCTGGTGGCAAAGGCTAGTCGGTTGCTGTCCCTGATGAGTTGCGCCAGGTCGGGGGTCCAGAGCACCTCTCGCTGGCGCAGGAACCGGAGACAGCCGGCTGCCACGGCACCGCGGGGCAGCGGACCGCGCTTCATGGGCGCTGCGACCTTCTTCGGTGGCGCCCATTCGGGGTCCAGAACGCGCAACGCATAGTCGAGCGACTGCAGTTCACGCTCGACTTCGGTGAGGCGAGAGGTGAGCGCGTGCCGCTCGAAGGCGAGCTCGGCGCGGCGCTGCTTGAGTTTGCGAGGGGTGCGGGTCGTCATACCCGCAGGGATGACGCACTGGCCGGCTCCCGTCAAGGGCCGCTTTGTTGAGTCTTCTAACGGGCAGGCGACGATGTCGGGTGTATTTGTCTAACCGCCACCCGCACCGCTCACACGACCGAAGGGTGTAGTCGTCTAACCGCCGCTCCGGGGGTGTAGTTGTCTAAGCAATCCCGATAAGGGCGGTTTGCACGGGGTGGTTCCGGTGGCGTGGGCCGCGTCATCCTCGGGACGCTGCGGGCGCAACACGCCCCGCAAGCTGGCCGGGAAATGTACCGGAATCGTCTCGGGGGGAGCGCATCCGCCCGGCCTCCCGCGAACTGCGGTCGACGCCCACTTCTGATTTCGGCTAACTTCGCGATGAACTGAAGGCCGACATGACGATACGCATCACGTGTTTGAGGCTACGGCGGCGCGCGCTCCGC
Organism: Burkholderiaceae bacterium; assembly: GCA_022843955.1. Taxonomy (GTDB): domain Bacteria; phylum Pseudomonadota; class Gammaproteobacteria; order Burkholderiales; family Burkholderiaceae_F; genus JALHMQ01. Next base: position 55,293 of record JALHMQ010000001.1, read on the forward strand.
CTGATGTGCGTGGCCGCGGCGTGCTTCGCGGGTGTCGGTGCGGCATCGGCGCAGGACGCGGGTGCCGGCGGGCAGGGTACCTTGCCCGGCGCGCAGATCGCCGTTGAAGCCTTGATGCTGCTAGGCGTGCCCTATCGCTACGGCGGACAAGACCCGGCGCGCGGCCTCGATTGCAGTGGCCTGGTGCGGCACGTTGCGCAGTCGGTCCTCGGACTGGATCTGCCGCGCACTGCCGAGGCCATGGCCCGCATCGGCGAAGCGGTCAAGCGCGATGCGTTGCAGGTCGGCGATCTCGTCTTCTTCAACACGCGTGGCCGGCGCTACTCGCATGTCGGGATCTATGTGGGCGACGGACAGTTCGTGCACGCGCCCACGCAGCGGGGCAAGGTTCGCGTCGAAGCTGTCGGCGCGAGTTACTGGGAGCGCCGCTTCAATGGTGCGCGGCGGCTGCTGCCGACCGCGCCGACCGCCACGATCGATGCGCCTGCTACTGGTCTGACGGACTTGGTGCCGGAGCCGCCGTCGCCCTCAACGCCCGCCTACGGCGACCCCGCTGGCGGCGCCTGACGACGCCGTTCCCCCCGGCCTGACAGCCAGCCGCGCGCGGGCCCGCGCCAAAACCTCCTGAAGCGGCTTCAGCTGCGCGCTGGCAGCGGTCTCGCCTTCGAGGATCGACAGGTGGCGTGACTGGAAGTCGGTGCCCTTGGTGGCGCCGAGCGAGGGCCGGATCACCACGTCGGCGTTCTGCAACTCGTGCGCCGCGATCGACTGGCCCATGATGGCAAACGTCTGCAGCAGCAGGTCAACCGACCCACCCAGCGACTGCGCGGCTGGGCGGCTGGAAATGTCGACTGCAATGACGACATCCGCCCCCATGTTCCGTGCTGCCCGCGCCGGCACCGGACTGACCAGGCCACCGTCCACATACTCGCGGCCGTTGATGGTCACCGGCTGGAAGATCGCCGGCACGCTGCTCGACGCCCGCACGGCCATGCCGACGTTGCCGCGCTCGAACACGATCAGTTCCCCGCTTTGCAGGTCGGTGGCCGTGATCGCCAGCCGGCGCGGCAGTTTCTCGATCGGCCGGTTGTCCACCGCCTTGTTGATGAAGTTCTGCAGCGCCTCGCCGCGCAGCACGCCGCGCGAAGGCAGCGACCAGTCGGCGATCGCGGTCTCGTCCATCTGCAATGCCAGACGCTGCAGATCGAAGCCGTTGAATCCCGCTGCGTACAGCGCGCCGACCACGCTGCCGGCACTGGTACCGGCGATCAGGTCGGGCACGATGCCCTGCGCCTCCAGCGTCTTGATCACGCCGATATGGGCAAAGCCGCGCGCCGCGCCGCCGCCCAACGCCAGGCCGATCCGCACTGGCCGTGGCGGGACGGACGGTGGTGGAGGCGGCGGGACGGGTGGCGATGCTGGCGGCGCGACCGGCGCCGTGCTCTGACAGCCGGCCAGCGCGGTGGCAGACAGGGCGACGACAAGCTGGCGGCGGAGCGGATTCATCGGGTCGGGCCATGGGCGAACAGCCGCGGATGGTAGTCGTCTGTGAGGGGCCGGCGTGCTTGCAGCCGTGCGGCTGTCCTTCCGACCATCCTCATGACGTGGATCAAATGGATAGTAATGAGAACTATTTGCAAATAGGAATGAGTCGCGATAGAGTCTCGCCAACGCGGCGCCTGCCGATTGATTTATCCCCCGCCCCGCCTCACGGCAACAACGTCAAACCGAGGAAACATGCACAAGCACAGAACCCATACCTGCGGCGAGCGCTGGCTCGAACGCGGCCTGCGCACCGTGATCGCCGCCGCAATGGTCGGCGGTGGCGTCACCGTCTGGCAAGAGAGCCACGCCCAATCGCCCCAGGTCCTGAACCTGTACTCGGCGCGGCACTACCAGACGGACGAGGCGCTGTACGCCAACTTCACCAAGCAGACCGGCATCAAGATCAACCGCATCGAACTCGGCGACGAGCCGCTGCTGCAGCGCCTGCGCGCCGAAGGGGCCAACAGCCCGGCCGACGTGGTGCTGATGGTGGATGCCGCCCGCCTGTGGCGGGCACAGATCGACGGCCTGTTCCAGCCGCTCCAGTCCAAGACGCTGGAATCGCGCATTCCGGCGCAATGGCGGTCGAACGACAACACCTGGTTCGGCTTCTCGGCGCGCGCCCGCACCATTTTCTTCGATCCGACCAAGGTCAAGGCCGAGGACGTCGATACCTATGAAGAGCTGGCCGACCCCAAGAACCAGGGGAAGGTCTGCACACGCTCGGGCTCGCACCCCTACATGCTTTCGATGATCGGCGCCATTGTCGAGCACCATGGGGAAGCAAAGGCGGAGACTTGGGCGAGCGGTGTCGTGACCAATCTCGCGCGTCCGCCGCGCGGCGGCGACACCGACCAGATCCGTGCCGTCGCCGCCGGCGAGTGCGCAGTCGCCGTGTCGAACACGTACTACTGGGTGCGCCTCATGCGCTCCAGCGACCCCAAGGACAAGGATGTCGTTAGCAAGGTCAAGATGGTGTGGCCCAACCAGGCGGGCGTGGGAACCCATATGAACATCTCCGGCGGTGCGGTGGCGCGCCATGCGCCCAACCGCGACAACGCGATCAAGTTCATGGAGTACCTGGCCGGTCCTGACGCGCAAGCCTACTTCGCCAACGGCAACAACGAGTGGCCGCTCGCCACCGGCGCCAAGCTCAACAACCCGGAACTGGCCTCGCTCGGCTCGTTCAAGCAGGACCCGCTGCCGATTTCGTCGGTGGGCAAGGGCCAGATCGCGGCTCAGCGCATCCTCGATCGAGTCGGCTATCGGTGAGTTCAGTTTGTCGTCGCGGTGGCAGCGGGGTTGACCCCCCCCTCTCAATGCCGGCTGCCACCGCGACGACGCTGTTCCGACATTTGTGATGCAAACCAAGTCCACTCACGCGCCGGTCACCGACGCCAACCCGCCGCCGCCCGTCCACAAGACGGTGTCCAGTAGCGAGCTGTTAGGCAGTTGCCGCGAGGTGCGCATCGTCCATCACGGCGAGCAGTACACGCTGCGGCTGACGCGGCTGGGCAAGCTGATCCTGACGAAGTAGCCAGCCTGCGCACGTGTCGCGTGCCGATCGGGCAGCCAGCCAACCGTCAGTCCCTGTTGTTGAGCAATACGAAGGAGATGACGCCCACTCCCTGCGGGCACCAAGTTCACCTTTCAGGCGATCGATCGATCGCACTCTGAACGACCTCAGCCAGCCCTTTGCGCCCACCAGCCTTGAGCGGGGCGTGCCAGCCAGAGGATCTTCCCTTTGGCCGAGGCTGCAATGCACACCATCGATTCACCGGGTCATCGAAACGTGATCGTCGCCATTCTGGCAATGATCGGCTGTCATTTCTCCGCGCTGGCGCAACCTGCCAGGGCGCTGCCTGAAGTCACCGTCTCCGCAACGCCTGCAGTGATCGCGCAGGCGGCAGCAGTCGAAGCGGGCGGCGCTTTCGACTTCAATCTGCCGGCGCAACCGCTGGAGCAATCGCTACGGTCGATTGCGCAGCGCGCTGGGCTGTCCTTGATCGCGGAACCGACGCAACTGACCGGCCTGCAGGCGCCCGCGCTGAAGTTGCGAGGAACGCCCGACACAGCCTTTGCTGCGTTGCTTGCCGGAACGGCGCTCAGCGCACGCAGCGAGCCGGGTGCCGTGGTGCGGATCGTCAGCGAGACGAGACTCGATACGGTCGAAGTGATCGGGCGCGTCGAGCGCAACCCGTTTGCGGAGGCGACGTTCTCCGTGACCGGTACGCAGACCGACATTCTCGACATCCCGCAGTCGGTCAGCGCGGTGACCAAGGAGGTCATCCGCGAGCAGGGGCTGCTGCGCCTCAACGACATCGCGCCGTTCGTGGCCGGCGTCAACGAGTTCTCGGTCTATGACGACCTGACCATCCGCGGCTTCCGCAACTCTGACGACCGCCGCGTCAACGGCATGCGCACGTACAACAACTTCTGGAAGCAACCGTTCATCGCGCACCTGGAGCGGATCGAGATCATCAAGGGGCCGGCTTCCGCGATGTTTGGTGACGCCAGTCCGGGCGGCACGATCAACCTGGTTACCAAGAAGCCATTGCGCACCGCGCGCGGCGAGGCGGAACTGCGGCTGGGCAGCTACGACGAGAAGTACGGGACGGTCGACCTGACCGGCCCCATCGCCGGCGATGACCGCGTGCTGTACCGGATGAACGCTGCGCTCGAGGACTCCGAGTCATTCCGCAACCAGTTCTTCCAGAAGGCGTGGATGGTCGCGCCGACGCTTACCTGGCTGCCGACCGACCGGACGCGGCTGAACCTCGACATCGTTCACGTCGACGACCGCTCGGTGCTCGATCGCGGCCAACCGAACATCGACGGCGCCGGCCGGCTCGGCGTGGTGCCGATCGAGGTCATGGTGACGCAGCCGGGCGATCGCCTCGATACCACCGACAGTTCGGTCGCCGTCAGCGGCGACCATCGCCTGACCGACGCCTGGACGGTATCGGCGGCGCTGATGCGCTACCGCTATCGCGAGAAGTTGCAGGAGCACGGGCTCAACTTCTACATCACCCCGAGCGTGATCGACCTGTACGCGACCGACCGCGACACGCGCGCCGACACCACCAACGCGATGGCGCGGGTCGCCGGGCGCTTGACCACCGGCGCCGTCGGTCACGAAGTTGTCGCCGGGGTCGAGTACGCGCGGCGCGAAGACTTCATGGACGACGGCTACACCGACAACAACACGGTCGGCACCTTCGATCTGCTCAACCCGGTCTATTCGCCGCGCAACTTCGGCTCGTACACCTACATCCGGGGACAGTACGGTGGCGAGACGAAGACGACCAGCGTGTTCCTGCACGACACCCTGAGCCTGGCCGCCTGGAAGTTGCTGCTGGGCGTGCGACAACAGGAGGTCGAGATCACGCCGCTGGGCGAGGCGCCGCAGACCGTCCGCACCACGCTGCCGCGCCTGGGCCTGGTCTACAACGTGACGCCGAGCGCCAGCGCCTACGGCGTCTACACAACGGGCTTTCAGCCGCCCGACACCTATGCCAACGCGCCCGGCCGCGGCGGTCCGTTCGACCCCGAGAAGAGCCGTCTGCTGGAGGTGGGCTGGAAGCAGCGCGCATTCGACGACCGCTTCCTGTTCACCGCATCGGCCTACGAGATCGTCAAGCGCAACGTGATCGTCTACCTGGGCTTCATCAACGGCCAGGATGTGTATGCGCAGCGTGGCGAGGAGCGGGCACGCGGCATTGAACTCGAGGCCAACGGGCGCGTCTTCCGGGGCCTGCAGGTGCTCGCCAACCTGGCCTACAACGATGCCCGCATCGAAGTCGACCCCGATCCGGCGCTGGTGGGTCAGGCGAAGGAGGGCGCCCCTCGTCTGGCCGGCACCCTGTTCGCGCGTTACGACTTTCCCAACGGCTTCGGCTTCGGCGGCGGCCTGACCTACATCAGCAAGCGGGAGACTTTTCAGCGGCCGCTGCAGTTGCCGTCGTACACCGTCGCCAAGCTGGGGGCTTATTGGCAGCGCGACGGCCTGGCGATGCAGTTGCTCGTCGACAACGTGACCGACAAGGTGCACTGGACCGGCGGCTACAACTACGGCCGCGTGTTTCCTGGCACGCCGCGCACGGTTCGCCTGACTGTCGCGTACCGGTTCTTCGGCGGATGAGATCGGCGTGCGTGCTGCGGTAGCGACGCCACGCAACCGCGTGGCGCTGGTCTGGCTGCATCGCTGGGTCGGGCTGGTGATGGCGCTGTTCCTGGTCATCGCCGGGCTGACCGGGTCGCTGCTGGTCTGGTACCACGAGCTCGACCGCGTGTTTGCTGCGCAGTTGTATCGGTTGCCGGCGCCGGCGCCGCACGCGGCCCCGCTTGACCCATTGCTTCTGCGCGACCGCGTGCAGGCCGCCTATCCGCAGGCCTGGGTCCACCACGTCGATCTTGAGCGCAAGGCCGGCGAGGCGGCGGTGTTCTACCTTGAAGGTCCGGCCGATCCGCGCAGCGGCGAACACCTCGAGCTGCCGAACGACGAGGTGTTCGTCGACCCCAGCACGGGCGCCGTGCTGGGCGAGCGCAAGTGGGGCGCGATCACACAGGGCTGGCACAACCTGATGCCGTTCGTGTACCGGCTCCACTACCAGCTCGCGCTCGGCACCGTGGGCGGCTACCTGTTCGGCATCGTCGCCCTGCTGTGGACGATCGATTGCTTCGTCAGCGGCTACCTGACGTTTCCGTTGCGGCGTCGCGCGGGCGCGACGGTGGACGCAGGGCCGCGCGCGGGCTGGCTGGCGCGCTGGCGCCCGGCCTGGCTGGTCCGGTGGCGGGCCGGCGGCTACAAGCTCAACTTCGACCTGCATCGCGCGGGCGGCCTGTGGACCTGGGCGATGTTGTTCGTGCTGGCTTGGAGCAGTGTCGGCTTCAACCTCGGTGAGGTGTACCGGCCGGTGATGAAGCTCGTCTTCTCGCTCGACGAGCGCGAGCAGGCGCTCCCCGCGCTGAAGGCGGATCAGCCGCAGCCAGGCCTGTCGTGGACGCAGGCGCTGCAGGTGGCGCGCGGCCACGGCCTGACCGAATCGCAGCGCCTCGGCTTCACGCTCGAACGGGAGCGCGGCCTGCGCTATGACCCGCACAAGGCGGTGTTCCGGTACATCGTCAACACGGACGCCGACCTGCACGATCGGTACGGCATGACGCGGATCATCTTCGACGCCAACACCGGAGCCCTGAAGTACACCGACCTGCCGACCGGCCAGTACAGCGGCGATACCGTCACCAACTGGTTGTACAGCCTGCATATGGCGCAGGTCTGGGGGCTGCCGTTTCGCGTCTTCGTGACCGTTATCGGCGTGGTGGTGGCGATGCTCAGCGTCACCGGCATCGTGATCTGGCTCGCCAAGTTGCGCACGCGTCGATCGATACGACGCATGCAGCGGCCGGCTACCGCGGATCCGCCGTCGGCCGCCGGGCGAGATGCGTTCGCGGACGACGCCGCGATGACGCACCGTATAGCTGCGGAAGCCGGGTCAAAAAGCGAATCGATGGCGGCGCCTGAAGTCGGCCGGGTCTAGAAGCCGGTGCTGATTCTCGTCCTGCAATCCCGCGATCGTCCCGCGTCGCACGCGGTCCCGCCACCCGCTTTGATCCCCCATGGAAAGGTTCTGCATGAAGCCCAAACACATCTCACCCGTCCTGGCTCATGGTCGCCGCCGCAGTCTCAGCGTGCTGGGTGCGCTGCTGGCGCCGGCGGCCGTGTTCGGCGGCCTCGCCGCACGGGCGTCTTCGGCGGCGGCGCAGGGCGATCGGATCCGCCTCGTGATCCCATTTTCCGCCGGCGCCACCAGCGACCTGCTGGCGCGGCCCATCATGCGCGCCCTCGAAGCGGAGCTTGGCCAGTCCATCGTGATCGACAACAAGCCCGGCGTCGGCGGCCTGCTGGGGGCGGCCGAGGTGGCCCGCGCCGCGCCCGATGGGCGCACGCTCGCCTGGGGCACGGTGAGCAACCACGCCATCGCGCCCAGTCTGTATCCCAAGCCGCCCTATGACCCGCTGCGCGACTTCACGCCGATCGCCTTGCTGTGCACGGTGCCGCACGTGATCATGGTCCACCCCAGCGTGCCGGCGCGTTCGCTGGTCGAGCTGGTGGCGCTGCTGCGGCGTGAGCCGGGGCGATGGGACTACGCCAGTTCCGGCAACGGCACCATCTCGCATCTGATCGCCGAAAGCTTCAAGGCCGCCACGCGCACGTTCAGCGTCCACATTCCTTACCGCAGCAGCGCGCAGGGCCTGCCGGACTTCCTCGCCGGGCGGGTGCAGTTGATGTTCGACACCATCGTCGTCTCGCGCGGGCCGGCGAGCGACGGCCGCGCCCGCGCGCTGGCCGTGACCTCCGCCACGCGCTCGCCGCTGTTGCCCGAGGTACCCACGGCGCGCGAAAGTGGCGTGCCCGAGCTGCGCGACTTCGAGGCCAGCGGCTGGTTCGGCGTCTACGGTCCGCCGGGCCTGCCAGCGGCGCAGGTGCAGCGCCTGAACGCCGCGCTCAACACGGTGATCCGTCTGCCGCAGGTGGTCACTTCGCTGCAAGAGGCTGGGGCGAGCGTCATTGGTGGCACGCCGGACGCGTTCGCTGCGCACAACAAGAGCGAAGTGGAACGTTGGGGCGCACTGGTTCGTCGGTTGAGCGTGCGTGTCGATTAGGGCTGCGGCGGCCAGTCACCGGCGCGCTCGGCAGCGTCTGCTTGGCGCTGCCGAAGTTGCGGCGGCGTGATGCTCAGCGCCAGTCGACCCGGTCGACGAGCTTTGCAGCGCTGCGCATCGATTGCGCAAGATCAACAAAGGAGATTCGTTCGCATATGAGAATCAATCTCATTAATGGCGCCGCATCGGCACCTCAACGCCCGGGCCGGTGTGGCCCACGAAAGAAACGCAATGTCTGTGTCACTGCGCCTGGATGAGGCGCCGCATCAAGCCGACCTGCGGGTCACGCACGTCACCGAGCCTCCCGCCGGCCACGACCTGCCGCAGCGACTGGAGGAACTGGGCTTCCTGCCAGGTGAGCGCGTCATGGTGATGGCGCGCGGCGTGCCGGGCAGCGATCCGTTGGCCATCCGCGTCGGTCATTCCACCTTTGCGCTGAGGCGCAGCGAGGCGGCCTGCGTCCAGGTGATCCGCGTGGAGGCGGCGCCATGACCGAGGCCGTCGTTCACCTGCACGCCACCGGACCGCTGGTGGCATTGGTCGGCAATCCCAACTGCGGCAAAACGGCGCTGTTCAACCTGCTCACCGGCAGTCGCCAGAAAGTGGCCAACTATGCGGGCGTGACGGTCGAGCGCAAGGAAGGACGACTGACCACCGCGGCGGGAAAGGCCCTGCGGGTGCTCGATCTGCCGGGCACGTACAGCCTGCATCCACGCTCGCCCGATGAACGCGTGACCTGCGATGTGCTGGCCGGCTGCGCGCAGGGCGAGAAGCGCCCGGATCTCGTGGTGTGCGTGGTCGATGCCACCAATTTGCGCCGCAATTTGCGCCTGGTGCTGGGCGTGCAGCGCCTCGGGCTGCCGTGCGTGGTGGCGCTGAACATGGCCGATCGGGCCGAGGCGCGCGGCATCCGCATCGACGCCGACCGCCTGGCAGCCGCCCTCGGTGTGCCGGTGGTGCGCTGCGTCGGGGTGGCGCGCGATGGCGACAGTGCGCTGCGGGCGCTGCTGGCCGAACCCGCCGCCTGGAAGCGCACGGAGGCGGCGGCGTTGGCGGCGGCATCGGCCACCGCGTCGGACTCCAGCAGCACGCGGACCGATCACGACGTGGTGCGCGACATCCTGCAACAGCTTGGCCTCGACGACCTGATCCCGCACGAGGCAAGCGACCGGATCGACCGCGTGGTGCTGCACCCGGTGGTCGGGCCGTTGCTGATGGCCGCGGTGCTGTTTCTCGTGTTCCAGGCGGTGTTCGCCTGGGCCGAGGCGCCGATGGGCTGGATCGAGGCCGCTACCGGATGGCTGGGCGAGCAGGCCGGCGCGCTGCTGCCTGACAACTGGATTCGCAGTCTGCTGGTGGATGGCGTGATTGCCGGTGCCGGCGGCGTGCTGGTGTTCCTGCCGCAGATCGTGATCCTGTTCTTCTTCATCCTCGTGCTCGAGGAGTCGGGCTACCTGCCGCGTGCGGCCTTTCTGCTCGACCGCCTGATGGGCACGGTCGGATTGTCGGGCCGCTCGTTCATCCCGTTGCTGTCGAGCCATGCCTGTGCGATCCCGGGGATCATGGCCACGCGTTCGATCGCCGATCCGCGCGACCGCCTGGTGACCATCATGCTGGCGCCGCTGATGACCTGCTCGGCGCGGCTGCCCGTCTATGCGCTGCTGATCGGCGCCTTCATTCCGGCGCGCGAACTGGGCGGTGCGATCGAGCTGCAGGGCCTGGTGCTGTTTGCGCTGTACGCGGCCGGCATCATCGGCGCAATGGCGGTGGCCTGGATGCTCAAGCATTTCACCCACGCCGGCCGTCAGATCCGCCCGCTGATGATGGAGCTGCCGCAGTACGCCTGGCCGGCGGTGCGCAACATCGCGCTCGGCCTGTGGCAGCGCGTGCTGATCTTCCTGCGGCGGGTGGGCGGCATCATCCTGCTGCTCACCGTGTTGCTGTGGTTCCTCGCCAGCTATCCGGCGCCGCCGGCGGGCGCCACCGGCCCGGCGATCGAGTACTCGCTGGCGGGCACGCTGGGGCGCGCGCTCGCGGTGGTGTTCGAGCCGATCGGCTTTAACTGGCAGATCAGCATCGCGCTGGTTCCCGGCCTGGCCGCACGCGAAGTGGCGGTCAGTGCGCTGGGCACCGTCTATGCCCTGTCGGCTGTCGGTGACGACGCAGCGGTGGCGCTGGCGCCGCTGATCGCGCAGACGTGGAGCTTCGCCACCGCGCTGTCGCTGCTCGCCTGGTTCGTGTTCGCGCCGCAATGCCTGGCCACGCTGGCCACGGTCAAGCGCGAAACCAATGGGTGGACCTGGCCGCTGGTGATGGCCGGCTACCTGTTTGGGCTGGCGTACCTGGCCTCGTTCGCCACCTATCGCATTGCACTCATGCTGACCGGGTGAGGCACCGACGCTCGCCCCGGCGCGCCAAGGAGGCGCGGGGCGGGCGGCTAACATCCGGGCCGACATGACGACGACAGACGTTCTCATCATCGGCGCCGGCCACAACGGCCTCGTCTGCGCCTGCTATCTCGCCGCCGCCGGCTTCAAAGTGCGTGTGGTCGAGCGTCGCGGCGTGGTCGGTGGCGCGGCGGTCACCGAAGAGTTCCATCCAGGCTTTCGCAACTCCACCGCCAGCTACACGGTGAGCCTGCTCAACCCGCAGGTGATCCGCGATCTGAAGCTCGCGGAGCGTGGTCTGCGCATCGTCGAGCGGCCGTTCTCCAACTTCGTTCCCTTGCCGGACGGGCGCTCGCTGAAGTTCGGCGGCGACCTGGCCGCCACGCAGGCCGAAGTGGCCAGGTTCTCCGCGCGCGATGCACAGCGGCTACCCGCGTACTACGCGCAGCTCGACCGCCTGGCAGACGTTCTCAAACAGTGGGTGCTGGAAGCGCCGCCCAACCTGGGCGGGCCGTTCGCGGTGCAGAGTGCGCGCGATGCGGTGAGCGCAGCGCGGCTGCTGTGGCAGGTGGGCAAGCTGCCACGCGCGGGGCAGCGCGATCTGATCGATGTCTTCACCAAGAGCGCGGGTCATTGGCTCGATGCGACGTTCGAGTCCGAGCCGCTCAAGAGCGTGCTCGGCTGGGACTCGGTGGTCGGCAACTACGCCAGCCCGTATGCGGCCGGCTCCGCCTATGTGCTGCTGCATCACTGCTTCGGCGAGGTCAACGGCAAGCCCGGCAAGTGGGGCCACGCGATCGGCGGCATGGGCCGCATCACCGAACTGATGGCCGACGAAGCGCGTGCACGTGGCGTGCAGATCGATGTTGACGCGCCGGTCAAGCAGGTGCTGGTGGAGCAGGGTCGGGCGATGGGCGTGCTGCTGGACTCGGGTGAAGCGATCCGCGCGCGCGCGGTCGCGAGCAACGTCAACCCAAAGCTGCTGTACCAGCGCCTGATCGAGCGCAGCGCATTGCCGGAGGACTTTGCCGGCGCCATCGACCGCTACCGCTGCGGCTCGGGCTCGCTGCGGATCAACCTGGCGCTGTCCGAGCTGCCTGACTTCACCGCACTGCCTGGAACGCAGGCGCAGCCGCATCACGCCAGCGGCATCGTGTTCGCGCCCTCGCTCGCGTACATGGACCAGGCGTGGCGCGACGCCGAAGCGCAGGGCTTCGCGCGCGCGCCGATCGTCGAGATGCTGATCCCGAGCGTGGTGGACGATTCACTGGCGCCCAAGGGCGCCCACGTGGCCTCGCTGTTCTGCCAGCAATTCAAGCCCGACGCAGACTGGGATTCACTCAAGCCGGCTGCGGTGGAAGCGATCTTCGATGTCGTGCAGCAGTACTGCCCGAACTTCCGCCGTTCATTGCTCGGCTATCGCGCGTTGTCGCCGCTCGACCTGGAGCGCGAGTTCGGGCTCATCGGCGGCGACATCTTCCATGGCGCCCTGTCGCTCGATCAGTTGTTCAGCATGCGCCCGGTGTTCGGCCACGCTCGGTATCGCGGCCCGCTGAAGGGGCTGTACCACTGCGGCTCGGGCGCGCATCCGGGCGGTGGCGTGACCGGCGCGCCGGGGCACAACGCGGCGCGGGAGATGCTGCGCGACTTGCGGCCGGGCTGAAGGCAGCGGTTGGCCGTGGACGGCGATCGGCCGCGCTAGACGTGGCGTGCGCTTGGATCGAGAGGTGGCGATGATGAAGACGCAGTACTACACCGCAAGCAGCCTGGACGGTTTCATCGCCACCGAGGATCATTCGCTCGACTGGCTGTTCCCGCTGGGCGCGCTGGCCGACACCGGCCATCCGCAGTTCATTGCAGGCGTGGGCGCGCTGGCGATGGGTGCCAGCACCTACGAGTGGATGCTCGCGCATGCGGTCAAGCCCGGCCGCAGCGACGCCGCGCCCTGGCCCTGCACGCAGCCGGCCTGGGTGTTCACGCATCGCACGCTGCCCGGCGTGCCCGGCGCCGACATCCGCATCGTGCAGGGCGACGAGCGGCCGGTGCACGACGTGATGTGCGCGGCGGCCGGTACCTGCAATCGCTGGCTGGTGGGCGGCGGCGAACTGGTGGGCCAGTTCCACGACGCCGGCCTGCTCGACGAGATCATCGTGCAAGTGGCCTCCGTGACCCTCGGTCGGGGCCAGCCGCTGCTGCCGTGCCGGATCACCGCGCCGCCGTTGAAGCTGACGGCGGCGAGGGCGATCGGGAGCGGGTTTGCCGAGCTGCGGTACGACGTGCCGGGGTGCGGTGCGTAGTGTCGGGCTTGAAAGTGCGATCGGCGGCAAGGGATCGGGTGTTGGCGGTGTCCGCTTCAGGCGGTGGCAGTTGTTTCTGCGATCGACCAGTTGTCGAAACTAACGATCAGCGCACGGTTGTCCGCTTCAGACTGAACTCAGACATCCAATCAAGGTAGTCACGAAACTGCTTATGCGTCGAAAGGAGACGATCAGTCCAGTGACGAGTTGAACGTGTGAGTGAGGCCGCGCAGGTCTGAGCGCAGGATTGACGTCGATTTAACCCCTCAAGCGACAGACTGGGAGACATCCGCCTCCGCCGCTCATGTAGAACGTTCGGGGTACGCGACCGAAGGGGTTGAAGAACCAGGGCTTAGCGCTTCGGAGTCGAAGTGCTCGGGGGCAGCTTCAGCACCGCCGGTTGTACTGTCCATGTCGCCGTACGTCCGCTCGAAAAGTTCCTCAGACCTGCAGAGCGGCGGCCAGGCTGCGAGCGTTGTGTTCGAAAAGCTGCAGGTACGTTGCAGCGGGGCCGCCGTGCTTGGACAGTGCGTCCGAGTAGAGGGTGCCGCCGACGCGCGCGCCCCCCTCGTGAGCGATGCGCTCGATCAGGCGCGGGTCGCTGATGTTCTCGACGAAGATCGCGCGCACGCCGTCGTTCTTGATCTGGCGAATGAGCCGCGCCACGGCGGCTGCCGAGGGCTCACTGTGCGTGCTCCAGCCCTGCGGCGCCAGGAAGTCCACGCCGTAAGCTGCGCCAAAGTAGCCGAAGGCATCATGCGAGGTGATGACCCGGCGTCGCGCGCGTGGCACCGCCCCCAGCCACTCGCGCACCCGGACGTCGAGTTGGTCGATGCGCGCCACATACTCGGCGTTGCGTCGGGTGAGCTCATCGCGTTGGCCGGGCCAACGCTGGGCGAAGGCGGCACTGATGTTGGCGGCGTACTTGCGCGCAAGAGCTAGGTCCTGCCAAGCGTGGGGATCGACATCATGGTGCCCGCCGCGGCGAGGCTTTATGCCTTGGGTCGCCACCACGACCATGCCCCGGTAGCCAGAGACCTTGACCATTCGCTCGATCCAACCTTCGAAGCCCAGGCCGTTTATCAGCACCAGGTCGGCCTGGGCCAAGCGCTTGCCATCGGCTGGACTGGGCTCGTAGACATGCGCGTCAGCGTCCGTTCCGACCAGTGCAGTTACCTCGACGCCACTTGGGGCGAGTTCGGCTGCCATGTCGGCGAGGATCGAGAAGCTGGCGACGACACGTGGTGCGGAGGATTGTGCCCAAAGGGTCAGCGGATACAGCGTTGTCAGGGCGGCGCTGCCAATGAAGAAGGTTCGGCGATGGATCGACGTCATGGTGTCTAACCTGTGAGGTGGAAAGAAGCGCGCACGCGCCGCGTGACGATGCCGTCACGAGCGCCGAACATCACCGAAGCGATGTAGGCCGTACCGCACACCAGAACGATGCACGGACCCGACGGAAGTTCGGCGTGGTAGCTCAGCAGCAGTCCGGCCGCGCCAGACGTGGCCCCGACAGCCACCGACAAGGCGGCCATTGCCGGCAGCCCCGCGACCCAGAAGCGCGCGGCAGCCGCCGGCAGCATCATCAGACCCACCGCCATCAGCGTGCCCAGCGCTTGAAAGGCGCTGACGAGATTGGCCACCAGCAGCACCAGCAGCAACATGTGCGCGTGTGCACCGGGGCCTCCCACGCTGTGCAGGAAACCGGGGTCGAAGCTCTCCAGCACCAGCGGCCGATACATCAGCGCCAGCGCCCACAGCGTGATGCTGGCCACTGCGGCAATCTGCAGCAGCGCTACGTCGTCCACCGCCAACACACTGCCGAACAGCATGTGCATAAGGTCGATCTGGCTGCCACGCAGAGACACGAGCAGGACGCCAAGCGCCAGCGCGATAAGGTAAAAGGCCGCGAAGCTGGCGTCCTCGCGCTGCGGCGTGCTGCGGGTGACGAAGCCGGCCGCCAACGCCACCGTTAGCGCGGCGACGAAGCCGCCCAGACTCATGGCCGGCAGCGACAGCCCGGCAAGTAGGAACCCTGCCGCCGCGCCCGGCAGCACGGCATGCGCCATCGCGTCGCCCACGAGGCTCATGCGGCGCAACACCAGCACGCAGCCGATCGGCGCGCAGCCGATCGACAGCGCCAGCGTGGCCACCAACGCCCGACGCATGAACGGAAACTCGATGAAGGGCTCGAGCGCGAGCGTCGCCAATGTGGTCACGACGGCACCACGCAACGGGGTGCGGAATCGTCCCACGCCTCCGCCATCTGGCGTGCTTTGAAGAGATTCTCGGCCTTCAATACCTCGGCGGTCGGCCCCCAGGCCACGCGCTCGCGGGCCAGCAGCAGCACCTGCTCGAAGTGCTCACGCACTTGGGTGAGGTCGTGCAGCACTGCAATCACGGTGCGCGCCTCGAGCTTCCAGCGATGCAGTATCGTCAACAGGTCGGCAGTGGTGCGGGCGTCGATGGCATTGAAGGGCTCGTCCAGCAGGATCAGCCCTGCGTCTTGAACCATGACGCGTGCGAACAACACGCGCTGCGCCTGACCCGCCGACAACTCGCTCAGCCAGCGGTGCGCGAATCCAGTCAGGCCCACGGCCGCCAGCGCATCGTCGATGCGGCGGCGTTCGTCGTACCGCAGTCCCTCGAAGCTGCCGATGCGCGACCACAGACCCATCGCGACAACCTCATCCACGCGAATCGGGAAACTGCGATCCAGAGCCGACGCCTGTGGCAGGTAGGCAACGCGCAGTGTCGGGTCATGCTCGATGCGTCCTTCGTAGTCACGCACCGCGCCGCCCAGCGCGCCCAGCAGCGTGCTCTTGCCCGCGCCGTTGGGGCCGACTACAGCCGTCAGGGTGCCGGTATCGAAGTCGCCGCTTACGTGATGGACCGCCGGGTGCCCGCGGTAGGCCACGGTCAGATCGTGGATTCGCACTGCGTTGCTCACCAGATCGCCCACGCGACGGCCAACCACAGCGCGAGAACGGCCAACGTGGCCCAGGCCAGTCGCACAGGGGCGCCGGCCGTCAGCATGCCGACCCGCCGGAGTAGCGCCGCCCTGTCAGCCGCGTTGGCGCTTGCTTTTCGGTGACTTGGCTGCCACGCGCCGGGCGGTGCGGGTTGGCCGCGCACAGTCGCTGCAACGCCCGTACAGCGTCAGGTCGTGGTCCTCGACCGTGAAGCCATGCGGCGCCAAGCGTGACAGGTCGCCCGGGCAGGCATGCACGTCGAACACGCGCTGGCACTGCCGGCATTGGAAGTGGTGGTGGTGCTGATGACCGACCAGCTCGAAGCGCGCGTTCTCGCCCGGCAGGTTCACGGCCTGCAGTTCGCCTTCGTCGACCAGCAGCTTCAGGGTGCGGTAAACGGTTGCGATGCCGAGGCCTGGCACAGCCAGCTGCGCGGCGTCCAACACTTCTTGCGGCAGAAGCGGTCGGTCGGCCTGCGCGATCGCATCCCGAATCGCGCTGCGCTGGCGGGTGTTGCGTTCCATGCATCAAGGGTACCGGATGTCGAGGGTTGATCGCGTCGGCGGTGGTGTTCCGTTTCGCCCGGAACCGTGAGCCAGTACATGGCTCGTCCTTTCTTTAATGATAATGCACTACCATTACAAACAGATTCTGACGATTCGCATCTCTTACATGACCACTACACGGCTTCCCGTCACGGTCCTTTCCGGCTTCCTCGGCGCCGGCAAGACCACGCTGCTCAACCACGTGCTGGCCAACCGCGAAGGGCTGCGCGTGGCGGTGATCGTCAACGACATGAGCGAGGTCAACATCGACGCGTCGCTGGTGGACCGAAGTGCCAGCGACGCCGGCGCCGCGCTGTCGCGCACCGACGAGAAGCTGGTGGAGATGAGCAACGGCTGCATCTGCTGCACGCTGCGCGAGGACCTGCTGGTGGAGGTGCGCAAGCTGGCGGCCGAGGGGCGCTTCGACTACCTTTTGATCGAAAGCACCGGCATCGGCGAGCCGCTGCCGGTGGCCGCCACCTTCAACTTCACCGATGAGAACGGCGACAGCCTGGGCGAGGTGGCGAAGATCGACACCATGGTGACCGTGGTCGACGCCCACAACCGGCTGGCCGACTTCAGCAGCACCGATCTGCTTGAGCAGAGGGGCGAAACCGCCGGGCCCGACGACACGCGCACGCTCGCGGCACTGCTGACGGAACAGATCGAGTTCGCCGACGTGGTGGTGGTCAACAAGATCGATAAGGTCGATGCGGCGCGGCGTGACGAGGTGACCGCCGTCGTCAAGGCACTGAACCCGGTGGCTCGGGTCGTCTTCGCCAACCATGGCCGCGTGCCGCTAAAGGACGTGCTGGGCACGGGCCTCTTCGACATGGAACGCGCCAGCCAGATGCCGGGCTGGGTGCGCGAGCTGGAAGGACGCCACACGCCCGAGACCGAGGCTTACGGCATCGAGAGCTTCGTGCTGCGCAGCCACGAGCGGCTGCACCCCTGGCGCTTCTCCACGTTCATGGACCTGCCGCTGCCGGGCCTGCTGCGCGCCAAGGGCTATGTGTGGCTGGCCAGCCGCCCCGACTGGGTGGTGAACTACTCGCGCGCCGGCAACACCGCCACCCACGAGCCCGTGGGCCGCTGGTGGGCGGCCGCGCCGCGCAGCCGCTGGCCGGCACCGGGCACCGACGAGCGCCGCAACATCGATGCCCGTTGGAAGGAGCCGCACGGCGATCGTCTGAACGAGGTGGTCTTCATCGGCCGGAACACGGACCGCTCGGCCATCGAGCAGGCCTGGAAGGCGATGCACCTGAACTACACCGAGACCCGCAAGGGACCGGCGAGCGGCAGGGGCTACGCCGGCTGGGCCGACCTGCCCGACCCCTTCCCGGAGTGGCAGCGCAAGGAGGTTGCGGCATGAAGACACCTGTCATTCCGCAGACCTACGAGCAGTGGTACCACTGCATCACGGTGGAGTGCGGCATCGCGCTGACCCGCGCCTTTGCCGAGGAGCGTCTGGCCGTCTGGAGCAACCCCGGCGCCGATGAGACGCGCCGCTTCGAGCAGCTATACGGCAAGGCTCACCTGGCCCGGGTCCGTCAGTGGTTCGCCAAGGCGCTCGAACAAACCCCCAAGCAAGCTTGAAGGAAGGCACCATGAGCCAGATCCCCGTCACCATCCTCACCGGCTTCCTGGGCAGCGGCAAGACCACGCTGCTCAACCGCATCCTGAAGGAGCAGCACGGCCACCGCATCGCCGTGATCGAGAACGAGTTCGGTGAGGTCGGCATTGACAACGAGCTGCTGGTGCAGGACCGTGACGAGCAGATTGTCGAGATGAACAACGGCTGCATCTGCTGCACCGTGCGCGGCGACCTCGTGCGCATCCTGGGCGAGCTGCACGCCAAGAAGGAAGCCGGTCAACTGCACTTCGACCGCGTGATCATCGAGACCACCGGTCTGGCCGACCCCGCACCAGTGGCCCAGACCTTCTTCGTCGACGACGACATCGGCCAGCAGTACCTGCTGGACGCCATCGTGACGATGGTCGACGCCAAGCACGCGCCGCAGCAGCTGGACGAGCACCACGAGGCGCAGGAGCAGGTGGGCTTTGCCGACCGCATCCTCATCACCAAGATCGACGTGGTGCCGCCCGACGACGTGGCGCAGCTGCGGCAACGCCTGGTGAAGATGAACCCGCGCGCAAAGATCGGCGAGGCCAGCCATGGTCAGGCCAGCATCGACGACCTTCTGGACATCCGCGGCTTCAACCTCAACGCCATCCTCGAGATCGAACCGGACTTTCTGACCGACGTCGACCACGAGCACGACGACGACGTCACCTCCTTCGTGTTTCGGGAGGATCGGCCACTGGACCTCGAGCGTGTGGAGGACTTTTTGTCCGGCGCTATTCAGGTCTACGGTACGAACCTGATGCGCTACAAAGGCATGCTCAACATTCAGGGCATGAAACAGCGCATGGTGCTTCAGGGCGTGCACATGCTGATGGCATCGGACACTGGCGCCGCCTGGAAGCCCGGCGAGAAGCGCGAGTCGAAGATGGTGTTTATCGGTCGCGACATGCCCAAGGATGTGCTGCTGTCCGGGCTTGGGCAGTGCGTTGCCCTGAAGGCCTGAGTCATGCCAGACAAGCCCTTGCCCACCTCGATGTCGCCATGGCCCGAACGCTGGGACCAGCACGCGCAGTCGTACCAGCAGATCGCCGCCCCGGTGCACTGGCTACTCGGCGCTGCAACTGTTCCCGAGTGTGGCCGGCCGGCTTTCCCCAACGCGCCCGGATGCTCGACATTGCCTGTGGCCGTTGGAACTCGCACGCGCCACCGCGCTGCACTAACCGGCGGAAAGCACGGTAGCTAGCGCCCGTGGATGGCGGGACCATGGAGTTCTCTGCGCAAATGGCGCGGCGCATACATCGGTTGCTTGCAGCCCGTCGCTCGACGGGTCGACTAAGTTGTGAGGTGCAAGACAGGCAGCGCCTGGGGTTTGATGCGCAGACAGGCTTGCGCGAGGTCGCACGGGTGCTGCGACACGGCGGCTGGTTTGCCAGCGAGGCACTACGCAGGCCCGAGCACACAGCGTTGGCTCATGGGCAGGTGAGGCCCATCCATGCGGCGCTGCCGGCACCGATGCGTAATGTGATTCCGCGGGTCGCGCACCGCACATGATCCGCCCGGCGACTCGCGGCGACATCGCCTTCGTGCAGAGTGTCCTCAATGCGCCCGACAACCTGGGCAAGCTGGCGGCCTACACCGACCAACAGCTGATTCAGGCGCTGGACGATCGCGCCCAGCGGCTGTGGATCTGGCAAGAGCAGGGCGAGGCTGCCGCCTTCCTGTGGGTCACGGGTATCGGCAACGCGCAGGGCGGGCCGAAGATCGAGGAGTTTGGTGTGATCCTGCCAGGCCGAGGCATCGGAACCCGTTTGTTCCAGGCGGCGCTGGAAGAACTAAGACGTGAAGGCCTGGCCCGCGGGCTGTGGCTGGCCGTGGCGGCTGACAACGCCCCAGCCATTCGACTGTATGAGCGACTGGGCTTTCGCGAGATCGAGCGGCGGTGCGCGGTATGGCACCGGCGTGCCGGCCCGGTGGCGGATGCGCTGCTAATGGCTCTTGATGCCGGAAAGGGGATACGCCCGTGATGGCCCGACACGCAAGCCTGCAACGTCAGCGCTGCGCCGTTTTAACAGCGAATCGCGGCAGAGCATCGAGCGCGGCAGGGTCGAATCGCTCATCCCGGAAGAGCTTCGGGTAGTAGAACTCCCGCAGCGAGGCGTGAAAGGCACGCACACGAGCCTCATAGGCCAGAGACGCCCGTAGGTCGGTGCCCGCCAGGGCCTGCAGCGATCGTTCCAGCAGCACGGGGGGTGCGATCACGGCCAGCCAGCCGGCCAGCCGGTCGCGCTGAAGGCGGCCCGCGGTGTAGGCCTCCGACAATGCCTGCGCCTTCTGGTCACCCACCTGCTGGAAGGCGTAGTACCACTTCCACTCGAACGGGCGCTCGACGGCCGTGTGGGCCGCCCATTGCGGATGGCGTTCGGCGAAGGCGTCCATCGTCGCGGCCTTGGGCAGGTCCCAAGCATCGTTCACCGCCTCGCGCTGGGTCATGATGATGTCGGCGCCCGACGGCACGGGCACGGCGCGGTCGATGGCGATGCGCCCCGTGGCCGGGACGACCACCCCCAGCAGGATCCACAGCGCCAGCAGCGTGGCCAGGATCACTTCGCCCGACTGCTGCCGGCCGGCCACGATGGCGCAGACCCCGGCCCAGAACAGCACGTAGGCCAGCAGGCACGCGCAGGCTGCCAGCACCGTCGGTGCGGCCGTGCCGGCCACGCTGCCGGCCACCAGCAGGGGCAGCGCAGCGCCAACGAACACGCCGCCGGCGCGCAGCCCGGCGCGCAGATGCCACAGCCATGCCGCCTTGCCGGCGGTGGCCACCAGCAGGTCGTGGCGCCCGGCCACGCGCTCGCTGGCGCGCAGGTCGTGCAGCAGGACGATCAGCACCAGCGGCAGCACGAAGGCCGCGAGGAAGGCGAAGTCGAAGCGTCCGATCAGGGCCAGCACCGGATGCCCGGCATCGCGCTCATGGATCTGCCCCTCCAGCGCCAGCATGCGCACGCGGTGCTTCCACGCCGCGTCGTCGCGCCGGCCCAGGGCAGCAAAGGCGAAGTTGGACGGCGGGTCGAAGGTGAGGTGGAAGCTGTAGTACGCCGCACCGCCCCAGTCCTTCTGTGCGCTGAGCACGGCCGCCCGGTCGGCGCGGTCGGCTTCGACCATATGGGCGATCGTGGCCTTCTGCTGGCGGATCTCGGACAGCCCGGCCGAAACGGAGAGCACCGACAGGCACAGCACGACCAGCCACCAGGCCCACACCGAGCGGTCGCGGGACAGGAAGGCTGCTTCGCGCCGAAGCGAGGGCCACATGCCCGTGGAAGAGCGCGGGGTGCTCATGGTTCGAGCCTTCCGCCGGCCCAGAGCCCGGCGCCGGCCAGCACAGCGCACCACACGCACAGCATCAGCCATTGCGGCCAAGCCCGGGCGATGCGAGTGTTCGCCGCGTCGGGCGCGAAGACAAAACGATCCAGCAACTGCCAGTTCGCGGCATCCACGCGCGTTCGCTCCTCGGCCGACGCATCGGCGCTGCGCCGGACGTCGTCGCTGTAGGCCAGCTTCTCTGCATGCACCTTGTTCAGGCCCTGCACGAAGGCGTAGCGCAGGGCCTCGGCCTCCTGCAGGAAGCGATGGTGGTGTGCGAGGTCGGTGCCGGCCACGGCGCGCGAGGCCTCGGCCACCGCGAGCAGCGGCGTGATCCAGCCGTGGTTCGCCAGCACCGCCGCCTGCCGGGTCTCTGTTTCCATCTGGGCCCGGGCATAGGTGTTCAGGGTCTCGGTGAGCTTCTGCTCGCCGACCTGGGCCACGACGCCGCGCAGGTTCACCGGCAGGTCTTCGACGCGCTGCACGCCATGTTTGGCCAGCAGATCGGCACGCAGCTGGGCAAAGGCCGGATCGTTGGCGTTGTGGCCATCGCCCAGCTTGCGCAGATCGCCCAGCATCGCCAGGTCGGTCTCGAGCTTGCCGGCCATCGGCACGGCCTTCGCCGCCCAGCTGGCGGCCGTGGCCGGCAGCACCAGCGCCAGTGCGATCCAAAGTGTCGCCAGGGTTGCCAGCACGGCCGAGCGCCGCCTGAGCAGCGCCGAGGCCACCAAGGCCAGCGCGCTCCAGATCGACAGGTACAGCAGGTAGGCGCCCAGCAACGCCACGGCGGCCAGCGCGCTGTCGCCCGCGTGGACGGCCAGCCCCGCGCTCAGTGCCATCGGCAGCAGCAGCACCGCCACGAAGGACAGCAGCGCCAGCGCCTTGCCGGCCAGCACCACCCGGCCCGGCGTGCCCTGCACGAGCAGCGTCGCCAGG
Organism: Burkholderiaceae bacterium; assembly: GCA_022843955.1. GTDB lineage: Bacteria > Pseudomonadota > Gammaproteobacteria > Burkholderiales > Burkholderiaceae_F > JALHMQ01. The sequence continues at coordinate 77,586 of JALHMQ010000001.1, forward strand.
GTCGCGGCCTCGCGCTCGCGGGCGATCAGGCCATGGCCCAGCAGGATCACCATCAGCGGTGCAAACAGCTGGTAGACCAGGGCCGGGCTCAGCCAGCTCAGTGAGCCCAGATCGGCACTGGCGCCCGACGCCGCGAACATGGCCGTGTTCTGACGGTGGCCTTCGAGAAAGATAGATTGGCCCGTGACCGGGTCCAGCCCCGGATCGAACCGCGCCAGCGGCGCCGGCGTGCGGAAGACGTAGTGACCGTAGTGCACCATGCGGTGCGGGTGCCGGGCAGGTTGCGACAGGAAGGCCGCTTCAGCCTCGGCCTGGTGGTGCGCACGCTCCGCCGCTTCGCCCTGCATGCGCAGCGTGGTCAGCACCGTGGTCGCGACCAGCAGCCCGGCCAAGAGCAAGGCACCGCCCCATGCCAGGCGCGACCGCAGCCAGTGGCGCCACTCGGCGCCGGCGATAGTGAACAGGTGCTTCACGCTGCCGCCGTGGCCGAGAACGCGCGGTGCACGGTCTCGGTGTCGATGCGACCGCCTGCCGGCGCTTCGAACTGCGCCACCAGTTGCCCGCCACGCAGTAAGCCGATGCAATCGGCCACCTGGCAGGCGCCGTACACGTCGTGCGTGACCATCAGGATCGTCTTGCCGGAATCGGCCAGAGCGCGCACCAGATCGTGGAACTCGTCGATGGCCGTCGGGTCCAGCCCGGACGTCGGCTCATCGAGCAGCAGGATGTCGGTGTCGCGCAGGATGGCCAGGGCGATGGCCACCTTCTGGCGCATGCCCTTGGAGTACCCGCGCAGCCTGAGCCCGCGTGCATCGGCGGCCAGTGAGACGCGGTCCAGCGCCGCGTCGATGTCGGCTGCGATGCAGTGCACCTGCGCCAGTTGCAGGAAGTAGCGCAGGTTTTCGCGCGCATCCAGGTGTTCGTACAGCGAGGCAGCCTCCGGCAGGTAGGCCAGGGCGCGCCGGGCAGCCACCAGGTCGGTGCCGACGTCCTTGCCGTTGACGAGTACGCGGCCGCCGGCGGCAGGCAGGAAGCCGAGGAAGGTGGCCAGCGTCGTCGACTTGCCGGCACCGTTGCCGCCCAGCAGCCCGTACACCTCGCCGCGCGCTACGGCGAAGCTGATGCCCGCTAGCACCTCCTTGCTGCCGCGCTGAACGCGCAGTTGCTCAGCTTGCAGCTTGATATCGGACTCCATGTCAGAACTTGAGCGAAGCCGACACCCGCGCGCTGCGCGGGGTGCCCGGTTGCACCCACATTGCCGAGAACGAGTTGGTGTAGTAGGTCTCGTTGAACAGGTTGTCGACGTCCAGGCGCAAGGTCGTCGACTTCGTCAACTCATAGGCGGCGAAGGCTCGCGCCACCGTGTAGGCCGGCAGCTTGAAGCTGGTGGTGGACTCGCCCGATCTCTCGCCCACGTGAACCAATCCGCCGCCGAGCTGCAGACCGCGCCCGGCCACAGGGATGGACTTCACTAACTGCAGGCTCAGAGTGTGCTTGGGCACGTTGAGCAACCGCGTGCCAGCGGGCACAGGAACGCCGAAGTTGGCGTCGTTGAAGGTGTTGGAGGTCTTTGCGTCCACATAGGCATAGGAGGCCCACACGCTCAAGCCACTGGCGATCTCGCCCTGCAGGTCGATTTCGAGCCCCTGGCTCCTGGCCTTGCCTATGGCAGCCAGGGTGAACGCGCTGGGGTCGTCGACCACCAGGATGTTCTTCTGCTTTACTTCGAACACGGCCACCGTCGCGTCGATGCCGCCGAGCGAAAACTTCGCGCCGGCCTCGACCGAGGTCGACTGGTTGGGCTCGAAGCCATTGCCCTGGGCATCTGCGCCTGACAACGGCCGGAAGTTCTCACCGTACGTGGCATACAGCGAGAGCCCCTCCCTCGCCCGGAAAACGAGGCCGAGCTGCGGGCTGACCCGCGTTTCCTCCTGCGACGACGTCTGGCCGTTCGCTCGGTTGAGCAGAGTCTGCCGGTAGTCATCGATGCGCGCGCCCAGACGTAGCTGCAAACGCTCGCTCAGGTTGATCTGGTCCTGCGCGAACAGGCCCACCGACCTCTGCGTCTCGACTCGGTTGGTCAACGGTGTCGGCGTGGGCAGGGCGTAGCTGCCGTAGGCCGGATTGAAAACGTCGATCGCCTGCTGCTGTGCTGGCGTTGGGTTGCCGGCCAGCGTGGGCGCGCGGGCGCGCAGGAAGACCTGGTCGTTCTCGAAACGGTCGGCATCGACCCCGAAGATCAGACGGTGCTGAAGCCCCGCGAGCTGAAAGCGGCCATTGATCTCGCCGCGGATCACCTGGTAGGACGCGTCGTAATCGCGAAACCGGCGCTGGCGGGTCAGTGTCCGGCCGTCGACCAGCAGTTGCTGGCGATTGGCCGCCAGCTCCGCTTCGGTCGAGAAGCCTTCCAGCGAGGTCTTGCGCGTGGTGAACCCCACCAGGGCGCTCCAGTCCTTGCTGAAGTCGTGCTGGAACTCGAGCTGGTGACCTTGCACGTCGGCCTTCAGCGGCCCGTCTCCTGGCTCGCCCAGGAAGCGGCTTTGTGGGATGCGACCTAGCTCGCCGTTGATTGCCAGCACGCCGCGGTCGAACGGGATCTCCTGATGGCTGAGCTCCAGTTCATAGACCAGCCTGCTTTGCGGGCTGATGCGCCACGCCAGCGACGGGCTCGCGCCGTACTTGCGGGTCTCGACGGTGTCGCGGAAGCTGCCAGCGTCTTCGGCGAAGCCGATCAGGCGCACCGCGACAGCTTCGGACAGCGGGGTTGTCCAGTCCGCATCAGCCCGGTAGGTCTCGAAACTGCCGGCGGAGAGGTGTAACTCGCCGGCCGTTTTGAACGTGGGGCGCTTGGTCACCAAGTTGACCGTGCCGCCGGGCTCACCGCGTCCGAACAGTGCCGCGCGCGGCCCTTTAAGCACGTCGACCGATTCGATGCCCGATAGGTCGCGCGGCCCGCCGAAGCCGCGGCCGGCATTGAAGCCGTTCACCAGGTAGTTGCTGGGCAGGTTCTCGTCGCCCACAAAGCCGCGCAGCGCAAACGCGTTCCACAGCCCGCCGAAGTTGTTCTGGCGGGCCACCGACGCCGATAGGTCCAGCGCCCGGGTCAGGTCAAGCGCCCCGGAAGCCCGCAGGGTCTCCGCATCGATGGACTGTTCGGCTTGCGGCGTCTCCAAGCGACTGAAGTCGCCTTGGTACGCCTGACGGGTGCCGGTGATGGTGATGGCGTCCAGACTCGCGCCAGGGCTCGGCTCCTGTGCCATAGCGGTGAGTGCGATCGGTGTGGCAGAGCAGAGCATCAGCGCGGCGCGCTTGTAGCGTTTCAAGGGGGAGCCTCGTCGATTCGAAGGTGATGAGCAGATGCGGCTGGAGATCATTGAGTCTTTAATGATAACGCGGTCGCGTTTGCAAAAAGATCATAGCCACCCCGACTCAGAGTTGCGCGCGGCGCACGGGCTCAAGAATCTCCCATTGGATCTCTCCATCGGCCTTGGCCCCCCGCAAGTAGCCTGCTAGCTGGGGACGGCTCAAGGTGTGCCGTCTCGGGGCGGCGGCAGCGCCGTAATGACAGCTCCTTCCTGGGTCCAACGGGGCCTGCGGGCGATTGGCTAACTTCGAGACCGTTCGCCGGAGATGTTTGCCCGTGAGGTGTGCCAACTGGCGCGACTTGTGACGCGCAGTTCGTCGGGCCGTCGCGGGCGAGGTGGGTTCCATCCACACTCTCGCCATCGGCTGCGTTGAAGTGCAATGAGTGGCCCGCCGCGGTGACTGGGGCCTGTTGCGTGGTCACCGGCGGTATGGCGTTAGGCCGTAGCCTGCGAGTGTTCTATCCGCAGTTCCGCCGAGGACGAACACATTGCCGACTCTGATTCGACATCCTTCGACCTGTTTGCCTTGCCTCAGAGTTGTCAGTCGAGCGCGACAGCGACGATCCGGCCGAAGGCGCGCTCTGCGGCCAACAACAACCTCGCGGTGCGGCACTGCGCCGCGCAGGGACTGGGCATCGCACTGTTGCCTGAGTTCCAGGCGCTGCCGCTTGTGGTGAGCCGACAGCTCAAGCTGGATTCACCGACTGGTCTGGAGCAGGCATCGGTCGTCCGTATCAGCGGCGCGAACGACCGCACCCGCTGCATACCCGACATTCGCGACGCCGGTGCAAATGGCAGTAACGGGTCGATAGCGCGCGCTGCGGCCGTCAGCTCAGCGGATGAAGTGCCAATGACGCTCACCGTATGAGGGCATGCGAATTCAGCACTCACGCAGCCTGGCTCCGACAGGCTCATACGTCGAAGTCAACCGATTCGTGCGTGCGACGCCGACGCCGCTGACGCCGCGACGAAAACCCCGCCGGCTCCGCACCGCTACTTAGCCTGCCCCGCGCCGCCGCGCGCCCGCAGCGCCCGCATCCCCTGCTCGATGCGCTCGGCCACCTCGCGCTCGCGCTGCAGGGTGCGCAGCGTGCTGTCGGCCTCCTGCACGGTGAACTCCAGCCGCGCCAGCTTCTCGCCCACGTCGTCGATCGCGGCGCGCTGCTCGCTGAGCATCTGCAGGTTCACGTGGATGTCGTCGAGCATGTGCGTGATGCCCTCGGCGCGCGACTGCACTTCCTCCACCACCTTGCGGCGCGACTCGATCTGCACGATCTTGCCGTCGGTGTCGGCAAGCCGGCCGATAAGGTCTTCGACCTTGGCACGCAGCTCGACCACTTCGCCGCGGTGCTCGGTCACGTACTGCAGGTCGGCCCGGCTGCGGCCGCTGATCTGGCGGATGTTGTCGACCTCGGCCTTCACCGACTGCACCATCGTCTCGTGGTCGGCCAGCGACTGGACCATGCGCTCGACCGCCTCGGCGGTGCGGCCCAGCTCGCCGAGCCGGCCTTCGAGGGCGGCCACGGTGTCGCCGCTCGCAACCAGTTGGGCGACGCGCTGATCGAGCTGCCGCGCCAGCGCCTCGGCGCGCAGGATATGTTCGTCGGCCGCATCGGTCTGCGACACGGCGTCCAGTTGGGCCGTACGCACGCGCGCGAGCTCGGCCAGCACGTCTTCCTTGAGCGAGGCGGCGCGGGCGAGTTCGGCACTGACGCTGCGCACCTGGGTGAGCCGCTCGGCGGTCTCCACCGCGAGCGCCTTGCCCTGCTCGACGAAGCCGGCCAGCGTGGCCTGCCGTTCGTGCGCGGCCGCCTCGTCCAGGCGGATCGAGTCGACCTGCTGCTGCGCGCGTTCGAGCGTCTGCTGCAGCGTGGCGGCCTGCGATGCCAGCGACAGCACGCGCCCGTCGAGCGCGGCCACGCCGTCGAGCCGCTGTTGGGCGTCGGTCACCTGCGCGGCCAGCGTGTCGCACAGGCTCTGCAGGCTTTCCACTTCGGCGCGGCGCGCCAGCTGCGCGGCGAGCTTCTGCTCGACCTCGGCGGCGACCGCATGCAGGCCGTTGACGCGTGCCTCGAGCTTCTCAACCAGCTGCAGCCGCGTGCCGACTCGGCCTGCCTGCGCATCCAGCTCCGCGGTCATCTTGGCCAGCCGGGCGGCGGACTCGCTGCCGCGGTCGACCTGCGCCATCTTGCTCAGCACGTCGTTCAGCCGCGCCTGCAGCTCGGGCGTGCGCGCGAGCATGGCCGAGGTGCGTTCGCCGAACGCTTCCAGCGCGGCGCGGTCCAGAGCCAGCTTGTCGCGCAGCGCCGCCGCCTCGGCGTGTGCACGGTGGAACTCGGCAAGCTCGCCGCGCACTGCCTCCAGGTCGGTGCGCGCCTGCAGCAGGCTTTCGTGCTGGGCCGCGGTGCGCTTGCCGAGCGCATCCACCTGCGCCAACTGGCCGGCCAGCCCGTCGAGCAGGCCCTGCTTGCGTGCCAGCTCGCCGGCCGTGGCGGTGAGCGCAGTGAACGATTTGGACAGCGCGTCGGCCTCGCGTTGCATCGCGAGCAGGTTCTCGTCCTTGGACAGCACGACCTGGACCCGCGCCTCGGTCTCGCCCATCGTCTTGGCGAGCAGCTTGAGCCGCTCGTCGAAGGCGTCCACTTCTGCCTTGTCGAACGACAGCTGCTCCACACTCGCTTTCATGGCCTCCGCCAGCGAGCGGCTCTCGGTCTGGAGCCGCTGCGATTCACGCACAAAGTCGTCGCGCGCCGCGGTGGCCGCGGCCAGTTCGTCGGCCGTGTCGCGCGCCAGCTGTTCCATCCGCGCCACCGTCTCTTCGACGCGCCGGACCTGCTCTCCGCCAGCCGCCAGCTTGGCGACTTGGGCGTCCATGTTCAGCACCATTTCGTTGAGCCGCGCGGCCTCGACCACGGCACGCTCTACCGCGAGCTTCTGCGCCTCCAGCGCCTTGCCCTTGTGCGTGACGTGCTCGGCCAGTGCGTTCAGCGCCGCGAGCCGTTGCTCGGTGCTCTTGCTTAGCTCCTTCAGCTGCGCGACCGAATCGAGCTTCGCCTCGACATCGGCCACCGCGCAGCGCGCCGCTTCGGCGTCGGCGCGGGTCTCGCCCGCGCTCCGGCGGATGCCCTGCATCTCGAGCCGGACCTCCGCCTCCGCGCGGCGCAGGTCTTCGAGTTCGCCCTTCAACGCGACCGCGCTGCCGACCGATTGCCCCATCTCTCCCGCGGCCTGGCGCAGCCGATCGCGCAGCGCGCCCAGCTTGTCGCCTTCGCGCTGCAGCTCGTCCAGGGCGGCGTGCGCCTCGCGCGAGCGCGCGCCGATCTCGCCGGCCGCCTGGCGCATCTGCTGCAGGCTGCCGTCGGGCGCGGTCATCGCGTCGGAAGTGCGCCGCGCTTCGGCCACCTGGGCCAGCATGGCGTTCATGCGGTCCTCGAGCTGCTCGAACCGGTTGGCGCAGTCCTCGTAGCTGCCGACCACCTTGGCGAGCTTGTCGCAGCGGCGTGTGACCTCGTCGGCCTTGATGCGCAGGTCATCGAGCGTGCGGCTGGTGCGCGCCAGCGCCGGCGCTGCGCCGTTGATCTTCTCCAGTGTCGCGGCGAGCGCGGCGCGTTCCTCGCGCGCCTGCTCGACCAGGGTCTGCAGGTCGCCTTGCGCCTGCTTGCGCTCGCTGCCGTTCTTGAAGATCGTGTCAAGCATCGTTGTACCCGCTTCGTGGTGAGCACCGTGGGACAGCCGAAGCACGCCGCCATGGTCGGCGCAGCTCATGCTGGTGGGGGTCTGACAAGGGTGGTTCGAACAAGGCTGAAGCAGTATAGAAACGACAGGCGCTGCAAGCCTCGGATTCATCCGTTCATGCGCGAGCAGCAAGGCGGAAGGATGATCCGTCGGCTCGGCGGCCGCGAACAAGGCGGGCTTGAAGCAGGTGACAACGCAGGTGACCGGTGCAGGTGACGGTGGTAAATCGTCCCATTGGCCGTCGCGCTCCGATTGCGAGCGTTTTGTTTCAGCCGCTCGACCGGCGCCGGACCGCCGGGCGCCTTGTCACGTTCGGGTCACTCGCCGACACCCGCCGTGGGTCGCTGTCACCCTCAGGCCAGCAACTCCACATTGCCGCCCGCCGCCGTCGTGTTGATCGTCAGCGTCCGCTCGAAGACGAAGCGCAGCAGATAGTGCGGCCCACCCGCCTTGGGGCCGGTGCCGGATAAACCCTCGCCGCCGAACGGCTGCACGCCGACCACCGCGCCGATCATGTTGCGATTGACGTAGAGGTTGCCGGCGCGCACCTTGTCGGCCACCTGCGCGACGCGCGCGTCCAGGCGCGTGTGCAGGCCGCAGGTCAGGCCGTAGCCGGTGGCGTTGATCGCGTCGAGCACGGCGTCCAGCCTGTTCTTGTCGAAGCGCACCACGTGCAGGATCGGGCCAAAGTGCTCCTGGGTGAGCACGTCGAGCGAGGCGATCTCGTAGGCGATCGGCGCGAAGTAGTGGCCTTGTTCGGTCAGGCCGGGTGGCAGATCGCACTCGTGGATGCGTTTGCCGTGCGCGCGTAACCAGTCGCGGTGCGCGGTGAGCGCGGCGAGTTGCTCGGCGTCGATCACCGGGCCGACGTCGGTGCGGGGATCGGTCGGGTCGCCGATGCGCAGTTCGCGTATGGCACCGGCGATCATCGCCAGCATCGAGTCCGCGACTTCGTCCTGCAGCAGCAGCACGCGCAGCGCCGAGCAGCGTTGACCGGTGGAGCGGAAGGCACTTGCGACCACCGCGTCGGTCACCTGCTCTGGCAGGGCGGTGGAGTCGACGATCATCGCGTTCTGGCCGCCGGTCTCGGCGATCAGCACGCCGATGGGTGCATCGCGGGCGGCCAGCGCGCGGTTGATCGCACGCGCGGTGGCGGTGGAGCCGGTGAAGGCCACGCCGGCAATGCGCGGGTCACTGGTGAGCGCGGCGCCGACGATCTCGCCGCGGCCGGGCACAAGCTGAAGCACGTCGGCCGGCACGCCCGCGGCGTGCAGCAGCGCCACCGTGCGGGCGGCGATGAGCGGCGTCTGCTCGGCGGGCTTGGCGATCACGGTGTTCCCCGTGACCAGCGCAGCCGCCACCTGGCCGGCGAAGATCGCCAGCGGGAAGTTCCATGGGCTGATGCAGATGAACACGCCGCGACCGCCGATGCGCAAGACGTTCGATTCGCCCGCCGGGCCGGGCAGGCGGGTCTCGCCGCCGAGCGCGCGCGCCTGCTGCGCGTAGTAGCGCAGGAAGTCGACCGCTTCGCGTACTTCGAGGTGAGCGTCGGACAGCGTCTTGCCTGCCTCGCGCTGCAGCAGCGCGACGAGCGGGTCGTGTTCCGCCTCCATCCGCACGGCAGCAGTGTCGAGCAGCGCGGCACGCGCGGCCATGCTGCGGGCGGACCAAGACGCGAACGCGGCGTGGGCGCGCGCGACAGCGGCGCTGGCATCGGCCGCTGTGGCCTCCTGAATCGCGCCGATCACGTGTGCCGTCTGTGCCGGGTTCCGTATGGGCGTGCCGGTGGGCATGGCGTCGAGGGGCAGCGCTGTTGGCGCGCTGAGCATGGCGGCCAGTGTGGGCGCGTGCTGCACGTCGATGCCGCGCGAGTTGGCGCGGTTGGCAAACAGCCGGTCGCCGGTATCGAGCGCCGGCAGGCGCTCAGCGGCGAGCAACGCTTGTTGCGCGCGGTCGAACGGATCATCGACCAAGGCGGCGGGTGCGACTGATGCATCGGAGATCTGGTGGACGAACGACGTATTGGCGCCGTTTTCCAGCAGCCGCCGCACCAGGTAGGCGAGCAGGTCGCGGAACTCGCCGACCGGTGCATACACGCGCACCAGCACCTGCGGCTCTTCGGCCATCACCGTGGCGTACAGCGGTGCGCCCATGCCGTGCAGGCGCTGGAACTCGAACGCACGCTTGGGATGCTGCCGGGCCAGTTCGACCAGCGTCGCCACGGTCATGGCGTTGTGGGTGGCGAACTGCGGGTAGACAGGCGCCGTGGTGGCGAGCAGTCGCGCGGCCAGCGCAACGTAGGACATGTCGGTCGCCCACTTTCGCGTGTAGACCGGAAAGCCGGGCATACCCAACTCGTGCGCGCGCTTGATCTCGGCGTCCCAGTACGCGCCCTTGACCACGCGCACCGCGAGCGCGCGACGCTGTTCGCTGCTGCGTGCCACGAGGTGGTCGAGCGCATTGATCGCGCGCGGCATGTAGGCCTGCAGCGCCAGTCCGAGCCCTTCCCAGCCGGCCAGCGATGGCTCGCCCATCAGGCGATCGAGCAGGGCGATCTGCAGCACGAGCCGCTCGGACTCCTCGGCATCGAGCGTGAAGTTGATGTCGGCGCCAGCGGCGGCGCGCGCCAATTCGAGCAGGCTGGGGTAGAGCTCTGCGTGCACGCGATCGAGTTGCAGCGTCTCGAAGCGCGGATGAATCGCCGACAGCTTGACCGAGATGCCGTCACGCCGCTGCCACGGTCCGGGCTGGGCGGCGCTCTTGAGCGCGGCGATCGCCTGCGCGTACGCATCGAAGTTGCGCCGGGCGTCGGCGGCGGTGCGGGCGCCTTCGCCCAACATGTCGTACGAATAGACCTCGCGCGGGTCTGTGCGGCGCGCCGCGCGTGAGATGGCGCCGCGCAGGTCCGGCGCGAACACGAACTGCTCGCCGAAGCGGCGGATGCCATCGATCACCAGCGGGCGCAGCGCGGTGCGCGACAGCCAGGCGCGTACCGACGTGACGTTGCCGCCGGCCTGCAACTCGGCGTCGGAACTGGTGTGTCCGGCGATCCGCAATGCGGTGGAGAGCACACGCTGCACCAGCCCGTCGCCGGCCGCCTGGGCCTCCTTGAACGCGGCGAGTTTCTCGGCGATCAGCCAGGTCTGGGTTTCAGCGTCCGGCGCGCGCAGCAGCGCTTCGGCCAGCCGCAGCAGGGCCACGCCTTCGGCGCTGGCCAGAGGAAAGGAGGCGAGCAGGTTCTGCGCCGACAGCCAGCCCGCTTCGGCGCCCCGTACGGCGCCGATGTAATGGAGTGCCCGTTGCCCGCCGGCGCGGCGCAGCGCGTCTGCGGGTGCCTGTGCGAGCAGTCGCTCGATGGCGCTGCGCTCGTCCGCGTACGGGTTGCCGAGGTCCGGCAGGGCGGCAAGCTGTGTCTTGAATTGAGCGAGCGGGTCGGGGCGAGGGGTGGCGCCACGCGCGGTCGGGTCCTGCCTGTCCATGGTGAGCTCCGCAAGACGTGCAGCCGCAGGATCGCCGCGGCCGCGGCAATCTAGCATCGGGTCATGGGCGGGCCGATACAATCCGCCGCCTTCGCCCAGCGCGTGTGCGTGGCGACTGCCGCAATCGACACACGCGACCCTATGCCCGCCCGCCGGGTTTCTTCGCCCGGAACCGAACACTTCCATGCTTGATTCGCTCATGAACTTCTCCGAGGAAGCGGGCTTCATTGGCCTGTTCATCGCGAGCTTCCTGGCGGCCACGTTGCTTCCAGGCGGCTCTGAAGTCGTGCTGATCGCGGTGATTGCCAAGCACCCGGACGCGCTGCTGCAGGCGGTGGCCATTGCCACCCTGGGCAACACGCTGGGCGGTTCGACGTCTTACCTGATCGGCCGGATGATCCCCAACAAGGCGAACGGCCGCGCCGTGATCTACCTGCACAAGTACGGCTATTGGGCACTGCTGTTTTCGTGGATTCCGCTGTTCGGCGACGCGCTGTGCGTGGCCGCCGGTTGGCTGCGCTTCAATCCGTGGCTATCGCTCGTGCTCTTTGCGATCGGCAAGCTGTTCCGCTACGTGCTCGTGGCCGGCGGCTGGACCTGGATCGAGCGGGTCGTCCTGCCGCTGATGCAGGGCTGACGTTTGACTCCGACGGAAGTGGCGGCAAGGTTTGATCTGCACCACGTAGAGGGTTGACTCGAACGACGCCAGCAGCCCGGCCGATCGAGGCCCGCTTCGTATAATCGGCCCGTTCCGTTTACTCGTTTCCCACCCGCTACTGCAGGAGTTCGCCCGTCAATGAAGATCCTCGTGCCGGTCAAGCGCGTCGTCGATTACAACGTCAAGGTCCGCGTCAAGAGCGACGGCAGCGGCGTCGATATCGCCAACGTGAAGATGTCGATGAATCCGTTCGATGAGATCGCCATCGAGGAAGCCACCCGTCTGAAGGAAGCCGGCGTGGCTAAGGAAGTGGTGGCCGTGTCCTGCGGCGTCACGCAATGCCAGGAGACGCTGCGCACGGCCATGGCCATCGGCGCCGATCGCGCCATCTTGGTCGAGACCGACGTCGAGCTGCAGCCGCTGGCCGTGGCCAAGCTGCTGAAGGCCCTGATCGACAGGGAAAAGCCCGACCTCGTGATTGCGGGCAAGCAGGCGATCGACGATGACGCAAATCAGACCGGGCAGATGGTGGCCGCGCTCACCGGGATGCCGCAGGCGACCTTCGTTTCAAAGATCGTGATCGCCGATGGCCAGGCCCGCGTGACACGTGAAGTCGATGGCGGCATGGAAATCCTCTCGGTCAAACTGCCCGCGGTGGTGACCGCCGACCTGCGCCTGAACGAGCCGCGCTATGTGACCCTGCCCAACATCATGAAAGCGAAGAAGAAGCCGCTGGAAATAGTGAAGCCGGCGGATCTGGGTGTGGACGTGACCCCGAGGTTGAAAACGTTGAAGGTCGCAGAGCCGCCGGCGCGCAAGGCGGGCATCAAGGTGCCCGATGTCGCAACTCTGGTGGCCAAGCTGAAGAACGAGGCGAAGGTGCTTTGAGGCTCTGGCAGTCGACCGCCGCACGTGCCTCGCACCCCGCACGACCCTTTCTGGAGAAGATGAATGCCCGCTCTCGTTTTGGCTGAACACGACAACGCCACGCTCAAGCCCGCCACGTTGAACACGGTCACCGCGGCCGCCCAGGCCGGCGGCGACGTGCACGTGCTGGTGGTCGGCGCCAACTGCGCCGCCGTCGGCGCCGAAGCCGCCAGGATTGGCGGCGTGACCAAGGTGCTGGTGGCCGACGCGCCGCACTTCGCCAACTTTCTCGCCGAGAACGTCGCCGACCAGGTGGTGGCGCTGGCTTCGGGCTACACCCATCTGGTCGCCGCGGCTACCGCCAACGGCAAGAACGTCATGCCGCGCGTGGCCGCCAAGCTCGACGCCGCGCAGGTGTCGGAGATCATCAGCGTGGAGTCCGCCGACACGTTCACGCGGCCGATCTACGCCGGCAACGCGATTGCCACTGTGCAGTGTCCAGATCCGGTCAAGGTCCTGACGGCGCGTCCGACCAACTTCGATGCGGCGTCTGCCGAAGGCGGCAGTGCAGCGGTGGAAACCGTGACGCCCGTGCCCGATGCCGGCCTGTCGCAGTTCATATCACGCGAGATTGCCAAGAGCGATCGCCCCGAACTGCAGGGCGCCAAGGCCGTCGTGTCCGGTGGCCGTGGCATGGGCTCGGCAGAGAATTTCAAGCTGCTGGAGCCGCTGGCGGACAGGCTCAGTGCAGCCATGGGTGCATCGCGCGCCGCCGTGGATGCAGGCTATGCACCGAACGATTGGCAGGTGGGCCAAACCGGCAAGGTGGTCGCGCCACAGTTGTACCTGGCCTTCGGGATTTCCGGCGCGATCCAGCATCTGGCCGGCATGAAGGACTCCAAGGTGATCGTGGCCGTCAACAAGGATCCTGAAGCGCCCATTTTCGCGGTGGCCGACTATGGCCTGGTGGGCGACCTGTTCGAGGTCGTGCCGCAGCTGGTCAAGGAACTCGGCTGATCCTGCGCGGCCTTAATTGTTGAGTAAACGGGGCACATCAGCACGGCGATACGTGCCTGGCGTGCCCCGAATCACATCTGGGGATGAACATGAGCTATGTGGCGCCCATCAAGGACATGCTGTTCACGATGCGCGAGGTCGCAGCCCTGACCGACGTGCAGGCCCTGCCGGGCAACGAGGACGCGACCGATGAAACGGTCGCCGCCGTGCTGGAGGAAAGCGGTCGCTTCTGCGCCGAGGTGGTGGCGCCACTGAACTGGACCGGTGACATCAAGCCGTCTTACTGGGACAACGGCAAAGTCATCACGACGCCCGGCTTCAAGGCGGCATTCGACGCTTTTGCGAAGGCGGGCTGGCAGGGCGTGCAGCATCCGCAGCAATACGGTGGCCAGGGACTGCCCAAGATGGTGGCCGCCGCCTGCATGGAAATGCTGCAGGCGGCCAACTTGTCGTTCGCGCTGTGCCCTCTGCTGACCGACGGCGCGATCGAGGCACTGCTGACCGCCGGCTCGGATCAGCAGAAAGACCTCTACGTACCGCGCCTGCTTGACGGTCGCTGGACCGGCACGATGAACTTGACCGAGCCACAGGCCGGCTCCGACCTGGCTCAGGTGCGCACGCGCGCGGTACCGCAGGGCGACGGAAGCTATCGGGTGAGCGGCCAGAAGGTCTACATCACCTATGGCGACCACGATCTTGCCGAGAACATCGTCCATCTGGTGCTGGCGCGCACACCCGACGCCCCGGAGGGCGTCAAGGGGATCTCGCTATTCATCGTGCCCAAGGTTGTCAGCGACGCGAACGGCGCGCTGGGCAAGCGCAACGATGTGTATTGCGCTTCGATCGAGCACAAGCTGGGCATCAAGGCGAGCCCGACCTGCGTGCTGATCTTTGGCGATGACCAGGGAGATGTCGGCCCCGGCGCAGTGGGCTACTTGATCGGCGAAGAGAACCGCGGCCTGGAGTACATGTTCATCATGATGAACGCGGCGCGCTTCCAGGTCGGCATGCAAGGCATCGCGATCGCCGATCGCGCCTATCAGAAGGCGGTCGCCTACGCGCGCGAGCGGGTGCAGAGCCGTGCCGTCGAAGGCTCCGCGGGGCCGGTGCCGATCATCCGCCACCCCGACGTGCGTCGTCTGCTCATGTTCATGCGTGCCAATACAGAAGCGGCGCGCTCGGTGGCCTACGTGGCTGCAAGCTACAACGACGTGGCGCATGCGCATCCGGACGCCGCGGTGCGCAAGCAGGCGAAGGCCGCGTACGACTACCTGGTGCCGGTGGTCAAGGGCTGGAGTACGGAAATGTCGATCGATGTCGCTTCGGCGGGCGTGCAGGTGCATGGCGGCATGGGATTCGTCGAGGAAACCGGCGCGGCGCAGTTCTATCGCGATGCACGCATCCTGACGATCTACGAAGGCACCACGGCGATCCAGGCAAACGATCTGGTCGGACGCAAGACGGCGCGCGACGGTGGCGCGGTGGCGCGTCGGTTCATTGAAGACATGCGGCTCACGTCACGGCAGATGTCGCAGTCGGGTGATGCTGACCTGCAGGCGATCGGCCGGCAACTGACAGGTGCGACCCAGGCATATCAGCAGGTCGTCGACTACATCGTCGAGGAGTCGAAGGCGGACCCGCGCGCGGTCCATGCAGGTTCGGTGCCCTACCTGAAGCTTGCCGGCATCGTTCACGGCGGCTGGCAGCTCGGCCGCGCGGCGCTTGCGGCCGCTGCATCGATCGAGGCAGCGCGCGACGACGCTGAGTTCATGCGCGCCAAGATCGGCACGGCGCGCTACTTTGCCGATCACATGCTGACGCAGGCAGGTGGACTGCGGGACAGCATCGTCGATGGCCATGCGGGCGTGCTGGCGCTGACCGAAGCTCAGTTTTAGACCTGCGCGGCGCCAGATCACCCCCATAGGCGGTACCTATGCGGCTCATTGGCAGGTTTCATTGGCCTTTCACTTTTGCGCGCGTAGATTTCCTCGGGTTGACGGTGCCTTGGCGTGCTGTCGGCTTGTCCATTCCCTCTACCCATCACTGGAGACCACGATGGCTCAACTCAAGGGCTCGAAGACCGAAACCAACCTGAAGGAAGCCTTCGCCGGCGAATCGCAGGCGAACCGGCGCTATCTGTACTTCGCAGCGAAGGCGGATGTCGAGGGCTACAACGATGTTGCCGCGGTGTTCCGCTCCACGGCCGAAGGCGAGACCGGCCACGCGCACGGCCACCTCGAGTATCTGGAGCAGGTGGGCGATCCCGCCACCGGCCTGCCGATCGGCCCGACGCGCTCGAACCTGAAGGCTGCCATCGCCGGTGAGACCCACGAGTACACCGACATGTACCCGGGGATGGCGAAGTCAGCCCGCGAGGAAGGCTTCGACGAGATCGCCGACTGGTTCGAGACGCTGGCCAAGGCCGAGCGCTCGCACGCCAACAAGTTCCAGCGCACGCTGGACGCCATCGTCGACTAAGCAGCCCGTCCGTCACTTGTGCCCCTAGACCTCGACGCCGCCAGGAGCGGTGTCGTGGTCCGCTTCGCCCAGCCCGCCTCCACTGGGCGCGGGCTGGTCAAAGCGCCGTGGATCGTTTCACCTGAGAAGAGACCAACAACATGACAGTCCGTGAGGGCAGCCTCGAAGCGCCGACCCGCCATGCGCTCGACTGGAAGAACCCGAAGTTCTATGACGAGGCGGATCTCAACAAGGAACTCGAGCGCGTCTATGACATTTGCCACGGCTGCCGCCGCTGCGTCAGCCTGTGCGGCTCGTTCCCGGCGTTGTTCGATCTGATCGACGAAGGGCCGACCGGCGAACTCGATGGCGTGCCCAAGGAGAAGTACAAGGCGGTGGTCGATCAGTGCTACCTGTGCGACATGTGCTTCATGACCAAGTGTCCCTACGTGCCGCCGCACGAATGGAACCTGGATTTTCCGCATCTGATGCTGCGCGCCAAGGCCGTTTACCTCAAGAAGCAGGGCGTGCCGGGGACCGACAAGTTCCTCACATCGACCGACAAGGTAGGCATGTTCGCCGGGATTCCGATCGTCACGCAGACGGTCAACGCAGTGAACAAGACCAAGCCGGTGCGCGCGATGCTGGAAAGGGTCGCCGGCATCGACCAGAACGCCTGGATGCCCGGCTTTGCCACCACCAAGTTCCGCTCGAGCGCGAAGTCGAACACGACGCCGCCCGTGCGCGACGGCGCCAAGACGCCGGGCAAAGTGGCGATCTACTCGACCTGTTACATCAACTACAACGAACCGGGGGTCGGCCACGACCTCGTCAAGCTGCTCGAGCACAACGCCATCCCCTACGTGATCCTCGAGAAGGAGGCCTGCTGCGGCATGCCGAAACTCGAGATCGGCGACCTCGACGCGGTCGAGCAGTTGAAGAACATCAACGTGCCGCAGCTTGCCCGGCTGGCGCGCGAGGGTTACGCGATCCTGACGCCAATTCCTTCCTGCACGCTGATGTACAAGCAGGAACTGCCGCTGATGTTTCCCGATGACGCCGACCTGAAAGCGATCAAGAAGGCGATGTGGGACCCGTTCGAGTATCTGGTCACGCGCAACAAGGACGGGCTGCTCAAGACCGATTTCAAGGGCCTGGGCACGGTGTCTTATCACATCCCCTGTCATGGCCGGGTGCAAAACGTCGGTCGCAAGACCGAAGAGTTTCTGAAACTCGTGCCGAACACCACGGTCAACACGGTGGAGCGGTGTTCGGGGCACTCGGGGTTGTGGGGCACGCGCAAGGAGTTTCACGGGATGGCGATGAAGATCGGCAAGCCGGTGTTCAAGCGCATGGCCGAGGCGAAGCCCGATTACATCAGTTCGGATTGCCAGCTTGCCGGTCACCACATCGAGCAGGGCATCGCCAATTTCAGTGCTGAAGCGCTCGGTGGCAAGGTGCCGACGATGGCGCATCCGCTCACCCTGGCGCGCATTGCCTACGGTCTCGACTAAGAGCTGTCGCGCGACTCGATCAACGTGTTCTCACCTCCAACGAAAGGTTGCCGGAGATGACAATGGCCCAGATATCCCGCGCTTCGCTGCTGACGCTCGAGGCTTACGCCCGCCAGCGCAAGGAATTTCGCGCGAAGGTGCTCGACCACAAGAAGAACCGCAAGCTGCACCTGGGGCAGCACGTGACGCTGATCTTCGAGGACGAACTGACCATCCGCTACCAGATCCAGGAAATGCTGCGGATCGAGAAGACCTTTGAAGAAGCCGGTATTCAGGACGAGCTCGACGCCTACAACCCGTTGGTCCCCGACGGGACCAACCTGAAGGCAACGATGATGATCGAGTACGACGACGCAGTCGTGCGCAAGGTCGAACTCGCGCGCCTGAAGGGCGTCGAGGACGCGGTGTACTTCCAGGTGGATGGTCATGCGAAGGTCTACGCGATCGCCGACGAGGATCTGGAGCGGGAGAACGAGGAGAAGACCTCGTCGGTCCACTTTCTTCGCTTCGAGTTTTCGCCGGCGATGATCGCGTCGTTCAAAGGTGGGGCTGCGGTGGCGATCGGCGTCGATCACGTGAACTGCAGCTACCGGGTCGATGAGATCGCGCCGGCGGTTCAGACATCGCTGGCGAGCGATTTCGCCTGAGGGCGGTCGGTTTGGCATGACTCCAAAGCGCTCGCCGGTCGGCGGCGAGCCAGTGCCAGCTTCGCCCACGGGCGCCACGTCTGCCGATGCGGCGCCCATCTTCCTGGTGAAGCGCAAAGGCCGCGGCGCCGTCACGAACCTGCCGCATCGGTTCGAATCGACAGTGCGCGAGGCAGATGGTGACTCGCTCGATGCCGACCTGGCGAGGGCCGAGTCGGACGGCAATGCCCCACTGCCGGCACAACCAACCACGGTGACCTTTGAGCATGCGCGCAGCCTGCTTGCCTACAACGACTCGCCTGACATTCCGTTCGACCGCTCGATCAATCCCTACCGCGGCTGCGAACATGGCTGCATCTACTGCTACGCGCGGCCCACGCACAGCTTCCTGAACCTGTCGCCCGGTCTGGACTTCGAGACGCGCCTCGTCGCGAAGCGCAATGCGGTCGATTGCTTGCGAGCGGAACTGGCGGTCCCGAGCTACCGCCCGGCGGTTGTCAACATCGGATCGGCGACCGATGCCTACCAGCCGATCGAGCGCGACCTGCGGCTCACGCGCGGGGCGCTGGAATTGCTGGTCGAAACACAGCATCCCTTGTCTGTGGTAACCAAGTCGAGCCTGGTCGAACGCGATGTCGATCTGCTGCGATCTGCTGCGATCTGCTGCGGCCGACAACCTGGCCGCCGTGTTCATCAGCCTCACCACACTGGATCCTGCGATCTCGCGATCGCTCGAGCCGCGCGCCGCCAGTCCGGCTCGCCGTCTGCGAACCATCGCCACGCTCGCGCAGGCCGGCATCCCGGTGCACGTGAACACGGCGCCTATCATCCCGTTCATCAACGAACCTGAGATTGAAGCGCTGCTCAAGGCCGCGCGCGACGCGGGAGCGCTTTGTGCGCACTACACGGTGCTGCGCTTGCCGTGGGAGGTCAGCCCGCTGTTTCGCCAATGGCTGGCAACCCATTTTCCTGACCGTGCAGAGCGCGTGATGAATCGGGTGCGCGAGATGCGCGGTGGGCGAGACTACAAAGCGGACTTTCGCAACCGCATGAAGGGCGAGGGGGTCTGGGCCGACCTCGTTCGTCAGCGCTTTCACAAGGCCTGCGCGCGATTAGGCTATGTACGCGAGTGCACTGCGCTGCGGACGGACCTGTTCCAGCCGCCCCGACCCGCAACGCCCCAGCTGGGTCTGCCGTTCTGAACGACCGTTCGCGGTGGGTCAGCGACCGAGGGTGTATTCAAAGAAGGTCTGGAACAGCAGGACCAGCGTGGCGGTCATGATCGTCGTTCCGACCATGAGGGTGACAATGGCCACCAGAACGGCGTCCCATCCGCTGCCATTGCGCCGTGTCGCGCCGGCGTTGAAACGAGCATCGAACTTCTCGTCCGGCATCAGCGCCAGGACGAGCGCGTGGATGAAGCCGGCGATCACGGGCACCATCAGGATGAAGAAGGCTGGTGTCTGGTACCAGTTACGAACGCCGATCAGCAGCGGCGTCATCGCCGCGGTGATCGCCAGCGGAAGCCACCAGAAACGTTGTCCGAGGTAAAGCCGATCGAGGCCCAACCCGCCAAAGAGAAAGGCCAATAGGGCGGACAGTGCCTTGTGGCGGAACGAGATCGGCATCGTGCGGGCGGGGGTCCGGCGATCAGCCCGGCGGGAGGTGGTGGTTACTGATCATACGGACCGGCGAGTCGTGCCTGCGGTGCCATGAGGCCGGAGCAATCGCCGGCTTGCCCGACACTCGTCGGAAAGATACAATCGCGGGCTTTTCACGGCCGTGGCGAGGGTTTGTCTTCGCTACATGGGTTGTCGGCGCAATCACTGCAGCAATCTGCAAGCGCGCGCAATTCGCCTTTGTCCAGGGGCCGCAATAGCAAACATCTGTGGCTGCGGCCCAGGTGAACGAGGATCCAACGATGGTCGTCATTCGTCTCGCCCGGGGCGGCGCCAAGAAACGTCCCTTCTTCAACATTGTCGCCACCGACTCGCGCAACGCGCGTGATGGTCGCTTCATCGAGCGCGTGGGTTTCTACAACCCGGTCGCAGCCGAGGGCGAGCAGAAGTTTCGTCTGGCGACCGACCGTCTGACCTACTGGACCGGCGTCGGTGCGCAGCTGTCGCCGACTGTCGCTCGCCTGGTCAAGGAGCACACCAAGGCCGCTGCGGCAGCATGACGCAGGATGGGCTGGCGCCTGCGCCGGCCGATCTCATGGAATTGGGTGCCGTCCGCGGTGCCTATGGCTTGAAGGGCGAAGTGAGGATCCAGCCCTTTGACGCCGATGCAGCGGTTCTGCGGTTGGCGCCACGTTGGTGGCTGCTTGGCAAGCAACCAGCGAAGTCAGTGGACGTGGTAGGTGTTCGGCGGCACGGCGAGCTGTTGCTCGCCAAGTGGCA
This sequence comes from Burkholderiaceae bacterium, assembly GCA_022843955.1. GTDB lineage: Bacteria > Pseudomonadota > Gammaproteobacteria > Burkholderiales > Burkholderiaceae_F > JALHMQ01. The sequence goes on from JALHMQ010000001.1 coordinate 97,724, forward strand.
GGGCTGGGACCTGCCGGAACCGGCCGAGGCGATCAAGGGTGTACTGGTCGCGGTGCCGCGGGCGGACTTTCCCCCCTTGCCTGAGGGCGAGTACTACTGGTCCGATCTGATCGGATCGAACGTGGTGAACCGAGACGGCCTGAAACTCGGGCGCGTGGCGGCGATGAGCAGCAACGGCGCGCAGGACCTGCTCAACGTCGAGGGAGAACACGGTTTGTTGCTGGTGCCGCTGGTGCCGGCGTATCTGGATGCGGTTGACGTTGCAGGACGGCTGATCCATGTCGATTGGCAGGTCGATTGGTCGTAAGTAAACGGGTGGCGCGCCGACGCTACCGATGGTGAACGACGGGAGGCAGCGTGCGGTTCGACGTGATCACGCTTTTTCCCGAGATGCTCGATGTTCTGAGTGCCCATGGCATCACGCGCCGCGCCCATGAAGAAGGGCGCTGGACGATACGGGCGTGGAATCCGCGCGATTTCACGACCGACAACCACCGCACGGTCGATGACCGGCCGTTCGGCGGTGGGCCGGGCATGGTGATGATGGCTGAGCCTCTGGCGCTGGCGGTGCAGGCAGCGCGATCGGCGCAGGAGGCGGCGGGAGTTGGATGCGCCAAGGTACTGGCGATGGCGCCAACCGGAGCGCCCTTGACCGATGCCAGGGTGCGGGCCTGGGCAGCGTACAAGGCGAGCGGACTTGTGCTGGTGTGCGGGCGCTATGAGGGCATCGATCAACGCTTCCTCGATCAGTGTGTTGACGAGGAAGTGTCGATCGGCGACTTCGTGTTGAGCGGCGGCGAGATCGCTGCGATGGCGGTCATCGACGCCGTCGTGCGCCATCTGCCGGGGTCGTTGAAGGACGCGTCGGCGCAGGATGAGTCGTTTGCACAAGGCCTGCTCGACGGACCGTATTTCACCCGGCCGGAGAATTGGCGCGGTGCGCAGGTGCCGAGTCCGCTGCTGTCGGGTCACCACGCACAGATCGCGCGCTGGCGACGCGAGCAGGCGTTGCGACGCACGCTGGCGTATCGGCCGGAACTGATCGAGGCCGCTCGCACGCGGGGTCAGTTGAGCCGGCAGGACGAAGTGGTGTTGAAGTTGGCAGGCGAAGAATTGCGCCAGGTGGCGCAGACGTCATCGGAGCAATCCGGCGACGCGTGACAGGCCCCATCCTCTGGGACGGCGAAAACACATCGATGCCGACCACGATGGTTCAAGGAGCAGGCAATGAACCTGATTGAAAAGCTGGAACAGGAAGAGATCACCCGCGTCTCGGGTGGCAAGACCATCCCCGATTTCGCGCCCGGCGACACCGTGATCGTCAGCGTCAACGTGGTTGAAGGCACGCGCAAGCGCGCTCAGGCCTATGAAGGCGTGGTGATCGCCAAGCGCAACCGCGGCATCAATTCATCGTTTATCGTGCGCAAGATCTCCAGCGGCGAGGGCGTCGAGCGGACGTTCCAGTTGTATTCGCCGTCGATCGCCTCGATCGAGGTCAAGCGTCGCGGTGACGTGCGTCGCGCCAAGCTTTACTACCTGCGTGATCGTTCCGGCAAGTCGGCGCGTATCCGCGAGAAGCTTGCGCACAAGGGCAGCAAGGCAGCGGTCGCTGCCGCCGTTGCCGCCGCCAAGGCGGAGTGACACTGGACGGCGGCGCCAAAGGCGCCGCCGCCGTGATGCCGCAGGGATGACTGACGCCGCGTCCCCGTTCCCCGAGGCGCGCGCTGCGCGCCGGCCCTTGTTCGATCCCGAGTCGATCCCACACGATCCTGCGTTTGCTGACCCGGCCATCCGCGGCGAACCCGTCGTGGCGGAGCGACTGCGCTCGGCGTCGCTGCGGTCGCTGTTTACCGCGCTGCCCGACTGGGCGCCCGAGATCCGCACCGATGACCGCTGGCGCGCGCTCGACGTGCCGATTCGTCCGGCAGCCGTTCTGCTGCCTCTGCTGGCGCGCGGTACTGAACTGAGCGTGTTGCTGACGCGACGCACGGCCCATTTGTACGATCACGCGGGACAGATCAGCTTTCCAGGCGGGCGGGTCGAAGCGGGTGATCGCGACGCCACCCACACGGCATTGCGCGAAGCGGAGGAAGAAACCGGCCTGTCGGCGGATGCGATCGACGTCTTGGGAACGCTGCCCGAGTATGTGACCGCCACCGGGTACGCCGTGACGCCGGTGGTGGGCCTGGTCGAGCGCCCATGGACGCTGAAGCTCGACTCCTTCGAGGTGGCCGAGGCGTTCGAAGTCCCCCTCGCGTTCCTGATGAATCCGGCGCATCACGAACGGCGGCGGATCGTCTTCGAAGGCGCGGTGCGAACGTTCTACGCGATGCCCTGGGTCGCGCAGCAGCGCAGGTACTTCATCTGGGGTGCGACAGCTGCAATGCTGCGCAACTTCTACGGACTGTTGCGAGCCTGACGGCGCGCCGCGACCGCTTCAATAGAATGCGGCTGTCCGTCGCGCGCGTACCGCGGCACGGCAGCCTCATCGGAAGAGCATGGGATTCGTCGCACTGATCATTACGTTGCTGCTTGAGCAGGCGCGGCCCTTGCCGGCGCGCTCTGCGTTCGGCATGGCCGCGGAGACGGTGGCCGAGGGTGCCGAGCGCAACTTGAATGCAGGCAAGCGTCGCCATGGCATGTATGCCTGGTTGCTGGTGGTCGTGGGCAGTGCGCTGGCGGTGGGTGTCGTCTACGCGTTGGCCTGGCAGGTCTCGGTGTTCCTCGCACTCGCGGTCAACGTGGCGGCGCTTTACGTGACGATGGGGTTTCGTCAGTTCAGCCATCCCATCACCGAGATCCAGCTTGCGCTGGCCGCTGGCGACGTCGACGCTGCGCGGCGCGAACTGACCGCATGGCGCAAGCACGATGATCCGGCGTTCGACGCGACCGGCATGCAGATCGATGAAGTGGTGCGGGTCACCATGGAAACCGGCGTCCTGCTATCGCATCGCCATGTCTTTGGCGTCTTCTTCTGGTTCGTGGTGCTGCCTGGTCCGACGGGTCCGATTCTTTATCGCGCCGCCGAGTACGTGGCGCGTCGGTGGAACCGGCCGGCCACCAGCGGTGGCACGCTCGATCGCTTTGGAACCTTCGCCCAGCGCGCCTTCGCCTGGATCGACTGGCTGCCGACGCGCCTGACGGCGTTGGCGTTCGCGATCGTGGGCGACTTCGAGGGCTCGATCTATTGCTGGCGGCAGGCGTCGCGCGTTATCGCACCGACGCCCGGTCAGCCATCGCCCGACGGACGCAGCCTGTTGCTGTCGGCCACCAGCGGCGCACTGGGTGTCCGGCTGGTGACGGCCGCGGAATCGGCGCGCATCTTCGACGAGCCAGGCCACGAGGGTGGCGGTTTGGCCGAACCGGAACCGCGGCGGCTTCAATCGGGGATCGGTCTGGTGTGGCGTGCGCTGATCCTGTGGCTCGTCCTGCTGCTGCTGCTTTCGCTGGCCGCGTGGACCAACTTGTAGTCGTTGGTCAGTTGCTAGTCGCTACGCGATGCGCCGCACTGCCAGCAGGCGCCGAACTGCGCTTCGATCGACTCGCCGCACGTGCACAGCCACGCCGGTCCATCGGCGGGCCGTTGGATGTCGGCGATCAACTCGCGCGCGCGCGGTACATCCAGCGAACTGTCGATCCACAACTGCGGCGCGCACTCCATGAACGGGATCTCCCCGAGCGCGCCGGCGAGCGTTGTGTTCCGCACGTCGCAGCGTATGCCCGCGGCACGCAACACGTTGGCATAGTGCTCGGCCTGCAGGCGGTTGTCGCATCGCTGCAAGAGCCTCATGTCGTCTCTGCGGCCAGTTCGGCATAGAACGCATAGCGTTGCGCACTGATGGTGCCGGCAGCAACGGCGGCGCGCACCGCGCAGTCCGGCTCGTTGATGTGCCGGCAGTCGTTGAAGCGGCAGCGTCCGAGAAACGGCGCCAGGTCGGGCAGGGCTGCCGTGCGTTGCTGCAGCGACAGGTGGGCCAGTCCAAACGCGGTGAAGCCCGGCGTGTCGATCAATGCGCCGCCGCCATCGGCTGCTGCGACATCGAACCAGCGCGACGCCGTGGTGGTCTGCTTGCCGACGTTCAGGCGGGTCGAGTACTCCTGCGTGCGTGCGTTGGCGTCGACCCGCAGGTTGAGCAGGGAACTCTTGCCCATGCCGGACTGGCCCACCAGCAGGGTCGCGCGTCCGGCCGTGGCGGCACCGAAGCGCTGGCGTGCATCGTCTGGGTCGCCTTTCGCCGACAGCGCGAGCGTAGCGACGCCAAGCCGGGCTGCCTGCTGCAGTGCCGCCCGCGCGATGTCGATGCCGTCGAGCATGTCGGTCTTGTTCAGCACCGCCAGGGCTTCGATCCCGGCGACTTGAGCGGCCGCCAGGGCACGCCAGATGAAGTGCGGATTGAACGGCGGTCGCGGCGCAAAGACGACGGCAACAAGATCGATGTTCGCGGCCAGTTCCTTGACGCGGAACGCGTCAGAACGGAAGAGCAGCGATCGACGCGGCTCGATCGATTCGATCGTCGCCTGTTCACCCGCCAGGCTGCACTGCACCAGGTCGCCGACCACGACATCGCCGCGCTTGCCACGCCGGGTCGCGGTGATGAGAGGCGCCAGCGCGGAGGCTGCGTCGCGCACCAGGCAATGCCGGCCGAACGTGGCAACCACACGTGCAAGCAGGCTGGTACCCGAATGGGGCGAGCCGGCTGCATCAACTGCGCGCGCGCCGCGGCGGGCAGCACCCTTCACGCGGCCGCCCGAGCGGCCGATGCTGTGATCCCGAGTGCGTCCGCGGTCCGCCTCACGCGCCACGACCGGCGCATGTACGCCACAGGGCGTCGGTCTTCGCTGCGCAAATGAAGTCGTTCTCCGAGACACCACCGACCGAATGCGTGTTGAACCTCACTTCGCACCGGTTGAACGACACCGCCAAGTCGGGATGATGGTCCTGCGCATGCACGATGAACGCGAGCGCGTTCACGAAAGCAATGGTCTCGTAGTAGTTGCCAAAACGAAACTCGCGCACGAGGCTGCCGTCGACATGCCGCCATGGCAGCCCGGCCGCGGCCAGCTGCGCCGAGACCGCGGCCGCCTCCATCGATGGCCCGTCGATATGGCGGCAGGTGCGGGACAGCAGATCGGCGAAGGTCAGCATTGGATCGTCTGGGTCATGCCGTCGCCGGCAGCGCGCGATGCGCCGCGCCCGCGGCCAGCAATCGCTCGATACGCACTGCCGCCGGCGGGTGCGAGTCGTAGAAGGCCGAGTGCAGCGGATCAGGCGTCAACGTCGAGGCATTGTCCTGATAGAGCTTGACCAGCGCATTGATCAAGTCCTCAGCGCGCGCGTGCTGGGCGGCAAAGGCATCGGCCTCGAACTCTTGCTTGCGCGACAGCAGGCTGCCCAACGGCGCCAGGACGAACGTGAACACCGGCAGCACGAGGACGAACAGGATCAAGGCGAGACCATCGCTGCGCGCTCCGGCCGATGACGGCTCGACGCCCAGGCCAAGGTAGAACCATGGTTGCTCGATCAGCCAGCCCAGGATGGCAAGGAACGCCAGGCTGGCGATGAACGAGAAAGCGAGCCGCTTGGCAACGTGCCTGAGCTTGAAGTGTCCCAGTTCGTGGGCCAGCACCGCCTCGATCTCGGCCGGCAGCAAGCGCTCCACCAGGGTGTCGAAGAAGACGATGCGCTTGGCGCGGCCGAGGCCGGTGAAGTACGCGTTGCCGTGCGCTGATCGGCGCGAACCGTCCATCACGTACACGCCCCGGCTCGAGAACCCCGTGCGCGTCAGCAACGCATGGATGCACTGTGCGAGATGGGCGTCCTTCAGCGGCTCGAATTTGTTGAACATCGGCGCGATCAAGGTGGGGTAGAGCACCAGCACGAGTGCGTTGAACACGACCCACACGCCCCACGCGTACAGCCACCACCAGGCGCCGGCCGACTGCATCAGCCACAACACGGCGGCGGTGATCGGCAGGCCCAGCGCAGCGGTCAGCATCAGGGTCTTGAGGTTGTCAGCGAAAAACAGGCCGAGCGTCATGCGGTTGAAGCCGAAAGACTGCTCGACGCGGAACTGGCGATACCACTCGAAGGGCAGGTCGAGCAGGCTGATCAGCACGACGACCGCGACGACAATGGCCACCTGAAACGGCAGACCATCGCCGACGAATCGGGTCAACTCGTCGGCCATCCACTGCAGTCCTCCGAGCAGGGTCAGTGCCACCAGTACCGCCGCGCCTGCAGCGGTCTGGATGAGACCGAGACGCTGCTTGGCGATCGTGTAGGCAGCCGCCCGCTGGTGTGCAGCGAGCGAGATCTTGTCGGCGAACTGCACCGGAACCTGATCGGCGTTCTGGCTGACGTGGCGGATCTGGCGCAGTGCGAGCCAGTACTTCAACCCCACCATCAGCAGGAGGAATGTGACGAACAAAAGAGAAAAGGTCATGACCATGGGTTCGGGCGCCGGCAGATGCGGCCTAGGAGCCGCAGTGCGCTGCTCCCTGGCGTTCAAGGGCGATGATATCCGCCATGCGAGAATCGATCGCCGTTCTTCCTCCCCCGTACTCCTGATCGCTCCACTGTGAACTCGACCCTCCGCCATGCCAGCTTTGACGAGAGCAACCTTGTCTGGATCGACATGGAAATGAGCGGGTTGAATCCGGACTCGGATCGCGTGCTCGAACTGGCCGCGGTTGTCACCGATGCCCAGTTGTCTGTCATTGCCGAAGGGCCGGTCATCGTCTTGCGGCAGGCCGATGCCGTGCTCGGCGGCATGGATTCCTGGAACACCGCCACCCATGGGCGCTCTGGGCTGACCGACAAGGTGCGTGCGTCGCAGGTCGATGAGGCCGCCGCCCAGAGCCAGATGATCGCCTTCCTGTCGGCCTACGTGCCGGCCGGCAAGTCGCCCATGTGCGGCAATTCGATCTGCCAGGACCGCCGGTTCATGGCGCGATGGCTGCCAACGCTGGAAGCGTACTTTCACTACCGGAATGTCGACGTCAGCACACTGAAGGAACTCGCGCGTCGCTGGGCGCCGGACGTCGTTCGCGCGTTCGAGAAGAAGAGCCGGCACGAAGCGCTGGCCGATATCTACGAGTCGATCGACGAACTCAAGCACTATCGCACTCACCTGCTGAAGGTGTAGCGCTTCGCCGATGCTATTCGGGCACGCCGGCCTTGCGCAGGCCGGCTTCGATGTGGGCGGCGTGCTGAAGCCGCGCTGGCTCAGACGCAGTTCGAGCTTCGGTCTTCAGCCAGCCGATGCGAAATTCAGGCCGCAGGCGCAGCAGTTCGGCCTTCGCTTGATTCGCCGCCTTGGCATCGCCATGCATCGCGTAGGCGGCGGTCAGCAGGACGTAGTCGAGCCATTCAGGCGCAAATGCAGTGGCGCGCACGCACGAGTCGATGGCTGCCTCGTACCTGCCAAGGTAGAGGTAGGCGCGGCAACGATTGTGAAGATGGACGCCGACCAACGGCCCTTCGGGATTCAGTCGCAATGCGCGATCGAACGCAGCGACAGCCTCTTCGCTTTGCCCCGCGGAGATCAGCAGCAGGCCGCGCTGGGCATGCGACTCGGTGATGTACGGATTGAGCGACAGTGCTCGTTCGATCGCTTCGTTGGCCGACGGCAGGTGCCCCCGCAGATTCAAAACCGTCGATCGCACCAGCCAGGCGAAGGCACTCTTGGCGTCCAGGCTGACTGCGCGAGTGGAAAGTTCGTCGGCCTGCTTGAGAAGGGCGCGTCCACGAATCTCATCATGCGACGCATTGCCCTGGTAGCCGATGGTCATGGCCAGGCCGCTCAGTGCCGTCACGTTGGCGGGCTCCAGTTCCAGCGCGCGTGCATATAGCTGGCGTACTTCGTCGAGCGCCTGATCGGTGGTTGCATTGGGCAGCATGGCTGCGGCCCGCCAAGACAGCGTGTAGGCATCGACCGAGGCTCCGGCTGGCATCGGCCTGGCGAGTTCCGCGCGCCGTACTTCGCCAGCCAGTGCGTTGCTCAGGCGGCCGACGAGCTCGAACGGGACGCTGGCGCCGCTTGGGCGCTCCGGCTCGGTCGTGATGGTCCACAACTGTGCGCCGCTCTCGGCGCTGATCAACTGCGCCGAAACACGCATGCCATCCGGCTCGCCGAGTAGGTTCGCCGCTACCACGAACCGAACGTTCATTTGTGTTCCCGCCTCGCGCGCATCCACGTTGGCACCCTTGAAGCGGCTTGCCGTCGAGGGTGCCACCACGACGCCCGACAGCGTCTTTGTCATGGCGGTGGTCAACTGATGAGTGAGGTCGTCGGCTGCCGCGAGGACGGCGGCGTCGCCGCCACCACGCACGGTGGCCGGCAGCACCAGCACCGATTCGCGCGGTGGCGGCACATCTGGGTCATCGACGGGCCATCGCCAGACGGCGAGCGCGGCGATGCCCATCGCAGCGGCGATCAGCGCCGGGCGGCGCAGACGGCGCAGGCTCTGGCGCATTCTTGCGCGCCGCACCGCCGTCGCATCGGTGCTGACCTTGAACACGCGGATCGGCCGCGAGATGTTCTTCACGCGATGATGGCCGACATCCACCAGCCGGACGCCCACGAGTTGGCGAACCTGCTCGCGGACGGCCTGCGAAATGGCGACCTCGCCCGGCTCGGCCAGTGCCTCCAGGCGCGCCGCGACGTTGACGCCATCGCCAGCGATCTCGGCGCCGTCGATGAGGATGTCGCCCAGATTGATGCCGATGCGGAACTGGATGCGGGAGTCGGGCGCCAGATCGCGATTGCGCTCGGCCATGGCGCGCTGAATCTCGACGCCGCAGGACAGTGCCTCGACCGCGCTGGCAAACTCGACCAGGAAGTCGTCGCCCTTGCTGCGCACGATGCGGCCATGATGCCGCGCGATGGCCGGATCGGTCACGCTGGCGCGTACCTCGCGCAGACGCAGATGCGTGCCGCTTTCGTCGCGCTCCATCATGCGGCTGTAGCCGGCGACATCCGCCAGCATGACGGCAGCGAGACGTCGCACGGGCGGAGCAGCGGAACTGGGCGGTTCGTCGGGCGCGGTCACGGTGTGCGTCGGCACGCTTTCAGTGCGTGGGTACTCAAACGGGGGCAGTGTGTCGCGGTCGTCTCTGTGCTGCAAGTCAACGCGGAGTTGCCGAGATTGCCCGCCGCCGACGGGGTAGGCCGCCTCCGCTGATCGGCGAGCCAGCGCGTGTCACCGGTCGGTCGGTCGCGCGGTGCCGCACTCGTATACTCGGCAGGCGGAGCGTCGCCGCACGCGCGCCTGCCTCCTCGCCGTAGTTCAATGGATAGAACGGGGTCCTCCTAAGACTCAGATGCAGGTTCGATTCCTGCCGGCGGGACCACGCGCTTGCCGTCAATGACGTTTGTGCGCCTGCTCGGCATTGTCGACTGGACTGCTGGGTCACGCGACGCTCGACTCGACCAAAGTGCAACTGCATGGCCCACATCTTGGGTGTGCGCCAAGTTGGGGCAAGTGTTGCTTACGGAGCGTGCACCCCAGCGAGAGCCTTGTGGCTGCGTGGTTTGCGCGTGTCGGCGGCGCGTTTATCCACAACCGCTGTGGATAAACTCCGCGCCCTTGATTGGCATGGGCGTTGGTCCTCGCCCAGTATCGTCACCCTCTTCGGATTTCTGCTGATGGCTGCTACCCCTCGTTACCGTTCGCCCCGCGCGGCCTCCGACTATGGCGAAGGGTCGATTCGTGTGCTGAAGGGACTTGAGCCGGTCAAGCAGCGGCCCGGCATGTACACGCGCACCGATTCACCGTTGCACGTCGTGCAAGAAGTGATCGACAACGCCAGCGACGAGATCCTTGCCGGGTTCGGTACGCGCGTCGATGTGACGCTGCATGCCGATGGCAGCGTCAGCGTCGAGGACGACGGACGCGGCATTCCAGTCGGGCTGCATCCGCAAGAGCAGGCGCCTGTGGTGGAAATCGTCTTCACGCGATTGCATGCCGGCGGGAAGTTCGACAAGCGCTCCGGCGGCGCCTATTCCTTCTCCGGCGGTCTGCACGGGGTGGGCGTGTCCGTGACCAATGCGCTTGCGGCGCGACTCGATGTCACGGTCTGGCGCGACGGCAAGAAGAGCACGATCGGATTCGCCGATGGTGACGTGCGCGAGCCGCTCGTCACCAAGAGCGCGAAGGGCGAAGACAGGACCGGCGGCACGCGGGTCCAGGTCTGGCCTGATCCGAAGTACTTCGACAGCCCGGTCGTGCCGGTCGATGAACTCGAGCGGCTGCTGCGCTCCAAGGCCGTGCTGCTGCCGGGCACCGAGGTCACGCTGCTGGTGGAGAAGACCGGCCGCTCGATGCGCTGGCGCTACGACGGCGGCCTGCAGCAATACCTGCTCGCCGCCCTCGGAGTCGATCCGCTGCTGCCGCCGTTCGAGGCGGAAGGCTATGCAATGGCCGATGACGAGACCTATGCCGAGGGCGAGGGCGCCGGCTGGGTCCTGGTCTGGACCGAAGAGGGCCCCCTGGTGCGCGAGTCCTACGTCAACCTGATCCCGACACCGGCGGGCGGCACCCACGAGGCGGGCCTGCGCGAAGGCATGTTCAATGCGGTGCGCGCATTCATCGACGCCCACAGCCTGCTGCCCAAGGGCGTGAAGCTGCTGCCGGAAGATGTTTTTGCGCGGGCCAGCTTCGTGCTGACTGCGAAGGTGCTCGATCCGCAGTTCCAGGGTCAGATCAAGGAACGACTGAACAGCCGCGACGCGTTGCGCCTGGTGGCGTCGTTCGTGCGGCCGCAACTGGAGATCTGGCTGAGCCAGCATCCGGAGTACGGCCGCAAGCTCGCTGATCTCGTGATCCGGCAGGCGCAGGCGCGGGCACGGGCGTCGCAGAAGGTCGAAAAGAAGAAAGGGTCCGCGGTCGCCGTTCTGCCGGGCAAGCTCACTGACTGCGAAAGCACCGATCTGGCGCGCAACGAGATCTTCCTGGTGGAAGGTGACTCAGCCGGTGGTTCGGCCAAAATGGGCCGCGACAAGGAATTCCAGGCGATCCTCCCGCTGCGCGGCAAGGTGCTCAACACATGGGAAGTAGAGCGTGACCGCTTGTTCGCCAATGCCGAGGTGCACGACATCGCCGTCGCTATCGGGGTCGATCCTCACAGCGCGACTGACAGCCCCGACTTGTCCGGGCTGCGCTACGGCAAGGTCTGCATCCTGGCCGACGCCGATGTTGACGGTTCGCACATCCAGGTCCTGCTGCTCACGCTGTTCTTCCGTCACTTCCCGCGCCTGCTCGACGCCGGCCACGTGCACGTGGCGCGGCCGCCCCTGTTCCGGGTCGACGTGCCGGCGGCTGGCAAGCGACCGGCGCGACGGATCTACTGCCTGGACGACGCCGAACTCGATGCAACGCTCGAGAAGCTGGTGGATGAAGGCGTGCGGGAGGGCAGCTGGAGCATTGCCCGCTTCAAGGGACTGGGCGAGATGAGCGCCGAACAGTTGTGGGAGACCACAATGAACCCTGACACCCGCCGCTTGCTGCCGATCACCCTGGGCGAACTGGCGCTCGACCAGACACGCGGCACGATGACCATGCTCATGGGGCGAGCCGAGGCGCACGCGCGGCGCGCCTGGCTCGAAGAGCACGGCAACGAGGTCGAGGCGGACATCTAGCGCCACGGGTGGCGCGCAAGGCCACGTCGCGCGGTTTCGAGGGCGATTTTCGAGGCAACTCCTTGCGCGATCATGGCGGTTCTCGGCGATACTCCGCGGTGTCAAAAACGCCGAATCAAGCAGGCCGTGACCCCAGATTCAGCCCTCCCGCAGTCGTCGACCCCCGAGGCTTCGCCCATCGTGGCACCCTGGCGGCGGCTGGAGCGCCAGGGCGCGGTGGCGCTGGGCATGCTGGCACTGGCGGTCAGCCTGTTGGGCGCCGACCTGGCGGGGCTGGGTGGGGCGAGCAGTCAGGTGCTGCGGGGTGTCGCCCTGCTGTTGCTCATGTTCGCCGTCGCCGTCCTGCTCGTCCACCGGCAGGCTGCGCGACAGGCGCGTCAGGTCGCCATCGGCATCGATGCCAGCATTGAGTCTCTGGATGTTGGCGTGGCGCTGTTCGACGCGAATGACCAGCTCGTGCGCTGCAATCGCGCCTATCGCACCCTCTACTCCGAGATCGCCGACCGCATCCAGCCGGGGGTCGCCTACGACGACCTGATGCGTGCCTATTACCCGCTCGCCGCGCCCGAGGTCATCGACGGTCGCACGCTGGAGCGTTTCATCGCTGATACGCACAATCGTCGCCACGGCTTGGCGGCGAGCGAGATCGCGCGCCGAAGCAGCGAGGGCTGGTTGTTGATGACGGACGCGCGCACGCCCGGTGGCGGCATCCTGAGCTTTCGCGTGCCGGTGCTCGAGCAGCGGGTGATCGATCTCGAATTGCGCCAGCGCCGCCGCGTGGTCGATGACTTGGCCGAACTGACGCTCGACTGGTTCTGGCACACCGACGCTGAGGGTCGCTTCGTCAAGTTCTCGGAGTCGATGGAGCCGATCTTCAAGTACGCGCCCGAGCGGCTGCTCGGCAAGCGCATCGACGAGGTGCCGGGCTTCGAGCCGGAGGCCGAAGAAGACGCTGCATACCGTGCCAGCCTGGATGCCAGGCGCGCCTTCCCCTGGTTTCGCTTTCGCTGCCTCGACGGGCAGGGCAGCCCGATCTGGGTCGCCTTGTGCGGCCGACCCATACTCGATGCCGAGGGCAGGTTCAACGGCTACTACGGCGCCGGACGTGATGTCAGCGAACGCGAGTCCACCATTGCCGAGATGCGCCGCAGCGGCGAACGGTTGCGCGCGCTGGCCGAACTGGCCACCGAGTGGTACTGGGAGACCGACGCCGAGTTGCGCTTCACCAGCGTGCGTGGTCCCGGCGACGTTGCCAAGGTGCTGCACGAGAAGTTGCAGGGCAAGGCGCTCAGCTACCTGTGCAATCACTCGCGCTATCGGTTCGACTGGCCGGCGCTGGAGAAGGTGATCGCCGCACGCGAGGCGTTCCGGCGCGTTCGATTTGTCACGTCGGCACCGGATGGACGGACTGCCTACTTCGAGGTCTCGGGCCTGCCGGTGCTGGAGCGCGGTCGCTTCATGGGGTACCGCGGCCTGGTGTGGGATGTCTCGGAACGAGAAAGCCTGCTCGCCCGCGTCACCGACAGCGAAGCGCGCTTTCGCGCCCTCACGGCCCTGTCATCGGACTGGTACTGGGAAATGGATGGCACGTTGCGCTTCTCCAGCGTGCAAAGTGGTGGTGCCAGCAACGCCGTCACCAGCACGGAGATCCTGGGACGCCCGCTCTGGGACAGCAGCTACGAGCCGGTGCAGCCGGGTTCCTGGGACGAGTTGCGCGAACTGCTCGCCCAGCACCGGCCTTTCCGCGACGTCCTGCTGCGCCGCGCCCGCAGTGGCGGTAGCTCACCGCAGTTCACCCTGATCAATGGCGATCCGGTGCTGCTCGCCGATGGCACGTTCGCCGGTTATCGCGGCGTCGGCAAGAACATCACGGACCAGGTGCGTTCGCAAGAGCGCATCGAACGTCTGGCCAAGATCGACGCCCTGACGCAATTGGCCAATCGCCAGTCGTTTGACGAACGCGCGCAGCAGTTGCTCACGGCCGCCTATGCCGAACAAAAGCAGTGTGCGCTCCTGTTCGTCGACCTCGACAACTTCCGCCTGCTCAACAATGGTTATGGCCATCGCGTGGGCGACCGCGTGCTCACGATGGTGGCCAATCGGATGCGCTCGGTAGTCGCCGAACCGAATCTGCTGGGTCGGCGTGGCGGGGACGAACTCGTGGTGCTGCTCACCGATGTGCCGCGGCCCGAGGGGGCGGTCGAGATCGCGCAGCAGCTGATCAAGTCGATCTCCGAGCCCGAGCGCGTGCTCGGCATGGAGGTCAGCGTCACGCCGTCGATCGGCATTGCGTTCTTCCCGACTGACGGTGCGGACCTGGATGCGCTGCTGAACGCCGCCGACGCGGCGATGTACCAAGCCAAGGATGCGGGCCGCAAGACCTACGCGTTCTACACGCCGGCAGTGGCGCGTCGCGTCGACCTGCGGCTGCGGCTGGAGCAGCGCCTGCGCAAGGCGCTCGAGTCGCGCGATTTCCGACTGTTCTACCAGCCGCTGGTGTCGCTGGCGGACGGCAAGATGGTCGGTGCCGAAGCGCTGATTCGCTGGAAGGACGCGGAGTTGGGCGACATCTCGCCGGTCGAGTTCATTCCGATCGCCGAGGAAAGCGGCCTCATCATCGGCCTGGGCGACTGGGTGATTCGCGAAGCTTGCCGGGCACGCCGCGTGTGGCGCGGCCTGGGGCTCGATCTGCCGCCCATTGCGGTGAACTTCTCGAGCGTTCAGCTGCGGCAGATCGGTTGCGTGGAGAGCTTCCTCGACGTCCTGAGCGAGTACGAAGTGCAGCCGGGTGACATCGAGATCGAGGTCACAGAAACGGGCCTGCTCGACATCTCCAGTGTGGCGCGCGAGAACCTGATCCGGCTGCGCAATGCCGGTGTGAAGATCGCGCTGGATGACTTCGGTGTCGGCTTTTCAAGTCTGTCGCACCTGCGCGACCTGCCCATCAATCGCCTGAAGATCGACCGCAGCTTCACCGTCGAATGCATGCGCGACGCGCGCACGCTCACGATCGTCAAGGCAGTGATCGAGATGGCGCGCTCGCTCGGCATCGCGGTGACGGCTGAAGGCATCGAGACGCAGGCTCAGCAGACCTGGATGCAGCATCTGGGTTGCGACTCGGCACAGGGTTACCTGTTCTCGCGGCCCATCCCCGCCGACGATTTTCTGCGCCTGTTTCTCGACAAGCGCGGCGTCGGACGCGAACGTTCGCTGATGCACTGAGGCCGGCGGCGTCGCCTGGCGTGCCCTCTGGTCAAGCCGGTGCTGGCTGGCGTCAAAGGAGGTATTCCACCTGGCGGGCCATCCACTCCTGCGCCTTGAGCCAGCGGCTGCGCCGGCTCCACTGCTCAAGCGTGATTTCCTTGCAGGCGACGACGTCGGCGTCGAACAGCTGCTCCAGGTGACGGGCGAAGCCCGTGTTGACGACGATGACGTTGCACTCGGCGTTGTGCAGGAAGCTGCGCCAATCCATGTTGTGGGAACCGATACTGGACCATGCGCCATCGATCACGAGGGTCTTGGCGTGCAGCAGCGCATCACAGTGTTCAAAGATGCGGGCGCCGGCGGTAAGCAGGCGGCCGTAATGTGAGCGACCCGCATGGACCGCAGTCGGCACGTCAGAAAAGCCCGGTAGCACCAGGCGCACGTCGACGCCTCGCC
Source organism: Burkholderiaceae bacterium (assembly GCA_022843955.1). Classification (GTDB taxonomy): domain Bacteria; phylum Pseudomonadota; class Gammaproteobacteria; order Burkholderiales; family Burkholderiaceae_F; genus JALHMQ01. The sequence goes on from JALHMQ010000001.1 coordinate 113,023, forward strand.
GTGCCGCCCCGACCAGCGCGCGCATCAAGCGGCGCGTCGGCATGAAGTAGCCCACCGTGATGAAGATGCGGCTGCGCGCCTCCTCGATGGCGCCCAGCAGGGCGGGATAGAAGCGGCCGCATCGTTCTCCTGCGCTTCGCGCGGCCACGGCAATGCGCTGTCCGCCGACCGCATGCAACTGAGGAAAGTAGCGGGCCGGCGCCACCGGACTGCCGGTCTGCAGCCGCCACTGATCGAGGAACAGTTGCTGAAGCTGCGTCACGACCGGACCCTCCACGCGCACATGCGTGTCGCGCCAGTGGGCGGCGTTGGGGTCCTGGACGTTGGCGATTGTCTTCCTGCCGGCGATGGGCATGGCTGAGGAGCCGGATGAGTACACGCTGCTGATGTTCACACCGCCGGTGAACGCGACCCGCCCGTCGACAATCAGCAGCTTGCGATGATCGCGCAGGTTCAACGACCAGGCGATCGGATTGACCAGGTTGCGCCACGGCGGGATCGGGTTGAACTCGCACAGCGAGATGCCCGCCCGGCGCAGTCGCTCGACGTAGCGCCCCGAGGTCCGCCACGAGCCGCAGCTGTCATAGATCATGTTGACGCGCACGCCGCGGGCGCACTTGTGAATCAGCAGACCCGCCAGCTCCTCGCCAGGGCCTTCGGCCTCGATGGTGTAGCTCTCGATGTTGATGTGGTCGCGTGCGGCGCTGATCGCCTCGATCATCGCCGCGTAGGCCTGTTCACCATCGACCAGGACCCGTGTGCTGTTGCCGCCCACCGGGGCGCGATCGAGTTCGACCGACAACCGCACCTCGTGGCGTGCCAAGGCCCCCAGCGCGGCCTGCCACCCGGGTTCAGGCAGCGACGACTGCGTCGGGGCCGGTTGAGTCAGCGGCCTGGCGCCGGGGTGTGGCACCAACCTGCCGGCTGAAGGCACCGAGGCGGCCGCAGCAGCGGCCGAGATCATCGCGCGCAGCATTCGCGCGGCGTCGTCACCCGGTTGCGCGGGGTGGTGCGTCGGCTCGCGGGGCGTGGGTGACGAGGGCATGCGGCTTCACCGATCCTCGTTGCCGGTCGCAGAGTTGGAGTCGGGCTGAGGCAGCACGGGGTGGTCTTCGGTTCGCTCGTTATCCGGTGCTCGGTCGTCAGCACCGTCATCACCCTGCACGGCGGTGTTGCGTTCGAGGCGGGCGGCCGCGTTGTCGTCTGGCTCGGCAGGGTCGCGCGGCGACGCGTTGGAAAAGTCGGGCGACTTGGACTTGCCTTGAGGGCTCGCGCGTAACTTCATGTTGATGTCATCGAGTCGTCAGCTCGGCCGCGCCGACGAACGCGTTGGTCTTGTTGATTGGGGGTGGCGACGATTCGCCGTGGCAGCAGTCGGGTGCGACACCGGCAGTCCAGGCGTGGGGTGCTCAGGGCTATCGCGGTCCACCCGATCGATGCGTTCGAGAGGCGACTGACGTGCGCGGATGGCGTCTGACGTCACGTCACGTGATCGAAGTGGGCTCATCGCATTCGCTCCTGCGGCCGAAGCCTGCTGGGACCGCCGATCCACGCGCCGGCACACGCTTGTGGGCAACCGCCATACCCGCCAGCAACAGCGGCCTGACGCACGTAAGGCATGCGGCTTGCCGACACAAGCTACGTGGAACGTGATGCGCATCCCTGATGGGACGCCATGCGCTCCGAGCCTTCTTCCTCACTACTGGAGATTCGCAATGAAACTAAGAATGTCCCTGGCTGCCGTTGCAGTTGCAGCCGCACTTCCGATGCTCGCGCAGGCTCAGACCACCCGGTCGCCCATGACGAGTTCCACCGCAGAGAGCTACTCGCTGCTGCCGGGGACCACGCGCGGCTACATTGCCGGCAGCGTCGGTCGTGCCGAGTTCGATACCTTCTGCGCGTTCAATTGCGACGATCCGGACATCTCCGGCAAGGTGGTCACGGGTGGATCGTGGTCGAACATCATCGGCGTTGAGCTCGGCTACTTCTACTTTGGCAGCGCCAGCCGCAACGGTGGCGACACCGAGGCGCAGGGTGTCAACCTGTCGCTTGTCGGCAACCTGCCGATCGGTGATGTGTTCAACGTGTTCGCCAAGGTTGGCACCACCTACGGGTGGACCGACGTCTCGGTGGCGCCCGGTTTCGGCTTCGTGTCGGGGACCGACAACGGATTTGGCTTGAGCTACGGCGCGGGTGTGGGTTTCGACCTGAACCGCAACTGGACCCTGCTTGCCGAGTGGGAACAGCATCGACTGAAGTTCGTCAGCGGGCGCGATGAAGTCTCGTTGCTTTCTCTCGGCGTGAAGTACCGCTTCTAAGAAGAGGATGCCGGTCGGCCAGGCTCGGTCGACCGGTTAAGGACGCCGGTCGATTCGGTGATGTCGACCTCAGCGGTCCGACGCTGGGCGAGCGGCATGGCGCAAGCAGCCGGCTGCACCGGGTTTGCCTGCGAAGCGACGCGTGGACCAACCGGCAGTTCATTGCGCCGTCGACGCCACCAGCGCTGCGCAGGATCGGCTCGCACGAGCGCCTGGATCGTCTTGCCTGACTGCACCGGGCGCTCCAGCCACCTAGTGAACGGTCGCAGGCTGTGCTTGCACCGACAGAGCTGGCGGGCGGCAAGGAGCATGGGGACTGCCACCAACGTTCCTGCGATGCCCCATGCCCAGCCCCAGAACATCACGCTCAGGAAGATGACGACCGGATTGAGGTCGAGCCGACGCCCGATCACGATGGGATTGAGCAGGTACGTCACCAGTGCGTTGAGCAGCAGTGAAAGCAGCGGTGGCGCCACCATCATGCCGAAGCTGTCGAAGGTCGCCACGCCTGCCATCAGCAGCAGGGCCATCAGCACCAGCGGTCCGAGGTAGGGGACAAAGTTCAAGGTGGCGGTCAGCGCGCCCCACAGGGTCGGATTGGGCAAGCCAAGCAGCCACAGCGCGCATGCGGTTGCCACACCCAGAACCACGTTCAGCAACGACATGGCGACGAGGTAGTGCGCAACATCACGCTGCGCGCAGCGGGCCAACGCAAGACCAAGCAGGCGCGCGCGCCGGCTGCGTGCGCGCTGCATCAGTCGCACCACCAGCCAGTTCTCCGAGGCGAGCAGGAAGTAGAGCAGGATCACGGTCGAGGCTGCCATCAGCGCGAATGCGGTGGCTTGGCCCAGCACCAGACGGGTCAGGCTGACGCCTTCGCCGGCCAGTGTCTCGTTGATTGCAGCCGCCTCCGCGCCGGGCGCCGGCGGTGTACTCCCGACGGCCGCGGCATGCAGCAGCGGTGCTGCCTCGCGCAGTCGCTCCAATAGGCGGGCAAGGTCGGCGCTGCTGGCGGGCGCGCGACCGAGCCAGACGCTCGCGGGATCGGCCAAGGCGATCAGGACCGCGGCCAACGCACAGAGCAAGACGCCCAGCACCAGCGCCGCGCCAACGGGTTCAGGTAAGCCGACCCGGTGCAGGCTGGCGACTGGACCAGCAAGTACCAGCGCCAGCAGCACGGCCAGCACCATCGGCAACAGGAAGGGCTTGCCAAGTGGCAGCAATGCAAACACGGCCACGGTCGCCAGCACGCGCAGCGGCCACGGTCCGGCGCTCAGGCTTGTCGGCGCAGATCCCGAGTCCTGAGCCGATGGCGAGCGGTCGTGCGCCGGCGGCTCATCAGTGCCGCAGCGGCCGTCCTGCCTTGGCCGGCGCGGCGCCGAAGCGGGCGTCACGCGTCCCTCGACAACATCATTGGATTCGACGCCGAGCACGCAGCTTCTTCCGTCGGCGTTCATCGGCGTGGGAGACCAGGCCCGAGCTGCCGATGGAATCGACCCGCAAGCAGCGGCCGCCCAGCCGCGCGCGGGTCGACCTTTCTCAGCGTGGGGCGGGCGCTGCCGCTTGATCGTCGGAGATGATGATCTCGACGCGACGGTTCATCTGCCTGCCCACTGGGGTCGAGTTGTCGGCCACTGGGTAGTCCTGCCCATGCGGTTGCACCTCGATGTTCTGTCCGGGAACGCCCTCGCGCGCCAGGGCGTCGCGCACGGCTTCGGCGCGGCGTCGTGACAGTTCCATGTTGTACTCGGCGCTGCCGGTGCTGTCGGTGAAGCCTTCCACCGTCACCTTGCGGTCCGGGTGCTGCTGCAGTACCCCGGCGAGCCGCTGCACGGAGCGGCGCGCGCCCGGTCGCAGTTCGGCCTTGTTGACGTCGAACAGTACGTCGCTGCCTAGAGTCACGACCGCGCCCCGGTCGGTCTGCTTGGTGTTGAACTCCTGCAGCTGACGCTTGAGTTCCTCGGCGCGCCGCTCCTGCTCGGCCGCGGCTGATTGCGCCACACCAACCTGCTGCTGTGCCTGCCGCGCCTGCATCTGCGCCTGCTGTGCCTGCTGCTGCGCTTGCTGAGCTTCCTGCTGCGCCTGCTGCGCTTGCGACTGCGCCACAGTGGCGTCGCGGGTGCGCGCCTCGAGGATGATCCGCTCGCGTGCCGCATTGGACTGTTGCACGCGCTGCTCGGCATTGCGCGCATCGGCCTGCGCGATCGCTGCAGCCGCCAGTTGCTGCGCGACATAGGAACGGTGCGCGACTTCATCGCGGCCCCGGTCGCTCAGTGCAGCAGCTTCAGCGCGGCGCAGTGCGTCCTGCGCGCGGGTTGCCTCCACCGCGCCGAAGCGTGCGACCAGCGGATCGCGTGCCATCTGGTCCACGGCGTCGCGCGCGTTCAAAAGTGCCGGGTCGGACCGTGGCGTCGCGCAGGCGGTCAGCACCAGCGCCAGCGCGATCACAGCAGTACAGCGCGCAGCCGACGGAAAACTCGATGTTCTAGAGGTGACGCTCATTGTGGCTTCCTTTGCAGTTCGTCCTGCAGCGCCTGCAGACTTCGCTCGATCTGGGTTGCAGCGTTGCGCGCGCGAACCGAGCTGGCGCGCGCTTGTGCCAGGCGTGCGTCCGCCTCGGCTGCTTCAGCCAGGCGCCGCGCGAGATCGTTGTCGCCGCGGGCCGACGCCTGCTGCGCAAGGTTGAGCTTGCTGCGCGCGGCTTCGAGTTCTGAACCCGCGTACTCGCGGGCGCCGCTCGTCTGTGCTGCCTCCAGCGCGGCCTGGCCGGCGGCCATTTCGGCTTTTGGGGCCGGCGTGCTCGAGCAGGCCACCAACAGAAGGGATGCGAGACCTGCAGCGAACGCCAGAGCGCCGCGGCGGACCGAGAAAGTGCCGCCGGTGCGCGACTGCGACCGGTACGTGTTGACCATGGGTGTCCCCTGACGTTTAGGTTGTAGCTGCGTCAGCACGTCATGTGCCTGCTTCGACTTCCCGAGTCCGGCAAAGGCACGGCACGGGACAAGGGCCCAGGCCGCACACGAGCCCCTGCAACTGCGCAAACAGGGCGCCGCACGCTGCCTCGGCACCGAACACGGCACCGAACGCTTACGCAATCTTCGCGCTGGCGCCATTGCTGCTCATTGCAATCTCCCGTCGGCGACGAGGCAGCGCTCGGCGCACAGGCGCTGCTGGAGTCCGCGTGGCGCGAGCCGCATGGTGCGTGGGCGACCGCGGGAGCGGTTGTGACCTTGCTCATCGGTGCCACCGGCGTGTTCGTCGTGCTGCGCAACGCTCTGAACACCGTGTGGGAACTGCCGGAGCCGGCCGAGCAGCCGGCGAGGTCGCTGTTGCTGCGCGCGCGGCTGGCGGCATTCGCGCTGGTGCTGGGGATCGGCTTCCTGTCGATCGTCTCGTTGCTGCTGTCAGCGGCGCTGGCTGCGGTGAGCGGGCGGGTGACAGGCGAGACCGAAGTCTTGCGCCTGGTCCTGAGCATGATGGAAACCACGCTGTCGTTGGCATTGCTGACCGCGGCGTTCGCCCTGCTGCTGCGCTGGCTGCCGGCGAAGCGACCCCCGCGGGTTGCAGTGTGGGTCGGTGCGATTGCGAGCGCTGTCCTGTTTGCGGTCGGCAAGAATTTCATCGGGCTGTACATCGGCCGCGCCAGTTTCACCGCGGCCTACGGCGCCGCGGGCTCCTTCGTGGTCTTGATTTTGTAGGTCTATTACCCGGCGCAGCTGCTGCTCGTTGGCGCCGAGCTGGGTCGCACTGCCGCCGCGCACGTGGGGCCGGCGCCTTGAGCCATCAAGACGACAAACGACCGCGGATCACCCACGCTCCCAGCAGCATCAGGCCGGCGCCGCCAATGACGAGGAAGCCGATGTTCCAGGGCATCGGATCGGCCACCTCGCGTACGTTGTGCAGCTTGAGCACGTGATGATTGACGATGCCCTCGACGCTGTTGAACAGTCCCCAGCCGAACAGCAGGGTGCCGATGAACTCGCGCGTCGAGGGCAGCTGCAATCGGCGGCGCGTGCGCGACCACAGCACGAAGATGCCCAGCAGCGTCACCAGGTAGGCGCCCGCATGGAACAGGCCGTCGGCCAGGACATTGAGGCGCAGCGCGGCAGCGTCGGTGGGCGGCAGCACCGTCGACACCATGTTGTGCCACTGCAGCAGCTGATGGAACACAATGCCGTCGAAGAGCCCGCCGAGCCCGATCCCGAGCAGGAGCGGACCTGCAAGTGGGCGCAGCGGGGCGCGGGGCGGATAAACCGGGCGGGACATAAACGCCACCGGCAACCGGCTTGCCCGTGAGAACTGCCCTTGATGGACTTGCGCCGGCATCGAGACGACGAGGCGCGGCACTTCAAGCTGTTCGAGCGGGTGATGGACAAGCTGGGTGCCGATCCCACCGCGTAGACGCTCAGTGTGGACATGGTTGCCGACCCGCGCAGCACGATTTCCCAGGCGCTCAATGCGCTGCTCACAGCCGAGCCGGCTGATAACGCGGGTTGGGAACCGCTGATCAAGCTGGCCCGGGAACACGGTGAAGATGAGATGGCACAGGACTTCGAGCAGGCCTAGCAGAGCGAGCGCACCTATGTGGCACAAGTGCAGCGCTGACTTGAAGCGCAGGTGCTAGAGCCCGCCTGAGCCCGCCCGATCCACGCGACGCACACAACGCAGAATCCGGAACGGTCTGGCCGGTGTGCCCTCCCGGCCGGAGGTCGATCGGCAGGGCCTGTCCGCTGTGACGCCGCGGCGCGGTCTGGCTGCGCTCACCAGTGCAAGAGCCTGACAAGTCCTACTCATGAGCGCGCAGCGCGCGCCGCCTGGCCTGCGCGAGCGCACGCAGCAATTCCAGCACGACGCCGCTGAATGCCTCGTCGAACCACGGGTGAGCCCCGCTGGCCGCTACGATCAGGCCGTCTCGGCAGGCGCTGCCCCAGAGCAGCGTATCGCCCGCCAGCAGCAGATGCGGCGCATGTTGTTGGATGTGACGGGTATCGAGCGAGGTGCGCCATGCCAGATGCGCCTTGGCACGGGCAAAGGCGCGGTAGTCGGTGCCGCTGGCGGGAGGCCGCCCGAACTTGCGTTCGGCCAACACGGCGTCAACGAAGTTCGGCTGGGCCGCGTCGGCTACCACGATATGCAACACCTGCTCACCGCTGACGGTCGGCTGGTCGAGCGCAACCTCGATCAGCGGCGATGCAAGGTCAAATGCCTGCTCGACAAGGTCACTGTCGAGCAGCGGCGCGTGCGCGCTGAATGGATCGGCGCCGACGATGGGCGACTCGTGCATCGCGAACGTCGGCGCCGCGCGCGACCTGTCACGGCGCCGCGCCGAAGCCTACTGGGGTGTACGAACGATGATGTCGTCGCGCACGTCTTTCACGCCCGGCACCTCGCGAGCAATCGAGACTGCCTTCGACTTTTCTGCGGCGCTGGTGGCGAAGCCGGACAACTGAACCACGCCTTTCAGCGTCTCGACGTTGATGCGCGTGGCTGCCACATCGTCGTCCTTCGCAAAGCGCGTCTTCACCCGCGAGGTGACGGTCGCGTCGTCGACGTACTGGCCGGTGGTGGACTGGCCGCTGGTGATTGCGCAACCTGTAACGCCGGTCCCGAGGGCGGCGACGATGGCAAGGGCTGACAAGATGTTCTTCATAAATGACTCTCCAGTAGGTTGCGCGCATTCACTTGCGCCGTTGATGCAAAGTTGATAAGCAGACGCGGTGCCGGCAACGGCGTTCCCGTAACGTTGATGGCAACGTGCACGCCGTACGGCAGGGGTGTCCTGGCGGGTACGTGCCTCACCGACTGCCGACAGCTGCTGTCACGGGCGCCTGCGGGCTGGTCTTTTCACCAGTCAAGCCCGCCGGAAGCAGGGCGGCCAGGCCGGCGTCCGTCGGCGCACGAGCGTCTGCGTGCCGCACGGCCGCTGCCGCCCGCCTGCGCGTGTTGACCGCAGCCGTCTGCACCGCGCTGCGAATGCGCTCTACCGTACTGTCCCAGCTCATCGCTTTCACCAACGCACGCATTTGCTGCAGCCGCTGTGTCCGCTCGTCCTCCGTTTCCGCCAGTGCGCGGCGACAGGCGGCGATGAACTCGTCGGTGTCCTGCGCGATCTCCACGGCCCGCCGATACAGGCGCTCGACATCGGTGATCGCGGTGCTGACCACCGGCTTCTCAGCTGCCATGTACTCGAGGGTCTTGGTGGGACTGATGAAGCGCGTCGATTCGTTGCGAGCGAACGGCACGAGGCAGACGTCCCAGCCGGCGACCCAGTGCGGCAGGCGTTCGTACGTCTGCTGGCCGAACCAGTGCAGGTTCGGGCGGGCCGGTAGATCGCCGACATCGATCTTGACCACCGGCCCCACCATGACGATCTGCCAGGTCGGGTCGGCGTCGGCAAGGGCGGCGATGAGATCGCGGTCCAGTCGCTCATCGATCACGCCGAAGAACCCGAGGCGCGGGCGCGGCAACCCTTCGTTGATGCCGTTGAGCGCATCGTCCGAGCGCCCTTCGCTCGCCGGCTGAGTACGCGCCTTGGGTCGGTAGTGCGCGGCGTCCACGGCGCTGGGCAGGCACAGCACGTTCGGGTGCATCGCCCGCTTGGCGTCGTACAAGCTCGGACCACCGCACAGCACGAGATCGGCGGTCTTCAGGAGGGCGGCTTCGCGCTGCTGCATCTGGCGCGGCGCGTCCTTGAACGCAGCCAGTGCGTCCATGCAGTCATAGATGACCAGTCGAGGGTGCAATGTCGCGAGCAGGGGCAGCGCCAGAGGCGTGTAGAACCAGGCGTCGCAGCTGTCGATGTCGAAGTCGCGCAGGTACTGCGCGAGCAGCGGCTGCAGATGCGGCAGCTGGTCATCATGGAAGCCGGGCGCGCCGCATGGCGTATGCGGTCGGAGCACCTCGACCCCGCCGCAGGGGCGAAAGCGCTCCAGGTAGGCGGTCGCGACGCCACTGACCGGCTCTTCGATGAAGATCACCGGGCGATCGCCCGCGAGGCGCGAGAGCAGGTGCTGCGGCCGCTGGTAGACGAAGTCCCAGCGCAGGTGGGAGAAGACGATCAGGGGGACAACGACATCCGGATGCTGCATGAACCATTCCTGAGGAAGGTGGAAGCGCGTAAACGATGAAGGCAAGCCGGCGGCGTGGGTGCTGCCCGCCGCGCTGCCACCGACTAGACCGACCCGCTGCAGCGGCGCCGCGACATGTCGCGGGCGCCGCTGCGCCGCTCCTCGCGACGCAGGGCGGCTTGCGCCGTGCCGACTATTCGATGGTCTGACGCCGACCGCCGCGACTTTTGCCGGCATCGTCGGCGTCGTCATCGCCTTCGAGGGCGGCGCCGACCGGCTGCGCATCGGCGCTCTCATCATCCCCGGCCGCATCCTCGGCGAGACCCAGCTCCATCTCGAGCTCCATTCGGCGAGCGGTCATCTGTTCGAGCAGCAGCGGCCAGTCGACCTTGGCGCGTTGCAGTTGCTCGAACATCTCGCTCTCTTCTTCCTTGATATGGTGCTTGACGTACTCGCCTAGCACCTTGAAGGTTGCAGTGAACTTTGGGTCGTCCGCATCGAGGCTATCGAGCTGCTCGATCAACTGCTTGGCCGATGCATGCTCGACCTCGGCCTCTTCGAGCAGGTCCTGCTCCTTGAGCGCACCGCGCAAGGCCGGGTAAAAAAGCTCCTCTTCCAGCTGCGTGTGCAGCTTCAGCTCCGTGCAGGCAAGCGATACAAGCGACTCGCGCTCTTCCGCGTCCTCCTGTGAAAGCTTTTCAAAGTCGCGGAACAGCTTCTTCGCACTCTTGTGATCCTCGATCAGCATGTCGAGGATCTCCTTGCGTGCCGCCGAGGCGTTTTTGCTGACTGCCATGTCGATCCTTTCTGGTCAGGTGATGTGGCGGCAGGTGCCGCGCGCCATGTCGCAAGGCAATCCGCATTCCGCAGAACAAGGACGAGCCGACATTGCCTTGCGACAGGGGGCGGCACGAAAGCTGCCTTAGCTTGCCCGCCCGAAGGAGCGAACGATGACCAAGGTTTCCGTCAAGCGGCAAGGTTCGACTCAGGGCAGGACGCAGCGACGCACTGGCGGAAGCGATGCGCCCCTGCCGCGGGTCCCCGCCGAGCGTGACGAGTCGGCCGATACACAGGATGAAGGTGCGCCCGCAGCGAACAGCGATCCGCTGCGTGCCGACATGCGCCAGGCCAACGCTGACCTTGCTCAGGGGCAGGTCGATACCGATGAGCGCCAGCGTGCCGCGAACGGATTGATGGACCGGCTGCAACGCAAGACCACGAGGAGTGACAAAGAATGAGTCTGTTCAAGAACTTGATGGCCGGGGTGAACGCGGCGGCTACCGGTCATCCCGACGCCGACGGCAGCGTCGTCGAAGGAAGCCAAGATCCGCGCGTGACTTCGCCGCGCGTGCGCAAGGCGGTCTTTCCGGTGGCTGGTCTGGGAACCCGGTTCCTGCCAGCGACCAAGGCGGTGGCCAAGGAGATGCTGCCGGTGGTGGATCGGCCGCTCATCCAGTATGCGGTGGACGAGGCGCTTGCAGCCGGCATCGAGGAGATGATCTTCATCACCAGCCGCAGCAAGCGTGCGATCGAGGACCACTTCGATACCGCGGTCGAGCTCGAGCAGGAACTGCAGCGCAACGGCAAGGACATCCAACTCGAGGAACTTAAGCGCCTGATCCCGCCCAAGATCAAGTTCTCATTCGTTCGACAGGCTGCACCGCTGGGCCTCGGACATGCGGTGCTGTGCGCCGAGCATGCGGTCGGCGGCGAGCCGTTCGCGGTGCTGCTGCCGGATGATCTGATCGATGCAACCCGCCCGGCGCTGGCGCAGATGGTCGAGCAGTTCAACCTGCGCCCGGCCAGCCTGCTGGCAGTCCAGAACGTGCGGCCCGACGAGACCCACCGCTATGGCATCTGCGATGTGGTGGTGACCGATGCGCGGGTGGCTCGCGTGCGGGGCATCGTCGAGAAACCCAAGCCGGCACAGGCGCCGTCCACCCTGGGCGTGGTGGGCCGCTATGTGTTCACGCCGACGATCTTCGATTGCCTGCGCGATATCACGCCCGGTGTGGGCGGCGAACTGCAATTGACGGATGCCATTGCCCGGTTGCTTGCGCTGGAGCCGGTCTTTGCCTATCGGTTCGCCGGTCAGCGCTACGACTGCGGGTCGAAGGAAGGGATGATGCAGGCCACGGTGATGCTCGGACTGCGCCATCCGGAGATCGGCCACTCGACGCGCCAGCTCATTCTCCAGGAAGCGGCCCGCATGCTGGCCGAGTCACAGGCCGAAAGCGACGACGCAGTGACCACGGCTCGCGCCACGGCCCTGACACGCCGCGCGCTCAGCCTGGTCCAGACCCCGTAACCGATCCACCAACGGACACCAGCGACCGATCGCCGCGCGCAGTGCGCGCGACGTGCGGCGCGGCTCTCAGTGAGGACCGCTTGGCGGCTCGCATCTTGATCACCGGCGTGGCCGGTTACATCGGCGCCCATGTCGCCGTCGCCTTGACCCAGGCCGGGTTCGAGGTGATCGGCCTGGATCGCCTGCCGGCCAGCCAGCGCGGCGTGATCGGCCGATTGCAGCACGTGTGCGGTGATCAACTGGTGGTCGACCGCGTCGACCTGCGTGAGCCGGTCGCGGTGCTGCGGTCCCTGTCGCGCCATCGGCCGGCGGCTGTGGTTCATTGCGCGCTGCTGGGGCCGGGGGCGGTATCTCCCTTGGCGTACTACGACAACAACGTGCACGGCCTGACCACGCTGCTCGCTGCGATGACGGCGGGCGGCCTGCGTACCTTGGTGATGGCCTCGTCCAGCGCGATCTACGGCAAGCCGGCGCTGCCAACGGTGACCGAACGCAACCTGCCGGCTCCGCTAAACGCGTATGGACACTCGCTCGCAGCCTGCGAAGACCTGCTTGCCGACATGCGCGCGGCCGATCCACGCTGGCGCATCGCGGTGTTACGCGTGTTCCAGCCGCTCGGTGCGCATGACAGCGGTCTGATCGGTGACTACGCCCTCGGCGCCACGGATCTGCTCGCCCAGGCGTTCGGAGTTGCCACAGGGCGTGCCGACCGCGTCCAACTCCACGGCGGCGACTGGCCGACGCCGGACGGCACGCGGGTGCGCGACCTGGTCCACGTGATGGACGTCGCGCGCGGCGTCCTGCGCGCGCTCGAGGCGCTCGCGCGCGGGATCGGCTCGTTCACCGTCAACCTCGGCAGCGGCCGAATCTGCTCCGAGCTGCAGTTGCTGGCTACGGTGGAGCGCGTGCTGCGGTGTGCGGTGCCGTTTGTCTTGGGCAATCGACAGGAAGGAATTACAGAAATTCTTGCCGATAGCCGACGTGCGAAAACGCTGCTCGACTGGTCTGCACAGTTGAGCATCGAACAGATGTGCGCCGACGCCTGGCGGGCGCGGCGCCTTGCGCAGCGCGGTTCGAGCGCATCCGAACTCACGACGCTGCGGCCGACGCCTGGCTCTCCCGCCGGGTCATGGCACGGATCGTGAAACGTTTGGACGAGCGATCAAAACACGAGGGAGAACACTGGCATGGATACGCGACTTCGGCTCGAACATCGTCAAGGTCAGACGCTAACGCCGCGTTTGCAGCAAGCCGTACGCCTGCTGCAGCTCTCCACCCTGGAGTTCACGCAGGCCGTACAGCAAGCCCTGTCATCCAATCCGTTTCTCGAGACTGAAGAGACGGAAGACGAGCAAACTTCAAATGCAGCCGAAGCCGCGTTAGGCGCGCTCGCCGACCCCGCGGTCCAGTTGCTGGACCCGATTCCGGACGGCGCCAACGACCATCAGGCCGACGAAGCCGGCTGGGAAGAGTGGGGCGGCAGCAATGGCCCGCGCACCTCGAACGACGACTCCGACGTGGATGCAACCGACCTGGCCGCTGCCAGTGTGTCGCTGCGAGAACAACTGCAGAACCAGCTCAACATGCTGAGCCTGTCTGACCGCGATCGCCTGCTCGCCGGCACGGTGATCGAAGCACTGGACGACGATGGCTACCTGCGATTGAAGTTCGAGGAACTCGATCCGCTGCTCGACCTCGATCCGACCGCCGATGAGACCGAGTGGTTGATCGCGCTGCGGATGGTGCAGTCGCTTGAGCCGCGGGGCGTCGCCGCGCGCGATCTGCGCGAGTGCCTGATGTTGCAGCTGGATGACCTGCCGGCGAACGCGCTGGCGCGACGGATCGTCGCCGACCACCTGGATCACGCTGCGCAGCGCGACTGCGAGCGCCTGGCCGCCATGCTGGGCCTCGACCGCGTCCAGGTGGACGAGGCCTGCGCCAGCATCCGGCGGCTCGATCCGCGTCCGGGATGGCGCTTCGGGGGGCCGGACGTGCGGTTTCTCATTCCCGATGTGGTGGTTCGCAAGGTGCACGGCAAGTGGATCGTACGTCTGAACCAAAGCGTGGTACCGCGTGTGCGGGTGAATCGGGTCTATGCGGAGCTGTTCCACAGCCATCGTGATAGCCGTCATGGCGAACTGGCGAGCCACTTGCAGGAGGCGCGCTGGACCGTGCGCAACATCGAGCAGCGGTTCTCGACCATCTTGCGGGTGGCGCAAGCGATCGTTGACCGGCAGAAGCACGTCTTCGACTTTGGCGAGCTGGCGATGAAGCCGATGGGATTGCGCGAGATCGCCGACGAACTCGGTCTGCACGAGTCGACCGTGAGCCGGGTGACGAACAACAAGTACATGGCCACACCGGCCGGCATCTTCGAGTTGAAGTACTTTTTCTCGCGCGCCTTGCCCACGGCGACCGGCGGAACCTGCTCGACCACGGCGATCCGGGGCGTGATCAAGGATCTGATTGCGGCCGAAGACCTCCACGCGCCGCTGTCGGATGCGGAGATCGCGCGCTTGCTGCATCGCCAGGGCCTGCATGTGGCACGTCGCACCGTGACCAAGTACCGGCAGATGATGAAGGTGCCCGCGGTCGAGGCGCGGCGACAGAAGGCCGCGGCGGAGGCGGCAGCCGCCGCCTACAGCGTGCGCGAGAGAGAGGCTGCGATGGCGTAGCGGCAGGGCAGCCATGTGGCTGCCCCCGGGTCAAGACAGGCCGGACGACTCGCCCGACGACTAAGCCGACCTGGCTGCTGTCTGCGGGTAAGCAGGCCGTCACAACTCAACGCGAGCGAAGTTGACCGAAGCAGCCTCAGTGCAGCGGCGCGGCGGGCTGCTCCTCGCTGTCCTGCGGCGTTTCCGTATGCACTGAGTGTCCAGCCGGGTTGGGAAACATCGGCGCGCCGCAGTCGTCGCAGTACTCCAGCGGAAAGCGCTGCGCGTGCAAGGTCACGCGGGTGATGCCATTGGCGCGCAGTGCGTTTTCGATATCTTCCTGCGCCTTTTCTTCCTCATCGCCCAGTAGCGGCCAGACGATGCCTTCGACGACGCTGTCGTCGTCATTGCCGGGACTGATGCCCACGCGCAGCTCGAACTCGCGACCGGCGCGCTTGTCTTCGAACGCGGCCACGGTGGCCTGCAGGTCCTTGGCCGACATGTCGAATGCCAGCTTCAGGTAGGCGATCGCGGCTTCGAGCGAGAACTCGCGCAGTTCGCGATCGGCCTGGCGCAAGGCGGCGTGGAAAGCGTTGGGCGAGAGCATGCGGTAACGGCACCCGGTCAGAAGCGGCTGCAGCGCAGCGCCGGCCTGTTCACGGAAGGCCGTGAGGGCGCCGATCTTGGCGTCCGGGTCGACCCCGGTCTCCTGCCAGTGGAACAGCGCCTGGCTCTGCGGCCCGACGATGGCGGCGAGCACATAGCGGGTGTCGGCCAGCATCGCCACCGGCTCGCGCAGCGACTTGGCATCGATCTTCATGCGTGTGCCCTGCGCCGCCGCTTCGATGAGCTTCTGCGCAACGTCGTAGACCTCGCCGAAGGACTCCGGCAACTGGTCGATCGAGAACAGGTAGTCGGCCACCGCAACGCGCGTGCCGGCCGCTGCCAGGTGACCCGACAGGTGCGCCGTCAGACTGTCGACCAACGCGTTCGACAGCGCCGAGGCCGGCAGCTTGTAGCGCGACCAGGCGAGCAGCGGGATCGCCAGCAGCATCGCGTCCTGCGGCTTGCCGTCGATCTGCACGCTGGCGCTTTCTGCGCATGACTCCGCGAGGTCGGCAAGGTCGTCGTAGGCGCGCGGACTGGTCTTGGCCAGTTCCTCGAGCGCGACATCGATGTCGCTGTCGAAGCCGCGCGCCAGACGGTCGTTGAGCAGCTCGACCAGCCGGCGCTCCCACAAGCGGTCTTCAAGGCGACTGGCGGACTCGGACAAGCGGCGCGCAAGCTTGCCGAGCGTGTCGGCGTCGGCCGAATGTCGGGCGCGGGAGATGAATCGATTGCGGCGCATGCAAGCGCTCCGTGGATCAGACAATCACGGATTATCTCACCGCGCTCGGTCCACTTCAGTCGAGGCGCTGGATGCGCGGCTGGCTGTCCGGCGCGAGGGCGGCATCGCTGCCGTGTTGCCGCAGGTAGGTGGCAAGCGCCTCGACATCGAGCGGGCCGCCGCTGCGGTCGGCGGCATCGCGCAGGAGGGCAAAGCCATCGCCGCCGGCAGCCAGATAGCTGTTGACGGTGATGCGATAGCGTCGTTGCGCGCGTATCGGTTCGCCGTTGAGCTTCATCGAGTCGGCGGCGACCCGCTCGCCCCACGGTCTGGCGCCGGACCAGGCATAGGTGAAGCCGCGAGACGGCTGCAGGAAACGCACGTTCTCGCTCTGGCGGCGCCATTGGCTTTCAAGCAGTGTCTTCAACTGCGCGCCGCTGAGCGTGAGCGTCACCAAGGTGTTGCCGAAGGGCTGCACACGAAACGCATCGGCAAATGTCACCGCTTGATCGTGTGGACGCGCGACGAGATCGCCGCGCACGCCGCCCGGATTGGTGAAAGCGATCTGCGCACCGCTGCCACGCGTGGCTTCAAGGTGGGCGTCGGCGATCAGCCGACCGGCGGCGTGATCTCCCCCCGGAGCAGGGCGGCGATCGAAGGTGGCACGGATGCGGCCGATTGGACGAAGAGCGATCGGAGCGGCGCGCTCTCGATAGTGCTCGATCAACGCGGCGATCTGCGGGTGTGGTGGCAATGCTGGGTACGCGCGCCGAACCGTCGGATCGATCGACGGGTCGCTGCCATTGGGTACCGGGACATTGCGCGCCCGCATGCGCTCGCGAACCACGTCGCCGCTGGCGCGGTCGATCTGCAGGTCCACCACCGAGAGCAGGCGACCGAACGAGGCGCCTTGAATCACCACGCGGCCGTCGATCAGGCAGTTGTAGCCGCGATGCGTGTGCCCGCTGAACACGACGTCGATCGCCGGATCGAGTTGGCGGACGATCTCGAAGATCGGTCCTTGTGGCTCGTCACAATCGTTCAGACCCCCCTGGGCCTCGCCGCCTTCATGGATGACCGCCACCAGCGCCTGGACGCCTTGCGCACGCAGCACGGCTGCCTGCCGATTGATCGCTGCGGCCTCCGCCCTGAAGTGCCAGCCGCGGACGCCGGCCGGCATCACGATGCCGGGCGTGCTGCGCGTGACGGCGCCGATGAAACCGAGTCGAACGCCGTCGATCGACTTGACCCAGGTCGGCGGCAGCAGGCCGCGGTCGGTTCCATCGACAACGTTGGCGGCGATGAAAGGAAAGCGCGCGCCGGCGTAATGACCGTCGGGGTGCGCGCAGGTCTCCAGGTCGCCGCGCGGCGTGGTCGCGCAGCCGCCGGCGATCATCCGCTGCAGTTCAACCACGCCTTGATCGAACTCGTGATTGCCGACCGCGTTCAGTTCGAGTCCCAGGAGGTTCATTGCCTCGATCGTGGGTTCGTCGCGGAACAATGCGGACACGAGCGGCGATGCGCCGAACAGGTCGCCCGACGAAATGAACACCGTCTGCGCAACCTCGGCGCGCAATTGCTGCACGCGGGTCGCAAGCGCTGCTACGCCACCGGCGCGAAGCGTGACCGTGCGCGTCGGATCATCGGGGTGGGGCACCGCAATGCTGTTCTCGCCGGGTTCAAGATGCCCGTGCAGATCATTGATCGCGATGATCCGTACCGGCACGCGCTCCGTGGCACCAGCGGTTGACGTGGCGGCGGAGGCGAGCGCAATGAGTGCTGTCGTGCATGCCGCCGCGGCCAGGACAGGGGGAATACGGAAGCGGGTCATGCCGGCCATTATGCGTACGCGACGGCCAACCCGTTGATCGGACGAGCGGCGGACGCTGCGTGGGCGTTGATTGCCCCTTCCGGGGCAAGAGTGCTCACGGAGGCTCTGATAGAGTCTTTTCCATGAGTTCCGCTTCGCTGGCGCCACATGGCGCCCCGGTTCCCGACGCGCCCGAGCGCGATGCCGAAGTGATCGGCCTGGTCGGGCTGGCACATGGCACGTCCCACTTCTTTCACCTGCTGCTGCCGCCACTTTTTCCGTGGCTGATGCCGCAATTTGGGCTGTCGTTCACGCAGGCCGGATTCCTGATGACGGTGTTCTTCGTCATCAGTGGCACCGGGCAGGCGCTGGCCGGTTTCGTGGTCGACCGCATCGGCGCGCGTCCGGTGCTGCTGTTCGGCGTCTCGATGCTGGTGCTTTCGGCGATCGTCCTCGGCTTTGCGCAGAGTTACGCCGGATTGATTGCCGCCGCTGCCGTGGCCGGCATTGGCAACAGCATCTTTCATCCGGCCGACTTCACGCTGCTCAATCGCCGCGTCACGGCCAAGCGCCTCGGCCATGCGTTCTCGGTGCATGGCTTGTCCGGCAATCTGGGCTGGGCCGTGGCGCCGGTGTTCATGGCCGGCATCGCAGCGCTGACCGACTGGCACGTCGCGGCCTTCTGCGCGGCGGCGCTCGGAGCCTCTGTGCTGGCACTGTTGCTGGTGCGGCGCGCGTCTCTTCACGACATTGAGAGCGTGGTGGCGCCGACCGCGTCGGCGGTCGATGGTCCGGCGGCGACGACAGGCCAACTTGATTTCCTGCGGTCGACCGCAGTGTGGACCTGCTTCCTGTTTTTCTTCCTTGTCACCTGCGCCTTCGGCATCCTGCAAAGCTACGGGCCAGCGATCCTCGGCAATGTCTATGACCTGCCGTTGGCGCTTGCCACCGGCGGGTTGACCGCGTACCTGCTGGGTAGCGCCGCGGGCATGATCACTGGCGGCTTCATTGCCGGGCGCAGATCGGACAGTGACCGCGTGATTGCGTGGGCGCTGAGTGCTGCGGCCGTGATGGCGGTTCTGCTGGCCAGCGGCCTGCTGCCGTCCTGGCTGGTGTTGCCGGTGATGGCGATGATGGGCTTTGGTGTCGGCACCGCAGGCCCGAATCGAGATCTGTTGGTACGCAAGGCGGCTACGGCGCAGTTCGGCAAGGCGTCTTACGGCCGTGTCTATGGGTTCGTCTACTCGGGACTGGATCTCGGTCTGGCGCTGTCGCCGATCGTGTTCGGTCCGCTTCTGGATGCCGGGCACTTTGCCGCGGCCATGGCCGGTGTGGCCGTCATGCAGGTCCTGGCGCTGCTGAGCGCACTGCGCGTGGGCCAGGGCATCCGACAGGTTCCAGTACGGGGACAGACGACATGAGTGATTTCGCCGGCCCCCGTGTAAGCACGACGGATCTGTGCGATGCCAACGAAGCGCGCTTGCTCGACGGCAGCCTGCAGGTCCTCGCGCCGCTGATGGCACTGGGCGGTCGCATCGAGTTCGCCGGTGCGGCAGTCACGTTGAAGCTCTTCGAAGACAACTCGCTGCTTGCTGATGCCGTAAAGACGCCCGGCCAAGGGCGGGTCCTTGTGGTCGATGGCGGCGGCAGTGTTCGCTGCGCCGTTCTTGGCGGAAATCTCGCCCAGGCCGCTGCGAGCAACGGTTGGTCAGCGGTGATCGTCAACGGTGCCGTGCGCGACGCCAACGAGATCGACGCCTGCGATGTCGCCGTGCGTGCGCTCGCGCTCAATCCGCGCCGGTCGGTCAAGCGCGGCGTGGGCGAGCGAGATGTCCCGGTGGCGATGCCAGGCGCCACGGTTCGGCCCGGGGACTGGGTCTATGGCGACCGCGATGGGGTGATCGTCAGCGCAGTACCGCTCTAGCCGGCACTGTTTCCGCAAACGAAAAGCTCTTTCCGCAATGCGCAACGCGACTTGTGCTCCGCACAAGCGCGCTTTTCATTTTCCCGGATCCGATTGCGTATGGCGAGATGGCCTCGCCAAGTCGTTGAATTTCATTGGTATCGACTCATGTCTTCTATAAGACAAAAGAGTTGCTGCGATGCCTCTTAACTCCTACGATCGTCGCAACGCTGGCGTCAAGAACGCGCTGCCGGCGGAATCAATTTTCTCGCTATCAACCGAACGGAGTGGACAGATGACCGCACGCAAGCTCGAAGCACAGCGACTGCAGAAGGAATGGACCGAGAGCCCGCGCTGGAAGGGCATCAAGCGCGGCTACACGGCAGACGACGTGGTGCGCTTGCGCGGTTCGATCCAGGTCGAGCACACGCTGGCCAAGCGGGGCGCCGAGAAGCTCTGGAAGATGCTCAATGAAGAGCCCTTCGTCAACGCGCTTGGCGCACTGACCGGTAACCAGGCGATGCAGCAGGTCAAGGCTGGCCTGAAGGCGATCTACCTGTCCGGCTGGCAAGTAGCAGGCGACGCCAACATTGCCGGAGAGATGTACCCGGATCAGTCGTTGTATCCGGTCAACTCGGTACCGCTGGTGGTCCGCCGCATCAACAACACGTTCACACGGTGCGACCAGATCCAGTGGTCGGAGGGCAAGAATCCGGGCGATGCTGGCTACATCGACTACTTTGCGCCGATCGTGGCAGATGCCGAGGCTGGCTTTGGTGGCGTCCTCAACGCCTTTGAACTGATGAAGGCGATGCTCGACGCCGGTGCCGCCGGCGTGCACTTCGAAGACCAGTTGGCTTCAGTGAAGAAGTGCGGTCACATGGGTGGCAAGGTGCTGGTGCCGACGCGCGAAGCGGTGGAAAAGCTGGTGGCGGCTCGTCTGGCGGCCGATGTGATGGGCGTGCCGGCCCTGGTGGTGGCACGTACCGATGCTGAAGCCGCCGATCTGCTGACCAGTGATGTCGACGAGAACGACAAGCAGTTCTGCACCGGCGAGCGCACGCCCGAAGGGTTCTACCGGACCAAGCCCGGCTTGGAGCAGGCGATCTCCCGCGGCCTCGCCTATTCGCCGTATTCCGATCTTGTCTGGTGCGAGACCGGCAAGCCCGATCTGGCGTTTGCCAAGGCCTTCGCCGAGGCGATCCACAAGCAGTTTCCGGGCAAGATGTTGTCGTACAACTGCTCGCCGTCGTTCAACTGGAAGAAGAACCTCGACGACGCCACCATCGCCAAGTTCCAGAAGGAACTCGGCGCCATGGGCTACAAATTCCAGTTCATCACGCTGGCCGGCTTCCACTCGCTCAACTACTCCATGTTCAACCTGGCACATGGCTATGCTCGCAGCCAGATGAGCGCCTTCGTCGAACTGCAGGAGGCTGAGTTCGCGGCCGCCGAAAGAGGCTTCACCGCGGTCAAGCACCAGCGTGAAGTCGGTACCGGCTACTTCGACGCCGTGACGCAGACGGTGCAGCAGGGCCAGTCGTCGACGACTGCACTCAAAGGCTCGACGGAAGACGAGCAGTTCTTCGAGAAGCGCGCGGCAGAGTAGGTAGTTGGCGCGGCGCGGTAGGTCCGTAGCGGAAGCGCGCGTGTCTGCAACGCAACTTCGCTGCGTTGCAGCTTGAACCGCGGCTTTAGTGGTTCATACACTGCGCCAGTTCCGCAGGCAGGAGTGCTGGAGGACGACACGAGGGGCATAGCAAAAGCAAGATCAAAACACCCCCGACAGACCAAGAGACAAAGCAATACAGGGCCGCGCAAGCGGCCCTTTTTCTTTTGCACGCGCCTGGTGGCGGTGGCTGCCGTCGTTGCGCGAATGTCAGGTTCGCCGTGTGCTGCGCACCGGCGGTGGCGCCGGTGCGCCAAGCACATTGCAAAGCGGGGCGATGGTGAAGCGCTCCTTCAGGTGGTCGACGAAAAGACGCACCCGCAGCGGCAGATGCTTGCGTGCCGGAAACACGCAGTACACGCGCGTCGGCGCGGCGGCAAAGCGATCGAGAACGCTGACCAGGCGTCCGGTCGCCAGGTCCTCACCCACTTCCCAGAACGAGCGCCAGGCGAGCCCGAGCCCTGCCAGCGCCCACTCGTGCAGCACGGCACCATCGTTGCAACTCAGTGGGCCGCCCAGGCGTACGCCCTGGGTCTGGCCATCGTCGGTGAACTGCCAACTGCGGGCCTGCGCTGCGGCCGCCGCGTCGCCGAGCGTGAGGCAGGCATGGTCGATCAGGTCGCGCGGGTGGGCTGGGGTGCCCGCGCGCTGCAGGTAGGCCGGCGCGGCCACGACGATGCGGCGGCTCTCGCCGAGTGCGATCCGCACCAGGGAGTTGTCGGCTTCCTCGCCGAACCGGATTGCGCAATCAAAGCCCTCGGTCATCAGATCGCAGATCCGGTCCGACAGGTCGAGTGCCACGGTGACCTTTGAATGCATCTGCCCGAAGTGGGCCATCAGCGGCGCGACGAACTTGCGGCCGAAGCCGGCAGGCGCGGTCACCCTCAAGTGCCCACTGGCGTCCATTCCGCGCGCGGAGACCGCGCTTTCCGCGTCCTCGAGCTCGCGCAGGATGCGCTGGCAATCCTCGACGAACGCGCTGCCTTCGGGTGTCAGCGAGACGCGCCGCGTGGTTCGCTGCAGCAGCTTGACGCCCAGGCGCGCCTCCAACGCGTCGAGCCGCCGGCTGACCATCGCCGGGGCAATGCCTTCATGGCGCGCAGCCGCGCTCAGGCTGCCGCGCTGGACCACGTTGACGAACGAGGCGATCTGCTTGAACTGGCTCACGATTTGATGTCGCTTGTGCGTGTGGATCAAAGATGCGTTGCTGGCTGACCGCTAATTTGACACTTTGCAGCAAATATACTTAACCAAAGAGCAGGCTCAGGGAGGATGAACCATGGCGCTGCGCGCAGTCTTGTTTGATGTATTCGGCACGTTGCTCGACGTGCATTCGGTCGCTTCGCGCGCCGAGTCACTGTTTCCGGGTCACGGGCAGCACCTGTCACAGATATGGCGCGACAAGCAGATCGAGTACACGCGCATTCGTACCCTGTCGAATCGTTATGTTCCCTTTACACAAGTCACCGAAGACGCGCTGCGCTGGGCCGGCGAGTCACTCGGACTCGACATCGACAAGGCCGCGGTCGGCTTGCTGATGCACGCGTACACGCAGCTCGCACCCTTTCCGGATGTCGTGCCCGCGCTGGATCGTCTGCGTGCAGCGGATGTCACCCTCGGCGTGCTCAGCAACGGCGATCCTGGTCTGCTCGAAGATGCGATGCACGGCGCGCAGATCGGCGAGTACTTTGACCTGCTGCTGTCGGCCGATGCGGTCCACGCCTACAAGACAGCGGCGGCTGTCTACGAACTCGGCCCCCGCAACCTGAACCACCCCGCAGCCGAGATCCTGTTCGTCTCCAGCAACGGCTGGGATGCCATCGGCGCGCAGTGGTACGGCTATGTCGGCTTCTGGGTCAACCGCAACGGCGCGCCCGCCGAACGATTGCACACCCAGACCGCCACCGGTTCGTCGCTCGATGCGGCGGCCGACTTCTTTCTTCGCTCCAATCTAACCTAGAGGAACATGATGAGTTACCCGCAAGGCGTCGACATCAAGGCGCCGATCAAGCCCGGCTTCGAGCAGATTCTCACGAGCGACGCGCTTGCCCTGGTGGCGAAGCTGCATCGCGCGTTCAACCCGCGCCGGCAGGAACTCCTGGCCGCACGTGCGGCCCGCGTGGCCCGGCTCGATGCGGGCGAGCGCCCCGACTTCCTCGCCGCGACCCAGAGCGTGCGCGAAGGAGACTGGCGGATTGCGCCGCTGCCCAAGGACCTGCTGTGCCGTCGGGTGGAGATCACCGGCCCGGTCGAGCGCAAGATGATCATCAATGCGCTGAACTCGGGCGCCGATGCCTACATGACCGACTTCGAGGACAGCAATGCGCCTAACTGGGACAACCAGATCACCGGGCAGATCAACCTGATCGAAGCGGTCCGCCGCACCATCACGCTGACCCAGGGCGAGAAGACCTACCGGCTCAACGACAAGACCGCCACCCTGCTGGTGCGCCCGCGCGGCTGGCACCTGGACGAGAAGCATGTGTTCGTCGATGGCCAGCGAGTGTCCGGCGGCCTTTTCGACTTCGCGTTGTTCATGTTCCATAACGCCAAGGAACTGCTGGCGCGTGGCTCGGGCCCGTATTTTTATCTGCCCAAGCTGGAGTCGCATCTGGAGGCGCGCCTGTGGAACGACGCCTTCGTGATGGCGCAGCAGGAACTCGGCATCCCGCAAGGCACGATCAAGGCCACGGTGTTGATCGAGACGATCGTCGCGGCGTTCGAGATGGACGAGATCCTGTATGAGCTGCGCGAGCACTCGGCGGGTCTGAACGCCGGCCGCTGGGACTACATCTTTTCGTGCATCAAGAAGTTCAAGGTCGATCGTGACTTCTGTCTGGCCGATCGCGCCAAGGTGACGATGACCGCGCCGTTCATGCGTGCCTATGCGCTGCTGCTGCTCAAGACCTGCCATCGGCGCAACGCGCCGGCCATGGGCGGCATGAGTGCGCTCATTCCGATCAAGAATGATCCGGTGAAGAACGAAGCAGCGCTTGGCGGCGTGCGCTCTGACAAGCAGCGCGATGCCACCGACGGCTACGACGGCGGCTGGGTCGCTCACCCGGGGCTGGTTCCGATCGCGATGGAAGAGTTCGTCAAGGTGCTCGGCCAGCACGAACATCAGATCGACAAGCAGCGCCCGGATGTGAGCGTGACCGCGGCCGACCTGCTGAATTTTCAGCCGGAGACGCCGATTACCGAAACCGGGCTGCGGATGAACATCAATGTCGGCATCCATTACCTCGGATCATGGCTCGCTGGCAACGGGTGCGTGCCGATCCACAACCTGATGGAAGACGCGGCTACCGCGGAGATCAGCCGCTCGCAGGTCTGGCAGTGGATCCGCTCGCCCAAGGGCAAGCTCGATGACGGGCGCAAGGTCACCGCCGAGATGGTCAAGGCACTGATCCCCGAGGAACTCGCGAAAGTGAAGGCGAGCGTGGGCGGTGCGACGCCCACCTACGACCGCGCTGCGCAGATCTTCGAGCAGATGAGCACGCAGGAGGCGTTCGCCGAGTTCCTGACGCTGCCGCTGTACGAGGAGATCGAGTAGATCAGGGCAGTCTGGTGGAACGAGAGGGGCGACTGCGGGTCGCCCCTTTTTCTTTGGCGGCGACGGTCGATTTGCGAGGCGCGCGCAAGTATCCGGCGTTCGGCCTTGATCGCCCGCCCGAGCGCTTGCCCGAGCGTTTGCCGTAGTCGCGCTCGCCGCTGCAGAGCAGCCTCAGGCAGAGAACGCGGCGCGCCGCAGCCGATACAGCACGTGCGGCTGCAACGGGTGGCCCGCCAGCAACGGATGCAGGAAGTCATCGGCGGCGTCGTGCGTCATGCCAAGTCGCTCCATCACTCGGCGCGAGCGCAGGTTGTTCACCGTCGTGTACGAGACGATCTCGTCCAGGTGCAGAACATCGAAGCCGTAGCGCAGCGCGAGCGTCGCGGCCTCCGTGGCGTAGCCGTGACCCCAAGCTGCGTGTGCAAGCCGCCAGCCGACTTCGACACACGGGGTGAAGGGCGCCTCGAAGCGCGGGATGCCCAGGCCGGTGAAGCCGATGCAGCGGCCCTCGACTTCCAGCGCCCACATGCCCCAGCCGCGCTCGTCGATGGCTGCCTGGGCGCGCCCGATCATTGCGGCCGCCTCCTCACACGAGAGCATCGCGGGCAGGTACGCCATCACCCGCGGATCCGCGTTCATCGCTGCAAACGGTTCAACGTCGTCGGCATGCCACGGTCGCAGCGTCACGCGCGGGCCTTGCAGCATCATCAGCGGCCTCCTTGCAGACGCATCACGAGCGGGCCGGTATTCTCGCCGCGATGCAGATCCATCGCCTCGTCGCCTGTTCCGGCCGCACTGCCTGGCGCGGTGTGGTGCTGTTCGTGTGTGCCGCGATTGCGCTGGCGGCCTGCCGCGTCATGCCCGCGGGCGAAACGCTGGTCCATCAGGAGCGTTCCGCGTGGCAGACCATCGTCGTCGTGGACGATAACGCGCGCCGCTGCCTGCGCTTTGGCGCAGGGCCGGGTGGCTTGAACCAATCCTGCATGTCGCTCGACCAGCCGCAGTCATTGCAGTTCGAGTACACGCGGGCAATGGTGGCGGCCACCGTGCTGTGGCAGCCACAGCCGCGTCGGCTGCTCGTGATCGGGCTGGGAGGGGGCTCGATCCCGATGGCGCTGGCCACGTTGCTGCCGCACGCGCAGATCGACACCGTGGAGATCGATCCGGCCGTGATCCGCACTGCCGAGCGCTACTTCGGTTTCAGTCCCGGCCCGCGACTGCGCACGTTTGCGCAGGACGGGCGTGACTTCGTCAGCGCGGCGCGTGAGCGCGGCGAGCGCTACGACGCCGTGCTGCTCGATGCCTTCGACCAGGACGGGATCCCGCCGGCACTGTTCACGGTGGCGTTCATCGGCGACATCCGGCATCTGCTGAGCGATGAGGGCGCGTTTTTGGCCAACACCTTCGGCGGCACGCCGACTCACGCCGCGGAACTGGCGGTGACTGGCCAGGTGTTCGGCCGTTACCACGCGGTGCGCTTCGGACTGAGCGAGACCGGTGGCAACCGGCTGCTCATGGCTGGCCGGGCTGCGCTGCCGGCGGCAGCCGGGTTCACGCAACCAGGCATGCACGCGGCCGCACTCGAGCAGGTGGGCGTCCACGCCGACTGGCTGCGCACCTGGCGCTTTGCCGAGCCGGCCCCGGCGGGTGCCCGCTGACCGGGTCAGGGCAGGACGAGTCCAACCAGCGCCGCCGTGAGACAGGTGGTCAGCAGACCGGCCAGCACCGACTTGATGCCCAGTTGAGCGATCTCGCGGCGTCGCTCGGCAGGCAGCATCGCGTTCAGCCCGCCAAGCATGATCCCGAGGCTGCCCAGGTTGGCGAAGCCGGCCAGCGCATAAGTCAGCAACAGGCGGCTGCGCGCCGACAACTGATCGGCGGGCAGGGCCGCCAGATCGAGGTAGGCGAGGAACTCGTTGAGCACGGTCTTCTTGCCGAGCAGCGCACCAGCGGTCACCGCCTCGCTCCAGGGAATTCCGATCGACCAGGCCAGCGGCGCGAACACCCAGCCCAACATGCGCTCCAGCGATAACGGGGCGCCGGCGACAGCGGGCAGGGCGCCCAGCGCCATGTTCAGAAGTGCCACCAGTGCCACGAAGACCAGCAGCAGCGCGACGATGTTCAGCAGCAGCTGCAGTCCCTCCAGCGTGCCGCGCGTGATCGCCGCGACGGCGTTCGGATCCTCGCGCGGCAGGTCGATGCGGGCGTCGTCCGTCAGCGCGCTCGGGACCATCAGCGCGGCCACCACCAGCGCCAGCGGCGTGGCGACGATCGAGGCCACCAGCAGATGCTTCAGCGCATCGGGCAGCACCGGCCCGAGCACCGACGCGTACAGCACCAGCACGGTCCCGGCGATGGTGGCCATGCCGCCGTTCATGACCATGAACAGTTCCCCGCGCGACAGGCGCGCCAGGTACGGCCGCACCACCAGCGGCGCCTCGATCATGCCGACGAACACGTTGGCGGCCGCCGCCACGCCGACGGTGCCGCCGACTCCGAGCGTCTTGCTGAGCAGCCAGGCGAAGCCGCGCACGATGATCGGCAGGATGCGCCAGTGGAACAGCAGCGCGGACAGCGCCGAGATCACCAGCACCAGCGGCAGGGCGCGCAGCGCAAGCACGAAGCTGCCGCCGGGTCGCGTCTCGGCATACGGCAGGGCGGCGCCGCCCAAGAATCCGAACACGAACGCGGTGCCGACCTGGGTGGCGCGCTCGATTGCATTGACACCGTCGTTGAAGGTTGCCAGCACGGCCTGCAGCACGGGCAGCTTGAGCAGGGCTGTCGCCAGCGCAAGTCCCAGCAGCAGCCCGCCGATCACCGGCCGCCACGCGATGCCGCTGCGTCTCTCGGACAGCGCCCAGCAAAGCAGGAGCAAACCGGCGGCGCCGGCGAGATGGTGCAGCGTTTGCATGATTGTTCGTAGGGGTAAAGGCCGCGGCACTGTGCAGCATTGGCTGCCCTGCCGCAAGGCGAAAGGCCGCGGGCGCGGCGCGCGTCTTGCACCAACGCAACAGCGAGAGAACACGCTCGCTCGCACCTGCGGTGGCGTGCATTAGATCGCTGGCTCCATGACTGTCATCACCGCCGCGACTAGGATTGGCCGATATCTGGAGACTCCCATGGAAGCTGTCCTTCCCGCGGCGCAGTTGCAGACCGCCTTCGAGCGGCAGCGCGCTGCCGCAGCCGCCGCGCCCTTTCCGGTCTGGTCAGTGCGGCGCGACCGCCTGCAGCGACTGCGCCGGCTGCTGGTCACGCACGAGCACGCCATCGCCCAGGCGATCGATGCGGATTTCGGCGGGCGGCCGGCGATCGAGACCGAGCTTGCCGAGCAGTTCCCCAGCTTGCAGGAGATCAAGAGCGCGCTGCGCCACGGCGAGGCGTGGATGCGACCGCGCCGCGCCGGCGTCTCGCCCTGGTTCCAGCCGGCCGGTGCCGAACTGCTGCCGCAGCCGCTCGGCGTGGTGGGAATCATCGTGCCGTGGAACTACCCGCTGTACCTGACCGTAGGACCGTTGGTGGCGGCGCTGGTGGCCGGCAACCGCGCGCTGATCAAGCTGTCGGAGTTCACGCCCAGCTTCTCGCAACTGTTTGCGCAACTCATTGCCCGGGAGTTCGAGCCGACCGAGGTGACCGTGATCAACGGTGGGCCCGATGTCGCCGAGGCGTTTTCCGCGTTGCCCTTCGATCACCTGCTGTTCACCGGCTCGACCAGCGTCGGGCGCAAGGTGATGGCGGCAGCCGCCGCCAACCTGACGCCGGTCACGCTCGAACTGGGCGGAAAGAGCCCGGCGGTGATCGCGCCGGGCGCCGACGTGGCGCACGCGGTCGAGCGGATCCTCGTCGGCAAGATGCTCAATGCCGGGCAGACCTGCATCGCCCCCGACTATGTGCTGCTGCCGCGCGCTGACCTGGAGCGCTTCATCGCGCTGGCGTCGACGATCGGTCAGCGCATGTACCCCGCCGGACTCGACAGTGGTGACTACTGCAGCATCATCAACGCGCGCCAGTATCAGCGGCTCACCCGCCAGTTGCAGCGCGCTCGCGATGCCGGTGTCCGCATGGTGCCGCTGTTCAGCGGTGCGGTGCAGGACGACGCACGCCACCGGCTGGCGCCAGTGCTGCTGGTCGATCCGCCGTTGCAGGGCGAGCCGATGGCGGACGAGATCTTCGGCCCGCTGCTGCCGCTGGTGCCGATCGACAATGCCGAGGAGGCGATCCGCTTCATCAACGCGCGGCCCCGCCCGCTCGCGTTGTACTGGTTCGACCATGACACGCAGCGCATCGATCACATGCTGCGCGAGACGCATGCCGGTGGAGTCACGGTCAACGACACCCTGCTGCACGTTGCGCAGGACAGCCTGCCGTTCGGCGGGGTCGGCGCATCCGGCATCGGCCAGTATCACGGGCGCTGGGGCTTCGAAACCTTCAGCAAGCTGAAGCCGGTGTTCCGGCAAGCGCGCCTCAATGGCATGGCGCTGTTCACGCCGCCCTATCGGCCGCTCGCGCGGCGCCTGCTGGGGCTGATGAAGCGGTTCTGAGGCGGCGTGCCGGCGCAGGCACGCGGTTCGCCGCCGGTTGGGTCCATCGAACCGCGGAAAGCCGACCATGCGCCTCACACTCAAGAACCTTGCCGATCAGGTGATCGTGATCACGGGTGCCAGCAGCGGCATCGGATTGGTCACGGCCCGCATGGCAGCCCGACGCGGTGCCCGCCTGGTGATCACCGCGCGCAGCGAAGAATCGCTCAAGCGCCTGGCGGCGGAACTGACCGGACAAGGCGCCGAGGCCGCCTACGTGGTGGCCGACGTTGGCGACGAGGCGCAGGTGCGCGAGATTGCGCGCGTGGCGATCGATCGTTTCGGTGGCTTTGATACGTGGGTCAACAATGCCGGCGTGTCGATCTTCGGGCGCTATGAAGATGTGCCGATGGCCGATCAGCAGAAACTGTTCCAGACCAACTTCTGGGGTGTGGTGCATGGCTCGCTGGTGGCAGCCGAGCACCTGAAGCAGCGAGGCGGCGCGATCATCAACCTGGGCAGCGAACTGTCGGATGTGGCGATCCCGCTGCAGGGCATGTACTCGGCGTCCAAGCATGCGGTCAAGGGCTTCACCGACTCGCTGCGCGTTGAGCTGGAGCACGAGCGGTCGCTGGTATCGGTCACGCTGATCAAGCCGGCCTCGCTCGACACGCTGTTCATCCCGCATGCCAAGAACTTCATGAACGTGGAGCCGAAGCTGCCGCAGCCGGTGTATGCGCCGGAGCTTGCTGCCGAGGCCATCCTGTACGCCGCCACCCACCCGCGCCGCGATATCTTCGTTGGCGGCGCGGCGCGTCTGACGTCCGTCGGCGCGCGGATGGCACCGCGCACCACCGACTGGGTGATGCGCGCGCTGGGATTTTCGGCCCAGCGCAGCGACGAACCGGCAGGTGACCTCGACGACAACGCACTGCACGAGCCGGGCGGCGCGCTGCGCGAGCGCAGCGGCAACCAGCATGTGTTCGAGAGCTCGCTGTCGACCCGCGCCGAACTTCATCCGAAGACGACGCTCGCGCTGGCGGTGGGTGCGCTGGCGCTGGTGGCCCTGTGGCAGATGGGCAAGCCGCGTATCGATGCGGAAAGGAACCGCCTGCGCTAGCTGTGAAGTTCCAATAGGTTGTTTCTGTTCACGCGGACTGAGTTTGGGAGACTGGCGGTTCTCAACGCCGACCAACCCACCCAAGAGCTCAGCCGAATGAACACTCACAAGAATGCCCGACTGACTTTCGTACGTCGAATGGAACTGGTGCAAGACATCCTGCACGGCGGGCTCAGCCCGTGGGCGGCGGCCGCTGCCCATGGGGTGAGCCCGCCGACCGCGCGCAAGTGGCTGGGGCGCTACCTGGCGCTGGGCGAGGTCGGGCTGGCCGACCGCTCCTCGCGCCCGGCGCGTAGCCCGCGGGCACTGGCGCCGGCCGCCGCGCTGGCCATCGTCGAGTTGCGCCAGCGTCGCCTGACCCAGGCGCGCATCGCCGCCAGCCTGAGCGTCTCGGGCAGCAGCGTGTGCCGGGTGCTCAAGCGCGCCGGGCTGAGCAAGTGGCGCGATCTGCAGCCGGCCGAGCCGGTGCAGCGCTATGAGCATGCGGCCCCGGGCGATTTGCTGCACATCGACACCAAGAAGCTGGGCCGCATCGAGCGGCCCAGCCACCGCGTCACCGGCAACCGACGCGACGCCGTGCGCGGGGCCGGCTGGGAGGTGCTGTTCGTGGCCGTCGATGACCACGCCCGCGTCGGCTTCACCGACATGTACCCGGACGAGACCAAGTCCCGTGCCGTGCAGTTCCTGCACAACGCGCACGCGTACTACCGCTCGTTGGGCGTCACGCTCAGGGCAGTGCTCACCGATAACGGCTCGGCTTTCCGCAGCAAGGACTTCCGCCTGGCCTGCCAGCAGTTGGGACTGAAGCAGCGCTTCACCCGCGCCTACCGGCCGCAGACCAATGGCAAGGCGGAGCGGTTCATCCAGTCGGCGTTGCGCGAGTGGGCTTATGCCTTTACCTACCAGCACTCCGCCCAGCGCACCGACACCCCGGATGCCTGGATCCACCACTACAACTGGCACCGCCCCCATCAGGGCATCGGCGGCGCGACTCCCATGTCCAGACTCAGTTCGTCAAGAAACAACCTCTTGACGCTTCACAGCTAGCGCGGCCGCCTGGCTGCAGATGCAAACAGCCGCTGGGCGCTGATCGCCAGGCCGCTGACGACGCTGGCGTAGCGATCGCCGCGCACCGGTTGCGCCGAAGGAAAGGCCGCGGTCAACGCCGCGGCCAGCAGGTCCAGGCCAGTGGAGCCGCCGGTGAAGTAGATGGCGTCCAGCGCGGCGGCGTCGAGATGCGCCATGCGGACCGTCTCGCGCGCGGTGGTCACGATGCGCGCCACCGCGTCGCGCAGTGCCACTTCCTGATCGCGCGCGCCGAATGCAAGCGTGAGCTCGGGCTCGATGAAGCCGAGATCGATACGCGCGCTGCCGGACGATGACACCGCGATCTTGGCCGCCTCCGCGCGCGCGGTCAGGTCGTGCCCGCGCTGCTGGGTCAGCACGCGCAGCAGCCGCTGGTGCGCGCGCTGGTCGAGGTACATGGTGCGCATCAGGCCCAGCTCGATGATCCGGTTCGGCGTGTAGGTCGTGTTGATCAGGTGCCAGGTGGCCAGGTCGAAGTAGATCTTCGATGGCACTGCTCGTCCCTGCGGACCGGCGCCGTTGTAGCCGAGCACCGGCATGATTGTCGCCAGGTTCACGGCGCGATCGAAGTCGGTGCCCGCCACGTGCAGGCCGTGGTTGGCCAGGATGTCCGCGCGGCGATCGGTGCGGCCGTGCGCCGCGGCACTCGCGCGCACCACCGAGAAGTCCGAGGTGCCGCCGCCGATGTCGGCCACCAGCACCAGCCGCTCGCCGTCCGCCGGGTGCAGGCGTGATTCGAAGTCCAGCGCCGCTGCAATCGGCTCGAACTGGAACGCCACGCTGCTGAAGCCGGCCGCGTGGGCGGCGTCTGCCAAGGTCTGCTGCGCCCGTGCATCGCGCCGCGGATCGTCGTCGACGAAGAACACCGGGCGGCCAATCACCGCCTGCGACAGTTCTGTCTGCCAGTGGGCCTGCGCCTGCTGCTTCAGGTGGCGCAGGTAGGCGATCACCACGTCCGCGTAACGCAGCGGCGGACCGCCGGGCAGTTCGGTCGCCTCGTCCATCAGGTCGGAACCGAGGATGCTCTTGATCGAGCGCATCAGGCGACCGTCGAAGCCGTCGACGTACGCCGCCATCGCCGCGCGTCCGAAGCTGCGGGTGCCATCGTCCGTGTTGTAGAAGACGGCGGTCGGCATGCTGGCGACGCCATCCTCCAGGGGCGCCAGGTCGATCCGTGACGCTCCGGTGGCGGCGTTGCTCACGACCCGTGCCACTGCCGAGTTGGAGGTGCCGAAGTCGATCGCGCAGGCGGGTGGCGGTTCAGTTGGGCGCATGAGCGGGCTGGCAGCCGAGCTGACACATCTCAAGAGGGGGCGGGAGGGTACCTGCAGTCTTGCGTCGAAGCGACACGCAGCGCGACGCGTTTGCGCCCAAGCCGGGTTCCCGCCGCTTCAATGCGGTGGGTCAAGCGATGACCGGTCCGGAAGTTGGAATAATGCAGTCCCCTGCCGCGACGTCGATGAACTCCTCCACCCAACCTTCCGCCGCTGCGCCTGCCGCCGAACCCCGGGTTCGCAGCATTGCCGCGTCACGGCCGTGGGTGTGGCTGACGCTGGCCTACCGCGATCTGTCGGCGTCGCCCGGACCGAGCTTGCTGCATGGTCTGCTGATTTCCCTGGGCGGCCTCATCGTCCTCACCCTCACGCTGCGCGTGTGGCAGCTGATGCCTGGGGCACTGAGCGGCTTTTTGCTGATCGGTCCGATCATCTGCACCGGCCTGTATGAACTGAGTCGGCGCCGCTCCCTGGGCGAGCGGCCGCTGCTGGCGCATGTGATTGGCGCCTGGCGGCGCGGCACGCGACCCCTGGTGGCACTGGGCCTGCTGCTGTTCGGGATGGCCACGGCGTGGGTGCTGGTGTCGGCGCTGCTGTTCTCGTTGTTCGTGCGCTCTCCGATCGACAGCCCGCTCGATCTGCTGCGCTATGCCGTGGCCGGCCAGGGCTCGCTGCTGTTCGGCCTGTGGCTGCTGGCCGGGGGGTTGGGTGCCGCGCTGGTGTTCGCGCTCACGGTGGTGTCGGCGCCGCTGCTGCTGGATCGTCGCGTCTCCTTGCGCATTGCGCTGCTGGCCAGCGTGCGCGCAGTGGGCGACAACCCGCTGCCGATGGCGATCTGGGCGGCGTTCATCATGCTCGCCACGCTGCTGTCGATGGCGACCATGATGATGGGATTCATGTTCGCCGTGCCGCTCATCGGCCACGCCACCTGGCATGCCTATCGCGATCTGCTGGACGTCAGCGCGCTGCCGGAGCGTGAATGATGGAAGGCACTGTCTTCGGCATGACCGAGGCCCAGATCTCCGAGATCGGCATGACCTGGGGCGTGGGCGGCTTCATCGCGCTCATGATGTTCATCATCTGGAAGGTGGCGCGCGAGTCGAAAGCCGGCCGCTTCGGCACCTTCATCCTGTTCTTCGTGCTTGCCTTCGGGATCTTCGGCTTCGTGATGAAGTCCCTGATCCAGTGGTTGCTCGGGCTCTGACGGTGCAGCGTCAGCCGGTCGAGCCCAGAGGCGGACGTTGCCAGGTGAATACCCGCACGGGTGGGATGTTCAGCCACTCCCATTGCTGTGCGGGTTCGCCCAGGTAAGGCGCGGTGTAGCGCGCCACGTGTGCGCGCACCTGGTAGGCGACAAAGCGGCCACCCGGTGCGAGGACTTGGGCCACCGCCGCCGCCACGCGGTCGGCAACCTCGGCCGGCATGGTCGAGAACGGAATGCCGGAAATCACCGCGTCAGGCGCCGGCAGGCGGCGCGCGGCGAGAAAGTCCCCGATCTGCTCGGCGCTGCCCAGCTGCGTGATCAGGCGCGGATCCCGGATGCCAGCAGAAATGCGCGCGTGAAAGGTGGGGCTGAGCTCGACCGTCAGCAGGTGCGCGGTGGCGGGCAGCGCACGAAGAAAGGCCCGGGTGGTGCCGCCGGTGCCTGGCCCGAGTTCCACCACACAGCGAGCCGTGTGCAATCCGGCGCAGCGCACCAGCCGTGACTCGAGGAAGTGGGAACTCGGGATGACCGAGCCCACCTGGTCCGGGTGCTGCAGAAAGCCGCGCAGGAACGCAAGGCTGTCGCGCGCTGCCTGCCCAACTCCCGAGGGTCGTTCGAGGCGCGGCTCACGCCGCTCGTCGATGCCGTGACGGGTTGCAGCGCGAGCCGCCGGGGCGCGGGTCTGCCCGGCGGGTTTGACTCCGTGTCGCATAATTTGCTTCCTCGATCGGTGTGCGCGGCGGACATCGCGCAGGGACGCGCTTCATGCGCCCCCATTTTTCACTGGCCGGGTACACCCGACCGCCTACCTTCGATGACTGCTTTGCTTGCCGCCGCCACGTCTGCGCCCGAGTCACCCTGGCGATTCTGCGTTGCGCCAATGATGGACTGGACCGACCGACACTGCCGGATATTGCACCGGCAGCTTTCGTGCCGCGCGCGGCTCTATACCGAGATGGTAACCACTGGCGCGCTGCTGCACGGCGACGTGCCGCGCCATCTGGACTTCGATGCGTTGGAGCGTCCGCTGGCACTGCAATTGGGCGGCAGCGAGCCCGCTGATCTTGCCCGCTGTGCCCGCCTGGGGCATCAGTGGGGATACGACGAGATCAACCTCAACTGCGGCTGCCCGTCCGAGCGTGTGCAGCGGGGCGCCTTCGGCGCCTGCCTGATGGCGGAGCCGGCCCTGGTGGCCGACTGCGTGAAGGCGATGCGCGACGCGGTGCCCATCCCGGTGACCGTGAAGCACCGCATCGGCATCGACCGCGAAGACAACTACAGCTTCGTGCGCGACTTCGTCGGCACGCTGGCGCAGGCAGGCTGCAACGTGTTCATCGTGCATGCGCGCAATGCCTGGCTCAAGGGCCTCAGTCCACGCGAGAACCGCGAGGTCCCGCCTCTGCGCTATGCAGTCGTGACCCGCCTCAAGCACGACTTCCCGCAGGCCACCTTCGTGCTCAATGGCGGCCTGGTGACGCTGGCGCAGGTCCAGGCCGAGCTGCTGCACGTCGATGGCGTGATGCTCGGCCGTGCCGCCTACCACGACCCGTATCTGCTGGCCGAGGTGGATCAGTGCGTCTTCGGCGACACGCGGCTCGTGCCGTCGCGCGCCGAGGTGGCGCGGCGAATGGCCGCCTACATCGAACGCGAGATGGCGCGTGGCACGGCGCCGCGGTCGATCCTGCGTCACATGCTGGGGCTGTATCACGGGCAGCCGGGGGCGCGGCAATGGCGGCGGCTGCTCAGCGATCCCGCCTTTGTCGCAAGCGAAGGAGCGCACGCGCTGGAAGCTGCGCATCGCGTGTTCGCCGGCTCACCGCTGCGCGACGCCGCCTGAGTCGGCCGCCCGCGTTGGCGGCAGGCGCGGCGAGAACGTGACCTACTTGCCGCAATCGGCGGCGTGCTGCTCGCTCAAGCGCTGCAGGCGGCGCTCCAGGGCATCGCGTCGGTTGTGGGCGGCACGGCCGAGATCGTCGCGAGTCTGCGTCACCTGCAAGGCAAGCTTGCGGCAGGCGCGATCGCGTTCGGCTTGCTGCTTGTCGCGGATCGCGCGCGCCCGGGCGGCCTGCTCTTCCTCGGCGTGGCGGGCACGGTCGATCTGCGACACCCGCTCCTTGTCCTGCTTGAGTCGCTCGCGTGCCGCCCTGACATCGTCCGGCGCGGGATCGCCGGGCGCCGGCAGGGTGCGCACCGCCTTGCTGTTGTCAGGACACGCGGTGTTGGCGTAGGTGACCTTGCCGTCGCGCGACTCACAGCGGACGGTCTGCGCGTCGGCGCCGGACATCGCGAGTACCCAGGCGGCCACGAACAGGGCGCACGCCGGTGCGTCAATCCTGCGCGTCACCGCGGACACACCAGGCGGGCTTCCTCCTGCAGGCGACGCAGCGCCAGCTCGGCGGATGCGCGATCGCCACTGCCAGCCGCCTGCAGGTCGGCGCGCGCGTAGTCCACCTTGCGGGTCAGCTCGGTGCACTGGCGCTGCTGGCGCGCGCGCAACTCGTCGAGGCGCTGCATTTCCTGTTCGGGGGTGCTTGAGGCAACGATGCGACCGGCGCGCAACTCGCCGGTGGCAGGCGCGCCCTTGTCAGCGGTGGCGCGCGGGGCGCCGGACTTGCCGGCATCGGCCTTGACGGCGTCGCCTTTCGGTTCGGCGGCTTCGTCCTTGCCGTCGTTGGCGGGCCGAACGGCACCGTCACGCACTTGCACCGGCGCCGAATCGTCGACCCGACGCGCACTGCGCGCGCCCGGCGGGCAGGGCTCGTCGGTGTAGGTGATCCGGCCGTTGCGATCCTCGCAGCGGTTGACCGCCTGTGCCTCGGTGGCAAGCGACGCGAGCAGCACGGCGCACAGCGCGGGTCCCAGGCGCAGTGCCACGCATGCGCGGCTATGCAGCGTGGGGTTTCGACCAAGGGTTCGATCGAGGTCTCGTCTTGTCAGCTCGTGCATCGCCTTTTCTCCGATGTCCGATAGGGGGAACGAACCGTACCCCGTGGCGCGCCCGACAGCCGGCCGCACTGCGTGAAGCGTACTGCGGCAGGCCCGGGTCGAACGCGCCGTCCAGCAGGCCGGATGCGCCGCTACAACAGCTTGCCCGGGTTCATCAAGCCATGCGGATCGAGTGCCTGCTTGATCGATCGCATCAACTGCATTTCAAGCGGCGACTTGTAGCGCCGGATCTCCTCGCGCTTCATCTGGCCCAGGCCATGCTCGGCGCTGATCGAGCCGCCCGCTGCAGCCACGGCATCGTGGACGATCCGATTGATCTGCGCTTCCTGCTCGAACGCCAGGGCAACCGGCATGCCGTCTTGCACCGCCATGTTGTAGTGCAGGTTGCCATCACCCAGGTGACCGAACACGACCGGCTGGATCCAGTCGAAGCGTGCGCGCAGCGCGGCATCGGTGTGCGCCACGAACGCCGGGATGGCCGACACGGGCAGGGCGATATCGTGCTTGACGTTGCCGCCCGCGCGCGCCTGCGCCTCCGGAATGCCCTCGCGAACGTTCCATAAGGTGCGCGCCTCGGTCAGCGACTGCGCCACCACCACGTCGCTGACTTCGGCGGCGTCCAGCGCGGCGCCGAGCAAGCGCTCCAGCAGGGCGCCCGCATGCGCCTCGTCTTCGTGGTCCGAGATCTCCAGCAGCGCAAACCAGGGCGCGGCGGCAGGCGACAGCGGCAGGCGCAACTGCGGCAGTTCGCGCGCCACGCGGCGCAGGCACTCGCCCGACATCACCTCGAAGCCGGTCAGCGTTGCGCCGGCATCTGCGCGAGCGCGATCGAGCAGGGCCACCGCCGCCGCCAGCGTCGGGACAGCGGCCAGCGCCGTCAGCCGCGCCCGTGGCAGCGGGAAGAGCTTCATCGTGGCGGCAGTGATGATGCCGAGCGTTCCTTCCGCGCCGATGAACAGGTGCTTGAGGTCATAGCCGGTGTTGTCCTTGCGCAGCCCGCGCAGGCCGTTCCACACCTCGCCGCTGGCCAGCACGACCTCCAGCCCGAGGGTGAGATCGCGGGCGTTGCCATACCGCAGGACCTGGGTGCCGCCCGCGTTGGACGACAGATTGCCTCCCAGCGTGGCGCTGCCCTCGGCGGCGAGGCTGAGCGGAAACAGGCGGCCGGCGTCCCGCGCGGCCGACTGGACCGCCTGCAGGATGCATCCTGCTTCCGCGGTCAGCGTGTCGTTGGCCGGATCGATTGCACGCACGCGGTTCATCCGCGCCAGGCTCACGACCACCGCGTTGCCGCCGGGATCCGGCGTGGCGCCGCCGACCAGACCGGTGTTGCCGCCCTGAGGTACGACCGCGGCACCGGCCTGCGCGCAGGCGCGCACCACGGCCGCGACCTCGGCTGTCGTGCCGGGGCGAACCACTGCGTGCGCGCGTCCCGAATAGCGCTTGCGCCAGTCGGTGAGGAACGGTGCGGTATCGGCGGCGTCAGTCAGCACGTGGGTCGCGCCCAGCGCGTCGCGCAGCGTGTCGACGAGCGACATCGGATCAGCGCTGCGCGGCGGCACGTGCCTTGGCCGCGCGCTTGAAGGGCCGCAGGTAGACGATCGCCGCCACGAAGAACACGGTGACGATCAGCAGTTCGAGCCACGCCATGGTCCCGTAAGGCGCCGGCTCGAAGACGCGCACGGCACCTTCCAGCACGTAGGCCAGCACCAGCAGCAGCGCCCACTGGAACGACTTGGTGTCGCCCCGCAGGACGCCGCGGATGGGCAGCAGCAGGGGCAGTGCCTTGAGCGCCAGCCAGGAGCCGCCCGGGCGGATCGGCGCCAGCCACAGCTCCCACAGCAGGCAGAAGACGAACAGCACGATCCAGGCGCCGATGGCGATGCGCAGCGCCAGGCGTTGGCGGGGGTCGAGGGTATCGGTCGCAGGATTCATCGCAGGTGTGCAGGCAAGCCGCCGGCCCCGATCATGCGCCCAGCTTCAGGGCAGCCTGCGCCAGCCGCCGGCCCAGCGCCACCGCCAGGCGGCGTTCCTCGTCGGTGACGCCGTGCCCGGCGTTGTGCGGGGCGAAGTGGCTGGCGCCGTAGGGTGTGCCGCCGCTGCGAGTGGTAGTGAGATCCGGCTCAGTGTAGGGCAGCCCGACCAGCAGCATGCCCTGGTGCAGCAGCGGCAGCATCATCGACAGCAGCGTGGCTTCCTGCCCACCGTGCAGCGAACTGGTCGAGGTGAACACCGCAGCCGGCTTGCCGGCCAGTGCGCCGCTGAGCCACAGCGTGCTGGTGGAGTCGAGAAAGTGCTTCATCGGCGCCGCCATGTTGCCGAAGCGCGTGGGCGAGCCCAGTGCCAGGCCGCCACACTGTTCGAGGTCGGCCAGTTCGGCGTACGGTGCGCCGCTGGGCGGCACCGGCGGTGCGGCGACCTCCACGGTTGCCGAAACCGGCGGCACGGTGCGCAGGCGGGCCGCGGTACCGGGCACGGCGTCGATGCCCTGGGCGATGCAGTCGGCCAGCGCACGTGTGGCGCCGTTGCGGGAGTAGTACAGAACGAGGATGTCCACGGGTCGGTCGGCCGCTGTCGCGGCGGTCAGCGAGGGCTGTTGAGATAATCGCGGCGCTGCGCGCGTCGGGCGAGGCCCGGTGCCGGCAGCAGGCGACCTTGGCCGCGCAGTTTACGTTCGGCGCGGCGCGCCGTTTGCCGGGAATCCCCTTCCATGCCTGGGCCTTGATGAAATTGATTCGCCGCTGGGTCGACCGCCTTGCGCACCAGGCGCCGTGGCTGCACCTGCACCTGGCCGCGGTAGGCCCGTGGATCGAGCGTGCCCGCGAGGTGCTCAGTTTCGCCGCGCATCGCGCGCGCGACGTACGCGTGGCCCAGGTGGCGGGCAATCTCACCTTCAACACGGTGCTTTCTCTGGTGCCATTGCTGGCCGTGCTGCTGGCGATCTTCACTGCGGTTCCGCTGTTCGCCGACCTGCGCGCGACCTTCGAAAGCAACGTGTTGCGCGAACTGCTGCCGGCCCAGTACGCGACGATGATCTTGCGGTACCTGAACGACTTCGCGTCCAAGGCCGCAGGGCTGACCGCCCTTGGCCTAGGCTTCCTGGCGTTGACCGCGCTGGCGATGATCCTGACCGTGGATCAAGTGCTCAACGACATCTGGCAGGTGCGCGCGCGCCGGCCGATCCTGCAGCGCGTGCTCATCTACTGGACGCTGCTGACCCTCGGTCCGCTGCTGCTCGGCGCCAGCCTGAGCGTCACCTCCTACCTGCTGTCGGTGTCGCCGACGGCGCTGCGCAAGGGGCCCGACCTGCTGCGCACCTTGCTGGACTACCTGCCGCTGGTGCTGTCGGGCTTTGCCTTTTCGCTGTTGTACGTGATCGTGCCGGCGCGGCGAGTGCTGTGGCGTGACGCGCTGATCGGCGGCTTCATCGCCGCGCTGCTGGGCGAGTGGTTGAAGGATCTGTTCGGCATTTATATCCGCACCGGCACCGTCGCCAACATCTACGGCGCGTTTTCAGTGGTGCCCCTGTTCCTGCTGTGGGTGTACCTGTCGTGGTTCGCGGTGCTGTTCGGCGCGGCCATCGCCGCCACCCTGCCGCGCCTGCGCTTCACACGGTTTGCCGACGAGCGACGCGCCGGTAACCGCTTCATCACGGCGGTGGCGCTGTTGCGGATGCTGCTGGCGGCCCGCGTCGGCGGCAGCGACGGCGGGCGCCTGCGGCTCGATGAGCTGGCGCGCGGCGTGCGCACCTACCCCGAGGAGACCGAGAGGCTGCTGGTCGAACTCGAAGTCCTGGGCTACGTGGCGCCGGTGGATGGCGCCCAGGAGACGCGCTGGCTGCTCGTCTGCGATCCGCGCTCGACCACGCTGGTGCCCGCCTTCAGCCGGCTGGCGATCGATCCGGCCAACACGTTGCTGACCAGCGCCGACAGTGCAATTGGCCAGTGGCTGGCACGCGGCATGGCGGCCGAGTGGGTGACGCAGCCGCTGGCGCAGTTGCTCGACTCGCCGCAGGCGGCGCAGGCGGTGGCGGTGCAGTCGGCATCAACGTTGCCGACGGCGATGCCGGTGGCACCCGAGCGCACCGGCTGAGCCGACCGCCCGTTCCTCGAACGCCGCTGGCCGCTACCTGCTACGCCGCCGCGCCGTTCGGCGCGACGCTGATGATGAGCGCCGCGACGATCAGGACCAGCACGCCGGCCAGCACGTCGGTCCAGCGCGCAAAGCGCGGATCGGTGGCCACGCGCGTGGCACGCGAGGCAAGGAAGCCATAGCCGGCGAGGATGAAGAACTCCGGGATCACGCTGCCGGCGGCGAGCCAGAGCATCTGCGCACCGACCGGCAGTGCCGGGTCGACGAACTGCGGCAAGATGGCAGCGAAGAAGATCAGCGTCTTCGGATTGGCCAGTTGCAGCGTCAGGCCTGCCATGAAGATGGCCCAGCGCGAGCCGTTGCGGCCCGCGGCGCGAGAGACCGTGAGTGGCGACGGCCGCCCAAAGATTGCGCTCAGGCCGACATAGACGAGATAGCCGGCTCCCAACCACTTCACCACGTTGAAGAACGCCGGGGAAGCCGCGATCAACGCGCCGACGCTGGTGGCCGACAGCGCGAAATACATGGCATTGGCGGCCAGGATGCCGAGCGTGGCGAAAATCGATCGGCGTGCGCCCTGAGTCAGGCCATAGGCGATCACCAGCATCACCGCCGGACCGGGCGACAGGCTGAGCGCTGCCTCGGTCAGGACATAGAGCCAGTAGGTGTCGTGGTTGACGGCGTGAAGCCAGGACAGCGATGACATGGCGGCAGCAGTGGACGGTTGCCGCGTTC
The DNA here is from genome assembly GCA_022843955.1 of Burkholderiaceae bacterium. Taxonomy (GTDB): domain Bacteria; phylum Pseudomonadota; class Gammaproteobacteria; order Burkholderiales; family Burkholderiaceae_F; genus JALHMQ01. The sequence goes on from JALHMQ010000001.1 coordinate 154,606, forward strand.
TCCCGCTCCTTCGCCTGACGCGCTGGCAGCGTCAGTGGCGCGGATGCATTCAATTCGGCGGGCGCGATCTTCTCATGCGCTGCCGCCGTTGATCACGCCACGCTCGTGCCGAACACCCGCGCGGCAAAATCCTGCAAGCACTTGCGCACCGCCTCGGGCGCCTCGGCCATCAACGTGTGGCCCACCCCTGGCAGGGTGACCACGGTGCAGTCGGCGCAGGCCTCGATCAGGCCGCGTGCCGCCTTGGGCGGCGTCATCTGGTCGGCGCTGCCGCTCAGGACGAGTACCGGGCAGCGCAGCGCGCGTGCGGCGGCGGGTCCGCCCGTGTAGACGTTGCATGCCGCGAAATCGGTGGGCAGCACCTGCGCGCCGTTGACGCGGGCGATTCGTTCCATCAGCCGCAGGTTCTGCCAGACGATGTTGAACCCCGGTCCCGGGTTGGACGGCCATGCGGCAAACGGCGCGATCGAGGCGCTGTGCGACCAGACGTTGATCATCTGCAACGCGGCCGCCGGATCGTCGCGGGTGGCGGCCAGCAAGGCGTCCGAGACTTTCATCGGCAGTGCGCTGCCCAGCAAGGCGACCCCCGTCACACGCTCGCCCAGTGCGCGGGCGACCTCCAGCGCGATCAGCGATCCCATGCTGTGGCCCACCAGCAGCCAGCGTGGGGTAGGCAGCGCCGCCAGGGTGGTGGCGATGCGCGCCGCGTTGTCTTCGACCGTGGGCAGCACCGGGCCGACGCTGCGACCGTGCCCGGGCAGATCGAACGCCAGCACGGCGTGACCATGGTGGGCGAACCAGCGGCTCTGCAGGATCCACGGGCTGTGGTCGTGCTGAGCGCCGTGCAGGAAGACGACGCCGGGCAGGGCGGGATCGAACGCCTTGCCGCCGGTGTAGGCGTAGAGATCGTCGAGCTGCATCACGCCACCTTGCTCGCGGCCTTGAGCGCGCGAGCGAGATCGTCGAGCAGGTCGACCGGGTCTTCCAACCCGATCGACAGGCGGATCGTCCCCTCGGTGATGCCGGCGGCCGCGAGGTCGGCATCGGGCACGCGAAAGTGCGTGGTCGACGCCGGGTGGATCACCAGCGACTTGGCGTCGCCGACGTTGGCCAGGTGCGAGAACACCGCAAGCGATTCGACGAACTGGCGGCCGGCCGCGCGCGAGCCCTTGAGGTCGAAACTGAACACGGCGCCGCAGCCGCGCGGCAACAACTGCTGCGCCAGCGCGTGGTCGGGGTGGGTCGGCAGCTCCGGGTAGGCGACCGACACCACGGTCGGTTGTGTCGCGAGGAACGCGACCACCTGACGCGTGTTGTCGACGTGGCGTTGCATGCGCAGCGGCAGCGTCTCGATTCCCTGCAGCAACTGGAACGCGGTATGCGGACTCATGCAGGCGCCGAAGTCGCGCAGGCCCTCCCGGCGCGCCCGCAAGAGGAACGGCGCCACCGTGCTCTCGTCGGCGAAGGTCATGCCGTGGAAGCCGGCGTAGGGCGCGGTCAGGGTGGCGAACTTGCCGCTGGCGTGCCAGTCGAAGGTGCCGCCATCGACCAGCAGGCCACCGATGGCGACGCCATGACCGCCGAGGAACTTGGTGGCGGAGTGGTAGACGAGATCGGCGCCATGCGCGAAGGGTTGCAGCAGGTAGGGCGTGGTGAATGTCGCATCCACCAGCAGCGGCAGGCCATGCGCGTGGGCGAGCGCGCCGACGCGCGGAATGTCGAGCACGTCGAGCCCCGGGTTGCCGAGTGTCTCGCCGAACAGCAGCCGGGTCTCGGGCCGGATGGCGTCACGCCAGGCGTCCAGGTCACGCGGATCGACGAAGGTGGTGTCGATGCCGAAGCGCTTGAGCGTGTAGGCGAGCAGGTTGTGCGAGCCGCCGTACAGCGCGCGGCTGGCGACGATATGGCCGCCCGCGCCCATCAACGTGGCGATCGCCAGGTGCAGCGCCGCCTGCCCGCTGGCGGTGGCAATCGCGCCCACGCCCTGTTCGAGCGCGGCGATGCGCTCCTCCAGCACGGCCACCGTGGGGTTCGAGATACGTGAGTAGACATGGCCGGCGCGCTCCATGTTGAACAGCGATGCCGCGTGCTCGGAGTCGTCGAAGCAGAACGACGTGGTGGCGTAGATCGGCACCGCGCGCGCACCCGTGGCCGGGTCGGGGCGCTGCCCGGCATGCAGTGCGAGGGTGTCGAAGCCCGGATAGCGTGGAGTACTCATCGGAGAAGCCCGCCTGGGACGGAGGAGCCGTAAAGCGTACCGAAGTGGCGCAACGACCGGCGCGGCCGCCTGGGCCGACCGCTTGCTCGCGCGGCCAACCCCACGTACCCGTATGTCCTCCAGACCAGACAGGCTGTTGGCTGCGCCATCCCTCCTAGAATCCAACCATGGACTTGCGTCTCGAACCCCGGACCGACCTGTACTCCGCGCTGGAACCGTACGACACCGGCATGCTGCCGCTCGACGACATCCACACGATGTACTGGGAGGTCAGCGGCAATGCGCTCGGCATCCCGGTGCTGTTCCTGCATGGCGGGCCGGGCGGTGGCTGCTCGGCCGAGCATCGGCGCTTCTTCGATCCGGCGGTCTATCGGATCGTTCTGTTCGACCAGCGCGGCGCCGGCTGCTCGACACCGCTGGGCGAGACCGTCGCCAATACGCTGTCGCACCTGATTGCCGACATCGAACTGCTGCGCGACTACCTGGGCGTGGATCGCTGGCTCATTTTCGGTGGATCCTGGGGCAGCACGCTGGGCCTGGCGTACGGCCAGCAGCACCCCGAGCGGGTGCGTGGCTTCGTGCTGCGCGGCATCTTCCTGGGTCGGCAAAGCGAGATCGACTGGTTCCTGCACGGGCTGCGGCACGTCTTTCCAGAAGCCTGGCGCAAGTTCGTGGACATGCTGCCGCCGGCCGAACGGGCCGACCCGTTGCGCGGCTACTGCGTGCGGCTGTTCGACCCGGATCCGCGCGTGCACCTGCCGTTCGCACGCGCCTGGAGCGAGTACGAAGGCTCCTGCTCGACGCTGATGCCCAACCCGGAGCTGGTGCGCCACTTCTCCGACGAAGCGATCGGCCTGGCGCGGCTGGAGGCGCACTACTTCATGCACCGCTGCTTCCTCGCGCCGGACCAGTTGCTCAGTGACCTGTATCGCGTGCGCCATCTGCCCGCTTCCATCATCCAGGCGCGCTACGACATGGTGTGCCCGATCGCCAGTGCCGACGCGCTGGCGCGCGCCTGGCCCAGCGCGCGCTATATCGTCGTGCCCGATGCGGGTCACTCGGTCTGGGAGCCGCCGGTGCGCGCCACCGTGGTGCGCGAGATGGAGTTGTTCAAGACGCGGCTCGCGCTGCGCTAGTTGCGACTCGCGAAACGTGGTGGCGGCAACCGGGCAGGGCGACGCCCGAATCGACGCATACTCGGCACGTCGCTACTGCCTGCGAGCTCGCATGCCCCGCTTCGCCGCCAACCTCTCGACGCTCTACCCGGAGCACCCGCTGCTCGCGCGCATCGATGCCGCCGCGCGCGACGGCTTTGCCGCAGTGGAAGTGCAGGGGCCCTACGAGGCGCCCGCGGCGGAGTTTCGTCGGGCGCTGGATGCCGCGCGCGTGCAGCTGGTGCTGCTCAATGCGCCGGCCGGCGATGCCGCCGCCGGTGATCGCGGCATCGCCGCGCTGCCCGGACGCGAGCGTGAGTTCGACCAGGCCATGGCGCGTGCGCTCGACTATGCGCGGACGGTTGGCTGCCCGCGCGTCCATGTGCAGGCCGGTCGGCCCGACCCAGCGATGAGTGCGGCGGATTGCCTCAAGGCCTACCTGCGCAACCTTGCCTACGCCTGCGACCTGCTGCGGCCGCACGGCATCCGCGTGATGATCGAGCCGATCAACACGCGCGACATCCCCGGCTACTACCTCACCCACCAGCAGCAGGCGGCCGACGCGATCGCGGCGCTGCGGAAAGATAACCTCGCGCTGCAGATGGACCTCTATCACATGCAGATCATGGAGGGCGATTTGTCGCGCCGACTGGAGCGCTACTTTCCACTGGTGGGGCACGTCCAGATCGCCGGCGTGCCCGACCGCCACGAGCCCGCTGCGGGCGAGGTCAACTATCCCGCGCTGTTCCGCCTGCTCGACCGCCTGCACTACCCGGGCTGGATCGGCTGCGAGTACAAGCCGGCAGCGGGCAGCGCGCCGGGCGGAACCTCGGCCGGTCTGGGCTGGATGCGCGCGATCTGACGCGTGTTCAAGGGCGCGATTCCCGCGGATGGGCGCGCGCGGTAGCATCGACCGCTCCCCGGCTGGACTCAACGTCGGTCGATTCGAGCAATGACCCCGAGCACTTTCCGGAGCAGTGGATGAAAGTCAGCGACATCCTGCGCGTCAAGGGCAACACCCTGTTCACCGTGCGCCCTGACAACAGCCTGTGGGAGGCGGTGCAGACCATGTCCGAACACGACATCGGCTCGGTGGTCGTGATGGACCATGGCGATCTGGTCGGCATGCTGACGTTCCGGGAAGTCATTGGCCATCTGCACGCCAACCAGGGCGCGGTCGGCGAACGCCTGGTGCGCAGCGTGATGGACGATGCGCCGCTCACTGTCACACCGGGCACCGACGTGATGGAGGTGCGTCGCCTGATGCTCGAACGCCACGCGCGCTACCTGCCCGTCATGGACGGCCGCAGCCTGCTCGGCGTGATCTCGTTCTACGACGTGGCGCGTGCGGTGCTGGACGAACAGTCGTTCGAGAATCGCATGCTGAAGGCCTACATTCGCGACTGGCCCGAGCAGGAGTCGGGTGAGATGCGTGCCCCCGGCAACTGACAGCGCAGGGCGCGGGTGCTGGGCAGGTCGGCGAGTGCAGCGGACTTGGCCCGGGCAGCGGGCTGAACCTGCGGGCTACGCACGCATGATCGCGTTGACGCAGGCCCGCTGATGCCCGGTTTGCAGCGTGTCGCCGTCATTGGTGCCGGCATGGCCGGGCTTGCCTGTGCGCGCGAACTCGGCGCGCGCGGCGCCGACGTGACGATCTTCGAGAAGTCGCGCGGGCCGGGTGGCCGGGTGGCCACCCAACTGTCGGACTATGGCAGCTTCGACCACGGCGCCCAGTACTTCTCCGTTCATACGCACGGGTTCGAGTCGCACGTGCAGCGCTGGGTCGATGCCGGCGTGGCTGCACCCTGGCCAGGCAAGACCATCGCCTTCGACCGCGGCCGCGTGATCGACGGCCCGATCGGCGCCGAACGTTTCGTCGGCGTGGGCGGCATGAATGCCATTGCCCGCCATCTGGCCGAGGGGCTCGAGCTGACCACGGAGACGAAGATCGTGCGCCTGACTCGGCGCGCCGGCTTGTGGCACCTGCACGACGAGGCCGGCAAGCTGCTGCAGATCAGCGGCTTCGATGCGGTGGTGGTCACGGCGCCGTCACCGCAGACTGCAACGCTGCTGCACGACTGCACGCCCTTGGCCGCCGAGATCGCCAGCGTGACCTGGGAACCGTGCTGGACCGCATTGCTGGCGCTGAGCCGACCATCGGGGATCGATTACAGCGCGGCCTTCGTCAACGACGATCCGATCCTGGGCTGGATGTCGCGGGATGACCGCAAGCCCGGTCGCGCCAAGGTGCCGGGCGTGGTCGAGCGGTGGGTACTGCACGCCCGTCCGCGCTGGTCGCGCAAGTACATCGATCTTGCGCCGGAGGCCGCAGCGCACTGGATCGCACGCGCATTTTCGGCTCGTGTGGGCCGACCGGCCACCGTGCGCAGCCTCACCGGCCACCGCTGGCGCTACGCCACGCCCACCCGACCGTTGAAGCAACCGTTCCTGTGGGACGAAACCGGGCGCATCGGCGTTGCTGGCGACTGGTGCGGCGATCCTCGCGTGGAAGGGGCGTTCGTCTCCGGGCTGGCGCTGGCTGAGGCGATGCTGCCCTAGCGGTCATGGCAGTTCAGCGGGCGACAACTGCCTCGGCGATGCCGCCGAGCGCCTTGCGGAGCTTCTCCACTGCCGGGCACTGGGTGGCGCCGTGCCGCTTGGCAAGGTACTCCGGATCGTTGTAGCCAGGCCAGACCTGCGCCGATGCGTCTTCCCACACGAGCGCGTTCAACGGCAGATCGATGCCTACCGATTGCGCTCATTCCATGAACGGCGTGCCAGCCTGCGGATTGCCGAAGATGAGCACTTGCGTCGGGTGCGGCGTCTTGCCGATCTTGTTGGCGCCCGCCGCATGGTCGATCCGCGCGAACACGCTCAAGCCGCGCTTCGTCACCAGGTCGTCGAGTTTGTCCATGGTTGCCTTGGCCCCGTGCGGGCTCTTGATGGCAACCAGACCGTCGGCGGCGCCGACGACCGCAGCGAGTCCGGTGAGTGCAATGGCAGCGAGTGTTCGAGCAATCTTCAGTTGTGCTCCTTTGAAGATGACCGATCGTAAGCGCTGCTCTGCTGCAGCAATGAGTCGATCATCCGCCCGGCCGTGTTTGCCCGCACCGTCACTGCGTCGAATCTGCAGGTCATGGCAACGCAGGCTTCGCCCACAGGTAGCGCGATCCGCTACAGCGTCTTGCCCGATTGAGTCCTCCCGCCACGCCGATACGATGCGCCGCATGATCAATCGCCGCCAGTTCCTGAGCCTGTGCTGTGCCGGACCTCTCGCCGCTGCGTGGATGCGCGCGGAGGCCGTCGATATCGCATGCCTGCGTCCGTTGCCGCCCGAGCTGGCGCAGCACGAACTGGTGCAGGCAGCCTTCGACGGGTTGGATCCATCGCAACTGTGGGACGTGCACGCGCACCTTGTCGGCACGGGCGACAGTGGCGGCGGCGCCTACGTCGATCCGCGCACCGAGAGCTGGCGCCACCCGGTCGAGCGCATCCGCCGCATGGTGATGATGGCGGCCGCCTGCGTCGACGATGCACCCGACGGCGGCATTGACGAGCGCTACATGGCGCGGCTCGATCTGCTGATCGACGCCTTTCCGCCCGGCTTTCGCATGCTGCTGTTCGCCTTCGATCACACGGTGGACGACGACGGTCGCGAGCGCCCCGAGCAGTCCACCTTCTTCACGCCCAATGCCTACGCGGCAGCCATGGCGCAAGCGCGCCCGCAGCGCTTCGGCTGGGTTGCCTCGGTGCATCCGTATCGGCCGGATGCACTGGCGCGGCTCGACGCGGCCGCGGCGCAGGGCGCGCTTGCCGTGAAGTGGCTGCCGTCGTCAATGAACATCGATCCGGCCTCGGCTCGCTGCGACGCTTTCTACGCGCGGCTTCGGGCGCTGCGCTTGCCGTTGATCATCCACTGTGGAGAAGAAGTCGCCGCACCTGGCGCGCGCCAGCACGCGTTCAACAACCCGCTGCGCGTACGGCGGCCGCTGGCCGCCGGTGTGCGTGTGATCGTCGCGCATGCGGCCAGTCTCGGCCATGCGCGCGACACCGACCGCCTGGCCCACGGTGAGGACGACGAGGCGGCGCCGCGCGTGTCATCGTTCGGCCTCTTGACCCGCCTGATGGAGGAGCCGCAGTGGGTGGGCCGGCTGTACGCGGATGTGTCGGCGGTGTTCCAGCGCAATCGCGAACTGGACGTGCAGCGCGCGCTGATCGTGCGGCGCGAGTGGCACGATCGGCTTCTGCACGGATCGGACTACCCACTGCCGGGCATCGGTCTCGTCTACCGGCTGGAGCGGTTCGTCGACGCCGGGTGGCTGCGCCCGGCCGACGCCGAGGTGTTGAACCGGATCCGGCCGCACAATCCGCTGCTCTTTGAGTTCATGCTCAAGCGCACGCTCGCGGTCGATGGTGTGCGACTGGGGCGCGCCGTGTTCGAGACTCGCCGCGTGTTCGAACCGATCAACTGAGAAGCCACGAGGGGAACGTGACGCAGAGTCATTCGAGCCAGTTTGCCTTGCTGCGGCAGCGGCGCTTTGCGCCGTTCTTTGCCACCCAGTTCCTCGGCGCCGCCAACGACAACGTCTTCAAGTACGCCTTCACGCTGCTCGTCACCTATCACGCGGCGCAGTTCACCACGCTGGCGCCGGCGCTGGCGGTGAACCTCATCGCCGCTGTCTTCATCCTGCCGTTCCTGCTGTTTTCGGCCACCAGCGGCCAGCTGGCGGACAAGTTCGACAAGGCGCGTCTGATGCAGCTCGTCAAGGCGGCGGAAGTGGCGATCATGCTGCTCGGCGCCGTTGGCCTGTGGCGACACAGCTTTGCGCTGCTGCTTGGCTGCACCTTCCTGATGGGCCTGCACTCCACGCTGTTCGGTCCGGTGAAGTACGCCTATCTGCCGCAGGTGCTCAAGGGCGGCGAGATCGTCGGCGGCAATGGCCTGGTGGAGATGGGCACGTTCGTGGCCATTTTGATCGGCACGATCGCGGCGGGCACGCTGGTGGAGGCTGGGCCGAACGGCCACCTGTATGCGGCAGCCCTGTGCGTGGTGCTCGCGGTGGCCGGACTGGCAACGAGTCTGGCGATTCCGAAGGGGCGGCCGTCCGACCCGCAGCTCAGGATTGACTGGAACCCGGTGCGTGTCACCTGGGCCACCGTGCTGGTGGCGCGACGAGAACGCGCGGTGTTCCTGTCGCTCTTGGGCATCTCGTGGCTATGGTTCTTTGGCGCCGTGTTTCTGACCCAGTTTCCGCAGTTCGCACAGCAGACGCTCGGCGGTGCGCCCGCGGTGGCAACGCTTCTGCTCGCGGTGTTCTCGATCGGCATCGGCCTGGGCAGCCTGCTGTGCGAGAAGATGAGTCGCGGTCAGGTGGAAATCGGACTGGTGCCGTTCGGCTCGATCGGCATGACGGTGTTCACCATCGACCTCTACTTCGCGGTGCAGGGGCTGCCGGTGGCAAGCGCGCAGGGTGCCGCGCAATTCCTCGCGCATACACCGCACTGGCGGGTGTTGGCCGATCTCGCGCTGCTGTCGATGTTTGCCGGCTTCTACTCGGTGCCCCTGTATGCCCTGATCCAGACGCGCGGCCTGGCGAGCCACAAGGCGCGCATCATCGCCGCCAACAACATCCTCAATTCACTGTTCCTGATTCTCGCGGCGGCACTGTCGGCACTGGCACTGGGGCCGCTGGGCCTGAGCATTCCGCAGCTCTTCCTGTTGACCGCACTGCTCAACATGCTCGTGGCGATCTACATCTTCACCTTGGTCCCGGAGTTCCTGCTGCGCTTTCTGTCCTGGCTGCTGGTATCGGTTGCCTACCGGATGGACAAGCGCGGCGTGGAGCGCATCCCTGCCGACGGTGCTGCCCTAATCGTCGCCAATCACGTGAGCTTCGTGGATGCGCTGGTGCTGATGGCAGCGAGTCCGCGGCCGATCCGCTTCGTGATGGACGTGGGCATCTTTCGCATTCCGGTGATGAGCTGGCTGTTCCGCCAAGCCAAGGCGATCCCGATTGCTTCGGCCAAGGCCGACCCGGCACTGATGGAGCGCGCGTTCGAGCGTGTGTCCGAAGAACTGCGCGACGGCCAGCTGGTCTGCATCTTTCCAGAGGGTCGCATCACCGACAATGGCGAGATGTATCCGTTCCGGCCCGGCATCACCCGCATCCTCGAGCGCGATCCGGTGCCGGTGGTGCCGGTGGCGCTGCAGGGCTTGTGGGGATCCTTCTTTTCGCGCGATGGCGGCGCGGCGATGACGCGGCCGTTCCGGCGCGGCCTGTTCAGCCGCATCGGCATCAATGTCGGCACGCTGGTTGCGCCGGCAACGGCGGGGCCCGAGGTGCTGCAGACGCAGGTGGCCAGTTTGCGTGGAGACTGGCGTTGAAGCGCGGCGGTGTGCGCCAGCCGCGCAAGTCGGCAGATGCAGTCGGCAACGCTGGCAATGAAGCAAAGACCGTCAATCTGGCGCTCCAAGGCGGCGGTTCGCACGGCGCCTTTACCTGGGGTGTGCTCGACGCGCTGCTCGAAGACGGACGGCTGCAGATCGAGGCGGTGACGGGTGCCAGTGCCGGCGCCATCAACGCCGTGCTGCTGGCGGAGGGATGGCGCCGCGGCCTTGCGGCCGACGGCGATCCTCGCGAACACGCCCGCGAGCGGCTGCACGCGTTCTGGACCGAACTGGGGCGTCAGCCCAGTCCCTTCGCGCTGGCCTCGGCCTGGCCCTTCGCCACCGCGACCGGGCTGGCGAATCCGGTGCTGCAATGGCTCGACGTGGTGTCGCGGCTGTGGTCGCCGTACCAGCTCAACCCGTGGAAAATCAATCCGTTGCGGGCGTCGGTTGATCACCATGTCGACTTCGACGCGTTGCGCGCCGCACCGCCGTTCAAGCTCTTCCTCTGCGCGACCAACGTGCGTACCGGGCGCATGCGGATCTTTCGCGAGACCGAACTCGAACTGGACATGCCGCTGGCCTCGGCGTGCCTGCCGTTCGTGTTTCATGCGGTGGAGATCAAGGGGGAGCACTTCTGGGACGGCGGCTACCTCGGCAACCCGGCACTGTGGCCACTGTTCTACACCACGCAGTCGCGCGACCTGGTGCTGGTGCAGATCAATCCGCTGGTGCGCGACGAGGTGCCGGATTCCGCCACCGAGATCGCCGAGCGCGTCAACGAGATCAGCTTCAATGCCTCGTTGCTGCACGAGATGCGGGCAATCGACTTCGTACAGCGCCTGCTCAACGAAAAGAAGCTCGATCCGGCACGCTACCGCCGGGTGCTGCTGCACATGATCGCCTCGGAGGACACGATGCGGCGCTTCGGCGCGAGCAGCAAGTACAACACCACGCCGGCGTTCCTCAAGCAGCTGTTCGAACTCGGACGCGCGTCCGCCATCGAGTGGCTGGAAGCGAAGTACGAGTACATCGGCCATGCCGGCACGGTTCGGGTGGCAGAGCAATTCCTGTGACTGGCACGCTCGGTCGGCAGAGGCCCGCTTAGAATCGCTGCCATGTCGGGATCAACGTTCGGCCAGCTTTTCTGCGTCACCAACTTCGGCGAATCGCACGGACCGGCGATCGGCTGCGTGATCGATGGCTGTCCGCCCGGGCTGGCTCTTTCGGCCGCCGACATGCAGCCCGATCTGGATCGCCGCAAGCCGGGCACGTCGCGCCACGTGACGCAGCGACGCGAGGGCGACGTGGTCGAGATCCTGTCCGGCGTCTACCAGGGCGTAACCACCGGCACCCCGATCGCCCTGCTGATCCGCAACGAGGACCAGCGCAGCAGCGACTACGACACCCTGGTCGACACCTTTCGGCCGGGCCACGCCGACTACACCTACTGGCGCAAGTACGGCCGGCGCGATCCGCGCGGCGGCGGCCGCTCCTCGGCCCGACTGACCGCACCGATGGTGGCGGCCGGCGCGATCGCCAAGAAGTGGCTCAACCAGCAGCACGGCATCGTGGTGCGTGGCCACATGCAGCAGATCGGCGAGATCGCCATCGCATTCGTCCGCTGGGACGATGTCGAGGGCAATCCGTTCTTCGCGCCGGATGCGGCGGCGGTGCCCGCACTTGAGGACTACATGGATGCGCTGCGCAAGCGGGGCGACTCCTGTGGTGCACGGTTGCGGGTGGTGGCCAGCGGTGTGCCGGCGGGCTGGGGCGCGCCGTTGTTCGACAAGCTCGATGCCGACATCGCCTACGCCATGATGGGCATCAACGCCGTCAAGGGCGTGGAGATCGGCAGCGGCTTTGGCTGCGTCACCGAGGCGGGCAGCGAACATGGCGACGAACTGACGCCGGCCGGCTTTCTCTCCAACCACGCGGGCGGCGTGCTCGGTGGCATCTCGACCGGGCAGGACGTCGAGGTGTCGATCGCCATCAAGCCGACCTCGAGCATCCGCCTGCCGCGCCGCTCGATCGATGCCAACAACCAGCCGGTGACGGTCGAGACGCATGGTCGGCACGACCCCTGCGTCGGCATCCGCGCCACGCCGATTGCCGAGGCGATGCTCGCGCTGGTGCTGATCGACCACGCGCTGCTGCACCGGGCGCAGTGCGGCGACGTTGAACTGCCGGTGCCGCCGATTGCCCGCCTTGCGCCGCGCTGACGCATGACACCTGCCCGCCGGGCAGATGACGGCCCGCCGCCGATCGACACCCGCCTGGGGCTGCTGTTTGCCGCCTACTTCGCCACCGCCGGCGTGCTGGCGCCGTACCTGCCGCTGTACCTGCAGCACCGCGGCCTCAGTGCGGTCGAGATCGGCATCGTGCTGGCGATGGGGCAGGCGATGCGGCTCGCCGGTCCGGGCTTGTGGGGCTGGTTGGCCGATCGCCGCGGCCATCGGCTGCTGATCTTGCGCTGGACCGCGCTGGCGGCCTGCCTGTCGTTCGCCACGATCTTCGTGCCGGGCGGCTTTGTGCTGCTGTTCACGGTGATGCTGTTCGTCAACTTCTTCATGACGGCGCAGATGCCGCTGGGCGAAGCGATCACGGCTTCCTACCTGCGCACGGATGCCGCCGCGCCGCACGCGGCCCGCCTGTATGGGCGCTTGCGGGCCTGCGGGTCCATCGGGTTCATTGTGCTGGTGCTGGCGGCAGGAGTGCTGTTCGATGTTGCCGGCATCGAATGGCAACCGGTCTTGACGCTCGGGCTGTTTGCGCTGGCGGCCTGGGCGGCGTTTCGGGTGCGAGAACATGCGGTGCCGGAGCCAGCGCATGCGCGGGTGTCGGTACGCAGCCGATTGGCAGAGCCGCGCGTGCAGTGGTTCTTCCTGTCCGTGGCGTTGATGGTGTTCGCGCACGGGGCGCTGTACACGTACTTGTCGCTTTACCTGGCGCAGCTTGGCTACAGCACGACGGCCATCGGTGTTTTCTGGGTCGTGGGCGTGGTGGTCGAGATCGCCTTTTTCTATACCCAGGGGCGGTTCTTCCGGCGTTTCGGCGCGTTCGCGCTGCTGAATGTGGCGTTCCTGCTGGCGGTGCTGCGCTTTTTCCTGATCGCCGAGTTTGCGCACTGGTGGGTGCTGCTGTTCATCGCGCAGGTCCTGCATGCGGCGACCTTTGCCGTGCATCACAGCGCCTCCATCCTCACGGTGCAGCAGTGGTTCCCCGGCGCCGCCGCTGCGCGTGGGCAGGCGCTGTACGTGAGCATCGGCTACGGGCTCGGCGGGACTGCGGGCAGCCTGCTTGCTGCATGGCTCTGGTCGGCGGTTGGGCCGTCCGCCGCGTTCCTGTCGAGCAGCGCGGCAGCCGCCCTTGGATGGTGGGCCGTGCAGCGGGCGCGCGCGCTGGACGCACGGACGCCGCAGCCAGCGTTGGCCTGAGGTCAGCCTTTACAAGGAGCTGCTGATGTTTTCGCCTCTGACACGGTGCTTGTGGATCACTGGAGTTGTCGTCGCCTTGACGACGGGATGTCAGACGGTGCAGACGACCCGCGGCGGTACTGTCGGCGTCGACCGCAAACAGCAGATGTCGATGCTGACGCCGTCGCCGCAGCAGGTCGACCAGGCCGCACGCCAGCAGTATGCGCAGGTGCTGCAGGCCGCCGGCGAGAAAGGGGCGGTCAACAACGACCCCAGGCAGGTGGCACGCGTGCAAGCGATCGCGCAGCGTCTGGTGCCTCACACGGCCGTGTTCCGCGACGACGCCGTACGCTGGCAGTGGGAAGTCAACGTCCTGGAAAGCGACCAGGTGAATGCCTGGTGCATGCCCGGCGGCAAGATCGCGGTCTACAGCGGACTGATCGAGCGCCTGAACGTCACCGACGACGAGTTGGCGGCGGTAATGGGGCACGAGATCGCGCATGCGCTGCGCGAGCATGCGCGGGAGCGGATGGGGCGGGCGCAGGCAACCGGGGCGGCCGCGGCGATTGCCGAACTCGGCGTCGAGATCTTCACCGGCGTGCGCCTCGGCGGTGTCAGCAACACCTTTGGCCAGGCGATGTTCGTGCTGCCCAATTCGCGCGAAAACGAGCAGGAGTCCGACCGCATCGGCGTCGAACTGGCGGCCCGGGCTGGTTACGACCCGCGCGCCGCCGTAACGCTGTGGCAGAAGATGGCCAAGGAGAGCACCAGCCGCGGCGCGCCGCCGCAATGGCTGTCGACGCACCCGTCGCACGACACACGCATCCGCGACCTGCAGGACTACGCACAGCGCGTGATGCCGTTGTACGAGAAGGCGCGCCGCTGACGCGCGTCAGGCGAGCACGAGGTCGGTGCGGGCGGTCCAACGGGTAGCGCGAGCCAGCGGATGGCTGGCATGTTGCTGACTGCTGGACGGCTGCAGCACGAGACTTAGCTGCGTGCGTTCTTCGGGGGACAGCTGGCGGAACAGGAAGTCACGCGCATTGCCTGGATCGTCGGCGAGGTACAGCTGGGTCGCCAGGGTGGCACCAGCACGCGGCGCGATGCGCACGTGAATGTGCGGCGTGCGGCCCGGATAGGCGACCGGCCGGATGGTGCGGAAGTGGAACGCGCCGTCGACACTGGTCTGCATGCGGCCGTAGCCCTGGAAGTTCGGATCCCGCTCGCTCGGTGCACCGCCCGCCGGGTGGTGATAGACGGCGTTGGCATCGCATTGCCAGACCTCGACCATCGCGTCGGCCACCGGCTGACCGCTGCGGTCGAGCACGCGGCCGGTCAGGTACAGCGGCTCGCCGCGGCTGCGCACGCGGTCGCCGTCGACCACCAGCAGGTCGGCATCGGTCTCGCGCGGTTGCTCGGCTTCGTTGCGCGGATAGAACGGACCGAGTGTCTGGCGCGGGGTCGGCCGCGCGCCGGTCATGGCCGGCTGCGCCACGGCCGGCGCCGCGAGCGCCGCGGGCAGGCTGCCCAAAGCGGCGAGTGTCTGGCGCCGGGCCAGCAGGCGCACGTTGTTCGGTCGGTCGGCCATGCAGGCTCCTTGCAGGAAGGCGGTGGTGGTGACGGGCACTCTGACCGGTGGCAGCGACGCCGGTTCCGCGTGACGGTCCGATCCTTGTCCTGCGCGGACGACTCGCAAGGGCCGGGTTTGCCAGAGGGCGGATGGCATAATCGCCGCCGTTTCAGCGCGAGACGTACGTCGTACGCCGCGCTGATTGCATGCGCCGGACGGATCCGATCGCCAGTCGAACAGGCCGCGTCCGGCCGCAGTCTTCGCCTCGGCAGCCGCCGACGGCGCGTCGACACCGCATCGATACCGGATTGTTCAGCAATGACGGCAGCGCGCACCCTGTACGACAAGCTGTGGGAAGAGCACACGGTCCATGTGGAGCCCGACGGCACCAGCGTGCTGTACATCGACCGCCATCTGGTGCACGAGGTGACCAGCCCCCAGGCTTATGAAGGCCTGCGACTGGCGGGGCGCACGCCATGGCGCGTGTCGTCGATCGTGGCGACGGCGGATCACAACACGCCGACCACTGATTGGGACAAGGGCATCGATGGCGTGGTCGATCCGACCTCGCGCGAGCAGATCGTCACGCTCGACGCCAACATCCGCCAGTACGGCTCTGCTGCCTACTTTCCGTTCCTCGACAAGCGCCAGGGCATCGTTCACGTGATCGGGCCCGAGCAGGGTGCGACGCTGCCCGGCATGACCGTGGTTTGCGGTGATTCGCACACCAGCACGCACGGCGCGCTCGGCGCGCTGGCATTCGGCATCGGCACCTCCGAGGTCGAGCATGTGCTGGCCACGCAGACACTGCTGGCCAAGAAGGCGAAGAACCTGCTGGTGCGGGTCGAGGGCGATCTGCAGTCCGGCGTCACCGCCAAGGATGTGGTGCTGGCGATCATCGGCCGCATCGGTACGGCTGGCGGCACCGGCTGCGCCATCGAGTTCGCGGGCAGCGCGATCCGCGCGCTGTCCGTTGAGGGGCGGATGACGGTCTGCAACATGGCGATCGAGGCGGGCGCCCGCGCCGGCATGGTGGCGGTGGACGACAAGACGCTCGAGTACGTGCGCGACCGCCCGATGTCACCGCGTGGCGCCGACTGGGAGGTGGCGGTGGCGCATTGGCGCACCCTGCATTCCGACGAAGGCGCCCGTTTCGACCGCATCGTCGAAATCGATGCGGCGGGCATTGCGCCGCAGGTCAGCTGGGGCACCTCGCCGGAGATGGTCACGGGCGTGGACGGCGCCACGCCTGATCCGGCGCGTGAGGCCGATCCGGTCAGGCGCGACGGCATCGAGCGTGCGCTCAAGTACATGGGGCTGGGACCCAATCAGCCGATCACGCAGATTTCGATCGACAAGGTGTTCATCGGCTCCTGCACCAACTCGCGCATCGAGGACCTGCGCGCTGCCGCTCAGGTCGTCGCGGGCAAGCGGGTGGCGCCCACAGTCAAGCTGGCACTGGTGGTCCCGGGCTCCGGCCGAGTGAAAGCGCAGGCCGAGGCCGAGGGCCTGGACCGCGTGTTCAAGGCGGCGGGCTTCGATTGGCGCGAGCCAGGCTGCTCGATGTGCCTGGGCATGAACGCAGACAAGCTGGGGGAGGGCGAGCGCTGCGCGTCGACCTCGAACCGCAACTTCGAAGGTCGGCAGGGGCCGGGCGGACGCACGCACCTGGTCAGTCCGGCGATGGCGGCCGCGGCCGCGGTCGCTGGCCACTTCGTAGACATCCGCTCGATCAAGTAGGCGCTCATGGAAGCATTCCGCACCCATACCGGACTCGTGGCGCCGCTGGATCGCGCCAACGTCGATACCGACCAGATCATTCCCAAGCAGTTTCTCAAGTCGATCCGGCGCACCGGCTTCGGTCCGAACCTGTTCGACGAGTGGCGCTATCTGGACCGCGGCGAACCAGGCAAGGACAACGCCAGTCGACCGCTCAACCCGCAGTTCGTCCTCAACCAGCCGCGCTATGCCGGCGCATCGGTGTTGCTGGCGCGTCGCAACTTCGGCTGTGGATCGAGCCGCGAGCACGCGCCCTGGGCGATCGCCGAGTACGGATTCCGCGCGATCCTGGCGCCGAGCTTCGCCGACATCTTCTTCAACAACTGCTCGAAGAACGGACTGCTGCCGATCGTGCTGCCCGAAGAGGTGATCGATCGGCTGATCGGCACTGTGCTCGCCACGCCAGGGTACCGACTGGCCATCGATCTGCCGGCGCAGACGGTAACGTTGGCCGACGGCGCGGTGCATCGTTTCGAGGCCGATCCGTTCCGCAAGGACTGCCTGCTCAACGGCTGGGACGATATCGGCTTGACGCTGCGCCATGCCGACAAGATCCGTACGTTCGAGGCGGAGCGGCTCAAGCGCATGCCCTGGCTGGCGGCGGCGCCAGCCTCCTAGGATTGCGCAGATGAAGATCGCAGTCCTGGCGGGCGATGGCATCGGCCCGGAGATCGTCGCTGAAGCGACCAAGGTGCTCGTTGCACTCGACGAGCACTTTGAACTCGAGCCCGCGCTCGTGGGCGGCGCTGCCTACGAAGCGCATGGCCACCCGTTGCCCGATGCCACCCTGAACCTCGCGCGCGCAGCCGACGCGGTCCTGTTTGGGGCGGTGGGTGACTGGAAGTTCGACAAGTTGGAGCGCGCGCTGCGCCCGGAGCAGGCGATCCTCGGGCTGCGCAAGAATCTGGGATTGTTCGCCAACTTCCGGCCGGCAATCTGCTACGAGCAACTCACCCACGCGTCGAGCCTGAAGCCGGAACTGGTGGCCGGGCTCGATATCCTCATCGTGCGTGAACTCACCGGCGACATCTACTTTGGTCAGCCGCGTGGCCGGCGAGCCGCCCCCGATGGTCCGTTCGCCGGCCAGCCCGAAGCGTTCGACACGATGCGGTACTCGCGACCGGAGATCGAACGCATCGCCCACGTGGCGTTCCAGGCAGCGCGCAAGCGCAGTCGCAAGCTCACCAGCGTCGACAAGGCGAACGTGCTCGAGACCTTCCAGTTCTGGAAGGACGTGGTGACCGAGGTGCATGCGCAGTATCCGGACGTCGAACTCGAGCACATGTATGTCGACAACGCCGCGATGCAATTGGTGCGCGCGCCCAAGAAGTTCGACGTCGTCGTCACCGGCAACATGTTCGGTGACATCCTGTCCGACGAGGCCTCGATGCTCACGGGCTCGATCGGCATGCTGCCTTCGGCGTCGCTGAACGAACGAGGCTTCGGGCTGTACGAGCCGAGCCACGGCAGTGCACCGGACATCGCCGGCAAAGGCATCGCCAATCCGCTGGCCACCATCTTGTCGGCGGCGATGATGCTGCGCTACTCGCTCGGCAAGGCCGAGCAGGCTGACCGCATCGACGCCGCCGTGCAGCGGGTGCTGGCACGCGGCCTGCGCACAGCCGACATCTGGAGCGAGGGGACGTCGCGGGTCGGCACAGTGCAAATGGGCGATGCGGTGGTCGCGGAACTGCGATGACGCGGTGGGTGTGGGCCATACCCGGTCAGCGCCGTGTCAGCGGCGCTGATGAGAATACGAAGATTCGAATGACGAGCAAGGGCAGCAAATGAAGGTCGGAATCGTTGGCTGGCGCGGCATGGTCGGCTCCGTGCTGATGGAGCGGATGCGCGCCGAGCAGGACTTCGCGTTGATCGACTCGGTGTTTTTCAGCACCTCGAACGCTGGCGGCACCGCACCACAGGTGCAACGTGCCGCGGCGGGCCTGAAGGACGCCAGCAACATCGCCGATCTGGCCGCCTGCGACACCATCGTCACCTGCCAGGGGGGTGATTACACGAGCGATGTCTATCCCCGCTTGCGTGCTACCGGCTGGGATGGCTACTGGATCGATGCGGCGTCGTCGCTGCGCATGAAGAACGATGCGGTCATCATCCTTGATCCGGTGAATCGTCCGCTGATCGATGCCGCAGTGAAGAAAGGCACGAAGAACTTCATCGGCGGCAACTGCACGGTGAGCCTGATGCTGCTGGCGATCGACGGCCTGCTCAAGGCCGATCTGGTCGAGTGGGTGACGGCAATGACCTACCAGGCGGCATCGGGCGCCGGGGCGCCGAACATGCGCGAACTGTTGGCGCAGATGGGCCACGTGCACGGCCGGGTGAAGCCGCTGCTGGACGATCCGAAGTCGGCGATCCTCGATATCGACCGCGGCGTCAACGAGGCGCTGCGTGCAGGCGGGCTACCGACCGAGCAGTTCGGCGTGCCGCTCGCCGGCAGCCTGATCCCGTGGATCGACAAGGATCTCGGCAACGGGCAGAGCAAGGAAGAATGGAAGGGTGGGGCCGAGGCGAACAAGATCCTCGGCCGGCCGCCCATGGGTCAACCCGGTGCCATCGTGGTCGATGGCTTGTGCGTTCGGGTCGGTGCGATGCGCTGCCACTCGCAGGCGTTGACGATCAAGCTCAGGCAGGATCTGCCGTTGGCCGAGATAGAAGACAGGCTGGCGTCGGCGAACCGCTGGGCCAAGGTCGTTCCCAACCGCCGCGACGACAGCATCCGGGCACTGTCGCCCGCGCAGGTGAGCGGCACGATGGATGTGCCGATCGGACGATTGCGCAAACTGGCGATGGGCTCGGGGCAGTTTGGTGGCGAATACCTGAGTGCGTTCACCGTCGGCGATCAGTTGCTGTGGGGGGCTGCGGAGCCCCTGCGACGCATGTTGCGCATCCTGCTTGGCAAGCTCGGCTGATGGGCGCGTGAGTCGTCGAGAGCGTGAATTGAGGCAGAAATGGGTCGTTTGCACGGGCAAACAGGGCGAATGGTTGAATTCTCCCGCCTTCCCGTCACTTACTGCGACTTCTAAGCTTGCCGCCGTAAGTGCCTGATGTTATTTTCTTTTGCGATTTTTTCCGACGCCTTGATAGTCGGCGTCATCTGAGGATTTGTCGGCCCTTGGCCGGCTGATAGGGGGCTTCGGTGCCATCAAAAGATAAACGGCGCGCACCTGCGCGATGTGCGCTTGCACTTGCGCTCAGCCTTGCGTTCGCTGCGCCTGCAGCCTATGCGGCTGGACTCGGTCGAATGACCGTCCAGTCCGCCCTTGGTCAGCCGTTGAGGGCGGAAGTGGAAGTCACCTCGGTGGCGCGCGACGAGGCCCCGTCTCTGGCGATCACGCTGGCGTCGCAGTCGTCGTTCCGGCAAGCCAACCTCGAATTCAATCCGTCGCTCGCGGCGCTGCGTTTCGACCTCGACAAGCGTGCTGACGGCAACTTTGTCGTCCGCATCACGTCGCTGCAGCCGGTCAATGAGCCCTACCTCGATGTGCTGCTGGAACTGACTTGGGCGACTGGCCGTGTGCTGCGCGAGTACACCGTGTTGCTCGACCCGCCTGCGCTGCGCGCGCAGCCGGACGTGTTGCCACCGGTGGCTGCCCAGCCTCTCGCGCCTGCCGCTGCCGTTGCGCCTGCACCTGTTGCTGCTGCACCAACGCCAGCGCCCGCAGCGGTGCTCGCGCCGTCGCCAGCGCCTGCGCCGACGCCTTCCGCACCCGCAGTTGGCTCGCCACCTGCGCCCCGAGCCCCGGCTGATGCCGCGGGCGACAGCTACGCCGTCAAGTCCGGCGACACGCTGGGTCGCATTGCCGGCCGCACCAAGCCGGCGTCCGTGTCTCTCGATCAAATGCTGGTGGCGCTGTTCCAGGCGAACCCGAACGCATTCGTCGGCAACAACATGAACCGGCTGCTGGCCGGGCGAACGCTGACCATACCGTCTCAGGCGGACATCGAGGCCATCAGCCCGACCGACGCTCGCAGCGAAGTTGTCGCCCAGAGTGCCGATTTCGCTCAGTACCGCAGTCGTCTCGCCCAGTCGGCCGCCAGCGCGCCCGCACCGGTCGCTTCGGCTGCCCCGGCACCCGCCGCGCAGGGTCGTGTCACGACCAAGGTCGAAGACAAGGCGGCGCCCCCGCCCTCGGGTGATCAGTTGAAGATCGCGAAGGTTGAGCCGGCCCCTGCGGCGCCGACTGCGGCGGCGACTGCCGCTGCGGCAGCGGCGGCAAAGAAGGCGGCCGAGGACGAGGCGATCGCCAAGCAACGCGCTATCAAGGAACAGGAAGAGCGCGCGGCCGAACTGAAGCGGACCAACGAAGCCCTGAAGAAGGCGCTCGAACTTCAAAGCAAATCCGCCGCCCAGGCGCAGCAGCAAGCCGAAGCCAAAGCCGCGGCCGCGCCGACGCCAACGCCCGCGCCGGTGGCGTCACCGGCGCCGGTCGAAACGCCCAAGGCCGAGGCGCCTGCGCCTGACGCGCCGAAGGTTGAAGAGCCCAAGCAGGAGCCGCCGAAACAGGAAGTCGCCAAGACCGAGCCCGCCAAGCCCGCACCTGCGCCAACTCCGGTACCGGCACCAGCCGACGCCAGCCTGTCGGACATGATGTCGTCGCCCTATGTACTGGGCGGCATGGGCGTGGCGTTGCTGGCCCTGTTGATCGGCCTGAATCTCTATCGCAAGCGCAAGGTCGAGAGATCAGACGAGTTCAAGTCGACCGGCGATGGCGTGCACGCCAACTCGCTCTTCGGAGCCACCGGCGGACAGAGCGTCGATACGGGCGCCACGAGCACCTTCAATTCCAGCTTCATCCCGGCAGCCTCGCAACTGGATTCCAATGAAGTCGATCCGGTGGCCGAGGCGGACGTCTACATCGCCTACGGTCGCGAGGAGCAGGCGGAGGACATCCTGAAGGAAGCGCTGCGTTTGCAGCCGGATCGGCATGCCGTGCGCGTGAAGCTGCTGGAGATCTATTCACGCCGGGCGGACAAGCCGTCGTTCATGGCGGTCGCGCAGGAACTGCGTGAGCGCACCGGCGGGGTCGGCGAAGATTGGGAGCGTGGCGCCAAGCTGGGCCGTGCACTCGACCCGAGCGAACCGATGTTTGCCGGAGGCGGCAGTGTCGATCCGCTGCGTGGTCCGACCACCGAGTTACGCCTCGATCCGGCGGTCACGGGCGGGCGTCCTTCGACGTTGGGCGGCATGGCAGCGCCGGCGATTGTCGACCTGCCAGTCGGTAAGCAGGCGCCCGCGCCCGACTCGGTCTTCAGTGCCTCCTTGGGTGCGCCAACCCGCGGTCCCGATACGGCGATGACGCCTGATACCGCGATGCCTCTCGATTCGCGCCTGAGTGGCGAGACGCGCCAGGGCGTTGCAACCTCGACCGGCCCAGTGACGCATTTCGAAGCGACGCTGGCACCGGCGACGCAACCGCTCGAGCCTGCGAAGGCTGACATCCTGAACGTGGCGACCAATTCCGCCATCGACTTCTCTGCGCTCGATTTCGACCTCACCAGTCCGGTGACCCGCCAGCCCGACGGTCCCAAGACGATGATGCCGAAGCCGACCGGCTTCGATCTGTCGTTCGATACCAAACC
The DNA here is from genome assembly GCA_022843955.1 of Burkholderiaceae bacterium. Classification (GTDB taxonomy): domain Bacteria; phylum Pseudomonadota; class Gammaproteobacteria; order Burkholderiales; family Burkholderiaceae_F; genus JALHMQ01. The sequence goes on from JALHMQ010000001.1 coordinate 176,732, forward strand.
GCTCTCGGATGACACGGTGCCGATCCAGACCATGTCGCCGCCGACGCGGCCGATGCCCGCGCCGACGGTCGGTGGGTTCGGCTCGATCCCGGACGTGGACCTGTCGCTGCCTCCCCGCACGCCGGTACCGGTCGCCAAGCTCGCGCCTGCCCCAGCACCCGTGCCGGAACCGGCGTTCCCAAGCTTCTCGGCACCGTCGGCATCGAACGTGCAGTCAATGCTTGAGGAGTCGTTGTCGCGGCCCACGCTGCTCGGCGATGTCGGCGCCTTGCCCGACGAGCGCGCACCACGCCTGACCTCCAACACCGACCAGGCCACAGTGCCCTTGATCGACTTCGACCTCACTGGGTCCGATGTCGAACTCGGCGGACGCCGCACCGAGACCCAGGCCGGCAGCCCGCTCGCAGCGCAGATGGCGACCAAGCTCGATCTGGCACGTGGCTACATCGACCTCGGGGTGAAAGACGGCGCACGCGAACTGATCGAAGAGGTCATGCGCGATGGCACGCGCGAGCAGCGCCAAAGTGCCGTCGATTTGATGAAGCAGGTCGAGTCCTGATCGACCCGGACCACACCAGGCCGGCGCAGCGCGCCGGCCTTTTTCTTTGGCGCGTCTAGGTGCGGATCGCCCTCGGACTGGAGTACGACGGCAGCGCTTTCACCGGCTGGCAGACCCAGCCGGACCGGCGTGCCGTCCAAGATTCGGTCGAACGGGCGCTGCAAGCGTTTGCGGGCAGCGCCCTGTCCACCATCTGCGCTGGCCGCACCGATGCCGGGGTTCACGCGAGTTACCAGGTCGTGCACATCGACACCACCGTCGATCGCCCGCTCGAAGCTTGGGTGCGTGGTGTCAACCGTTTTCTGCCTAGACAGGTCGGCGTGCGGTGGTCCCGATACGTGACGGATCATTTCCACGCCCGCTTCAGTGCGACCGGGCGTCGCTATGACTACTGGATCCTGAATGATCCGGTCCGATCGCCGTTGGCTCAGGGCCGTATCGGCTGGGTGTTTCGTCCGCTCAATGAGCAGACGATGCATGTCGCGGCGCAGGGGCTGCTCGGCGCGCATGACTTCACATCGTTTCGTGCCGCGGCATGCCAGGCGGCCTCGCCAGTCCGCGAACTGCGGCAGTGTGATGTGCAACGGTTCGGTCGCCTGATCCGGGTCCGGGTCGAGGCGAATGCCTTCCTGCATCACATGGTGAGAAATCTGGTCGGCACGCTGATCTATGTCGGCCTCGGTCGTCGGCCGGTCAACTGGGCCGCGCAGGTGCTGGCAGCCCGCAATCGCGCCGAGGCGGCGCCGACCTTTGCCGCTGAAGGCCTCTATCTCACTCACGTTCAGTACGATGCGGCGTTCGACCTGCCACCGCCCAGCGATACGTTGCCGCTGTTGACATGACTGAACGTGTTCGTATCAAGATTTGTGGCCTCACCCGCGCTGCCGACGTCGCCGCAGCAGTGCGCTTCGGTGCCGACGCCATCGGCTTCAATTGCTATCCGCGCAGCCCGCGGTGCGTCGACCTCGACTCGCTGGCAAGTCTTGCGAGCGCGTTGCCTGTGTTCGTCACCCCCGTGCTGCTGTTCGTCGATGCACTCGACCACGAGGTCCGACGCGCACTCGACCGTGTGCCGCACGCCGTGTTGCAGTTCCATGGCGCCGAGATCGAGGCCGACTGTGCGCGGTACGGTCGGCCGTACCTGCGCGCGGTCGGCATGGCCGAGGGGGTCCGTTTGTTAGACTGCGAGCGCCGTTTTGAGAGTGCGTCGGCACTTCTGGCCGACACACCCAGCGCAGGCCATGGTGGCAGCGGACAGGTTTTTGACTGGGGTCGCTTGCCGGCGGTCAGCGAACGCAGCAAGCCTTTGATCCTGGCGGGCGGCCTGGACGAATTTAACGTCGCGCATGCAATCCGGACGGTGCGACCGTATGCCGTCGATGTCAGCAGCGGCGTCGAGCGAGAAAAGGGCGTCAAGGATCCTGCCCGAATCGAGCGATTCATCGCCGCCGTCCGCGCGGCATAAACGAGACCAGCAGCCTGATCAATGAAATACGACCTGCCCGATGCACGCGGCCACTTCGGCCCCTACGGTGGCATCTTCGTCGCCGAGACGCTGATGCACGCGCTCGCCGAACTGCGCGACGCCTACGAGCACTACCGCAAGGATCCGGAGTTCGTGGCGGAGTTCGAGCGCGAACTGAAGCATTACGTCGGCCGTCCAAGCCCGATTTATCACGCCCGGCGCTGGAGCGAACTGCTCGGCGGCGCGCAGATCTATTTCAAACGCGAGGACCTGAACCACACCGGCGCGCACAAGGTGAACAACACGGTGGGGCAGGCGCTGCTCGCCAAGCGGATGGGCAAGCCGCGCGTGATCGCCGAGACCGGTGCCGGACAGCACGGTGTCGCCAGCGCCACTGTGGCTGCGCGCTTCGGCATGAAGTGCGTGGTCTACATGGGTTCGGAGGATGTGGGTCGCCAGGCGGCGAACGTCTACCGGATGAAACTCCTGGGGGCCGAAGTGGTGCCGGTGGAGTCCGGTTCGCGCACGCTCAAGGATGCGCTGAACGAGGCGATGCGCGACTGGGTGACCAACGTCGAAAACACCTTCTACATCATTGGCACCGTCGCTGGACCGCATCCGTACCCGATGATGGTGCGCGACTTCAACTCGGTGGTCGGCAAGGAATGTCTGCGTCAGATGCCGGAGATGGTCGGGCGCCAACCCGACTACGTGATCGCCTGCGTGGGCGGTGGCAGCAATGCCATGGGGATCTTCTACGACTACATCCCGCACGACGCCGTGCAACTGATCGGCGTGGAGGCAGCGGGTGAGGGGCTCACGACGATGCGTCACGCCGCCAGCCTGCAGATGGGCTCGCCGGGCGTGTTGCACGGAAACCGCACCTACCTGCTGCAGGATGAGAACGGCCAGATCACCGAAACGCATTCGGTGTCGGCGGGCCTGGACTACCCGGGCGTTGGGCCGGAGCACGCGTGGCTGAAGGACTCGGGCCGCGCCCAGTACGTGGGCGCCACCGACGCGCATGCCTTGCAGGCGTTCCATGATTGCTGCCGCATCGAAGGCATTATTCCGGCGCTCGAGTCGAGTCATGCGCTGGCCCACGCCGCCGCACTCGCGCCCACGCTGCCGAAGGACAAGATCCTCCTGGTGAATCTTTCGGGCCGAGGCGACAAGGACCTGCACATCGTGGCCGAGGCGGGCGGCCTGGAGTTCTTCTGCCGCGCGTCCTGCCGCGAAGCGACCCTCGCGTTCCGGGAGAAGCGCTGATGTCGCGCATCCAGGGCCGTTTCGCCGCGCTGCGCGCGCGCGGTGGCAAGGGCCTGATTCCCTATATCGCTGCGGGCGACCCTTCGCCTGACCTCACCGTGCCGATCATGCACGCGCTGGCGCGTGCCGGCGCCGATGTGATCGAACTGGGCGTGCCGTTTTCTGATCCGATGGCCGACGGCCCGGTGATCCAGCGTGCCACCGAGCGCGCGATTCGCCAGGGCGTCGGTCTGAAGCAGACGCTGGGCTTCGTCGCCGAGTTCCGCAAGACGGATGCAATGACACCGGTGGTTCTGATGGGCTATGCCAATCCGATCGAGCGTATGGGTCGCACGCAGTTTGCGGCGCAGGCCGCGGCGGCGGGCATCGATGGCGTGCTGGTGGTCGACTACCCGCCCGAGGAGTGCGAGGAGTTTGCCGCGGACATGCGTACCCACGAGATCGATCCGATCTTCCTGCTGGCACCGACCTCGACCGACGATCGCATTGCCCGGGTAGCCAAGGTGGCCGCCGGCTACATCTACTACGTGAGCCTGAAGGGCATCACCGGCGCCGGACACCTCGACGTCGGCTCGGTTGCCGCCAAGCTGCCGCTGATCCGCGCACACACCGATGTGCCGGTCGGCGTGGGCTTTGGCATCCGCGACGCTGCCAGCGCGCAGGCGGTGGCGCGCGTGGCCGATGCGGTGGTGATCGGCTCGCGCATCATCCAGGAACTGGAAAACACGCCGCCCGGCCATGCGGTCGCCGCGGTCGAGCATCTGTTGACCGATATTCGCCGGGCGATCGACGAGATCGCCCCCGACACCACCCCGCGCAAGGAGGCTGCATGAGCTGGCTCGAGAAATTGCTGCCACCGAGGATCAAGCAAGGCGGCACCCGCAAGACGATGCCCGAGGGCGTCTGGACCAAGTGCCCGGGCTGCGAGGCAGTGCTTTACAGCGCCGAACTCGAGCGCAGCCTGCAGGTGTGCCCCAAGTGCGGCCATCACTTGCGCATCCGCGCGCGCGAGCGACTCGACGCCCTGCTCGATGCGGAAGGGCGCTACGAGATCGGCCAGGAGGTCCTGCCGGTTGATTCGCTCAAGTTCAAGGACAGCAAGAAGTACGTCGATCGCCTGCAGCAGGCCATGCAGGACACCGGCGAGACCGACGCCATGATCGTGCTCGGCGGATCGATCCGCGCGCTGCCCGTGGTGGTGGCCTGCTTCGAGTTCGACTTCATGGGCGGCTCGATGGGCTCGGTGGTCGGCGAGCGCTTCGCGCGTGGGGCACAGACCGCGCTGGAGCAGAAGGTGCCGTTTATCTGCATCACTGCCACCGGCGGCGCCCGCATGCAGGAGGGCCTGTTGTCGCTGCTGCAAATGGCCAAGACCACGGCGATGATCGGCAAGCTGGCCGAGGCCAAGCTGCCGTTCATTTCAGTGCTGACCGACCCGACCATGGGGGGCGTGTCGGCGAGCTTCGCCTTCATGGGCGACGTCGTGATCGCGGAGCCGAAGGCACTGATCGGATTTGCCGGTCCGCGCGTGATCGAGCAGACCGTGCGCGAGAAGCTGCCGGAAGGCTTTCAGCGCGCCGAGTTTCTCCTGACCAAGGGCGCGGTCGACATGATCGTCGATCGCCGCAACATGCGTGACGAGATCGCGCAGTTGCTCGCCCTGCTGCTGCGGCAGCCGGCCGAGGCGTTGAGCTAGTCATTCCTACTGCCGGCCAAGGCCCCTTGGCCTGCAGCGCCTCGACATGACTTCACCTGACTCGCTGGAAGCGTGGCTGGCGCACATCGAGCGCCTGCATCACCGCCCAATCGACCTCGGGCTCGAGCGCGTGAAGGCGGTGGCCGATCGCCTGGGCGTGCGCTTCGACTGTCCGGTCGTCATCGTCGGCGGCACCAACGGCAAAGGCTCGACCTGCGCGATGCTCGACAGCATCTTGCGCGCCGCGGGCTACCGCGTTGGCGTGTACACGTCACCGCACTTGCTGCGCTTCAACGAACGGGTCCAGATCAACGGCGAGCCTGCCGATGACGCGATGCTGGTCGAGCAACTGCAGGCGGTGGAAGCAGTGCGTGGCGACGTCTCGCTTACCTATTTCGAGTTCACCACGCTGGCGATCCTTCGCCTGTTGATGCAGCAGCGCCTGGATGCAGTGATCCTCGAGGTGGGCTTGGGTGGGCGACTGGACGCAGTCAACATCATTGATTCCAATGTCTCGATCATCACGTCGATCGACATCGACCACGTCGACTACCTCGGTCCGACGCGCGAGCACATCGGCTTCGAGAAGGCGCACATCTATCGCGCTGGGCGACCGGCGATCTGCGCCGACCCACAGCCGCCTCGCTCGCTGCTGGACGTGGCGCGCACTCTGGGCGCCGACCTGTGGCTGTTCGGGCGTGACTTCAACTACGCCGGCATGGACTATGGCAAGGGACTGCAGCAGTGGTCCTATGGCGGCCGTGTGCAGCGGCGGGCCAGCCTGCCGTATCCCGCCTTGCGTGGTGCCAACCAGCTGCTCAACGCTGCCGGTGCGCTGGCCGCGCTGGAGGCGCTTGGCGATCGTCTGCCCGTCAGTCAGCAGGCGGTCCGCACCGGCCTGCTGACGGTTCAGATCCCCGGCCGATTCCAGGTGCTGCCGGGTCGTCCCACCATCGTGCTTGATGTCGCCCACAACCCGCACGCGGCGGCGGTCCTGGCGCGGAACCTCGATTCACAGGGCTTCTTTCCGGAGACGCACGCCGTGTTCGGCATGCTCGCCGACAAGGATGTGCGCGGTGTCATCGGGCATGTAAAGCAGCGCATCGATCACTGGCACGTCGGTCCCACCGGCGGCGCGCGCGGGTTGAGTGCAGCCCAGGCGGCGACATACCTGCGCGAGGCGGGGGCGACCTCGATCACGGAGCATGAGACGCTCGAGGCAGCCCATGCCTGCGCCTGCGAGCGCGCCGACCCCGATGCTAGGATCGTCGTGTTCGGCAGCTTCACGACAGTGGGCGCGGTGATGCGCTTCGAAGAAGAGCGGCGGATGGGGCAGCGGCAATGAAGTGGGCGTTCTGGCGTGCCTCGGATGCGAGGTCCGAGTCGTCACGCGGTGCGACGCGACAGGCAAGCGACGATGGCGATCCGGGTCGGGTCGACCCGGCGACGGCGCTGAAGATTCGGGCGCGACGGCGACTGATCGGTGCTGCAGCGCTGCTGCTGGCGGCGGTCATCATCGTGCCGATGGTGCTCGACCCCGCGCCGCGGCCCGTGGCAGACACAGTGCCGATTCAGATCCCGAGCGAGAAGACTCCTTTTACGCCACGCCTGCCGTTACCGCCTGTACCGGATCCGGCGCAAGGGCAGGGCGGACCTGTGGTCGATGCGCCGGCGGATCCGCCACCTGCGCAAACGCGCAAGGAGGGCGACGCCCCGGCCGATGGCAAGACTGCGGCCCAGGCTGGCGACACAGCGGCGGGGAAGGGTCCGGAGAAGACCTCGGATAAGACGTCAGACAAGATCTCAGACAAGACCGCGGAGAAAGACGCCGACAAGGCAGCGCCCAAGGCCACGGCCAAGGACACAACCAAGGCGACGAAGGACGCCGAAGCACAGCGCGCGAAGGACCTTCTCGAAGGTCGAGCGACGACAAGTGGCAAGGCGGGCACAGGCAAGTACCTGGTCCAGGCCGCCGCCCTGCGCAACGAAGGTGCGGCGCGCGAGATGGCCGCAAAGATCAAGAAGGCCGGCTTGCCGTCGTTTACGGAGCGTGTGCAGGTCAGCGACGGTCCGCGCTGGCGGGTCCGTGTCGGACCCTATGCTTCACGCGAGGAAGCGGAGTTGGCGCGCGCGCGGCTGCGCGAACTCGGAACCAGCGCCGACCTCATCACGCCATGAGTACGCGCGACCGATGAACCCGATCGACTGGGTGATCGTCGCGGTCGTCGCCTTGTCGGTGCTGCTGGGCGTGCTGCGCGGTTTCGTGCGCGAAGTGATGTCGTTGGCGGGCTGGGTCGTCGGCATCTGGCTCGCCATCACTCAGGCCACAGCGCTCGGCCGAGCCCTGCCGATCGACCTGCCCTGGCCCGGGGCGCGCACGGCGCTGGCAGCGCTGGCGATCGTTCTCGGCTGCGTCGTCGCCGCTGCCATCGTCGCGTGGATCATCGGCAAGTTTCTCAGCGCCGTGAAGCTTTCCGGCACCGATCGTTTCATCGGCGCACTATTCGGTCTGTTGCGTGCCATGCTCGTGCTCGCGTTGCTGGCGTTCTTCGCCGGCCGCACGGCGCTTGCGCAACAACCGTGGTGGCGCGATTCGATTCTGTTGCCGCATGTCGAAGCGGCGGTACGATTGGCCGCCCCGTTGCTGCCACCGCCCGTGACTGCCGGCAGCAAGATCTAGCGTTCGCATCTGGGAGTCCGCTGCAATGTGTGGAATCGTCGGCGTCGTCGCCACTTCGCCGGTCAATCAGCTGCTCTACGACGCCTTGCAGTTGCTGCAGCACCGCGGTCAGGACGCTGCCGGCATCTCCACCGCCAACGGCAGCATGTTCCACATGTACAAGGGCAATGGCTTGGCGCGCGACGTGTTCCGCACGCGCAACATGCGCTCGCTGCCGGGCACCTCGGGCATTGCCCAGGTCCGCTATCCCACCGCCGGATCGGCCAGCAATGCCGAAGAAGCCCAACCGTTCTACGTCAACGCGCCGTTCGGCCTGACGCTGGTGCACAACGGCAACCTCACCAATGCCGCGTTGCTCAAAGACGAGATGTTCCGCATCGATCGGCGGCACATCAACACCAACTCCGACTCGGAAGTGCTGCTCAACGTGCTTGCGCACGAACTGCAGTTGTCGAGCGAAGGCCTGCGCCTCGACCCGGCAGCCATCTTTGCCGCGGTGAGCGGCGTGCATCGGCGCCTCAAGGGCTCCTATGCGGTGGTGGCGCAGATCGCTGGCTACGGCATGCTGGCGTTCCGTGACACCTTCGGCATCCGCCCGCTGTGCCTGGGCGCGCTGGAGACCGACGGCGGCACCGAATACATGGTTGCATCGGAGTCGGTCGCGGTCGAAGGCCTGGGTTTTCGCTTCGTGCGCGACATTGCGCCGGGGGAGGCGGTGTTCGTCGACTTGGACGGCCGCTTCTTCAGCCAGCAGTGCGCGGCCAAGACCAGTCTCAATCCGTGCATCTTCGAGTACGTGTACCTGGCGCGGCCGGATTCGGTGATCGACGGCGTGTCGGTCTATGGCGCCCGCCTGCGCCTGGGCGAGTACCTGGCGGCGCGCGTCAAGACCAAGATGCCGGTGAGCGACATCGATGTCGTGATGCCGATTCCCGACTCGAGCCGGCCGGCGGCGATGCAACTGGCGAGCAAGCTCGATCTGCCGTATCGCGAGGGCTTCATCAAGAACCGCTACATCGGTCGCACCTTCATCATGCCGGGGCAGGCGGTACGCAAGAAGTCGGTGCGACAGAAGCTCAATACCGTCGCGGTCGAGTTCAAGGGCAAGAACGTGCTGCTGGTCGACGATTCGATCGTGCGCGGCACGACGATCCAGGAGATCGTCAGCATGGCCCGCGAGGCAGGCGCAAGGAAGGTGTTCGTCGCATCGTCGGCGCCGCCGGTGCGCTTTCCGAATGTCTACGGCATCGACATGCCGACGCGCGCCGAACTGATCGCGGCCAGCAAGAGCGAAGAAGCGATCCGCGTGGAGATCGGCGCGGACGCGTTGATCTACCAGGACATCGATGATCTCAAGCAGGCGGTGCGCGACTGCAATCCGGCGCTCACGCGATTCGAGGCCTCGTGCTTCGACGGCGACTACATCACCGGCGACGTGACCGCGGCCTATCTCGATCATGTCGAGCAGGCCAGGATGGCGCCCAAGGTCGCCGACGAAGGGCCGCGCAACCAGCTGAGTCTGGCGATCGAGTCGGCCGACGCCTAGGCGAAGCACCGCTCAGCGCCCTCCATCTGACTGATAGCATTCGCTTCGCGCCGATTTGAGCTCAGCTTGCGGGCGCGTAACAAATCCAGCTAAAGCGGCGGCCCGACTAAGGCCCGCTCTGCTGTGCTGAGCGGGCTTTTTCATTTCCAGTGGCGAAAATGAGCGAAGAATTTCGGTTTGACACCCGCGCAGTCCGCGCGGGCACCCAGCGCAGCACGTTCAACGAACACAGCGAAGCGCTGTTCCTGACATCCAGCTTCGTCTTCAAGTCCGCGGCCGAGGCGGCAGGGATGTTTGCCGGATCCGAGGACGGGTTCGTCTACTCGCGCTTTTCGAATCCGACGGTGCGCATGTTCGAGCAGCGCCTGGCCGCACTCGAAGGGGCGCAGGATGGCCTGGCCACGGCCTCCGGCATGGCGGCCATCCTGTCGACCGCGTTGGCGGCCGTCAAAACGGGCGACCACATCGTCTGCTCGGCCAGCGTGTTTGGTGCGACCGTGCAGTTGTTCAGCACGATCCTCGGTCGCTTTGGGGTGGACACCACCTATGTGCGTGGCGCGGATCCGGCGGCATGGCGCGCCGCGATCACGCCGCGCACGCGACTGCTGTTCTGCGAGACGCCGTCCAACCCGCTGATGGAGATCGTCGATCTGGCGGCGCTGGCCGCGCTGGGGCGCGAGAGCGGGGCGCTGACGGTGGTGGACAACTGCTTTTGTACCCCGGTGATGCAGCGGCCATTCGACTTCGGGGTCGATGTGGTCATCCACTCGGGCACCAAGTATCTGGATGGGCAAGGACGCGTTCTCGGCGGCGCGGTGCTGGGCAAGCGCGACTTCATCCGCAACGCGCTGCTGCCGATCCTGCGCAGCGCCGGCCCGTGCCTGTCGCCATTTAACGCCTGGGTGCTGCTCAAGGGACTGGAGACGCTGGGAGTTCGACTGCGCGCGCAATCGGCCGCCGCGCTCGAACTTGCCCGCTGGCTCGAGACCCAGCCCGGCGTCTCGCGCGTCTTCTTCACCGGGCTGGAGTCGCATCCGCAGGCCGCGCTCGCCCGCCTTCAGCAGCGCGGCCCCGGCGCGGTGCTCACGTTCGAACTCGCCGGCGATTCTGCCGAAGCGCAGCGCGCCCGCGCCTGGCGCGTGATCGATGCCGTACAACTCATGTCGATCACCGCCAACCTTGGCGACACGCGGACCACGATCACTCATCCGTCCAGCACGACGCATGGCCGCCTGACGCCGGAAGCGCGTGCCCAGGCCGGCATCACCGAAGGCCTGGTACGGATCGCCGTCGGACTGGAGGACGTCGCCGACCTGCAGGCCGACCTCGCGCGCGCACTCGTCGCCTGACGGTGCGTCGGGGCACTTTGGTGCGCCCGGCGGACGCGGCACCATCGGCCTGCCATCTTCGACTGAACGGCTGAGGGCAGCGGTTGGCAAGCACACAGCTAGACCGAGCGGTGGATGCCCTTTAGACATCTGCGTCTTTACGCTGTGCCGGTGGTGGACGCCCTACTGGCGTCCCATGGCTGACGCTAGGGATGTGCATGACGAAGAAGCTGAGCCTTCGGGCCGCCGCAGTGGCGGGCGTAACCGTGTTCGCTGCGCTGCTCCTGCCCCAAGAAGTGCGCGCACAGGACGCCTCGAACGGCTATCGCCTGTGGAACTTCACCAGCACCATCAAGGGCACCGCGCTCAACTGCATCGGCTGCCATGGTCAGGATCCCTACAACCCACCCAACGCGATGTTGGTCGGCGTGAACATCGGCACGGCCTGCGGCATGACCTGGCCCCAAGGCACCGCGCACGCACTCAGGGGCCTGTGCAACATCGGCAACGCAGCAACGCAGGCGGACTCGGTCGGTCGCATGGGCGTTGGGCTGGCGCAGCCGCAAATGGCGCAGTTCATGATTCTGTCGACTGCGGAGCGGGCGGACCTGTCAGCGTTCCTGCTGGCGTCCTTTCAGCGCGTCGCCGTGCCGTTTGCCCGCCCGGAGTTCCAGCAGTCGGGGTCGACCACGGCGATCGGGACGCTGAACTTCGGCAGCGTCAACGATGGCGCGTCCTCCTCGCTGGTGGTGTTCTTCGTCAACAGCGGCAATCTCCCGATGCAGATCGGTTCCGGCTTTGCCGCCGGCGCCGCGGTGTCGGGCCTCAACCAGACGCGCTATACGGTGACCACCGCGGTTCCCGGCGGCGAGACGGCCTGCACGGCATCGTTGGCTCTGGCAGCTGGCGCCCGTTGCGGCCTGACCGTGACCTTCTCGCCCGACCTGGGCGTGCCGCAGGGTGCGCTGCAGACTGCCACCCTGACGATCCCGAGCAACGGGGGTTCCGGTGTTTCGCAACTGAACCTCAATGGCACGCGCACCGTGATCGCCGCGCCGACGCTGACCCTCGCACCGTCGGCCACCGACCTGAACGCCGGGACGACAGCGGCGGGCAGCAGCATCAATTTCGCGCCCGTCACCGTCCGCAACAACGGCACGCTCGCCCTCAATATCGCCACCATCTCGCTCGGCGGCACCAATGCCGCCGACTTCACACGCGCCACGGGTGGTACCAATTGCGCAGACGGCGGCAGCGTTGCGCCGGGCGCCACCTGCTTGCTGCAGTTTGCGTTCGCGCCGCAGGCCAGCGCGACCGGCGCTCGCACGGCGACGGTCGATATTGCATCCAACGCTACGGCCACCCCGGTTCGCCTGACGCTCGCCGGCACCGTGGGCAGCGCCACTCCGGTGATCGCCTTCGGCACCTCCAGCAACAGCGCGCAAGCGTTCCTGCGCCTGCAAAGCGCCGCGGCCGGCGCGCCGGTGAACGGTGTCGTGACCGTGCGCAACGTCAGCACGGCGGGCGGGCCGGCGCTGAACATCACCGCAATCACGCTGTCCGCGGGGGCACCGACCTTCGCCCTGCGTGCGGGCATGACCGACTGCCTAGCGGCGCCGGTTCCGGCTGGCGGCAACTGCACGATCGATGTGACCTACACCCCGCCGGACACCGCCGTGCCGCACACCGGCAACATCGTCATCACGTCGAATGGGCGGACGGCGGCGTTGGTTGCCAGCCCGCACACTGTGGTGCTGGAGGGGACGGTGGTGATCGCGGGCTCAGGAATGACCAGCGCGGTGGCCCTCGACTCTCGCAACATGCGGTTCGAGAACACCCCCGTCAACTCGTTGTCGCGCCAGTCGGAGCGCGTGACGATCCGCAATACCGGCAGCGCGGCGCTCACGGTTCAGGCCCAGCTTGGCAACGCGCAGAGCGATTTCGCGGTGGTCAACGGGTGCACCAGCGTCGCGGTGAGCAGCACCTGCTTCGTCGATGTGCAGTTCCGGCCTCGGACAGAGGGGGCTCGCACTGACACCCTGAGTCTCAACTACAACGGCGGATCGCTCCCGGCAATGACGCTAAGTGGCACCGGGCAGACCGCCAGCACCGCCGGCCAGGGATCCGGTGGCGGCGCGCTTCCGCTGCTCTGGCTGCTGGTCCTGCTTGCGGGTGGCCTGGCCGTGGGCGCCCGGCGGCGTCACTGACGCCAAACGCTCGCCGGGGCTGGCAGCCGCCTGGGCCCGCCTGCCCGGCGACCACGCGTACGGGATTTCGCGAGGCGCGCCTACTAGTAAACTCTTGGGCTGCTGCTGCTCGATGTAGCGAGCTCAGCCCGCATGGCCAAAATCCCCGACGACATCACTCTCGCCCAGCTCTGCCAGGAGGCCGCGCAGGCGTTGGCTCGCGCGGGTTTAGAGCACCGCATCGACATCTACCGGGAGGTTGAAGTCGACGACCCGGCGGTGCGCATGATGCTCGGTCGCTCTCATCGCGTTCGCCTGCGTTTGAAGATCACCGCAGCCAGTCTTCTGTTCGATGACAGCGGCACGCAATCCGAATCTTCGCTCTCGATTGACACCGATCCGACGTCGCCCCCTGCGGCGCGGGTCAAGCGTGCGCAGCGCGCCTAGCGCCTTACGTTCCCTCACTCTTCCGCCCCTCGCCGTCGTAGCGCACTGTTGCGGCCGCGAGCGACATCCGTACGAACCTACACGGCGATCATCGGCCTGCTGTGTTACGGTAGACATCGGTTTTTCCGCAAGTGTTTCTTTGCTGCGGCAGGAGGGAGATGACGATGAGTACGAATCTGGTCTACGTGGTGGAAGACGACAGCGCGGTGCGAGAGTCACTGGCGCTGCTGTTGCAGTTGCGCGGCTATACAGCGATCGGTTTTGACACCGCGGAGGCGTTTCTCGCGGCTGGGCGTTTGCAGCGGCCGGCGTGCGCGCTGCTTGACGTGCGACTGCCTGGGATGTCCGGACTCGATCTTCAGCGGACGCTGAAAGAGCAGGGCAATGACCTGCCGATCGTCGTGATGACGGCGCATGGCGATGTCGGCACAGCCCGCCGTGCGCTGCGCGATGGCGCGGTCGACTTCCTCGAGAAGCCGATCGACGAGGCGGATCTGCTGGCTGCAGTGTCGGTCGCCCTGCAGGACGATCAGGTGCGTGTCGACCACGCCCGCGAGCGGGAGGTCATGAAGGCACGCCTGCAGCGGCTGACGGACCGCGAGACCGAGGTCTTCGAACGCGTCACCAAGGGTATGCACAACCGCGAAATCGCCGAGGAGTTCGGCATCAGCCAGCGCACGGTCGAAGTCCATCGCGCCCGCCTGATGGAGAAGTTGCAGGCGCGGCGGGTGGCCGACCTGTTTCGTTTGCGCTTTGCGCTGGACGAAGGCCGTGAAGGTGGCGCCGTCCCGCAGGTGGCGCGCGCCGCATGAGCCAAGCGGCCCAGCCCTGCGAAAACGGCGCCACTTCGCGCCGTTTTCACTTGGCGAGTGCGAGCCACCCATCCTAATGTAGGCATAGCTTCCTACGGATAGGTGCGCTATCGGACCGCGCCTCGTCTCACTAGGCTTCGGTCGCAGCACGTTAGTTGGTTTACTCCTTCGAGCAGCCGCGAAGAGAGACGCTCCTCTCTTCGCCTTAAAGCCCGCCTTAGGCGGGCTTTTTTTGTCGACGAAGTCGGTTCGACACCGTGGACACGCCGTATCACTAGACCGTTGCTTCGGTACGCACGGCCAGGCGGACGAGATCGGCCACTCGCTGGACATCCAACTTGTCCATCATGCGCGCCTTGTAGACCTCGACGGTGCGCGGGCTGATGCCCAATTCGACCGCGATCTCGCGGTTATGCAACCCCGCCACGACGTGCTGCATCACCTGGCGCTCGCGCTGCGTCAATCGCGCCAGTCGCTGGCGCAGGCGGGCTGCCTGCAGCGCGCCTTCCCACCGACGCCGATCGTCGGTGACGGCGGCGGCAATGACCTCGGTCAGCCGGTCGCTGTCGACGGGCTTGGGCAAGTAATCGAATGCGCCCCCCTTGAGCGCGGCGCGTGCGCTCGGGACATCGGCTTGGCTGCTGACGAACAGCACGGGCAGTTTGATCTCCTTGTCACGCAGACGCGCCATCACCTGCATCCCATCGACGCCCTCGAGTCTCATGTCCATGATCACGCAGCCACGACTGTCAGGTCGCACGGCCGCGAGGAGTTCCTCGCCGCTTGTCAGGCCCTGCGTGCGATAGCCGCGCATGCCGAGCAGCAGCATCATTGACTGTCGCAATCCGGCATCGGCGTCGACGATGAATACCGTCGGTTGCGGTCCGAAGGCGGCGGCAGTGGAGGACGATGACGGTTGGGTCGTGGGTCGAATCGGGCGGGTACCCGTGATTTCCTCAGACAGCATGTTTGACTCCGTTGGTCAGGGGGGCGTGCTCGGCAGGGATGCTGAAAGCAGCACAGGCACGATTGGTGGTTGTCGACAGCGAACGGGTCGGCCGACGAGCGACAGGCTCCTTTGCAGCAACAGGGCCGGTCTCGAAAGCGTGCGATGCGGGCAAACCGTTGGTTGCAACTGGCCCGCGGCAATCACGTGTTCGTTTCATCTTCTGATCCTCGCCAAATGTCGTCGGTGGTTCCGTCCGGCGGCGCGCCACTCACCTTCGGTAAGCCCGCGCAAGCGAAACCCGACGACTGACCTTTCCTAGCAAGTGACGGCCCCGGCCTGTTCGGCGTGAAATCGGTAAAGTTTTCCGCTCGTACGGCCTAACCGGTAGCCAGACGAGCAGATTTGACATTGCTGGTCGACGACTGCGGTTCGCCGATGTGACGCACGGTGCCAGGCTCGGCCTGGCGCTCACCCCGCACCACCGGCGTCAAGCCATACAACTGCGCCAGGGCCTGGCGGAAGCGAGTTCGACCAAAGCGCCGCTCGGCAGACAGGCGAGCGGGCGCGCTGATGGCTTGCCGCAACACTGGCTCGCGCAGCAGAAGCTCCACGTGTGCCGCCAGTTCGTCCAGGCTGGCCGCGACGAAGCCGGTTTCGCCATCGATCACCGCATCCCGATTGCCGACAACGTCAGTCACCACGCATGGCAGCCCGACCGCCTGCGCCTGGATCACGGAAAGCGGCAACCCTTCCCAGCGCGATGTCTGGACATAAACGGAGGCGCGGGCCAGCCACTGCCGAACTTCCGGTGGCGACAGCCAGCCCGTGACCGTGACGTGCGCCGCCTTCAGCAGTTCCGTTCCTGGCGCATCGCCGCTGCCGATCCACACGAACTGCGCGCTCGGGTGATCGACGCGCACGCGGATCGCCAACTCTGCGAATACGTCCGGCGCCTTTTGTTCGCATATACGGCCGATCGTGATCACCAAGGGCGTTGCCTGCTCCTTGCGATGGACCTCGAAGAAGTCCGGATCAACCGGGTTCTCCACCACGCATGGGGAGTGACCCGTGACGCGGGCGAACGCCTGCGCTTCGCTTTCGCCGCAGGCGACCGGCTGAAAGCGTGTTCTGCCAGCAAGCCACTCGAGGACCAGGTAGGTCGCGCTTGCCAGTCTTCGGCGAGGATTGAGGAACGACAGACCGTGCGGTGAGTACAGGACTCGCACCGGGATCAGGCTGAACAGCAGACCGAGACGCCCGACAAAGCCCGCCTTGGAGGAATGCAGGTGGACGATGTCGACATCGCCGCAGCGGGTCAGCTGGCGCAACTCGCGCGTCATCGCGCGGACAAAGTCCAGATGGTGCCCGCGCGCGCGCGGCAATTCGATCAGACGCACCGACGGCGGAAACAGCGTTGCCACGTCTTGCGGCGTGTCGTCGCGGCGGCTGTACACCAGCGTCTGCTTGGCGCCGAGCGATGCAACGTCATGGGTGGCCGCGACGAGCAGGGCCAAGGTGCCACCGGCCAGGCACTCGGTTGCGTGCACGATATGTGGTGAACGTGCGGTGCGGATCGTCAGGATGGCGGCTTTGCCGCTGTGGGTGGGGCTGCGTGGTTGGGTCATGGCGCTGGGGGAGGGGTGGGGAACTAGGCCTGCCTCGGCCAGCCCGCTGACGCGGCGACCGCGACATGGCTGTCGAGCACGGCCGCTGCAAGCAGCTCCGCGTTGGCGTGCCACGAGTGGATGGCGAGTCGGGCTTGTGCGCGCCGGTTGAGGTCGTTACGCAGGTGGGGATTGCTGGCCGCCTCCTTGAGTGCCGCAACCAGCGAGTCGACGTCATGGGGATCGAAGTACAGGGCGGCATCGCCACACACCTCGGGAATCGAGGCGGCACGCGCGGCCAGCACCGGGCAGCCATTGCCCATGGCTTCGACCGCCGGCAGACCGAATCCTTCATAGAGCGACGGCAACACCAGCCAGGCGGCGTGTCGATACAGGTGGCCGAGTTCGGCGTCACTGACGAAGCCGAGCAGACGCACCAGGTCGGCCGGAACCTGCGCCCCGCGGAACACGCGCGTGTCGCGCGCGCCGGCGATCGCGATCGGCCAGCGGTAGCCGCCCAGGCGCTGCAGTGCCTGGCCGAGCAGGTGGAAGTTCTTGTTCGGTTTCATGCTGCCCACGGCGAGCACGTACTCGCCCGACGCCAGGCCGTACTTCACCAGCGTGGCTTGGTCATCGCCGCGCGCCTTCGCATGCTCCCAGCCTTCGCGCCCGACCACGATGTGCCGGTCGATGCCAAAGTGGTGCGCGATCTCGCCGCGCGAGAATGTCGACACAGTCATGAGCACCGCCGTGCGATGCCGCAGCACATGGATCAGCGCGCGATGCAACGCCCGGTAGGCCCATGAGAAGGTCTCGGGCGATACCGCCACCGTGGCGTCGTGCAGCGTGATGAGCTGCCGGCGCTTGATGATCGGTCCTGAGTAGTTGAAGTTGACGAGAAAGGCGTCTCGAGCGAACCAGGCGAGCGACATCTGTTCCCACAAATGACCGCTCAGGTGGGCGAGCGTCTTCGTTTCGATCTGCTGGAGCGGCAGCGGCGGGGCGCCGGCGGGCACCGCAAGCTGCGCGTGCACGCGACTGCGCAAGTCGGCGCGTCGAACAAGCAGCGCGTCGAACGCCATCAACGTCTCGCGCGCGTAGCGCTGGACGCCGGTCTGCACTTGCGTGAGGAAGCGGCCGTTGAAGACGATGCGCAATGGTTCGGCGTTGCGCATCAATGGGCACCCTCGCGCATGATGACAACCTTGATCGTGCGCAGCAGGATCATCGCGTCGAGCCAGACCGAACGGTGCTCAACGTAACGGCGATCGAGCTCCACCCGCCGTTCGTACGTCGTGTTGTTGCGCCCACTGACCTGCCAGAGGCCGGTCACGCCCGGCTTGACGCTCAGGTAATGCCGCTTGAAGGCGCCGTAGCGCTGCAGTTCCTGCACGACGATCGGCCGCGGCCCGACGAAGTTCATCTCGCCGCGCCAGATGTTCACCAACTGCGGCAATTCGTCCAGGCTCGTATGGCGCAGCACGCGCCCGATGCGGGTGATGCGCGGATCGTTCCGCAGCTTCTGGTCGCGGTCCCACTCGAGCTGCAGCGCGGGATCAGCGAGCAACACGCGACCAAGCACCTCGTCGGCATTGCGCAACATCGTGCGGAACTTGTAGCAGCGGAACAGACGTCCGTTGCGTCCCACACGGTAGTGCGCGAACAGGATCGGGAGACCGTCCTCGCGCCAGATCAGCATGGCGATGATGCCGATCACCGGCGACAGAAGAATCATCAGCAGCAACGCGCAGGCGCGATTGAGTACGTCGTACAGCGGTGCGCGCTGCACCGGCGCATAGGTGGCGATCGTGATCATTCGTGTCCCGGGATGCTGGCGAGCGTCTCTCGCGTCGCAGTCGCTTGGGCAAGTGCCATGCGATTGCGCGCCGCTCGCCACGGGCATGCAGCCGAAACCAGGAACGAGCGCTTGGGCCGCGCTCAAGGCACGTCATATCAATGGCTTGCGAGTGGGCGTCGACTCAGCCGATGAACCGGCGCTGAGCGGCCGTCGCGCGCTGAATGCCGCAGCGCAGGAATGACGCGACCGGTGCGGTCATGTTTGCCGTGAGCAGCGGCAACATTTCCCATGTCTGCTCAAGGTGCAAGCAGATCGAGCGGCGAGCCTGCTTTCACGCTGGACGTTGACGTGAAAGGGAACGTTCGTCTTTCTCATCCGATCGGACCGCGCTCCTTGGCCCGCTTGCGCGAAGAGAGAGCGCGCAGTTTTGCCCAGAATGCCGCAAGGTTTTCTGCATGTTCAACAAACGACAAGAACATCGTGCAGTTAATCCTTCAAACCAGCCGGCGATGCGCTTGACATGTGTTGAGTGGTGAACGTCTCCGGCGCAAGCGGTGAGGACATCACATGCGCGGCAAGGCTTCACACCACTCCCTTTTCACACTGTCCGGCTTGGCCGTCGCGGTTTCGATCGCGGTTGGCGCATGCGGTGGCAGCGGCTCCGATGACGTCACGGTCGACGCGCCGGTGGCCACGGCGCCGCCTTCAGGCATCCCGGCGCCCGCGCCGTCACCCGACCCTGCGCCAGCGCCAGCACCGACCCCGGCACCAGCACCTGGCGACGCACCGGTGCCAGCACCCGCGCCCGGCACGGACTCGCCCCAGGTAGGCGCTGCCGCCCATGCCTGTTCCATCCTTCCGGCCATGCCGGGCAAGCCGGCCAACGTGCTCAACGTCACCTCCTTCGGTGCGCGTGGTGACGACGGCAATGACGACACTGTCGCGATCCAGCGCGCGATCAGTGCGGCGCAACCCGGACAGTGGGTCGTGTTCCCTGCCGGGCGCTACATCCACAACAAGAGCATCCGCGTCAACAAGCCGGGCGTGGTGTTGTGGAGCGAAGGGGCTACGTTGCATGGAACCAACCCGCTTGACCAAGCGGTCTGGCTGGAGGCCGACGGCGCCAGTGTCTACAACTTCACCATGACTGCGGTCACCGACATCCGCCGCACCGCGCCATGGGAGTCGCGCATCGCGGTGTTCGGCGGGGCCAACCCGCGCAAGCTGCTGCGCAACAACGTGATCCGCAACAATCGCGTGGTCTGGGGTGGCGAGCCGGGCACGCCGATGGCGAACGCCTCATCGTCGGCCGGCATCTTCATCTACAACGCGACCAACTTCCTGGTGGCACAAAACACGGTGGCGCGCTCGCTCGCCGATGCGATTCACATCACGGCCGGATCGCACAACGGACGCGTGCTGCGCAACACCGTGAAGGAGCCGGGTGATGACCTCATCGCGATGGTCTCTTACGTCGGCAGTTCGAGCATGAGCGCCAGCCAGCTCAACGCCGAGTTCAGCGCGCGTCGCGGGCGCGAGCTGGTGCGCAACGTTCTGGTCGCCAACAACGACACTTCGGGCAACTACTGGGGCCGAGGCATCACCGTGGTGGGTGGGGAATCGATCACGATCGAGAACAACAGGATCAACCGCACCAACCACGCCGCCGGCATCTATCTGGCGCGCGAGCTGTCGTACCTGACGTTCGGGGTGCGTGATGTATTGATCCGCAACAACGTGATCGCGGACGTGCAGACGCTGGGGCCGACCTACACGCCCACCGGGTTCCGCTTCAGCACGACCGGCCACGGCGGCGTCGAGATCTACTCGCACATGTTCAACGACGAGCGCAACTACCCGGCACTGGTCGATGGCCTGGCGGTGGAGAACATCCGATTCGAGAGCAACACCCTCGATCGGATCAAGCCGGATGGCGTTCGCATCGGCAACGGCACGGGACGCTCGCTCTCGTACGGCGGCCGCGCGGCCACGGGCGGGCGCGTCGGCGACATTGCCCTCATCAACACGCGCATCAGCAATGTCGGTGGCAACCCGATGAACATCCTGTCGCGACCCACCAGCAGCAGCAACGTGGTGTGCACCGGGACGACATTCAATGGCGCCAGCTACACCAATGCGCAGTGCAGCGGTCCGTTGCCCACCGTGAGCGGGGCGGAAGTCACCTGCGGCTGACGCAGCGGGCACGGTGGGCGGCAGGCGGGGCGCGGCCCTGCCTGCCGCCGGTCCTCACTCGCCCTTGCGCGCAGCGGGCCAGAAAGCGCCGATGTGCAGTGAGTACTCGTAAGGAATGAACCGCTCGAAGCCAGCGCCCGGGTAGTTGGTCAGCTCGCCGACATACAGGCGACCATCGACGATGTAATAGTCGATGCGAAGGAACTCGAACGGTCGCGCCAGCGTCTCGGCCGTTTCGATCATCTGCTCCAGGCACGCCGGACGAGGATCGTCGTCGTGCTTGTGCAGTGTCCAGCGCGCCGGCAGCGGCTGCCACTGGGCGTCGTAGATATTGCGCGTGTGGTGCGCAAAGCGCCCACGGTCCACCTGCAGGAAGCGCACCTTGCCGCCGATCACGTACGCCTTGTAGTCGGCTGGCAGGCCACCGGTTTCCGTGCGCAGCATCGTTTCGGCCATCACGCGACGCGGCAGTCCCCGATAGCACCATTCGCGATGCAGCTGGCTGTAGTCGCGCCGGATCCAGTGGCGCATGATGGCGCGCAACTCGTCCTCGTCGATGTCGTCTTGTTCGCCGACGAAATGCACCAGTCCGCTCGCGGCGGTGGGCTTCAGGACGAACGGCCTCGGCAGGCTCGCCAGGGGCACGTCGTCGGCGCTGTCCCAAACGCCCAGGAGCGGCACCAGCAGGTGCGAGCCGACCTGGCGCGCGATGAACTCGCGTGAGTGCACCTTGTCGGCGGAGACCCGCAGTACCGGGTCGCGGCAGCGGAGGATGTACGCATGGATGTGCTCATTGAAGCTGCGCGGGTTCCGGTAGCTGGGCCAGACCCCGAAGAAGGCGCGGTAGCCCAGGCGCAGGTACAGACTGTCGGGGAATGGCTGCAGCAGCTTGCGCGCGACGCTGACCGGCAACTGTCGCCAGTCGCGCTCGGACCATCGTCGGCGCCAGGCCTTGAGGGTGCCCAGCATGGGACGCCGGTCGGCGGTCTCAGCTGAAGCGTTCGACAGTGCTTGCATGGTGGCCCATCTTGGCAGGGGATTTGCGCTGCGACGCCTGGCGGGCACGCTGCGGCAGGGTCATGAGAACGCCGGCCACGAGCAGGCTGGCGACGATCGGAACGAAGCGCGACGCAGCGAAGTAGTTGAAGCGCAGCAGTTCCAGCATGAACAGGAAGCAGAACGGATAAAAGAACAGGCCCGCAAGGCGGTGCCGGTACCACGACTTCCACAGACCGCCGACCAGGGCGCCGATGCAGAAGAAGTACAGCGCGGATCCGGTGTAGCCGATATCGAACACGGTGACGAACAGACCCGTCGGATTGTTGAACTCTGCGCGACCATGAAGCTCGAGAAACGCCTGGTAGGCGGTGCGCGGGTCGGTGCCGACCATCTCCAGCAGGATGTCACCGAGGACCGGCATCCGATACAGCCACTCCAGCACGTAACGACCCGTGTAGCCGGGCCAGTCGCGCGTTTCCTGCAGCAGGCCGATCCCGCTGTTGGTTGCCAGTGCGTAGTACGCGCTCAATCGCTCGAAGGCGAAGGTCCAGACCGAGTCGTAGTAGTCCTTGTAGAACGCCCATGAGCGGAAGTATTCGGTCGTGGTGAACGCCAGGTACAGCAGCACCGGACCGACGAAGGGAAGCATCGCCGCCAGGCGGCGCTGGTCGGCGCTGCGCAAGCGGACGAACGCGGCCGCAGTCACGCCGTAGGCGGCGGCCGCCTCGATGACAGCGAGCCGCTCCGACCACAGGACCGCGCGCATCACGGTCAGGCCGAACAGCGTGAACAGTGCCGCGGTCTCCCAGCGTGCCGGTGGCCGCACGCCGCCGTGCTGCTTGATCACGTACAGCACGATGAACGCAACGCCGCATTGGGTGAGCGTGGTGATGCCCGGCTGCGTCTCGGTCACGTCACGCAGGTTGCCGCGTTCTCCGGAGAACATGGCGACGATGACGGCGGGATTGGACAGCAGCGGTCCGAACCAGAGCGCGTAGGCCAGCACGGCGGCGCCGAACAGGGTTGCCATGTACCAGCCGGGCACATCGACGCGCAGCGGCGTGATGCGACGTGGGTCCGCGGCCGGCGAGCGGCCGGCGCCAACGCTCGTCAGCAGTGCGCCGAGCGCCAGGATGAGCAGCAGTGCCAGACCCCACAGGTAGTCCAGGCTGGGCACATACCGACGTGGCACCCAGTTCTCGAAGTTGAAACCGAGGTAGCTCAGGTACACCGGGATCACGACCAGCAGCAGCAGCGGCACCGGCCTGAACCACCATAGCGTGATGGTCGGATAGCGCAGCATGGGGCGCCGCATGAACGGGTTGCGTGCCGGGGACGGCGCGGTCATCAGCGCACTCCTCCGAGCAGGCGCTTGACGACTGCCTTGGCCGTGCTCGATGTCGTCGTGGCCGCCATCGGTTGAAGCAGTCGCTGCGGCAAATACAGCGCCGCCGTGACCCAAGCCTTGATCAGAAACTTCTCCAGCGGCAGGTAGCCGGGCCATTCATTTAGGACCTCGCGGGTCAGGGTGCGGATGCGTGGCGCATCGTCGTCGGCGAACGGATGCTGCTCGCGGTCCAGGCGCCACGACAGCGCCCGCACGCGCAACATCCAAGGCAGCGGCAGGAACGCATCGGGCAGGTCGATACCCATCTTGGTTCGCAGCATTTGCGTGACTGCCAGGCGCCGATGCTCGGCAATCAGCAAGGCCGAACGCATCGATGAGTCGACGTTGCCGAACACGCCAAGACGCGGCGGCCGATGCAGCCGATACGAGCCCAGCGGCGTGCAGAGCGCCTTCACGCTGCCGGCAAACGGCGCGGCCATGAACGGCACGGTGTCGGCCGCGCGTCGCCACTGGTTTGCGTCCATGGGGAACATCGGCGCCACGGCGAGGCTGCGGAACAGGTTGCCGCTGGCCGGCGGCCCGGCGTAGTGGCCGAAGCGGCGGATCACCGGCGTGACGTCGCCCGCATGCATCAGGTACGGCGTCGAACCGCCTTGCGCATGTCCATCGCGATCGATCAGGCGCAACGGCCAACACACCATGGCGACCGGCTGGTCGGCACCCGGCTCGCCGCGCATTGCCTCGACACCGCGCTCGATGGCCTGCGGCTCGAGCAGATCGTCGGCGTCGAGGAACAGCGCGAAGTCGGCGTCGTTATGGCGCCACCCGGTGTTGTAGGCCGCACCCTGGCCGCCGTTTTCCTGGCGAACCGCCTGGATGCGCGGGCCGAAGCTGCGGATCACCTCCCAGGAGTTGTCGGTCGAACCGTCGTCGACCACAACCACCTTGCAGTCGCGATAGGTCTGCGCGAGCGCGCTCTCGATGGCGCCGCCCACGTACTGGCCGTAGTTGTAATTGCTGATCAGTACCGCGGCCGTCATGCCGGTGCTCCCTTTGATGGCGAGCCGCGCCGGCGGCCCTTCAAGGCGATCGCCGCGGCAATCCAGCTGGCCACCACGCCGATCGACAGGCCGGTCGGGCCGGCGAACGCGCCGAGCGTCGGAAAGGCGATCCACATCACGGTCAGTGCGACCGCGCAGGCCACGCCCCACTTGATCATCAGCGCCAGCGGCTGGTTGGTCGCGGCGATCGTGATCGCGACCAGTTGATCGAGGAACAGCAGTACGCCGAACGCGACTCCTGCGACGAGGAACGGGTACGACGCGTCGAACGCGCGGCCGAACACCACGCGCAGGGCAACGTCGCCGAAGGCGAGCACCAGCAGCAGGCCGGTGATGCCGGCGCCGGCCAGCATGGTGGCGGCGCGCCAGTGACGCCACGGCGATCCGCCGGCATTGACGGCGGCGTACAGGAATGCCGGGCCGACCGCGAAGCCGATCAGGCTGCCTACCTGCAGCCAGACGTCGACCAGTTGCATGCCGGCCGCGTACAGGCCGAAGTCATGTTCCGTGAGGTGCTCGGCGAGGAAGATGCGATCCAGGCGCACGTACACATTGGCCAGCGCCAGACCAGCGAAAAAGCGCACGCCGAACTTGAACAAGGTGGCCGAGCGATGCGGCGTGACACGCCGCGCCATGGCCGGCAGCGTGCCGAGGTGGCTGATGCTGCGTGTCTGCAGCGACGCCGATACCACCGCCTCGGCCAGCCAGGCGAACGCGATCACCCACAAGGGCAATTGCATATACACAGCGATGAAGACGAGCGCCGCACGCGTCAGCAGCCCGGCGCCGCGCGTGATCGTCGGTGGCCGATTGTTGTTGCGCGATTGCCAGTACGCGACCGCGGTGTAGAACGGCTCGATCAGCGGCACCGATGCCAGCAGGATCAACGTGATCGCGAGCCGCTGCGGTTCGTCGATCGTCAGCAGGGCATAGACCGCAACGCCGGTGGCAGAGATGAGCGCGCCGCCCATCCGCACCACGAACACGTTGGCGACCATGCCGCCGATGCCGCGACCCAGGCGGCACATGCGCGGCAGCAGCGGCGAGGCACTGCACACGAGCGACAGACCAAGAGCCATCTGCAGCAGCGCCAGGGCATAGGAGAAGTGACCCGAGCCCACCGGTCCGTGAGCGCGAGCGATCAAGCCGAACACGAAAAGACCGAAGACCAGCGCGAGCGCCTTGTCGGTCATCAGCCAGGCGAGATTGCGCAGCGCCGCGTTGCGTGCGTCGCCGCGTGCGGCGAGGCTGCCGACAGCGGCCATCAGACGCTTCCGCTGCGCGGGCTGGAGGTCTTGACCGCGCGATCGCACGATGGGGGCGAGCCGTCAGCCATCCGACGGCGGATGCAGTCGGCACCAAGACGTCGACATGGCGGCATCAAGGATGGCCGTAGTCGTAATAGCCGAGGCTGCCGAAGCGGGCGCGCTTGACGCCGTTGAACAGCACGCCCTGCACCCGGCCGCCCACGCTGTCGAGCCGGCGTGCGGCCTCGCGGATCTCGCGCATCGTGCTCACTTCGGACCGCGCCACGAGGAAGGTCTGCATCCCCAGATGCGCGAACGCGAGCGCATCGGCCACCGGCAACACCGGAGGCGAGTCGATCACGATGCAGTCGTAGCGGCTCTCGAGCTGGTCGAGCAGCTCGCGCAGGCGCGGCGAATCCAGCAGGTCGGCCGGGTTGCGGCGCGCCCGCCCGGCCAGCAACAGGTCGAGATTGCTTGCCGCGTCGACCCGCACCACGTCCTTGAACTCCAGTTCGCCGCTGAGGACCTCGGCCAACCCGGGCGCCGCGGCGGCGCGGAAGTAGCGATGCAGGCGCGGCCGTCGCAGGTCCGCGTCGATCAGCAGCACGCGACGGTTGGCGGCCGACAGCAGCGCGGCCAGATTGGCGGCGACGAAGGTCTTGCCCAGACCCGCGGTGGGCGCGGCGATCAAGACGTGCTTTTCAATCTGGCGCGACGACGGCAGCGTGAGATTGCTGCGGAAGCTGCGCAGGCTCTCGATCGCCGGCTCGCTCGGCGAGGTCAGCGCGAGCAGCTGCGGCTTGCCCTGGCGCGGCAGCACGTTCCAGCGCGTCAGCTTGCGTTGCCCCGGGCTGTCGGGGATGTAGGCGAGGGTCAGCAGTCCGGTGCTGGACTCGATGTCGGCGGCGTCCTGCACGGTCGGGCGCAACTGGCCGCGCACGAACGCGATCATGATGCCCAGGATCAGGCCGAGCACCGCCGACACCGGCAGCACCAGCGCGGCCTTGGGTCGTACCGGCCGCTCGGTGGCGGCGGGCGGATCGACGATCCGTGCGGTGGGGATCATCGAGGCGCGCGCCAGCTGCAGTTCCTGCGAACTGGCCAGCAGCGTCGTGTACAGGGTGGCGTTGGTCTGCACGTCGCGCTGCAGGCGCACGAAGTCGCGCTGGTTGGCCGGCAGCGCATCGGTGCCGCGGTTCAGGCGGGCCAGTTCGCCTTCGACCACCCGACGCTGCTGGTTGACCGCCTGCAGCTCCGGATGGTTGGGCAGGAAACGCTGCGACAGCTCCTGCGCGCGCATTGCCAGCATCACGCGGTCGCGGTCCAGTTGGGTGCTCTTGTAGAGCGACGTCTGGGTCTCCTGGTCGACGTTGTGCGAGTTGGTGCGCGAGCGGAACTGGGACAGCTGCACTTCGGATTCATCGAGTCGGCGCTTGATCTCGGGCAGCTGTTGATCGAGGAACTTGATCGACTGCTCGGACTCCGCCGTGCGGCGCTGCACCGTGCGCTCGATGTAGCCGGCGGCGAGCGCCTGCAGCATGCGCACCGAACGTTCGCGATCGGTGCTTTCGTAGCTCAGGCGGATCACGTTTGAAGAGCGGGTCGCCTCGTTGATCTGCAGCGTGCGATCCAGGTCCTCGAACAGCGCGCCGAGGCTGTGCTTGCGCAACTCGAAGCGGGTACCGGCGGGGCCGCGCAGCTCGGTCACCCGCAGGCGCGCCGGTTGACCGTCGAGCATGAACTCGCTGCGATCACCGACCGACCCCTCGGCCACGCGCATGCCATCGTCGCCGAGCAGCTGCCAGCGGCCGCGGGGGCCGGCGCTGACAATGCGCAATTCGAAGGGCGTCTCCAGGCGCGTGGGTGGCACCTCGAACTCAGCGAGCCGCAACCGCTCGCCCCCCCACGAGAAGTGCGACATGCCCGCAGGCGGACCTGCAGCGACCTGGGTGCCCGGGTTCTGCGCTTCCCACCAGCGTGCGTACAGGCCGCCAAACAGCGGCATGCGGCTGGTGACCTCGATGTCGACGTCCATGCCGGCGTCCTGCGCAGCCTGCTGCACCAGCTCGCGCGAGCGCAGGATCTCGATCTCGCCCAGCACCGGGTTGGCGGGCTGCAGCGCGTTGGCCTGTGCCAGGTTGGTCACGTAGGCCGCGGGCGGCTTGCGGTCGTCGACCTGGACGAGGCCGTCGATCCGGTACACGGGCGGCGCGAACAGCAGGTAGATCAGGCTCAGCGCGATCAGCGTCAGGGCGCTGCCGGCGATCAGCGCGCCGTGCTGCAGCAGGCCGTTGAACACATCGCGGATGCCGGTGCCGGCGTCGGCCTGCGACTCGCCCTGCGAGGGGCCGTAGCTGTAGGGCGGCGGTGCCGGCTGCGCCGGCGGCGCGTCGTACGTGATCTGGGGCGTCATCGCGGCAAACCTGGGGAAAGATCGTTGAGCGTTTCGCGCAGGACATCGATGGTCGGCAGGATGTTGTTGACCACCCGCGCCCAGCGCACCACCTTGACCGGATCGACGAACACCACATCGCGTGAACGCAGCTCGAAGCGATCGGCCAGCACCAGCGCGTCGGCCGAGGATCCGTTGAGGTGGAAGATCTGCGGGCGAGCATCGGCGCGCCCACGGATCACATAGATCTGACCCGAGTTGGCCGTCAGCGGATTGACGCCGCCGACATCTGACAGGGCTTCGGCCAGGGTCAGGCGTCCGCGCGGCATCGCCAGCGAACTCGGACGAAACACCTCACCGAGCACGAACACCTTGTTGAAGCGGCGCTCCGGCACGTTGACGATGTCGCCGTGCTGCAGCCGTGTATTGCGGCTGATGTCGCCGCCGTAGTACAGGTCGTACAGGTCAACGGTGAACGAGGTGCTGCCGCGCGTGATGGTGACCGCCGACAGGTCGGCCTCGGCGCCGAGCCCGCCGGCTGCGGCGATGGCGTCGACCAGGCCCACCGGCACGTCGGTGATCGGAATTGCGCCGGGCGTGCGCACCTCGCCCGCGACGAACACGCGCTGGCTCCGATACTGCAGGATCGACACGTCGACCTGCGGATTCTTCAGGATGCCGCCGAGGCCCTGCGCCAGGGAGTCGCGGACCTGCTGCACCGAGCGTCCGGCCGCCTGCACGTGGCCTACGTACGGAAAGAAGAATGTGCCATCCGCATTGACCACGCGCCCGGACAGTTCATTGGCCGTGCCGGTCGGATTGGTGATCTCCGGATGGTTCCAGACGATGATGCGCAGGACATCCTGCGGACCGATCAGGTAGCGGCCGCCATTGGCCGGCGCGGCGGGCAGCATCGCGGCCGCCTTGGCACGCTCGCGTGACGCCTGCGCATCGGCAGTCAGCCGGGCGACGACCTCCGGGCTGATCGCATACAGGTCGGCGCGCTGCGTGATCGAACTGCTGGCGGCGCCGCCCGGGTTGGCATTGCCGGGGGCGCGGGCATCCATCTTCATCCCAGGTGCCGAGCACGCAGCGGCCAGGACGGTGGAAACGATCAGGATGGCGCACCGACGCAAGCGGACCGCCACCCGCGGGCGATCCGGTCCGCTTCTCATCAGGGGTGCAGCGGTGACGGTATCAAGCATGGGGCCTCCGGAATGGCATCGGACTGTGTTGTTGACGCACGGGGCGTGCCCGCGCGCGGCTCTCGCTCACCTGGCGTGAGGTTGCGGCGAACGGGAAGGGCAGGCCCCATGCCCGCCGCTGCCCACCCGCTGCTTGGCGTGCGTCACCACTGTGAAAAGGCCGACGCGCTGAGGGCCGGTCAGACCGTCGCACCCCGATGGCGGCAGGGCACGAATTGCAGCAAGCGCTTCAACCCGCAGCCGTAGCGGGTCTGCAGCTTTCGAACAGAGCCGTCAGCAATCGGCGTACGTGCCGTGTTTGGCTGTGCATGCTTCTAAGTGACGCGAATCACCGGATGGCGCACTGCGCAAACGAATTGCATTGACGCGGCGACTGCGCCGGCGGCACCATCCGCCTCGCTTCGCCATATGCGCATACGCGCATATATCGGACGAGCGGTCGATGAACCGCACGCCGGGCAAGGAACTCCTGCGTCAGGAGCGCGGCGGCTACAGAACACGCAGGGCGACAATCGCCCGCACCAGGAGACACGTCTTGGAACCGGAACTCGAACTGCTGTTCGAGCGCGTCTCGGGCTACTTCGCCCTGCTGTCGGACCCGACGCGGCTGAAGATCCTGAACGCGATGTGCGAAGGCGAGCGCAGCGTGAGCGAGATCGTTGCGCGCAGCGGCGCCTCGCAGACCAATGTCTCGCGCAACCTCAATCTCATGTACGACCGTGGCGTGCTCAAGCGCCGGCGCGAAGGCGCGCTGACCTATTACGCCATCGCCGACGAGACCGTGGTTTCACTGTGCCGCACCGTCTGCGTGCAGGTGGCCAGCCAGGCCGATGAACACACCGTCACGTCCCGCACCCTGCGCCGCTTCATGGCGAACAACTGAGGAACCATGTCCGCATCAAGACTTCGTGCCGGGCGGATCCAGCTGGCCCCCGAAAACCACGTCGACCCGGCCGCGTTGGTCCGGGCGCGCGGCGCGCGCCGCAGCTTTCTTGGTTCTGCCGCCGCCGGTGCGGTGGCGCTCGCCGCGGCAGGTCGCTCGGCGCATGCCGCGGGCGCGCCGGGCAGTTCGTTGCCGCCCACCGGACCGATCACGCTCGGCGCAGGCGTGGGCACGGTCGGCTACGGCCTGCCCTCCAAGCATGAAGCCGCGGTGGCCCGGCGCATCAGCCCGGGCCTGACGCGTACGCCGCAATCGGGCATCAGCTTCACGCCGCTGCAGTCACTGTTCGGCATCATCACGCCGAGCGGGGTGCACTTCGAGCGCCATCACTCCGGCATGCCTGAGATCGATCCGCAGCAGCATCGCCTGATGATCATGGGGCTGGTGTCGCGTCCGCTGCTGCTGACGATGAACGACATCCTGCGCTATCCGTCGGTGACGCGCACGCACTTCATCGAGTGCGGCGCCAATACCGGGATGGAGTGGGGCAATGTCGCCGTGCCGACGGTGCAGTACACGCACGGCATGCTGGGCTGCAGCGAGTTCACCGGCGTGCCGCTGTCGACCCTGCTCGACGAAGCCGGCTTCGACCGCCGCAAAGCGAAGTTCGTTCTCGCCGAAGGCGCCGATGGCTCGCATCTGACGCGCACCGTGCCGATCGAGATGGCGCTGAACGACGTGATGGTCGTGTACGGCCAGAACGGCGAAATGCTGCGGCCGGAGAACGGCTATCCGCTGCGCCTGCTGGTGCCGGGGGTGCAGGGCGTGTCAAGCGTGAAGTGGCTGCGCCGCATCGAGGTCGGCGACGCGCCGTGGAACACGCGCGAGGAGTCGCTGCACTATGTCGATCTGATGCCCGATGGCATGCATCGTCAGTACTCCGGCGTGCAGGAAGTCAAATCGGTCATCACCAGTCCGTCGGCCGGCCAGGTCCTGCTGGATAAGGGCTACTACGAGATCACCGGACTCGCCTGGTCGGGCCGGGGCAAGATCACTCGGGTCGATGTGTCGACCGACGGCGGCCGCAACTGGCGCACCGCCAAGTTGCAGGATCCGGTGATGAGCAAGTGCCTGACGCGTTTTCGCGCCGACTGGCGCTGGGATGGCAGCACGGCGTTCCTGCAGAGTCGTGCCGTCGACGAAACCGGGCACGTGCAGCCGACCATCGCTCAGCTGCGTGCCGTGCGCGGAACGCGTTCGATCTATCACAACAACAAGATCCAGGCATGGCGTGTCGCCGCCAACGGTGAGGTGACCAATGTCCAGCTTGCTTGAGCGCCGCATGAAGTCACTAGCACTGGCGGCCAGCATGGTTCTGTGCTGCGGCCTGCCGACCATCGGCACGGCGCAGTCGGCCCAGCCGGCGCAGGCCGATGCCGCCCGCGCGACGACGGGTTCGGCTGCTCCCCGCTTCGGCTTCGGACGCCCGGCGACGACAGACGAGATCGCAGCCTGGGATGTCGACGTCCGGCCCGACGGGCATGGCGTGAAGCCGGGTCGCGGCTCGGTCGATCGCGGGCAGGTCGTGTACGACCAGCAGTGTGCGTCCTGCCATGGCACCTTTGGCGAGAGCAACACCTTCCTGGCGTTGGCCGGCGGCGTTGCGGCGCAGGACCTCAAGACCGGACGCGCGTCCCGCCTGCGCGATGCGGAGGTCCAGCGCACGGTGGGCACCAAGCTCAACCATGCAACCACCCTGTACGACTACATCTATCGCTCGATGCCATGGACCAACCCGATGTCGCTGTCGGTGGACGACACCTATGCGGTGACGGCGTACGTCCTGCATCTGAACGACATCGTGCCAGCGGACTTCGTGCTGACCGACCGGAACATCCTCACCGTGCCGATGCCCAACCGGCACGGCATGACGACGGCGCACGGCATGGTCTCGGTGCGCGGCAAGCCGGACGTGCAGGCGTCGCTGTGCATGAAGGACTGCGTGAAGGAGGTGAAGGTCACATCTGAGTTACCCGCGTTTGCGTTCAATGCGCATGGCAATCTGGCCGAGCAGTTCCGCCCGTTGGGCCCGAAGGGTGCGATCGATACACGGCGCTTCGACACGTCTGCTGCGGCGGGCGGAAGCGCAGCGCCCGTGGCCGCCGCGACAGTGGCCACGTCCGGCGGTCAGCGTGCCACGCAGTTGCTCACGAAGAATGGCTGCATCAACTGCCACCACGCGACGAACCGGGTGGTTGGCCCCTCGTACCAGGAAATCGTGGGCAAGCACGGCAAGCGTGCCGATGGCGAGGCTTACCTGGTGAAGAAGATGAAGGAAGGTGGCATGGGTGACTGGGGTCCGAGCATGATGCCGCCGCAACTGACGCTGTCCGACGACGACGCGCGCGAACTGGCGCGCTGGATGATGGCCGGCGCACAGCCCTAGATGCAGTAACGGTTTTTTGAGGTGCCTGCGTATGCGCGGACGCGCACATCGACGGCTAAGATGAAGCTAGCGGCAGCGACGGCATCCCGCGCCGCTCGGTGCAACTGTCACAGGAGAACACACATGAACGATCGTCGTGAATTCATCAAGGGTGCCGGCAGCCTGGCCGCATTGGCCGTTGGCAGCACGCTCGGCTTGCCGGCATTCGCCCAGTCGCCTGCCTACAACAAGGCGGCGTTCGAGGCAAAGAACCTGCAGGAAGTACTCAAGTCGCTGGGTGGTGCCGCCGCCACCGAGAGCGCGGACATCACGATCGTTGCGCCCGACATCGCCGAGAACGGGTCGGTCGTGCCGGTCGGCGTCGTCAGCAAGGTCCCGGGCACGCAGGCGGTCTACATCCTGGTGGACAAGAACCCGAACGCGCTTGCCGCCAGCTTTGGGATTCCGCAAGGCACCGAGGCCAACGTGTCGACCCGCATCAAGATGGGTCAGACGTCCAACGTGCTGGCGTTGGTGAAAGCCAACGACAAGTACTTCGTCGCCACCAAGGAAGTCAAGGTCACGCTCGGCGGCTGCGGCGGCTGATCTCGGCCCGACCGCGCGGCATGTCGATGGCGACCCGCCGTCGAGTGCACAGCGGGTCGACACCTCGAAGCTCGGTGCGCCAAGCGTACCTCATGAAAAATTCTAAGGAGTAGCGACATGGCAGATCCGATGCGCATCCGCGCCACCGCCCAGGCCGACGGCGTCGATGTGCGCGTACTGATGAGTCATGAAATGGAAACCGGTCAGCGGCGTGATGGCGCCGGCAAGCTGGTTCCCGCCCATTACATTTCCAACGTCACCGTTCAGCACGCGGGCAAGACAGTCCTGACCGCTGAATGGGGCCCCGCGGTCTCGAAGAACCCGTACCTGCAGTTCAAGTTCCAGGGCGGCAAGAAGGGCGATGAACTGACCGTTACCTGGCTCGACAACAAGGGCGAAACGCGGACCGACAAGGCGGTCATCAACTAGTGACTCCGGTTCCCCGGCCGCCGCATCTCGCGACGGTCTATGCCCAGACGTCGGTCAACGACGCACACACGAGGAGACACACCATGCGCAGGCACATCGCACAGGTGACTGTGGTTGCACTGGCGGTCCTGACATCGGGCTGCGCGGTATCCGTCGGCAACGCTGGGGATGAGCGCATTGCGCGCGCTGCCAACGAGCCGGTCAAGGTCGTCTATCACATGACCCAGGGCATCGATGAATCGCAACGCGGGATCGGCAACGTGCGCAACCATCTGGCGGCGGACCCAACGGCCAAGATCGTGGTGGTCGGCAACGGCAGTGGCGTCGACTTCATGCTCGACGGCGCCAAGGATCGCAACGGCAACCCGTTCGACATCGGGATCCAGGAACTCAAGGCCAAGGGTGTGGAGTTTCGCCTGTGCAACAACACGTTGGTGTCGCGCAAGATTGATCGCGCCCGGGTGATCCCGGATGTCGAGATCGTGCCCTCGGGCGTGGAGGAAGCCGCGCGTTTGCAGGCTCGCAGCGGATTTGTCTATCTGCGGCCATAGCGGTCGCGATGGTCATCAGCGATGTTCTGAATTGTCAGCGCCCGCAGAGGCGGACCTAGATCGTCAGTTCTTCCAAGGAGACGCAATGAAGTTGAGTCCGATCATCGGCGCGCTTGCCCGCGCCGGGTGTTTGCTCGCAGCAATGGCAGCCGGCGGCGCCGCGCACGCGCAGGCCAGTGCAGCCGACGAGATTGCCCGCTACCGCCAGATGCTCCAGGACGGCAATCCGGCCGAACTGGTGGTCATGCGCGGCGAAGGTCTGTGGAAAGCCAAGGGTGGGCCGAAACAGGCGTCGCTCGAGCAGTGTGATCTCGGCCTGGGACCGGGTGTGGTCAAGGGGGCGTACGCGCAATTGCCTCGCTACTTTGCCGACGCCGACCAGGTGATGGACTTCGAGTCGCGCCTGGCGCATTGCCGGGTCACGCTGCAGGGCCTAAGTCGCGAAGACGCCGTCAAGAATCCGTTTTCCGGTGCCGGTCAGCGCCAGACCGACAACGAGGCGCTGACGGCCTACGTGGTGGAAGAGTCGCGCGGCATGAAGATCGCCGTGCCGAACAACCACCCGAAGGAGAAGGCGGCGTTCGAGCGCGGTAAATATCTGTTCTACATGCGCGGTGGTCCGTATGACTTCGCCTGCTCGACCTGCCATGGCGTCGACGGCCAGCGCATTCGCCTGCAGGACCTGCCGAACTTCGAAGATCCCAAGGCAGCGCAGAAGGCCTTCGCTCAATGGCCGGCGTACCGCGTGTCGCAGGGCGCGCTGCGCACCATGCAATGGCGCGTCAATGACTGTTTCCGCCAGCAGCGCTTCCCCGAGCCCGTGTTCATCTCGCAGGGCACGGTTGACCTGATCCATTATCTCGGCGTTCGTGCGGTAGGTGGCACGATGGAATCGCCGTCGATCAAGCGCTGAAGGGGGCGGCAATGATGAAGAGAATGGCAATCGGCAGCATCGTCGTGGCAACACTGGCAGGCTGTGCATCGATGATGTACACCGCGCCGACCGAGGAACAGACGCTGGCGGTGATCAAGTCGAGCTTTCAGGATCGCGGCATCGCCAAGATCGATCGGCTCAATCAGACAGAACTGCAGAAGGCCTGCACGCAATACAAGGACAATCTGCCGATCCAACTGCGCGCCAAACTGGAAAAGGCGGCGCTGGCGTCGGTGAAGTACCCGGCCGACGGCAAGTTCTTCGGCGACTTCAAGCAGGGCGAACGCATCGCACAGTCCGGCGTCGGTATGCAATGGAGCGACCGACCGGATACGGTCAATGGCGGCAATTGCTACGCCTGCCACCAGTTGGCGAAGGAGGAGATCTCCTACGGCAATATCGGACCGACGCTGTACAACTACGGCAAGATCCGCGGCAACAGCGAGGCTATCGTCAAATACACGTGGGCCAAGCTCTGGAACACCCACAGCTTCAACGCCTGCTCGTCCATGCCTCGCTTTGGCGATGCCGGCATCCTCACCGAGGATCAACTTCGGCATGTAATGGCGCTGCTTCTCGATCCGCAATCGCCGGTGAACAAGTAGCCACGAGCGTGTCCACCACGGCCCGCCCTCCGCACGGTCGGCGGGCCGTTTTCACGATGGAGCCGATCATCATCTCCCCTTCGCGCCGCCGCCTGCTGCGTGCATCGCTGCTGGCTCTGTCGCTCTTGCTGCCAGTGGTGGTGGTGGTGCCGGCCTCCGCGGCCGAGACGATCCAGTGGAGCGACATCACGCTGCTGGATGGTCGCAAGCTCACGGCCGCCGAGCTCAATCGTTCGACCGTGGTGATTCAGATGTGGGCTTCCTGGTGCCCCTTCTGCATGCGGCAGAACCCGCACATCCAGAAACTGCATGAGCGGGACGGCAAGCGCCTGCTCGTGCTTGGCCTGACCATTGGCAAGGACCCGCAGGTCGAGCGCGAGTACCTCGTCAAGCGGGGCTACACGTTCGCTGCTGCCATGTCGCCACCGCAGGCCGACCAGTGGTTCGGCAAGCGTCGCACGCTGCCTGAGGTCTACGTCGTGGCGCCGGGTGGGCGGGTGGTGTTCAAGGAAGAAGGCGAGATGTTCCCCGAAGACATCGCCGCTCTGGCCCGCTTCGCGAAACGCCCATAGCGCGGCCAGCGCACGTATCAAGACACTGAACACGCAGACAACGAGAGGCAGTTCGATGAGCAGCATGAACCGACGTGAGTTCCTTCAGGTCCTCGGCATCGCCGCGGCGGCAGGCCTGGCGGTGGATGGGCAGGAGGCGCTGGCGCAGCAGCCCGTCGCCGCGGCGCGCATGTACGAGTTGCCGCGCTTCGGCAATGTGCACCTGCTGCACTTCACCGATTGTCATGCGCAGTTGAAGCCCATCTACTTTCGCGAGCCGAGCGTCAACCTGGGCCTTGCCGACGCCTTCGGCAAGGCGCCACATCTGGTGGGTGAGCATCTGTTGCGGCAGTTCAAGATCCCGGCCAATTCCCCCGAAGCCCATGCGTTCACCTACCTGAACTTCGAGGCGGCGGCCAGGACTTACGGCAAGGTCGGCGGCTTTGCGCATCTGGCGACACTGATCAAGCGAATGAAGGCCTCGCGCCCCGGTGCGCTGCTGCTCGATGGCGGCGATACGTGGCAAGGGTCTGGCACCGCGCTGTGGACCAACGCGCAGGACATGGTCGATGCCTGCAAGCTGCTTGGCGTCGACGTGATGACGCCGCACTGGGAGATGACCTACGGCCAGAAGCGGGTGCAGGAGATCGTCGAGAAGGACTTCAAGGGCAAGATCGACTTCGTCGCACAGAACGTGCAGACCGCGGACTTCGGCGACCAGGTGTTCCCGGCCTACGTGATCCGCGAGATGAACGGCGTGAAGGTGGCCATCATCGGCCAGGCGTTCCCGTACACGCCGATCGCCAACCCGCGCCACCTGGTGGCCGAGTGGAACTTCGGCATCAAGGACGACCTGATGCAGAAGCACGTCGACGAAGCGCGCGGCAAGGGCGCGCAAGTGGTCGTCGTGCTGAGCCACAACGGCATGGACGTCGACCTGAAGATGGCCTCGCGGGTTCGTGGCATCGACGCCATCCTGGGCGGCCACACGCACGACGGCGTGCCGCAGCCGTCGATCGTCAAGAACGCCGGCGGCCAGACGCTGGTGACGAATGCCGGCAGCAACAGCAAATACCTCGGTGTGCTCGACTTCGACGTCAAGGGCGGCAAGGTCAGCGACTTCCGCTACAAGCTGCTGCCTGTGTTCTCCAACCTGTTGCCGGCCGACGCGGACATGGAGGCGTTCATCAACCGTGTGCGCCAGCCCTACGAAACCAAGCTGGGCGAAAAGCTCGCCGTCACCGAGGGCTTGCTGTACCGGCGCGGCAATTTCAACGGCACCTTCGACCAACTGATCTGCGATGCGTTGATGGCGGTGCGTGGCGCGGAGATCGCTTTTTCGCCCGGCTTCCGCTGGGGTACGTCGCTGCTGCCCGGCCAGCCGATCCTGATGGAGCACGTGCTCGACCAGACGGCGATCACCTATCCGGCCACCACGGTCAACGAGATGTCGGGCGAGATGCTCAAGAACGTGCTGGAAGACGTGGCCGACAACCTGTTCAATCCCGATCCGTACCTGCAGCAGGGCGGCGACATGGTGCGCGTGGGCGGCCTGCACTACGCCATCGATCCGAGCGCCAAGATGGGCAGCCGCATCACCGCCATGAAGCTCAACGGCAAGGCGATCGAGCCCGGCCGCAACTACAAGGTGGCCGGCTGGGCCAGCGTGCAGGAAGGCGTGACCGGCGAGCCGATCTGGGACGTTGTGGCGACCTACCTGCGCGACCAGAAGGTGATCAAGCCGCGGCGCCTGAATCTGCCGGAGATGATCGGGGTGAAGGGCAATCCGGGCCTCGCCTGAGCAGTGACATGCGACACGGGCGGCGGGCGGCGTCGGCACGGGTGACGCTTTATCCGGGCTGGCTGGCGTTGCGATCATGGGTGCGCGTTGTCTCAGCACGGCGGTCGCGCTCCGGCGCCATGACCGTGCTGTTCGTCATCCTCGTGCCTTCGATCATTGCGCTCGCCTGGCCCGCCAGTGCGCCAGGTCAGGTGACGCGCGAGGCCAGGCTGCTGCCGATCGACGACTTGCACCAGCTCGCGCCCGCGATGAAGCAGCACGGCAGGCCCCTGCTGCTGTTTTTCACCACGCCCGGCTGCCCGTATTGCCGCGAAGTGCGGCGCAACTACCTGCTCCCGCGCGCGGCGCAGGCCGATGGCGGCGGCGTGCTGATCCGTGAAGTGAGCATCCTCGGCGAGCGATCGTTTGCCGGCCCCGACGGGCGACGCCTGACCGAGCGCGCCCTGGCAACGCGGTTCGAGGTCGCTGCGGTGCCGGTGGTGCTGCTGGTCGACGCGCAGTTGCGGCCACTGGCCGAGCCGCTGCTGGGCTTGAACCCTGCCTTCTACGAAAGCTACCTGCAGGCTCGCATTGACGAGGCCACCGCGCGGCTGGCACAGGCAAATCGATAGCGGGGTGAGCCAACCCGCTGTCGACTTTTCGGCGCGACTGGTCCCCACTGTCGGCGCGGCATGGGCCACGTCGACGTCGTGGCGCGTTGTTGCGAGCTGCGCCGGATTGAGCACGTGGTCCCGCTGTCCACCCGGTATCCTTCGCCCCTGCGGGAAGCGTGGCCGAGCGGTTTAAGGCACCGGTCTTGAAAACCGGCGACGGGCAACCGTCCGTGAGTTCGAATCTCACCGCTTCCGCCACTCCGTGGTCTTCGCAACCCATTGCCCTGGGCCGCCATGATTCGACTCCTGCTCGCCGCGCTCGTTGCCGCCTTCGCCTCAGGCTGCGCCACCTACCAGACCATCTCCAACGCCGAAGTCGGCTCGCCGAAAGTCTTCAGCGGTACGCGCATGAACGTCGCGGCGATCCGAGGTGACGAGTCGGCGTTGCGGCGGCTCCCCGGCACCGCGCCCCGGCGGCCGGCGCTCGATCTGCCGCTGAGCCTGGTGCTCGACACCGCGCTGCTGCAGATGACCGTCCCGGTCGCGCTGTACGAACTCGTGTTCGAGTAGCGGGCGGGCGCGGCGGCGCAGGCGGCGCCCGGCTGGCGCGTAGCGGTCGCTGGGTTGGGCGGCGCGCCGCTTGATCTGGCACTGAACCTGCTTTTTCGATCCCGTTGCGGGCGACGGCGCCTTAGGCGCGGGTCCGCTCGGGCAACCGGAGCCGGTAAGCTTCGCGCGCTCCGACCTGGCCCCTCATGCCTTCGCGCCTCTCGCTCCACGCCATCACCAAGCGTTATCCGGCTGTCGTCGCCAACGACGCGGTCTCGCTGACGGTGCAGCCCGGCGAGATCCACGCGATCCTGGGCGAGAACGGTGCCGGCAAGTCGACGTTGATGAAGGTGATCGCCGGCGAAGTGCGGCCGGACGCCGGCAGCATCGAGTTCGACGGCCAGCCGGTCACGATCGACGGACCCGCTGCTGCGCTGGCGCTCGGCGTGGCGATGGTGCATCAGCACTTTGCCTTGTTCGACACGCTGACGGTGGCCGAGAACATCCTGCTCGGCCTGCCCGCGCGCTGGACACCGGCGGCGGTGCGCGCACGGCTGGCCGAGGTGGGCAGCCGCTACGGCCTCGATATCGCCCCCGACGTGCACGTGCATGAACTGTCGATGGGCGAACGTCAGCGTGTCGAGATCCTGCGCGCGTTGCTGGCGGCGCCGCGCCTGCTGATCCTCGACGAACCGACCTCGGTGCTGACACCGCAGGCGGTCGAGCGGCTGTTCACCACCTTGCGCCAGCTGGCTGCCGACGGCGTCAGCGTGCTCTTCATCACGCACAAGCTCGACGAGATCCGCGCGTTGGCGTCGGTGTGCACGGTGATGCGCGGCGGGCGCGTGGTCGCCAGCGTCGACCCGCGCACCCAGACCGAGCAGGGGCTGGCGCGCCTGATGATCGGCGCCGATCCGCCGCAGATTGCGGCCCACGACACGCCGCCCGGGCCGCCGCGCTTGCACATCGATGGCCTGTGCCTGCGGGCGGACTCACCGATCCGATTGACCGTCTGTGCGGGCGAGATCGTCGGCGTGGCCGGTATCTCCGGCAACGGCCAGCGCGAGCTGATGGCGCGGCTCGGGGGCGAGACGCTGTCCGACCCCGGCTGCATCATGCTCGACGGCCTGCCGGTCGGGCGCCTGGGTCCGCGCGAACGCCGCCAACTCGGCCTGCGCTACGTGCCGGAGGAGCGATTGCGGCACGGCGCGGTGCCGGAGATGTCACTCGCCGAGAACGCGCTGCTCACCGGTGACCAGTTGCATGAGCGCGGCCTGATCCAGCCACGCCGGATGCGCCAGTTCGCCGAGCGCGTGATCGAGCGCTTTCGCGTCAAGGCGCCCGATACGCAGGCGCGAGCCGGCAGCCTGTCGGGCGGCAACCTGCAGAAGTTCATCATCGGCCGCGAGGTCGAATCGCAGCCGCGCGTGCTGGTGATCAACCAGCCGACCTGGGGCGTGGATGTGGGCGCAGCGGTGGCGATCCGCAATGCGTTGATCGCGTTGCGGGCGCAGGGCTGCGCGCTGCTGGTGGTCTCGGAGGAACTCGACGAACTGTTCGAGCTGTGTGACCGCCTGGTCGTGCTGTCGCAGAAGCGGCTGTCGCCGGCGGTGCCGGCGCACGCGCTGAGCGTCGATGAGATCGGGCGCTGGATGGCCGGGTTGTGGCCGCCCCCGGGCAGCGCACCGGCGGGTGAGCCGGCGCAGGCGGCGGCATGATGCCGTTCGTGCTGGTGCCGCGAGCCGAACCGTCGCGGCTGCTGACCTGGCTGTCGCCGGTGATTGCGCTGGTGCTGACCGTGCTGTGCGGCATGCTGCTGTTCGCCTTGCTCGACAAGAATCCGCTGGCAGCGATCCAGATGTTCTTCATCGAACCGCTGCGCAGCGTGCGCGGCGTTGCCGAAGTGCTGCTCAAGGCGACGCCGCTGATCCTGTGCGCGGTCGGGCTGGCACTTTGTTTTCGCGCCAACGTGTGGAACATCGGCGCCGAAGGTCAGTTGATCGTCGGCGCGATCGCCGGCGGCGCGGTGGCGCTGGTGGCCACGCGCGACACGTCCGGCGCGATCATTCTGGTCGTGCTGCTCGCGGCGGCGATGGGCGGCATGGCGTGGGCGGCGATCACCGCGTTGCTGCGCGACCGCTTTCATGCCAACGAGATCCTGGTCAGCCTGATGCTCGTCTACATCGCGCAGTTGCTGCTGTCCTGGGCGGTGCACGGGCCGCTGAAGGATCCGGCGGGCTTCGGCTTTCCGCAGAGCGCGCTGTTCGAGGCGCCCGCGCGGCTGCCGCGGCTCATCGAAGGCACACGCCTGCATGTGGGCTTTCTGCTGGCGCTGTTGGCGGCTTGTGTGGCGTGGCTGGTGCTGGCACGCGGCCTGGTCGGCTTCCAGCTCAAGGTCGCCGGGCTGGCGCCGCTGGCGGCACGCTACGCCGGGTTTTCGCAGCGGCGCCTGCTGTGGTTCTCTCTGCTGCTGTCGGGTGGACTTGCAGGCCTGGCAGGTGCGCTGGAAGCGGCGGGACCTGTGGGGCAGCTCACACCGTCGATCTCGCCCGGCTATGGGTTCGCAGCGATCATCGTGGCGTTTGTCGGCAGGCTGCACCCGGTCGGAATCATCGGCAGCGCCATCGTGATGGCGCTGTTTTACATCGGCGGCGAACTGGCGCAGTCGCGGCTGGGGCTGCCGTCGGCGTTGACCGGCGTCTACCAGGGCCTGCTGCTGTTCTTCCTGCTCGCCTGCGACACCTTCATCTTTTATCGGCTGCGTCGCGTCGGCAGCGCAGTATCGGCAAGGGCCGCTTGATGGAGTCGCTCGCGCCCCTGATTGCCGCCACGCTCAATGCCGGCACGCCGTTGTTGCTGGCTGCGATCGGCATCCTGGTGCACGAGAAGACGGGCGTGGTGAATCTGGGCATCGAAGGCGTGCTGCTGGTGGCTGCCGTGGTGGCGTTTGCCGTCGTGCACGACACCGGCAGCTACGCGCTTGGCTTTGCCGCCGGCGCCGCGGTGGGCGCGCTGCTGAATGCCTTTTTTGCCTTTTTTGCACTCGGCTTGCATGCCAACCAGTACGCAGCGGGGCTTGCACTGGCGCTGTTCGGCGGTGGTCTGTCCTCGTTCATCGGGCTGCCGTACGCCGGCCTGAGCCTGCCGGCGCGCGCGGTCGACGGCATTCCCGGCCTGCGCGAGATCCCGCTGCTCGGCCCGGCGTTGTTCTCCTCCCATCTGCTGGTCTACGTTGCGCTGGCCATGGTGGTCGCCGTCGCCTGGTTCCTGTTTCGCACACGCAATGGTCTGGTGCTGCGCGCGGTGGGTGAGTCTCCCGAGTCGGCCCACGCGCTG
The DNA here is from genome assembly GCA_022843955.1 of Burkholderiaceae bacterium. Taxonomy (GTDB): domain Bacteria; phylum Pseudomonadota; class Gammaproteobacteria; order Burkholderiales; family Burkholderiaceae_F; genus JALHMQ01. Next base: position 218,779 of record JALHMQ010000001.1, read on the forward strand.
GGCTACTCGGTGCGCGGCATTCGCCTGGCGGCGCTCGTGTTCGGTGGCATCTGCAGTGGCCTGGGGGGGGCATTTCTGGCCACCATCTACACGCCGCTGTGGGCCGAGGGGATGACCGCCGGGCGCGGTTGGATCGCGTTGGCGGTGGTGGTATTCGCCACCTGGCGGCCGGCGCGGGTGGTGATCGGTGCCTACCTGTTCGGTGGCATGACCATGCTCCAGTTGCACCTGCAGGGCCTGGGGGTCGACGTTGCCTCGCAACTGATGTCGATGACGCCGTATGCCGCCACCATCGTCGTGCTGGCGCTGATCTCGCGCAATCCGAAGTGGATTCGCCTGAACATGCCGGGCTCGCTGGGCAAACCGTTCAGCCCGAACACCTGAATTGGTGCGGGGCGTGTCCGAGCACCGCCGGCCTGCCTGATCTTGGTGCATCCACTGCGGCGACTTTGCGCGTGCGCAGGTGAAACCGAGCAGGTGCGTAGACGCGACAGACAGGGCTTCGCGCACGCGGCGGTGCGTAGAATTCGCGCCTTTCCTGGAGGACTCCCGTCATGTTGATCACCCGACTGCTTGCCGTGGCCACTGCCGCCCTGCTGGCCGCCGCCTGCGGAAAGCAGGAACCGCCCGCGCCCAAGGCCGAACCCAAGAAGGAAGAAGTGAAGAAGGTGGAGCCCGCCAAGATCGGGTTCGTCTACGTCAGCCCGGTCGGCGACGCCGGGTGGACGTCGCAGCACCATGCCGGGCGCGAGGAGATGGTCAAGGCGCTGGGCGACAAGGTCACCACCAGCTTCGTCGAGAAAGTGCCTGAAGGTGCCGACGCCGAGCGCGTGATCCGCGACTTGGCTTCGCAGGGTCACAAGCTCATCTTCACCACCAGCTTCGGCTTCATGAATCCGACGCTGAAGGTGGCTGAGGAATTCAAGGACGTGAAGTTCGAGCACGCCACCGGCTACAAGACAGCGCCGAACATGGCGGCGTACAACGCGCGCTTCTACGAGGGCCGCTACCTCGCCGGCATGATCGCCGGCAAGAGCACCAAGTCGAACACGCTGGGCTACGTCGGCGCTTTCCCGATTCCCGAGGTGCTCCAGGGCATCAATGCCTTCACGCTCGGTGCGCGCTCGGTCAATCCGAAGGCGCAGGTGCGGGTGGTGTGGGTCAACAGCTGGTACGACCCGGGCAAGGAGCGTGAGGCGGCCAATGCGCTGATCGGGCAGGGCGCCGACGTGGTAACCCACCATACCGACTCGACCGCTGTCGTGGCTGCGGCCGAGGAGAAGGGCAAGTTCGCCGTCGCCTATCACTCCGACATGAGCAAGTTCGGTCCCAAGGCGCAGCTGGCGGCGGTGACGCATCACTGGGGCGCGTACTACACCAAGCGCACGCAGGAGATGCTGGACGGCAAATGGGCCACCGGCAGCGTCTGGATGGGCATGGCCGACGGCGCCATCAAGCTGGAGGGGATCAACGCCTCGGTGCCTAAAGAGCTGGTCGACATGGTGACGGCCAAGGGCGAAGAGATCCGCGGCGGCAAGTTCCACCCGTTCACCGGCCCGGTCAAGACCAACGACGGCAAGGACGTTCTCGCCAAGGATGCCGTGATGACCGATGAGCAGATGAGCAAGATGGATTTCTACGTGCAAGGCGTGGTCGGGAAAGTCCCGAGCGGGAAGTAGTCGTAGGCGTTTCCCGTGTACGCGAGGCTGCGCCTCGCACGTGCACGTGGAACGACTGGTCAGAGGGGCTACGCTTCGGAGCGGCCGTGCGCTGCGCCCCTTCACAAAAGCAACGCAAAGCAACGAAACGGGCGACTGGGTCGCCCGTTTCGTTTTGCGACTGTCCAGATTGCTTCGATGTCCATCGTCCTGCGTGCCTCGCTGCTCGACTTCACGGCTGACCCGTCGCATGTGACGGGTGCGGTGCGCTTCATCGACGATGGACTCGTCGCGATCGACAACGGCCGCATTGCCGCTTGCGGCGAATACGCCGCGCTCACGCCGACCCTTTCGCCGGGGCAGCGGATCGACGACTGGCGTGGCTGCATCATCACGCCGGGCTTCATCGACACGCACCTGCATCTGCCGCAGATCGATGTGATCGCCTCGCCTGCGGCCGGGCTGCTGCAATGGCTGGAGCGCCACACGTTTCCGGCGGAGGCGGCCTTCGCCGATGCGCAGGTGTGTAGCGACGCGGCGACCTTCTTTCTTGACGAACTGGCGCGGCAGGGCACCACCAGCGCCTGTGTGTTCGGCACGGTGCACGCGCAGTCGGTGCAGGCGCTGTTCGAGCAGGCGCTGGCGCGCGATGTGCGCCTGGTGGCCGGCAAGTGCCTGATGGACAGCCACGCGCCTGCCAACCTGCGCGATACCGCCGAGGGCGGCGTGCAGGACAGTGCCGATCTGGCCGCCCATTGGCATGGACGGGGCCGCCTGGGTTACGCCATCACGCCGCGCTTCGCGGCGACCTCATCGCGCCGGCAACTCGAACTGATCGGAGAACTGGCCCACGCTCGTCCCGATCTGCTGATCCAGAGCCATGTGGCCGAAAACCTCGACGAGGTGCGCTGGATCGCGGATCTCTTCCCTGAGGCACGCTCCTACCTCGATGTGTACGACCGCTACGGCCTGCTGCGCGACGGCGCCGTCTACGCCCATTGCATCCACCTCGATGCGGTCGATCGCCAACGCATGGCGCAGTCGCGTTCACTGGCGTCGGTGTGCGCGTCGTCGAATCTGTTTCTCGGCAGCGGGCTGTTCGACTTTGACGCGGCGCTCGATGCCGGCATGGCGCTGTCGCTGGGGACTGACGTGGGCGGCGGCCAGTCGTTCTCGATGTTCGCCGCGATGCGATCGACGCACGAGGTGGCTCGCCTGCGTGGCCAGGCGGTCAGCGCGCTGCAGCTGTGGTACTGGGCCACGCAGGGTGCAGCGCGCGCGCTGGGATGGTCGGCGCGGGTTGGTACGCTCGCGGCAGGTGCCGAGGCGGACCTTATCGTCATCGATCCCGCGGCCACGCCGCTGCTAGCTCGACGCACGGCGCAACTGCGCCATGCGGAATGTGTCGAGGAACTGCTGTTCGCTTTGCTGGTCTTGGCTGATGACCGCGCGGTGCGCGAGACCTTCATCGGCGGTCGTCCTGCCAAGTCCACCCTCCCTGCTGCTCGAAAGCCGTCATGACCCTGACTCATCTGCTGTCGCAGGCTGCACGCATGACACTGCGCGACTGGCGCGCCGGCGAACTGCGGCTGCTGGCCACCGCGCTCGTGATCGCCGTGGCCGCCGTGACCAGCGTGGGCTTCTTCGTCGACCGCATCCGCCTGGGGCTGGAGCGCGACGCGCGCCAACTGCTTGGAGCCGACCTCGTCATCAGCTCCGATACGCCGCTACAGCCGCCGCTACGCGATGGGGGCGAACTGCAGTTTGCCGAGACGGTCACCTTTCCCAGCATGGCAATCAGCGGCGACGATCCGGTCCGCAGCACGCTGGCGGCGGTGAAGGCGGTCAGTCCAGGCTATCCATTGCGAGGCACGCTGCTCACGCGCGAGCAGGTAGAGGGTCGGGTATCGCCCGCCGGCGGCATTCCGGAGGCCGGCACCGTGTGGGTCGACCCGCAGGCCGTGCAGGCCCTGCGCATCGCGGTTGGTGCACCGCTGAAACTGGGCGAGAAGACCTTTCGCGTCGCCCGCGTGATCGCGGTGGAGCCCGATCGAGGCGGGCAGTTCATCAACTTCGCGCCGCGCGTGATGGTCAATCTGGCAGATCTGCCGGCGACCGAGCTGATCCAGCCCGGCAGCCGCGTTACCTATCGCCTGCTGGTGGCGGGCGAAGGCTCCGCGGTGCGAAGTTACCGCGATCGCATCACGCCGCTGCTCAAGCGCGGTCAGGAGATCGACACGCTCGAAGGTGGCCAGCCGCAAATGCAGCGGACCATGGAACGCGCCGAGCGCTTCCTGTCGCTGGTGGCGCTGTTGGCGGCGATGGTGGCGGCGGTGGCGGTAGCTGCGTCCGCCCGCCGGTTCTCGCTGCGCCATCTGGATTCCTGCGCCATGCTGCGCTGTCTGGGCCTCGCGCAGGCCGACATCTTCCGCTTGTTCGCGCTTGAGTTCGTGTTCGTCGGCTTGGCCGCCTGTGCCGTCGGCATGCTGCTCGGCTTCGGATTCCACTTCGTGCTGCTCGAGGTGCTGGGCACGCTGATCCGCACCGAACTGCCACTGCCGTCGATGCTGCCGGCGGTGCAGGGGTTCGTCTGCGGCATGGTGCTGCTGCTCGGCTTTGCGCTGCCGCCACTGGTGCAGTTGCGCCGCGTGCCGCCATTGCGCGTCCTGCGCAAGGATCTGGGCGCGCCCAGTGGCCGCGCTGCGCTCGGCTACCTGGTGGGTGTTGGCGGCTTCTTCGGCTTGCTGGTGTGGAGCGCCAACGACCTGAAGATCGGCAGCTTGACGGCCGGTGGCTTCGCCCTCGGGATCCTGTTCTTTGCCGCCGTGGCCTTTGCCGTCCTGCGCCTGCTGTCGCCGCTGCGCGCGATCACCGGGCGTCTCGGCATCTCGTGGCGGTTTGCAGTGGCAGCGGTGTTGCGCCGGCCCGCCGCCACGGTCGTGCAACTGGTGTCGCTGTCGGTCGGGTTGATGGCCCTGCTGCTGTTGACGGTCACGCGCACGGATCTCGTCAACGCCTGGCGTGCGGCAGCACCACCGGATGCGCCGAACCGTTTCGTCATCAACATCCAGCCCGAGCAGGTCAATGCCATCGAGGCCCGCCTGGCGCAGGCCGATCTGCCGGACGCCTTGGTGTATCCGATGGTGCGCGGCCGGCTCATCCAGATCAACGCCAAACCGGTGGGGCCGGAGGGCTTTGCCAACGAACGCGCGCAGCGGATGGTGGACCGCGAGTTCAACCTCTCTTACGCGGATGAAGCGCCGAGTCACAACCCGATCCTGTCCGGCACCTGGTTCAAGGCCGGGGCGGCGGAGTTGTCGATCGAGGTCGGCGTCGCCAAGACCCTTGGCATCAATCTAGGCGACGAACTGACGTTCGACATCGCCGGTGAGCAGGTCAACGCGCGTGCCACCTCGATGCGCAAGGTCAACTGGGATTCCATGCGGGCGAACTTCTTCATCATCATGCCGCCCGGCCTGTTGGCCGATAAACCGCGCAGCTTCATCACGGCGTTTCACCTGCCTGATTCCAAGGCCGGGTTCACCAGCGATCTTCTGCGCGAGTACCCGAACCTCACCGTAGTCGACACCAGTGCCATATTCCGGCAGGTGCAGGCGGTGATCGATCAGGTGATTGCGGCAGTCGAATTCCTGTTCGTCTTCACGCTGGCCGCCGGTGTGCTGGTGCTGTACGCGGCGCTGGCCAGCTCGCGCGACGAGCGCGTGCGCGAGGCGGCGCTACTGCGGGCACTTGGCGCCTCGCGCCAGCAACTGCAGCGTGCGCAGGTGGCCGAGATGCTTTGCCTCGGCGGGCTGGCCGGCTTGCTGGCCGCGACGGGCGCTGCGGCGATCGGCTGGGCGCTGGCCAGGTACGCCTTCGAGTTCGAGTACGCGGTCACGCCCTGGGTGTTCGTGCTGGGCATCGGCGGCGGCGCGCTGTGCGCATTGCTGGGCGGCTGGATGGGCCTGCGCGCGGTGCTGCGCACGCCGCCGCTGACCTCGCTGCGGGAGGCTTGAAGTGAGCGGCGTGCCAGATCCGACCGCGGCGGTCGAGCAGGCGCAAGACACGCCGTACGCGCGGCTCGGCGGCGATGCAGCCGTGCGTGCGCTGGTTGATCGCTTCTACGACCTGATGGACCTGGAGCCCGGCTATGCCCGCCTGCGCAGCGTGCATGGCAACGAGCTCGCGGCCGCGCGCGACAAGCTCTACTGGTTCCTCAGTGGCTGGCTGGGTGGGCCGAATCACTACATCGAGCGCTTCGGCCATCCGCGCCTGCGGCAGCGGCATCTGCCGTTCACGATCGGCAGCGTCGAACGTGATCAGTGGCTGCAGTGCATGAACCAGGCCATGGTCGAAGAGGGCGTGGACGAAGCGTTGCGGCTGCGCCTGGTGCAGTCGTTCTTCCAGACCGCCGACTGGATGCGTAACCGGGATGGATGAGTCCTCGCGTCGCCTTCCTGGGCGCAACCGTCAGATCGGACGCTGACGAGACAAGGTGCGCTCGCTGATGGACTTCAGCTCGTGGCAAGGGGTCGTGGCGACCGTGCTTGGTCTGGCGGTCATCACGCTGGTGATGGTCGGCATTCGTCTGCTCGTCATGCAGACCGTGCAGCAGCGCAACCAACGGGAGAACCGCCAGGTCAACGAGCGGCTGCGTCTGCTGATTGCCGCTTACAAGGTGCTTGGCGGCTCGTTCACCGGCGACCTCCTGGTCGACCCGACGCGCCTGCGCGACCTGCGCCAGGACGCTGATGCCGCCGACTCCGCGGTTGACAATGGTGCCTCGGTGGCGCTCACTGGATCGGATCGTCGCCGTCGCGTGCGCGACGCGGTCGAGGCCGCGCTATCCGATGTGATCCTGCTCGGCACCGAGGAACAGGTGCGGCTGGCGGCGCAGGCAGCTTCCGATCTTGCTGCTGGACGGACGGTCGAGACCGCCGCGCTGGTGGTGTCACTGCGAGATTTCGTGCGTCAAGTGCTTGACCTGGAGCCCGTCCCGTCGGACCTGACGATCCCCAAGCAGGGCGCATTGCGCCCGCCAGGCGGCGGATCATCGGGTCGGGGGCGCGAGGCGCGGGCAGACGCCACCGGCGGGAAGACCGGGGCAGGCGCCGCCGGGGCCGGTGGCTTGGGGATGGGCGTCGGTCTCGGCGGAACGGGCGAGGCAGACCGCTAGCTCGTTGACCGGGCTAACGCTTGCGAGCCTGCACGCGGCGAAGTCGACATCGAGTTCCCGCGCAGATCGCAGGGGGCGACGTCATAGGCACACCGGACAGGCGCAATCCAGCGTCAGGCCGCTGCAGGTGAGGCGCCCGTCGGCACCTTGGCGTTGTCACGCGCAAGTTCTTCGCGCGTGGTGATGCGGCGGAACCACACCGTCACGGCGCTCGAGGTCAAGACGATGAACAGCGAATAGAGCACCGGGATGAGCAGCACCTGCTGTTGCATGTCACCCTTGAACGTGAGCAGCACCACCAGCACCGCGAGCGGCCCGTTCTGAATGCCGGTTTCCAGAGCGATGGTGCGGCTGCGGCGCGCGTCCTGCCGCAGCGCACGGCTGAGCGCCCAACCGAGCGCCATACCGAAGAGCCCCAGACCGATCGAGGCGAAGTAGACCGATGCGGGTGTGGTGGCCAGCAGCATATGGTTGCGCGGAACCCAGGTGACGATCAGGAAAAGAATGACGACGATGCCGAGGAAGCCGCCGATCAGCTCGATCGTGGCGCCGACATTCGGATTCCACTTGCGCAGCAGCATGCCGATCAGCGTTGGCACGATCAGCACCACCAGCACCTGCGCCACGTTGCCGGCGGGCACCGCGTACTCGGACGGCAGGCCGATCATGCCCGAGTAGAACTCCAGCAGGGCTGGCACCATCGCTACCGCGACCAGCGTCGAGCACACCGTCATCATGATCGACAGCGCCAGTACGCCCTTGCTGAAGTAGGTGAAGATGTTCGAAGTCGTGCCACCCGGCATGCAGCCCATCAGGATCAGGCCGATCGCCAGCGCCGGCGGCAGTCCCAGCCCGACCGCCAGTGCGTAGGCGAGCAACGGCATGATCGCGTACTGGCACAGCAGGCCGACCAGGATGCCTTGCGGCTTGCGAAAGGCGATGCGAAAGTCCTTGAACGTGAGCGATGCGCCCATGCCCAGCATGATGACCATCATCATGATGCCGAGCAGCTTGGTTTCGAGTTCGGTGAGCACTGTGGTCTCCGTCGCTTCCCGCGCTGGCGGGAACCTGGTGTCTGCGTGAGGTGCGAAGCAGCGTCCCCGCTGCCGCGGGGACGGCGTCAGCCGCCGGCTTTTGCCTGGTACTCGGCCTTCAGATCCTTGCGCAGGATCTTGCCGATCGGCGTCTTCGGCAGTTCCTTGCGGAACTCGATGTTGCGCGGCAGCTTGTAGTCGGTGAGAAGGCGCTTGCAGTGCGCCCGCACCGCCTCCTCGGTCAAGCCTTCGCCCTGCGGCACGATGTAGGCGCGCACCGCTTCACCGCTCTTGCTGTCCGGTACGCCGATCACGGCAACCTCGAGCACGGCGTCCATCTTGGCAATCGCATCCTCCACCTCGTTCGGGTACACGTTGAAGCCCGACACCAGGATCATGTCCTTCTTGCGATCGACGATCTTGAAGTAGCCATCTCGATCCATGATCGCGATGTCACCGGTGTACAGCCAGCCGTCGCGCACCGTCTTGGCGGTTTCGTCCGGCCGGTTCCAGTAGCCCTGCATCACCTGCGGGCCGCTCACGATCAGTTCGCCCGGCTCGCCGAGCGCCACCGGCTTGCCGGCATCGTCGACCAGGCGCACGCCGGTGCCCGGCACCGGTATGCCGATGGCATCCGGCTTGTGGGTGCCGCTGATCGGGTTGAAGCACACCACCGGCGACGACTCCGTCAGCCCATAGCCCTCGGCGATACGGGTGCCGGTGATCGACTGCCAGCGTTCGGCCACCGCGTGCTGCAGCGCTGCGCCACCGGCGACCGCGGCCTTCAGGTGGCGCGGCGGGAACGCGGTGAACCACTCTTCGTTCATCAGGGCGTTGAACAATGTGTTGACGCCGCTGATCCAGGTGATCTTGTAGTTGTCGAATGCGCGCTGCAGGTTCTGGATCGGCCGCGGACTGGGCACCAGCACGTTGCGCGCGCCCACGGTGTAGAAGCACAGCAGATTGAAGGTGAAGGCGAAGATGTGATACAGCGGCAGGGCCGTGAGCACCACCTCCTTGCCTTCTTCGATGTGGCTGCGGCCCATGGCGAACGCCTGGGTCAGGTTGTTGAGCAGGTTGCCGTGGGTCAGCATCGCGCCCTTGCTCACACCGGTGGTGCCACCGGTGTACTGCAGCGCGGCGAGCGACGAATGGCCAATGCCCTGGGTGAACGCCGCCACGTCCACGTTGTCGCGCTGGCGCACCATCGCGCCCTCTGCCAGCGCCCAGTCGAAGCGAATGTGCTTGACCGTGATCTTGGGCAGTGCCCTGTTCCACCACTTCATTACGCCGCGGATCACGGCGCGCGGCACCGGAGAGAAGAACTGCGGCACCTCGGCGACGATCACCTGGCGGATACCGGTGCGCGCCAGGATGCCGTCCAGCTTGTCGGCGAACATGTCGACGATCACCAGTGCTTCGGCGCCTGAGTCACGGAACTGGTGTTCCATTTCGCTCGGCGTGTACAGCGGATTGGTGTTCACCAGCACGCAGCCGGCCTTCAGGATGCCGAACGCTGCCACCGGATAGGCCAGGCAGTTCGGCGTCTGCAGCGCCACCCGCGCGCCTTGCGCCAGCCCGAGCACCTGGCGCAGGTACACGGCGAAGGCGTCGGCGTAGGCATCGACCTGCGCAAAACTGAGCGAGCCATGCATGCCGTTGGGCATGCAGGTGGTGAATGCAGTTTCCTTGGCAAAGCGGGATGCTGACTGCGCGAGCAACTGCGCCAGGTTGTCCTGCGCCGGCAGCGGCAAGTCGCGCGCGACATGGGTGCCGTAGTGCTCGACCCAGGGTTGCAGGTCGTACAAGGGGGCGGGCAGGTTCACGGGAGGTCTCCTGGCAATCTCATCATCGTGCGGTCGAACGCCGCACTGGCGAGCCCGGGCACCTGCCGGACATCGAGGGGTGGCGGATTCTCCGAGCGCGGGCCTGCTGCGAGTAGGCGGGGTTACCCCTAAGCGCCGTCGCGCGTCGCCTATCATCGGCGCCCTGCCTGCCGCGGTATGCCATGACCGAACCTGCCATCGTTGTCGCCCTGGTCGCACTTGTTGCGCTGCTTCTGGCTCTCGTGGCGCTCGTGTTCGCCCTGCGGCAGGCACGCGGCGCGCGCCTGTCGGAACAGATCGTTGAACTGCAGCGCCGCAACGATGCGCTCAGCGAACGGCTGGAGCGGGAATTGCGCGACGCCATCACGCAGAACGCGCGCGATGGGCGTACGGAAACGGGTGCCCGGCTGGCGGAGCTGCAAACCGGGCTGCTGGGGCAGCTGACCAACGTCGCCAACCTGCAGGCCACCCAATTGACCGGTTTTGGCCAGCAGCTGGCGCGCATCAGCGAGGGCGCCGAGTCCAGCAGCCGCGCCAACCGCGAGGAGGCCGCCCTGCAGCTGCAGAGCTTTGCTGCCGCAATGCAGCAACAGCTGGCCGATCTCACGCGGGCGATCCAGCTCAACCTGGCGGAGGTGCGCAGCACCTTGCAGACGCAGCTGGCCACGTTGCAGCAGGGCAACGAAGCGAAGCTGGACCAGATGCGCGCGACCGTGGAGGAGAAGCTGCAGAGCACGCTCGAAGCGCGCCTTGGCGAAAGCTTCAAGCAGGTCAGCGATCGCCTGGAGCAGGTGCATCGCGGCCTCGGCGAGATGCAGGGACTGGCGCAGGGGGTGGGTGATCTCAAGCGCGTGCTGACCAACGTCAAGTCGCGCGGCTCCTACGGCGAAGTGCAGCTGGCGGCTCTGCTGGAGCAGGTGCTGACCGCCGAGCAGTACGCCGCCAACGTGGCGACCCGGCCGGACTCGGGCGAGCGGGTGGAGTTCGCGGTGAAGATGCCGGGGCGCGGCGATCTCATTGGCGGGACCTCGTTGTGGTTGCCGATCGACGCCAAGTTTCCGAGCGAGGACTACGAGCGGTTGCTGGCGGCGCAAGAGGCGGCCGATGTGCCGGCGATGGAGGCGGCTGGAGCCGCCCTCGAGCTGCGCATCCGTGCCGAGGCGAAGAAGATCCGCGACAAGTACGTGGAGCCGCCGCACACCACCGACTTCGCGATCCTGTTCCTGCCCACCGAGGGACTGTTCGCCGAGGTGCTGCGTCGCCCGGGGCTGAGCGAGGCGTTGAATCGTGAGTTGCGCGTGGTGGTCGCCGGCCCGACCACGTTGTTTGCCCTGCTCAACTCCCTGCAGATGGGCTTTCGCACGCTCGCCATCGAGCAGCGCTCGGTCGAGGTGCGCGAGCTGCTGGGCGCGGTCAAGACCGAGTTCGCGCGCTTTGGCGAGTGGATCGGCAAGGTGCGCAGCCAGGTCGCCACGGTGACGAAGACGCTGGAAGATGCCGACACGCGCGCGCGCCAGATGCAGCGCAAGCTGCGCGAGGTGGAGGCGCTGCCGGCGGAACGCAGCGCGCAGTTGCTGCCGCCGCCCGTGGGTGACGATGGCTGACGACGAGCGCGCCAAGGCGGCGACCTCTGGTCAGCCAGCTGTCGGCTGTGCGCAATGCTGGCCGGCCGCAGCCGACGATGCATGGCGCTCGCGTCCGGGCGGCCTGCTGCGCGAGGTCGATCTGATCGATGACTTTCACCTGCACGTGATGCAGCTCGCCTGTCCGGCGTGCCGGCAATCGTTTCTCTCGGTGTTCACCGAGATCGTCGACTGGGCCGGCGGCATGGACCCGCAGTCATGGATGCTCACGCCCATCAGCGCCACCGAGGTGGCGTCCCTGACCGCGCGCGGCAAGCAACTGTCGGAAGCGGAGTTGAACATGCTCGGTTGCGATCGCCGCACGCCGTGGCACGACCATCCGAAGAGTGGGCCGCCAATCAGCGTGTGGATTGGCCGGATGAAGGTCGGTCCGCACGATTGAGGCCTACCAAGCCGGTGTCGCTCAGGGCCGCCGGCGGTGGGCACCGGATTTGCAGCCACCGGGTTGTTTGCGGAGGCTGCCATGCCCAGACACGCTGACCTCGACGACCCCGTCCGGGCGGTTACCGACCCCGCCATCAATGCCCGCATCGACCGCGCCATTGATGCCTGCGTGGCGTTCTACCGCGCGCGTCCGCAGTTCGAGATTGACAGTCGCATCGACGAGCTGGCGCGCGAGTGGGAACTGGAGCGCTGGCTGCAAGTCAATGCGTCCGTCCTGTCGCTCTCCGGTCTCGCCTTGGGCGTGCTGCGCCACCGGGCCTGGCTCGGTCTGCCGATCATGGTCAGCGCGTTCCTGCTGCAACACGCCATTCGCGGCTGGTGTCCGCCGGTACCGCTGCTTCGCCGTCTCGGCGTGCGTACCCGCCAGGAGATCGACCGCGAGCTGTACTTGCTCAAGTCGCTGCGCGGCGACTTTGCCGATCTGCATTGGCGAACCATCGGCGCCGCTGTCGGCGCCCGCCCGGTGCTGGGCAGCGTGACGATGCAGCGCCGCGGCGACTAGCGGCGCCCATCGCGTTCCCGGCTCCACTGGCCGAATACGATCACCGCCCCGGCCAGGGTGAGCAGCAGCAACGGCGGCGCAATCAACTGGAACAGGAGAGTGCGCCGCGAGCGCCCAGCGGGCGCGAGCGCAGTACCGCTGGCCTGAGCGTCTGACTGCCGCGGGATGCAGGGTCGTCAGTTCAAGCCGCTGCCTCTCGCCAGGCCAATCGTCGGGCCGACCAGGCAGTGGTCTTTCGCGCGCTGTCGCCTGCGTGAGCGACAACGCGTGCAGCCTGATCGTGTCAGGAGGGCGCAGAGGCACTTGCCCTGGGGCATGACTCTGGGATGGGTCGACGCGCGCGTTGCTGCAGCGCCGCCGCGGTGCTGCCGGTCTCAGCGGGCTGCGAACGCGCGCAGCCGGCGCAATCCTTCGTTCAGCGTGGCATCGCGCTTGGCGAAGCACAGGCGCACCACGCGCACGTCGCGGGGCCGTGGGGTGCATTCGTAGAACACGCTGACCGGAATCGCCGCGACCCGCGCTTCGATGGCCAGGCGACGCGCGAAGACGTCGTCCGGCTCGTCCGACAGGGCGCTGTAGTCGGCCAGCACGAAGTACGTACCTTCGCACGGCAGCAGGCGGAAGGGCGAATCGGCAAGGCCAGCGCGGAACAGGTCGCGCTTGGCCTCGTAGAAAGCGGGCAGGTCGAGGTAAGTGGTCGGGTCGTCAAGGTGGGCGGCGATCGCATGCTGGCCGGGCGTGTTGACCGAAAACACCATGAACTGGTGCACCTTGCGGATCTCGGCGCTCAAGGCAGCAGGCGCGATGGCGTAGCCGATCTTCCATCCGGTCGTGTGGAAGGTCTTGCCGAAGCTCGATATCACCACGGCATGTCGGGCGAGCAGTGCTGAACTGCCGATCGAGCAGTGCGATTGGCCGTCGAAGACGATGTGCTCGTAGACCTCGTCGGAGATCAACAACACCCCGGTTTCCGCGACGATCGACTCGAGTGCGCGCAGGTCGTCCGCGCGCAGGCAGCGGCCGGTCGGATTGTGCGGAAAGTTGAGCATGATCAGCCGCGTGCGCGGCGTGATGGCGGCGCGTACGCGATCCCAGTCGGGCGCGAACCCGCGCTGATGATCCAGTGCGATGGCAACTGCGCGGCCGCCCGCCAGCGTGATCGAGGGGATGTAGCTGTCGTAGACGGGCTCGAACACGATCACCTCGTCGCCCGGAGCGACCAGCGCCAGCACCGCAGCCATGATCGCCTGGGTGGCGCCGGCGGTGACGGTGATCTCGGTGTGCGGATCGCAGGCATGCCCGTAAAGCGTGCGCTGTTTGCTGGCGAGTGCCTCGCGCAGTGCCAGGTAGCCGGCCATCGGCGCGTACTGGTTGTGGCCGGCGGCCATCGCGTCGGCGAAAGCTTGCTGCAGTCGCGGGTCGCAGTCGAAGTCAGGGAACCCCTGCCCCAGGTTGACCGCCCCGTGCTGGGCTGCCAGCGCCGACATCACCGTGAAGATGGTGGTACCCACGGCAGGCAGCTTGCTCGGGGCGAGGCGACGAGGGGAGGTGGCCCGAATCGGAGGGTTCATGGAGGGTCCGTGACGGCGCACCGCCTGCTGGCTGCATGCGTGAACGCGAAAATACACTGCCCAACGTGCTGCATATCGGCGCTGCCGGGTTGGCGCATCTGTGTAGCCTCTGGCGCAAGCGGCTCTGTATCCGGCCGGGCGGGTGACTCAGGGAAGACGTCGATCGGTGCGCGTGAGCGCGCGTCGGACAGCAAAGCAGCGACAACGTGACGATGACGACACTGACCGGTCCCGGCACCGCGCACCTCATGGCGCGCGATGCCCTGACCAGCCTGCTCGACCTGGACGAGGTGACGTGGGTCGGCCTGTCCGCGCCGGTCGAAGTCGACTTCCAGCCGGGTGAGCATGTCGCGGTGGCCGTTGCCCTGCCGGCTGCCGTGACCGCGTTGGGGACGCGCGTGGCCCTGCGCGCAGCCCGCCCTGCGGACGCCGCGCAGGTCTGGCGCTGGCTGGCGCAGAGCGATCTGACGCCGCGCCGGCTCGGGGCGCCGCATTTCCCCGATCACCCGATCCCGAGCTTTGCCGCCTTCAGCAACGACTATGCGCCACACTACTTCGACGGCAGCCTGCCGTACGAAGGGCGCGGCTTCATCATCCACAGCCTGGCGCTGCAGCGCGACGTCGGCTTCGTCAGCCACGAGCGGCTCGACGTGCTCAACGACGTCACCTGCCTCGACCTGTGGCTGGCCGACAGCAGCGTGTGCGGCCAAGGTTTCGGCTCCGAAGCGATCGACCTGCTGTGTCGCTGGCTGCAGGCGCAGCGCGGGGTCAATCGCTTCCTTCTGCGGCCGTCGCGCCGCAACGTGCGGGCGCTGCGCGCGCTGCGGCGCGCGGGCTTTCGCGAGACCGACCTGCCGCCGACGCAACTGATCGACAAGCTTTCGCTGTCGCGCGGCGAGTACCCGGACGAAGTGCTGCTGTTTCGATTCGTGCCGTTGCCGTCGCAGCGGGTGCAGCCGCCGGTGGGTCATTGCCACGTCTACGTCGACAGCGAGTTCAGTCGCCTGACGCAGCCGCAACTGCTCAGCTTCGGCGCCGTGGCCGACGACGGCAGCGAGTTCTACGGCGAGATCGCCGAGACGCTCGACGAGTCGTCGGTGCCGCTCGCCGACCGCTGCAGCGAGTTCGTGTGCGACGTGGTGCTGCCGCTGTTCGAGCAATGCGCGCAACCCCGCGCTGCGCTGGCAGACCGATTCGTGTCATGGCTTGCGTCTCGCGCGCGTGGCCGGCCAGTCACCTTGATCAGCGATTCCGGCTTCGATCGCTGGGCGCTGTCGGATCTGCTCGGCACCGAGGCGTTGCCGGCGGGCGCGCAGTGGTTGCGCGTCCCGGTGGCCTACGAAACGCTGGATCAGGTGGCGGGCAGCCTGGGCCTGCGGCGCCACCATGCCCTCGATGACGCCATCGGTCTGCGCCACGCGGTGATCCACGGCGACTGAGCCTGAGGACGGCATCGTGGCTGTCGCGCCCGAAGGGGCGCGCGCACCGCGGGCCGGTCCGATCTGATCCGGTCAGTCGGCCCGCGCCAGCCGCTCGATCGCGCCGGCCACGGTGACAATCGCCAGGCCTTGACGCTGCGCGCGGCGACCCACCTTCAGCAAAGCCTTGTCCTTGGTCACCAGCACGCCGGCGCGTACCGTGCTGGCGAGGTCGAGGAACTTCTGGTCCAGTGGATCGGTGCACGGCCACGGCGCCGCAAAGATGCGCGGCGCCAGTCGCGCGGCTGCTTGCCAGCGCCTCAGCAGCGAAGCAGGATCGACACCCCGCGCTGCCAGTCGATCGGCGAATGCAGGCCGCTGCAGCACATCGGCCAGTTCGTCGTCGGTGGCGGTGCTGCGCACGCAGTCGAGACGGCCAGCTTCCACCGCCTGTCGCAGCGGGTGTACGCGGGGGTCGTCGAACACCCAGAAATCGAGCAGGACGTTGGTGTCGATGACAGCAGTGATAGCGGGCGGCGCGGCGCTCATGGCGCCATTGTGCAGGGCGCCGTTCGCCGATCCGCGTGCGCACCGGTGACAAGCTCGGGTGGGGCGGGCGTTCGCGTTCTCGTTGCGCCTGCAATCGGCCGCCACCCCGCATCTGGCGGCCCGCAGCCATCATTTCGTCGCCTCCGCTGTCTTCCGGTCAGGTCGGACGTGACCCATCAAGCCCTCGTTGGCACAGTGCGATCAGGGCACCGCGCCGTTTCGCCGCGGCCGAACGAACTTCCTGACGTGCCATGCTGACCACCATGACGCCCGCGACCCCGCCTGCTGATGCGCCGACCGTCGGAGGCCCGCTGCAGGGGCGACTGTGGCGAGGCTTGCGCTTCATGGCGGTCGTGTGCCTGCTGATCGCGCTGTTCCTGACCGCGATCGATGGCGGGCGCGGCTTGGTGGCCAAGCTCGTCTACTCGTACGCCATCGGCTTGTCGTGCTGGGCGCTGACCGACGTCACCCGTTCGGCGCTGATCTGGCTGCTGCAGCGCGCGGCGATACGTCGTGGCGTGGCAATAGACACCGCCTCACGCAAACTCGGGTGGGCGTTGATGCTCCCGCTGATGGTGCTGGCGCTGGTGCTGGGGCCGCTGGCCGGCCTGGCGATTGGCGATGCGCTGACCGGCTATTCGTCGGCGAGTCTGGCGCAGCTCGGCTCATCCAACACCCGCCTGGTGCTGTCGGTGACGCTGGTTGCGATGCTGCTGTCCACCCTGTTCATCGGACTGCGCGAGCGTCTCGGCGAGGTACGGTCGCAGGCCGAAGCCGCGCAGCGCGCCGCCACCGAGAATCAGCTCAAGCTGCTGCAGGCGCAGCTCGAGCCGCACATGCTGTTCAACACCCTGGCCAACCTGCGCGTGTTGATCGGCACCGACCCGGTGCGCGCCGTGGCGATGCTCGACCGGTTGAATGCCTTCCTGCGCGCGTCGCTGTCGGCGAGTCGCTCCGGCGACCAGCCGCTTTCCGTCGAGTTCGAGCGCCTACGTGACTATCTGGCGCTGATGGGCTTTCGCATGGGCGAGCGGCTGCAGTACAGCCTCGACCTGCCGGCAGAGCTCGCGGCGACGCCAGTGCCGCCGCTGCTGTTGCAACCGCTGGTTGAGAACAGCATTCGCCATGGTCTGGAGCCCAAGGTCGAGGGCGGTCGGATCGAGGTCAGTGCGCGCGCCAGTGATGGCAGCCTGGTGCTGTCGGTGCGCGACACCGGTATCGGATTGGGCGCCAGTCCGCCGAGCGATGGCGTGAACTTCGGCGTCGAACAGGTGCGCAGCCGGCTGCGCACGCTGCACGGTACGCGCGCGAGCTTCACGCTGGCGCGCTGCGACGACGCCGAAGGCGGCACGCTCGCCGTCGTGTCGCTGCCGCTGGCGCCTCGCAAGTCACCGTGATCCGTCCTTCTTGTTGCTCTGAGAGTTGAACTTGAGTCCTGTGCCGACCGCCCTGGTTGCCGAAGACGAACCGCTGCTGTCCACCTGGCTGCAGTCCGAACTGGCCGAGTTATGGCCGCAGCTGAGCATCGTGGCCGCCGTGGGCGACGGTGGGCGGGCTGTGGAGCAGGCGCTGCACTGGCGGCCGCAGGTGTGCTTCCTCGACGTACGCATGCCCGGCATGACTGGATTGGAGGCAGCGCAGGCGCTGGCCGAAGACTGGCCGGAGGACACGCCGTTTCCGCTGCTGGTGTTTGTGACTGCCTATGAGCAATACGCGGTGCAGGCGTTTGCCTCGCAGGCGGTCGATTACCTGGTGAAACCAGTCGACACGCCGCGCCTGCAGGCCTGCGTGCAGCGACTCAAGCAACGTCTGGCCGATCGGGCGCCTCATGGCGAGTCTCTGCAGCAGGCGGTGGAGCAACTGCGCGCGGTGCTCGGCCAGGCCGCCGGGGCGAATGCAGCGGCGCGCATGCCGCAGTTGGAGGTGGTTCAGGCGCAGGTGGGGGCGGTCGTGCACATGGTGCCGGTCGACGACGTCGTCTACTTCGAGGCTGCCGACAAGTACGTGCGCGTGGTGACCGCTGACCGCGAACACCTGATCCGCATGCCGCTGAAGGAACTGCTGCCGCAACTGGACGAGCAGAAGTTCTGGCAGGTGCATCGGGGGACGGTGGTGCAGGCCCGCTGCATCACGTCGGCCCGGCGCGATGAGTCAGGCAAGGTGTACCTGGCACTGCGCGGCCGGCAGGAAACACTGGTGGCAAGTCGGCTCTACGCGCACCTGTTCAAGGGCATGTGAGAAGGCGTCGCCGCGTGAACTGCGCTTCGCCAGGCGGGCTGAGCCCAGCGCCGCGATGGCCACTGCACTGTCAGGTTGCGTGTGCCTGCAACTGTGCCAGCGTGACCTGCTTGAGTGCCTGCTCATGGCAGGCCACGAGCTTTACCGGCGGCGCCATGCCGGCGTCGAGCGCCTGCTTCCAGCGCGAAACGCACAGGCACCAGTGATCGCCCGGATGCAGGCCCGCAAAGTCGAACTCGGGGCGCGGCGTGATGAGGTCGTTGCCGTTGCGTTGCGAGAAGGCGAGGAACTCGGCCGTCATCACCGCGCAGACGGTGTGTGATCCGGTGTCCTGCGGGCCGGTGTGGCAGTAGCCATCACGATAGAAGCCGGTGCGCGGTCCATCGGGCGGCAGGCAGCAGCACTCGAGCGGCCCGCCGAGCACGTTGCGCGCCGACGAGGGCTGATCGCTGTCACGCGGCATGGGGGTGGTCCGAAATCACTTGTTGGCAGGCGCCGGAGCCACCGGAGCAGATGCCGGTGCGAGCGAAGCCGTCGACAGGCAGCTTTGCAGCACCATCAGAAACATCAGGCCCAGGGCGAGCAGCGGGACGACGCGGCCGAGCAACCCACGGTCAGTCTGCGGGCGGTCCACGATGCCGGGCGGTTCAACGACGGGTGGGTGATCTGGCTGCATCGGGCGGGTCCGTCACGGGGTCTTGTTGTGGATGACGCTGCGGTGCGCACGGCGCGAACGCTCGCTACAGCGAGTTTTCGCGCCGACGCCTTGCGCGTCTCGTCGTGCCCGGCAGGCGGACTCAGGCCGCCAGCAGTTGCCGCAGCACGAACGGCAGGATGCCGCCGTGCCGGTAGTAATCGACCTCGATCGGCGTGTCGATGCGCAGCGTCACCTTGACGCGCCGGGTGCTGCCGTCGCCACGCTTGATCGCGAGGGTGGCCTCCTGCTGAGGCTTGATCTCGCCGGCCAGGCCCTCGATGTCGAAGGTCTCGTCGCCCTTCAAGCCCAGCGAGGCGGCGCTGTCGCTGCCGAGGAACTGCAGCGGCAGCACGCCCATGCCGACCAGATTGGAACGGTGGATGCGCTCGAAACTGCGCGCCACCACCGCCTTGACACCGAGCAGCTGCGTGCCCTTGGCGGCCCAGTCGCGCGAGGAGCCGGTACCGTACTCCTCACCACCGAAGATCACCGTCTGCACGCCATCGTCGATGTACTTCATCGCGGCGTCGTAGATCGACATCTGCTGGCCCGAGGGCTGGTGGACAGTGATGCCGCCTTCCACGCGCGAGCCGTCCGCCTTGGCGGGGATCATCAGGTTCTTGATGCGTACGTTGGCGAAGGTGCCGCGCATCATCACGTCATGGTTGCCCCGACGCGCGCCGTAGCTGTTGAAGTCGGCCTTGATGACGCCGTTCTCCTGCAGCCACTTGCCGGCCGGCGAGGTGTCCTTGATGCTGCCGGCAGGCGAGATGTGATCGGTGGTGATCGAGTCGCCGAAGATGCCCAGCGCACGGGCGTTCTTCACCTGCGGCATGGTGGCCGGCGTCATCGAAAAGTCGGCGAAGAACGGCGGCTCGGCGATGTAGGTTGACTTCGGCCACGCATACACCTGACCGGCCGAACTCTTCACTTTTTCCCACAGGTCGCCGGGGGCGCTCTTGACCTTGCCGTAGTTGGCGGCGAACGCCTTCGGATCCATCGCGTGCTTGAGCAGCGCGTGCACCTCATCTGAGGTGGGCCAGACGTCGCCGATGAAGACATCCTTGCCGTCCTTGCCTTTGCCCAGCGGCTCGGTCATCAGGTCCCTCATCATCGTGCCGGCGATCGCATAGGCGACCACCAGCGGCGGCGAGGCGAGGAAGTTGGCTTTGAGGTTCGGATGGATGCGCGCCTCGAAGTTGCGGTTGCCGGAGAGCACTGCCGCGCAGACGAGGTCGTTCTTGCTGATCACCTCGTTCAGCTCAGGCGTCAGGTCGCCGGCGTTGCCGATGCAGGTGGTGCAGCCATAGGCAGCGACCGAAAAGCCGAGCTTCTCCAGGTAGGGCAGGAGACCGGTCTTGGTCAGGTACTCGGTGACGATCCGCGAGCCCGGGGCCAGCGAGGTCTTGATGTGCTTGCGCACCGTGAGGCCGCGCTCGACAGCCTTCTTGGCGAGCAGACCGGCGGCGAGCAGCACGCCCGGGTTCGACGTGTTGGTGCAGGAGGTGATGGCGGCGATCAGCACGTCGCCATTTTTCACTTCGACGCCGTTGCTGGTGGTGAAGGTCTTGGCGAGCTTGTCGGCCGGCTGGTTGAAGCCACTTTCGGGGCCGGTTGCGCTGGCCGGGTTGCTGAACAGCCGCGTGAAGGTCTGCTTGACTGCGCCGATCTCGATGCGGTCCTGCGGGCGTTTGGGACCGGCGAGCGACGGCGCCACGGTCGACAGGTCGAGCGTCACCACTTTCGTGAAGTTCAGGTCGCCCGCCTTGGGTACGCCGAACAGGCCTTGCGCCTTGAAGTAGGCCTCGAATGCGGCGATCTCTTCAGCGGTGCGGCCGGTGCCCTTGAAGTACTCGACAGTCTTCTCGTCGACTGGGAAGAAGCCCATTGTTGCGCCGTACTCGGGCGCCATGTTGGCGATGGTGGCGCGGTCGGGCAGGGCGAGCGTGCTGGTGCCGCTGCCGAAGAACTCGACGAATTTTCCGACCACCTTTTCCTTGCGCAGCATCTCGGTGACGGTGAGCACGAGGTCGGTGGCGGTCACGCCCTCGCGCAACTTGCCCTTGAGTTCGAAGCCGACCACGTCAGGCGTGAGGAAGTACACCGGCTGGCCGAGCATGCCGGCCTCGGCCTCGATGCCGCCCACGCCCCAGCCCACCACGCCGATGCCGTTGATCATCGTGGTGTGGCTGTCGGTTCCAACCAGCGTGTCGGCGTAGTAGACGCCGTCCTTCTGGTGCACACCGCGCGCCAGATACTCGAGGTTGACTTGGTGCACGATGCCGAAGCCCGGTGGCACAACGCCGAAGGTGTCGAACGCCTGCATGCCCCACTTCATGAACTCATAGCGCTCGCGATTGCGCTGGAACTCGAGCTTCATGTTCAGATCGAGCGAGTCCTTGCCGCCGTAGTGATCGATCATCACCGAGTGGTCGACCACCAGGTCCACCGGCACCAGCGGCTCGATCCGCTTGGGATCCTTGCCCGCCTTGGCGGCGACGTTGCGCATCGCGGCCAGATCGGCCAGCAGAGGTACGCCGGTGAAGTCCTGCAGCACCACGCGGGCGACGATGAACGGAATCTCGTCGACGCGGTCGGCACACGGCTGCCAGTTGGCCAACTGCTTGACGTGCTCCTCGGTCACTTTCTTGCCGTCGCAGTTGCGCAGCACCGCTTCGAGAACGATGCGGATCGACACCGGCAGCTTATTGACGGCCGGGTAGGTCTTGGCAAGCTCAGGCAGCGAATAGAACTTGCCGCTCTTGCTGCCCGCCTTGAAGCTTTGCCGCGTGTTGTGCAGGTTATGGCTCATTGTTGTGGTTCCGTCGTTGTCACTGCGATCAGTCGGTGTTCAAGGGGCCGTGCGGTTGTCACCCGCGAGCCCGGGTATCTGGCGATTTCGATTCAGTTGCTGCCCTTCGGGCGCAGTTGCACGTCGTACAAAAGGCCCTTGTCGTCCTGGCAGGTGCCGTTGGCCGAGCGCCCGGCGCCCAGGCCCCGGAAGTCGCAGCGCAGGCCGCCGCCATCGGGTGACTGCAGCAGGGCCTTGGCTTCGCCGCCGCTCGGGTTGTCGACCACCACGGGGCCGCCGCCGAAGCCGATGCCGCCGCGGCGGCCATAGAAGCCGAATCCTCCGGTGACAAATCCGCTGGAGTGCGATGCGGTACTGACGACCCAGGTGCCGGAGTAGGTCTTGTCTTCGATCGTCACGCTGACGTTGGCCGGGCCACCGGACGACTGTTCAACCGCTTCGCCGTAGTACAGCTTGCCGCTGTTGCGGGGCATCAGCGTCATCGAATAGGTCGATGCGCAGCCCGACAGGACCAGCGCGACGAGGGGCAGGAGTAGAGCGCTTCGGTTCATGGTGTCACTCCGCAACGTGGTGTCTTCCATAGACCCGCAACACGACGATCGGTGCGGCGGTTCCCGCCTTCGCGGGAACCTGTCCGGCAACTGCTCCGGCAACTGCTCCGGCAACTGCTCCGGCAACTGCTCCGGCAACGATAGCGCGATGCATCCTCCCGCCGGTCCGGCCGGTTGCCGCTCAGCGCGCCATCAGGTCGACGAACTCGTTGACGGGCGTGGCGTCCAGCTTCTTCGAGTCCAGGCACAGCGCCAGGATCGCGCCCGCCTGTTTGGCCGCGAAGACCCGGTTCAGGTTGGTCTTGAACTTCTCGACCAGAACCGGCATGCCTTCCTTGCGGCGGCGCTTGTGGCCGATCGGGTACTCGACCACGACTTCCTTGAGCTTCTTGCCGTCGTTGAACTCGACCGTGAGTGCGTTGGCAATCGAGCGCTTCTTCGGATCGTGGTAGTCCTTGGTGTAGGACGGGTCTTCCACGCAGATGATCTTGTCGCGCAGCGTATCGATGCGCTTGTCGGCGGCGATGGCGTCTTCGTAGTCGCCGGCGGTCAGGCGGCCGAAGATGATCGGCACCGCCACCATGTACTGGATGCAGTGGTCGCGGTCCGCCGGGTTGTTCAGCGGCCCCTTCTTGTCGATGATGCGGATGCAGGCCTCGTGCGTGCGGATCGTGATCTTCTTGATGTCCTTTTCCGTCTTGCCGAGCTTCTGCAGTTCTCCGTGCAGGGTCATCGCCGCTTCCACCGCCGTCTGCGAGTGGAACTCGGCCGGGAAGCTGATCTTGAACAGCACGTTTTCCATCACGTAGCTGCCATAGGGGCGCTGGAACTTGAACTCGTTGCCCTTGAACAGCACGTCATAGAAGCCCCAGCCCTTGGCGCTGAGGACCGACGGATAGCCCATCTCGCCGGTCTTGGCGATCAGTGCCAGACGCACCGCGCGGCTGGTGGCGTCACCAGCAGCCCAGCTCTTGCGCGAGCCGGTGTTGGGTGCGTGGCGGTAGGTGCGCAGGCTCTGCCCATCGACCCACGCCAGCGACACCGCGTTGATGATCTCGTCGCGGGTGAGCCCCATCATCTGTGCGACCACCGCGGTACTGGCGACCTTCACCAGCACCACGTGATCGAGGCCCACCTTGTTGAACGAGTTCTCCAGCGCAATGCAGCCCTGGATCTCGTGCGCCTTGACCATCGCCACCAGCACGTCGGCCACGGTGAGCGGCTTCTTGCCGGCGGCCACCGCATTGCGGCTGAGCCAGTCGGCGGTGGCGAGGATGCCGCCGAGGTTGTCGGACGGATGACCCCACTCGGCAGCGAGCCAGGTGTCGTTGAAGTCGAGCCAGCGGATCATCGCGCCGATGTTGAACGCCGCCATCACCGGGTCGAGCTGGTACGGCGTGCCCGGCACCTTGGCGCCATTGGGCACTACCGTTCCGGGGACGACCGGCCCGAGCATCTTGGTGCAGGCCGGGTACTCCAGGGCCTCGAAGCCGCAGCCGAGCGTGTCCATCAGGCAGTAGCGGGCGGTGTCGATCGCCTCTTTGCTCTTGACCTGGTACTTGATGACGTAGTCGGCGATGTCGACCAGCACCTTGTCGGGCTTGGGACGGACGTTGCTGATATGGGCGCTCATGCTTGGTGGACTCCAGTTGATCTTGTTTGGGATGGTGTTGGGGTTTGACTACTTCTTGACGGCGGGCGAGACGACGCGCGCGCACCTGATTGGCTGCGGCAGCGTGCCCTCAAAGGAGAAAGTTGCTTCATTGCCATTGAGCTGCCAGGCCACCTTGCCGTCCTGGCTGACGTAGCGGCCTTCCTTGACCGGACCTTGCAGCCGCACCTCGATGCGACTGCCGACGTATCGGATATGCGCTTCCTCGCGCGGGCGGCGTGGGTGGGCGTTGAAGAACAGGCTGCGACCGTTGTCGCACTGCCATTCGGAAGTGAAGCTGCGGGTGGTGCCGGTGTTGCTCGACTGCGCGAGTGCGCCGGTCGAGATGGCCGCCAGCGAGCTTGCGAGCAACAGCAGGCACTGCGTGCGGGACGTGCGGCTCATGGCGTCGCCTCCAGCGTCAGCTTGAAACCCTCGTGCGACGCAACGAACCCCAGCTGCCCATAGAACGCGTGGGCCTGGGTGCGGCGCTTGTCGCTGGTGAGCTGTGCCATGCGGCAGCCGCGCAGCCGCGCTTCGTGCAGGGCGTACGCGATCAGCCAGGCGCCGATGCCGCGGCTGCGGCAGGCGCTGTCCACGCGCACCGCCTCGATGTTGGCGCGTGTGGCGCCGCGTCGGCTCAGGCCCGGGATGAAGGTCAACTGCAGCATGCCGATGATGCGGCCGTCCAGCTCCGCCACCAGCAGCAGCTGGTTGCGGTCGGCGTCGATCGCCTCGAACGCCTGCGTATACGCCAGATCGGTGCTTCCCACTCCCTCGCGATTGCGGCCGAGGTCATCGTCGGCGAGAAGTTCGAGCAGGCGCGGCAGATCGGCGCGAGCGGCGCGCCGCGCGATCAGTCCGTCGATCGGAGGGGTGTGCACGGCGCGGGACTAGCTGCGTTCGCCGATCGGCACGAACGTCTGGTCATCCGGTCCGATGTAGTTTGCGCTTGGCCGGATGATCTTGTTGTCGGTGCGCTGCTCGATCACATGTGCGCTCCAGCCGCTGGTGCGCGAGATGACGAACAGCGGCGTGAACATCGCCGTGGGCACGCCCATCATGTGGTAGCTGACCGCGCTGAACCAGTCCAGGTTGGGGAACATCTTCTTGGCGTCCCACATCACCGTTTCCAGCCGCGCTGCGATGTCGAACATCTTCATGCTGCCCGCTTCCTGCGACAGGCTGCGCGCGACTTCCTTGATCACCTTGTTGCGCGGGTCCGCAATCGTGTAGACGGGGTGGCCAAAGCCGATGACCACTTCCTTGCGCTCGACACGGGCACGGATGTCCGCTTCGGCTTCGTCGGGGCTGTCGTAGCGCTTCTGGGTCTCGAAAGCGACTTCATTGGCGCCTCCGTGCTTCGGTCCGCGCAGCGCGCCGATGCCACCGGTGATCGCCGAATAGAAGTCGGCGCCGGTACCGGCGATCACGCGCGCGGTGAACGTGCTTGCATTGAACTCATGCTCGGCATACAGGTTGAGCGAGGTATGCATCGCACGCACCCAGGACGCCTTGGGCGTCTGGCCATGCAGCAGGTGAAGAAAGTGGCCGCCAATGGAGTCGTCGTCGGTCTCGACTTCGATGCGCTTGCCGTTGGTGGCAAAGTGAAACCAGTAGAGCAGCATCGAACCCAGCGAGGCCATCAGGCGGTCGGCGATGTCGCGCGCGCCCGGTGTGGCGTGGTCATCCTTTTCCGGCAGCGCGCAGCCGAGTGCAGAGACGCCGGTACGCATCACATCCATCGGATGGCTGGCGGCGGGCAGCGTCTCCAGTGCGGCCTTCACGCTGGCCGGCAATCCGCGCAACGACTTGAGCTTGGCCTTGTAGCCGCGCAACTCGGCCACTGTCGGCAGCTTGCCGTGCACCAGCAGGTGAGCGATCTCCTCGAACTCGCACGTCGTGGCGACATCGAGGATGTCGTAGCCGCGGTAGGCAAGGTCGTTGCCGGTACGTCCGACCGTGCACAGCGCGGTGTTGCCGGCGACGACGCCGGACAGCGCGACTGACTTCTTGACTTTGGGGGCCCCGGCTGGGGCTGCGGTGTCGTTCATGCTGCGTTCTCCCAGGTCTATCTGGTCTTTGTGTACTGCAGAGTCACTTCTTGCGTGCGAACAGCGCGTCCAGGTGCTGCTCGTACGCGTGATAGCCGATGACGTCGTACAACTCCATGCGGGTCTGCATGGTGTCGAGCAGCGCCTTCTGCGTGCCGTCGCGGCGAATGCTCTGGTAGACGTTCAGTGCCGCCTTGTTCATCGCGCGAAACGCCGACAGCGGGTACAGCACCATGGCCACATGGGCTGCGCGCAGTTCGTCGATCGTGAACAGCGGGGTGGCGCCGAACTCCGTGATGTTGGCGAGAATCGGTGCCTTCACTGCGGCGGCGAACTTGCGATACGTATCGAGATCGTTGGCGGCTTCGGCGAAGATCGCGTCGGCTCCGGCTTCCACGCAGGCCACTGCACGTTCGATTGCGCGGTCCACGCCCTCCGAGGCGATGGCATCGGTGCGGGCGATGACGAAGAAGTCCCCATCGGTCTTGGCATCGGCCGCCGCCTTCACGCGATCGGCCATCTCGTTGGTGGTGACGATCTCCTTGCCTGGGCGGTGACCACAGCGCTTGGCACCGACCTGGTCCTCGATGTGGACCGCCGCCGCACCCATCTTGCACAGGCTCTTGATGGTGCGGGCGATGTTGAACGCGCTCGGTCCGAAGCCGGTGTCGATATCCACAAGCAGCGGCACGTCGCACACGTCGGTGATGCGGCGCACGTCGGTGAGCACGTCATCGAGCGTGTTGATGCCCAGGTCGGGCATGCCGAGCGAGCCGGCCGCCACCCCGCCACCGGACAGGTAGATGGCGCGGTAGCCGGTCTGCTTGGCCATCAGCGCATGGTTGGCATTGATGGTGCCGATGATCTGGAGCGGCCTTTCTTCCTTGAGCGCCGCGCGGAAACGCGCACCGGGTGACATGCTGGCTGGGTTCATCTGCGCGTGCCTCGTGATGTAGTGGTGCCGCCGTCGCGGCGATACAAGCGGGCGGTTCCAGGTGCCGGTCGGCGCGTGTTCATGACGCCTGCCGTGGCGCGCGCATGTCCGGCCTGCAGAGCAGGCCCCTGCGGGCGGTCAGGCCATGAATCGTTTCTGTCCACGGTCCTGACGTTGCCGAGCCTGCGCGCGCCACCTCTCCGGCTCCCACCGGTGTCCTGTCAGCCGAGCAGATGGGCCACGCCGTCGCGCTCTTCGAGAAGTTCTTTCAGCGTGTGATCCATCTTGCCGCGCGAGAACTCGTCGATCTCCAACCCCTTGACCATCTCGAACTTGCCGTTGGCGCAGGTGACCGGGAAGCCGTACATGATGTCGGCCGGGATGCCGTAGCTGCCGTTCGAGGCGATGCCCATGGTGACCCACTTGCCATTGGTGCCGAGCACCCAGTCGCGCACGTGGTCGATCGCCGCATTGGCAGCCGAGGCGGCCGACGACAGCCCGCGCGCCTCGATGATCGCCGCGCCCCGCTTGCCCACGGTCGGGATGTAGGTGTCGCGGTACCAGGTCTCATCGTTCACCAGCGGCTTGGCGGGCTGTCCGGCCACGGTGCAGAAGCGGATGTCGGGGTACATCGTCGGGCTGTGGTTGCCCCACACGACCATCTTGTCGATCGAGGCGACCGGCTTGCCGGTGCGGGTGGCAAGTTGCGACAGCGCGCGGTTATGGTCCAGCCGCAACATGGCAGTGAAGCTCTCCTTCGGCAGGCTCGGTGCCGATTTCATCGCGATATACGCGTTGGTGTTGGCCGGATTGCCGACCACCAGCACCTTGACGTTGCGCGAGGCCACCTTGTCCAGCGCCTTGCCCTGCGCCGTGAAGATCTGGGCATTGGCGGCGAGCAGGTCCTTGCGCTCCATGCCGGGGCCGCGCGGACGAGCGCCGACCAACAGCGCGATGTCGACGTCCTTGAAGGCAGTCATCGGATCGCCGTGCGCTTGCATGCCGGCCAGCAGCGGAAAGGCGCAATCGTCCAGTTCCATCATCACGCCCTTGAGCGCCTTCTGTGCCTTCTCATCGGGAATCTCGAGCATCTGCAGGATCACCGGCTGGTCCTTGCCGAGCATCTCGCCACTGGCGATACGGAACAGCAGGGCGTAACCGATCTGGCCGGCGGCGCCGGTCACAGCCACACGGACGGGGGCTTTGCTCATGGGTGGTCTCCAAATGAGAGGGCAGGACTGCAAAGGGGATGCGGAGCGCCATCCGCATCGAGTCGCGCGGCACGCGGCACGGGAGAGGGATGGGAAGGCATTGGGAGGGAAGGGCCGCCGAGAGGGTGCGCCGCAAGCGCGGACACGTTCGAACAGCAAAAGTCTAATCCTTGATGGCGTCCGGGTTGGCCCTGATCAGTCCGGGCGCGCCGCAGCGGCAGGGCCGACGACGGCGCATGCGAGGCGTGGCGTTGGCGCAGAGGCATCGGCGGCATCATTGGTGTGGGGTTATTGGCGATGGTTGGGCGTCATTCAGGCGGCGTCGAGCGATTCAAAGTATAGTCGAACTCTTATATAAGACATAAGAATTCTTGCGTTTGCCATTTGCTTCTGCTCAACTGACTGCCATGACCACTGCCCCCGACAAGGCCAGCGAGCGCGGCGCCGACAGATCAGCGGTGTTCGCTCCCCTGTATCGCCAGATCAAGCAACTTCTGATGGCGAGCCTGGAGCAGGGCGAGTGGAAGCCGGGCGAACTGATTCCCTCCGAGATGGAACTGGCGACCCGCTTCCAGGTCAGCCAGGGCACCGTGCGCAAGGCGGTGGACGAACTGGCCGCCGAGAACCTGCTGATGCGGCGCCAGGGCAAGGGGACGTTCGTCGCCACCCATCACGAGCCGCGCGCCCAGTATCGATTCCTGCGCCTGCAACCGGACGAAGGGGGCGGCGCGCCAGTGCAAAGCCGATTCCTCGAATGCCGCCGCCAGCGCGCCACGGCCGATGTGGCTGCGTTGCTTGAACTGAAGGCGGGCGATCCGGTCGTATTCGTGCGCCGCCTGATGTACTTCGATGATGTGCCCACGGTGCTCGATGACATCTGGTTGCCGGGGGCCGCCTTCAAGGGGCTCACCGCGGATCGCCTGGCGCAGTATCACGGTCCCTTGTATGGCCTGTTCGAGACGGAGTTCGGCACGCGGATGATCCGCGCCGAGGAGCGCATCCGGGCGGTCGCCGCCGACGGCGTCGCGACCGAACTGCTGCAGGTGGACAATGGCGCGCCGCTGCTGCTGGTCGAGCGGGTGTCGTATTCGTATGGCGACCGGCCGGTGGAGATCCGACGCGGGCTGTATGTCACCCGCCAGCATCACTATCACAACACGCTGACCTGACATGGCCTGTGCGCGAGCGCCCGTCAGATCGCGTCGGCCGCGCGATTTGGTCGACTCTCGCAATTTGGGGAAAATAGCGGCCCGCCTGCACGCTATCCCGCGTCGGGACAGGGCGCCTTGAAGCAACAACAGAAACGATGAGCCAAACCAGCCAATCGACGATCCTTCCCAAGGCACGCAAGCGCCCGCAGTTTCGCAACATCCACATCTCGCAGATCGTGTCCTACAGCCTGCCGCCCGCGGGCATGGTGTCGATCCTGCATCGTGTTTCCGGCGCCGCGTTGTTCCTTGCCCTGCCGCTGCTCCTGTGGCTGTTCGACCTGAGCCTGATCAGCGAGCTGAGCTTCGCCCGGCTGGCCGAGATCGCCGGCCAGTGGTGGGTGAAACTTATCCTGCTCGGCCTGGTGTGGGCGTTCCTGCACCACCTGGTGGCTGGCATCCGCTACCTGGTGCTCGACCTGCACATCGGTCTGGACAAGGGCCCGTCGCGCAGCAGCGCGCTGGCGGTGTTTGCCGTCAGCATCCCGCTCACCATGATCGCCGGCCTGCGCCTTTTCGGAGTCTTCTGATGTCCTCCTCCCGTCATCCTGCAGGTATCGGGGTCAAGCGCCTGGTGGTCGGCGCGCACTATGGCGTTGGCGGCTTCCTCGCCCAGCGCCTGACCGCGATCGTGCTGGGCGCCTATTCGATCCTGATGATCGGTGTCCTGCTTTTCAAGGCCGACCTGTCGTACCAGGGCTGGGCAGAGCTTTTCGTGCCGGTCTGGATGAAGGTGGTGACCCTGATGGCGATCTTTGCGCTGCTGTATCACGCGTGGATCGGCGTGAAGGACATCTGGATGGACTATGTGAAGCCGACCGGCGTGCGCCTCGCACTGCAGACCGGCACCGCGTTGTGGCTCGTGTTCTGCGCCGTATGGTCGGTGCAGATTCTGTGGAGAGTGTGAGGTCATGACCTCATCGGCAAGTGGTATTCCGCGCCGTCGCTTCGACGCGGTGATCGTCGGCGCCGGCGGCGCCGGCATGCGTTGCTCGCTCCAACTGGCGCAGGCCGGGCTGAACGTGGCGGTGCTGTCCAAGGTGTTCCCGACGCGCTCGCACACGGTGGCTGCGCAGGGCGGCATCGGTGCCTCCCTCGGCAACATGACCGAGGATCAGTGGCTGTGGCACATGTTCGACACGGTCAAGGGCTCGGATTACCTGGGCGACCAGGATGCCATCGAGTTCATGTGCCGCGAGGCGCCCAAGGTCGTTTACGAGCTTGAGCACTTCGGCATGCCGTTCGACCGCAACCCGGACGGCACCATCTATCAGCGCCCGTTCGGCGGCCACTCGGCCAATTTCGGCGAGAAGCCGGTGCCGCGTGCCTGCGCCGCGGCTGACCGCACCGGCCACGCGTTGCTGCACACGCTGTACCAGCGCAACGTGGCAGCCCGCACACAATTCTTCGTCGAGTGGATGGCGCTCGACCTCATCATGGACGCGGATGGCGACTGCGTCGGCGTGATCGCGCTCGAGATGGAGACCGGCGAGCCGATGATCCTCGAAGGCAAGGTCACGGTGCTTGCCACCGGCGGCGCCGGTCGCATCTGGGCCGCCTCGACCAATGCCTACATCAACACGGGCGACGGCATGGGCATGGCCGCGCGCGCCGGCATCCCGCTCGAGGACATGGAGTTCTGGCAGTTCCATCCGACCGGCGTGGCCGGTGCCGGGGTGCTGATCACCGAGGGCGTGCGGGGCGAGGGCGGCATCCTGCTCAACAACCGCGGCGAACGCTTCATGGAGCGCTATGCACCGACGCTCAAGGACCTGGCGCCGCGCGACTTCGTCTCGCGCAGCATGGACCAGGAGATCAAGGAAGGGCGCGGCTGCGGTCCCGATCAGGACCATGTGCTGCTCAAGCTCGACCATCTGGGCGCGGACACGATCATGAAGCGGCTGCCGTCGATCCGCGAGATCGCGATCAAGTTCGCCAACGTGGACCCGATCAAGGAGCCGATCCCGGTGGTGCCCACCATCCACTATCAGATGGGCGGCATTCCGGCCAACTTCCACGGCGAAGTGGTGGTGCCTAAAGGTGGCAATCCCAACGCGGTGGTGCAGGGCCTGTATGCGATCGGCGAATGCGCCTGCGTCAGCGTGCACGGCGCCAACCGGCTGGGTACCAACTCCCTGCTCGACCTCGTGGTGTTCGGCCGCGCGGCCGGCAATCACATCGTCGAGAAGCTCGGCAAGTCGCCGCGCGAGAACAAGCCGCTGCCGACGGGCGCAGTGGAGCCGACCGTGGCGCGCCTGGCGGCGCTCGATGCCCGCCAGGGCGGCGAGCGCACGCAGGATGTCGCCAACGACATCCGCAAGGCGATGCAGACCCATTGCGGCGTGTTTCGTACCGGCAAGCTGCTGCAAGAGGGCGTCGACAAGATCATGGCGCTGGACGAGCGGCGCAAGAACGTCGCCATCGACGACAAGTCCAAGGTGTTCAACACCGCCCGCATCGAGGCGCTCGAACTGGACAATCTCATCGAGACAGCCAAGGCGACCATCGTGTCGGCCGGGGCGCGCACCGAGAGCCGTGGCGCCCACGCGCGCGATGACTTCCCCGAGCGCGACGACGCCAACTTCATCAAGCACACGCTGTTCTACTCGGACGACAATCGTCTGACCTACAAGCCGGTCAACATGAAGCCGCTCACGGTCGAGACGTTCCAGCCGAAGAAGCGCACGTTTTGACGGGACGCGGAAAGTGCAACCTGGCTTTTCCGCGATCGAACGATTTGAGGCAACGGCAACGAAGCAGGACAGCCAATGACTGCCAACAGTTCCAATGAGACATCCGCCGTGTCGAGCACCGCGGCCGGCAAGCGTGTCGTCAAGTTCGAGATCTACCGCTATGACCCGGACCGCGACGACAAGCCCTACATGCAGAAGCTCGAAGTCACGCTGCAGCCGACCGACAAGATGCTGCTCGACGCCCTCATGCGCATCAAGAGCGACGTCGACGACAGCCTGTCACTGCGACGCTCCTGCCGTGAGGGCGTATGCGGCTCCGATGCGATGAACATCAACGGCAAGAACGGCCTGGCCTGCACCACCAACCTGAACGAGCTCAAGCAGCCGATCGTGCTGCGCCCGCTGCCGGGACTGCCGGTGATCCGCGACCTGATCGTCGACATGTCGCAGTTCTTCAAGCAGTACCACTCGATCAAGCCGTTCCTGATCAACGACACGCCGCCGCCCGAGAAGGAGCGGCTGCAGTCGCCCGAAGAGCGCGAGGAACTCGACGGCCTGTACGAGTGCATCCTGTGCGCGTGCTGCTCGACCAGTTGCCCGAGCTTCTGGTGGAACCCGGACAAGTTCGTCGGCCCGGCCGGTCTGCTGCAGGCGTATCGCTTCATCGCCGACAGCCGCGATCAGGCCACCAACGAGCGGCTCGACAACCTGAATGATCCCTACCGCCTGTTCCGCTGCCACACCATCATGAACTGCGTCGACGTGTGCCCGAAGGGGCTCAACCCGACCCGGGCGATTGGCAAGGTCAAGGAACTGCTGGTGCGTCGCGCCGTGTAGGCCTCGGTGATGAATGACAGCCTCTCCGCTCTCGACCGCCGACGGTTGCGCTGGCGGGCGCGGCGCGGGCTGCTCGAGAACGATCTGATCTTCACGCGCTTTCTCGATCGCCACGAAGACAAGCTGGATGAGGAGCAGGTGAGTGCCCTGATGCGCTTGCTCGAACTGCCAGACAATCAACTGCTCGACCTGCTGCTGGCGCGGGTTGAGCCCGCCCCGCCGCTGGACACCGAATCCGACCGCCGCCTGCTCGCGCAGTTGCGCGCGGCCTGACTGCAAGGGACGAGAACGCCTGCTCAGACCGGGTGAATCGACCATACCGCCAACCGCATCAACGAGGAACACGTCATGGCACTCCCAGCACCCAGCGACAAGGCCACCCTGACCTTCAACGACGGCACGGCGCCCATTGACCTGCCGATCTACAAGGGGAGCGTGGGTCCGGACGTGATCGACATCCGGGCGCTGTACGGCAAGACGGGCAAGTTCACCTACGACCCGGGCTTCCTGTCGACCGCCTCGTGCAACTCGGCGATCACCTATATCGATGGCGACAAGGGCGAACTGCTGTACCGCGGTTACCCGATCGAGCAGCTCGCCACGCGGTGCGATTACCTGGAGACCTGCCATCTGCTGCTGTTCGGCGAGTTGCCCAACGTTCAGCAGAAGGCCGACTTCGTCAAGCGCGTGACCAATCACACGATGGTCAACGAGCAGATGCAATTCTTCCTGCGTGGGTTCCGGCGTGATGCGCACCCGATGGCGGTGATGACCGGCCTGGTGGGCGCGCTGTCGGCGTTCTATCCGGACTCGATGAACCTGAACGACCCGTGGCAGCGCGAGGTGTCGGCGATCCGGCTGATTGCCAAGATGCCGACGCTGGTGGCGATGGCCTATAAGTACACGGTGGGCCAGCCCTACGTCTACCCGCGCAACAACCTGTCCTACGCCGGCAATTTCATGCGGATGATGTTCGCCACGCCCTGCGAGGAGTACGAGGTCAACGACGTGCTGGTGCGCGCGGTCGATCGCATCTTCATCCTGCATGCCGATCACGAGCAGAACGCGTCCACCTCGACCGTGCGACTGTGCGCTTCAAGCGGCACCAATCCGTTCGCGGCCATCGCGGCCGGTGTCGCCTGCCTGTGGGGACCAGCGCATGGCGGCGCCAATGAAGCGTGCCTGAACATGCTGTTCGACATCCAGAAGCAGGGCGGTGTGGCCAAGATCGGTGAGTTCATCGCCAAGGTGAAGGACAAGAATTCCGACGTGCGCCTGATGGGCTTTGGCCACCGCGTCTACAAGAACTACGACCCGCGCGCAAAGCTGATGCGCGAGACCTGCCATGAAGTGCTCAACGTGCTGGGCCTGCAGGACGACCCGCTGTTCAAGCTGGCGATGTCGCTGGAGAAGATCGCGCTGGAGGACGAGTACTTCGTCAGCCGCAAGCTGTACCCGAACGTCGACTACTACTCGGGCATCGTGCAGAAGGCGATCGGCATCCCGGTCTCACTGTTCACCGCCGTCTTTGCGCTGGCGCGCACTGTGGGCTGGATCGCGCAGCTCAACGAGATGATTGCCGATCCGGAGTACAAGATCGGGCGGCCCCGCCAGCTCTTCGTCGGGGCCACGGCGCGCGACGTCAAGCCAATAGACCAGCGCTGATCGATCGGTGGTGGAAGCTGACGCGGCGCCGGAAGGCGCCGCGTTCTGTTTCGCGCTCGCCGTGGTCAAGCGCGAGCATCGGCTCTAGCCAGACCTCGCTGAGAGTGCCCGTCCGGCTGGCGGCGTCAATGGCGGCGTCAACGAAATGGCGCGGCGCGTTCGAGAAGTTCGGCCAGGCCGGGTTCGTTGGGATCGCGCGGCAGGCCGGGGTGAATGATCGCCACCTGGCATGCCTCGGCCGCCTCGACCATTTGCCTGTAGGTGCCCGCCGAAACGTCCTTGATGAACGCCTGCTTGTTCTCGTTGTAGACGAACATGCGCGGATTGATGGTCTGGCATTCGTTGCAACTGGGACAGCGGGCCGTCTCGATCCAGGCGTCGTCGCGCGGGGGTTCCTGCGGTGTTGCCTCGAGCGGCGTTGCGACGATACCCGGCGCCGCGACCGAGGCCGCTGGCTCAGCGGCTGCCGCCGGTGCATCGGCTGAACCGGCGACCTGTCGCTGCGCATCCCATACCGCACGTTCGCGCGCGAGCAGGGCGGCGGCATAGGCGTCGTTGATGCCGGCGTGCTCCTGCAGTCGCCGCCACAGCAGCTGGCAGCGGCGCGTGGCCTGCATCAGTCGCTGGTCGACGATCACGCGCTGAAGCCGAGCCTCGGCATCGACCGCGAGCACGTACGGAATGCGATCGGACTGTTGTGCTTCGGGCAGCTCCAGCCACTGCGCCGCCGGCACCATCGCCGGGTTCCAGCGCGCGCGGGGCACCAGCGCAAAATGCCGCGCGTAGCGGCGGTCGCATAGGGCAAAGTCAGCGAAGGTGAAGGCGGTCCTGACGGTCGTGCGTTGCAGGTGCTCGTCCTCGTACGCGAGGTCGTCTTGCGGCCAGTCGCCCTCGCGTTCGCGGTTGTTCTCCAGCGAGAAGCGGGTTGCCCAGTTCTCGCCGGCTGAGGCGTCGTAGGTGAAGGCAGGAAAGGCGCGCCCCTGCATCGCGGCAGCCGCGACGAGGTAGGCGGGCTGGTTCGCCGCCGGCGTTGCGCTTCCTGGATACACGCAGAACAGGGCGGGCTGGCTGCAGCGCATGCCGTGGCGCACCCGGTCGCGCAGCGCATACAGATTGGAACTGGCCGTTTGCAGCACGAACATTCCGCCCAGCCCCATGGCGGTGGTGGCCAGCCGTGTGCTGCGCACGCCGAAGGCGTACTGCGCCGCGCCGCCGGCGCCGTCTTCGAGCAGATCGCCGGCTTCCACCAGAACCTTCAGCGGCATGCCTGCCGACAGCAGGCCGAGCAGGCCGGCGTTCTCCGGTGCGTCGCTGCGATCGGCCGGGATGCTGACGAGATAGTCTGGAAACAGCGCGAGGTCGGCGGCGGTGAGTGTCTCGACGTCGTAGCGCGCAAAGAACGGATCGTGATCCGCCTCGACATAGCGGCCTGCCGCTTCCAGTTCGGCGATCGCGATCGCCCTCACCAGATCGACCAGATGCGGCATGCGCAACCGATAGGCCGCCGCTGCGCTGGCGCAACTGGTGAACTCGAACAGGAAGGCGTCGCGCTGTTCGTCGTGGGCGCGCGGATAGAAGCGCTGGGCGCGCAACACCTCGAGGGCCTGCGCGATGCGTTCGCGGCGCGCGCGCGGCAGGTCTTCCTGCGGCACGCTGCGCGTGACCAGGCGCGACATCGCCTCGAAGTCGAACGTGTCGGCATGCGGCGCGCCGATGGCGCTGCGCAGCGCGGCGGGCTGTTGGCCCGCGGCCGAGCGCATCAGCGCGGCACGCAGGATGTCGGACAGCTTGCGCACCAGGTCGTCGACCTGCACGTGAAACGCCCGCGCCTTTTCTGCATGCACCGACAGCCAGGCGTGATGGACGAAGCGGGCCGGCAGGCGTGCCGAGCATTCGACCAGTTCACCGTCGACGTGCAGTGCGGCGGCGATGCGCGACAGGACCTGCGCCACGTCGGGATCGTCGGCCTGGCCGATGCGCTCGGCGGCTGTGGCCCACAGTTCGGACAGCCGACCGTTGCTGCCCTCGGCGGTCAGCCGACGCAGTTCGCGCTCGAGCCGCGCGACGTGACGCCGCAGGCGTTCGCCGTTCGGGCCGCGCGGGGCAAGGTCTCCCAGCACCTCGCTCGTCAAGGCGCTCAGTGACGCGACAAAGTGCGGCTGGGCGGCCGGCTGCTCGACGTCGTCGCGCAGCACGAGCGGAAAGTCGTAGCGCAGCGCGGTGAGGTCGGCATACGGCGACAGCAGGGCCGGGCGCAGACCGTTGTTCAGCGGCAGCAAGCCATCTCCCGCCGGCTTGCCGGTCATGTGGAAGACGACCTGGTCCTGCGGCTGGGTGACCATGTCCATGAAGAGCGACCTTTCGACGTCGAGGCACCGCCCTAGGCGGCGTTGGCGAGGGTGGGTTCCTGGTCGGGCCAGATCGTGACCTTGTCCAGTTCGGCTTCAAGGCCGGCGCGGATCACGTCCGGCGTGCGTGGCTTGCCGGCACCGCGCAGGTCCTCGTAGCAGGGCACCGCCGGGTTCTGGTAGAGGATGCCGACCGGGATCGGGTCACCGAGCGAGGCGATCTCGCGCGCCGCATGGATGTTGAGCGGGTCGTGCTCGCGCTGGTTGCGGTAGATCCGGCTCGTGTCCGCGCTCGGGCGCAAGCCGTTCTCATGCGTGAGAAGCAAGGTGCGGCCCGGATCCTGCAGCCACGGCTCGAACATCTTGGGCAGCCACTCCGGGCAGCGCTGGATGATGCGCACGAAGGAGAAGCCGCGATGGTGGAACGCCTTGCTGATGATGTCGTACAGCAGCTCCGGCATCCAGTCCACGCCTTGCGCCACGAAAGACACGTTGGAGACCCCGAGCGTCACGGTGAGCGGATTAAGTGCTTCAAGCACCGCGCCCCGGGGTGTCGTGTTGCTCTTGAAACCGATAGGCGAGGTGGGTGAGGCCTGCTTCTTGGTGAGCCCGTACACGTGGTTGTCGTGCAGGATCACGGTGATGTTCATGTTGTAGCGCAGCGCATGAATCCAGTGCGCCGCACCGATGCTGCAGCAGTCGCCATCGCCGGTGTTGACGAAGACATGCAGGTCGGGACGGGCCATCTTGACGCCCTCGGCCAGCGGGAACGCGCGGCCGTGAATGCCGTGGAACCCATAGGTCTTCATGTAGTGGGGGAAGCGGCTGGAGCAGCCGATGCCGGAGACGAACACGGTGCGCTCGGGCGCAAGATCCTCGTCGCGGCATAGGCGCTGCACGGCGGTGAGCACGGCGTTGTCGCCGCAGCCGTTGCACCAGCGCGGCACGCCACCCTGGTAGTCCTCGAGCTGGTGGTGCTCTTCGTGCAGCTTGATGATCGTCTTGGTGATCGGGATCGACATCACTGGTCTCCTCGTGCCAGGCGTGCCTCGATGGCCTTCACCACCGCGGCAGGCTTGATCGGTTGGCCGCGCGCCTCGGTCCAGCAATCGGCGTCGACCAGGAAGCGCGAACGCAGCATCATGGCCAGCGGCGCGTAGCGGCGGTTGTCGGCGTCGATCAGCTCGTCGTCCAGGCTGTCGGCGTAGGTGCCCTCGACGGTGAGCACCTGCTTGAAGCGCTTGAGGATCTCGCGGATGCCGGAGGGCATCGGCTGGATGAAGCGCAGGTGCAGCGCCGACACTCGTGCGCCCTGGGCGCGTGCGCGCTCGACGGCTTCCTCGATCACGCCCTGGGTGCTGCCCCAGCCGACCACCAGCAGATCGCCGTCCTCGCCGCCGTAGACCTTGGGTGGACGCAGCGTCTTTTGCAGCGTGGCGAGCTTGAGGCTGCGCGCACGCAGGCCTTCCTCGTTGATCGACGGGTCATAGGCGACCTTGCTGTTGCGGTCGTGCGCCAGTCCGGTGACGGTATGCATGCCGCCCGGCTGGCCGGGGATGAAGCGGCGCGTCATGCCCGTGACGGGATCCCAGTCGTACGGCTTGGCACCGGGCGGCACCGGGCTCTGGTCGAGCGGCGGGGCCAGCCAATCTTCGGAGAACTGCGGCCGCGGGAACGGCTGCTGCGCTGTGGCGAGGCTGGCATCCGACAGCACCACCACCACCATGTTGAAGGTTTCGGCGATCTTGCGCGCGGTGATCATCGAGTAGAAGCAGTCCTCGATGCTGCTCACCGCGATCACCACCTTGGGTGCGTCGCCATGGGCGCCATAGATGGTCGTGAGCAGATCGGCCTGCTCGACCTTGGTGGGCTGGCCGGTGCTGGGCCCGCCGCGCATCACGTTCACCACCACCAGCGGGATCTCGGCCATCACGGCGAGCCCCAGGCCTTCCTGCTTGAGCGAGTAGCCGGGGCCGGAGGTGATCGTCACCGCACAGCGGCCGGCGTAGGACGCGCCGATGGCGAAGGCGCAGGCGGCGATCTCGTCTTCGGCCTGGTGGACCAGGCCGCCCACGCGCTCGAAGATGTCCGACAGGTAGTGCGAGGCCGATGTGGCCGGCGTGATCGGGTACATCGCGCAGATGTCCATGCCCGAGGCCACCACACCGAGGGCGATCGCAGTGTTGCCGTTGACGACGATCTGCGGCTCCTTGGCCTTGGTGGCCGGAATCGCGTATTTGAAATCCAGGTGCTCTTCACCCCACGCGAAGCCGGCTTCGAGCAGACGCACGTTGCTGGCAATCACCTTCAGGTCCTTCTTGCCGAAGATCAGCCCCACCTGTTCGCGTGCCAGCTGAAGATCCAGGCTGTAGATGCTGCACAGGATCCCCAGCACGAACATGTTCTTGCCCTTGCGTGGATCGGACACCAGCAGGCGGCACTCGCGTTCCAGCGGCACTTCGACCAGGCGGTAGCCGGCGGCGCGCAGCGCCTCCACGGTGTCGACGTACGACTTGGCAATGGCCGGATCGCCGTGCTCGCGCCACATCGATTCGAGCAGGATCGTGGCGCCGGGTTTCAACTCGCCGGCGCGCACGCGGCCGAGCAGGACCTGCTCGTTGAACGCGATCACCAGATCGGTCTCGTCGCCGCCATTGGTCACGCGCTCGCGCCCGATGCGGATGCGGATGCCGCTTGCACCGGCCACGCTGCGCGCGGGCGGCTGGATCTCGGCCGGGATGATCTCCACCGTCCAGATGCCGTTGCCGCTGCGCGCGGCGATCGCCGCGAGCGACTGGCCGCAGCGCTGCGCGCCCTCGCCGGAGTCACTGATGACCTCGACGATGTGCTCGGGCAGACTGAGCGCCGTCCTAGGCGAGGCGGTCGGCGCGGGGGAGGGACGATCGATGATGGCTGCCTCGGTCATGGCGAGTCCACACAGGAAGTGATCGGGTCCGCTACGCGCTGCGCACGCGGACGAAGTTGTGCTGGTCGGCCGGCAGGCCGAAGCGCAGCGTGGCGGCATCTGCCGGCGCCTGGTAGACGACGGTGGAGTCGTGCAGACCCAGATAGGCTTTCATCGCGGCAGCAGCCTTGCGCCCCGCGCCCATCGCCTTGATCACGGTGGCTGCACCGGTGACGATGTCGCCGCCGGCGTAGACGCCTGCCATCGACGTGGCGAGGGTCTCGTCGGTGGCGATGTAGCCGCGCTTGTCGAGCTTGAGCTTGGCGGTTTGGCCGATGATGGGATTGGCGTTGGTGCCGATCGCGAACACCACCATGTCGGTGGCGAACTCGAACTCGCTGCCGGGGACCGCGACCGGCGAGCGCCGGCCCGAGGCGTCGGGCGCACCCAGTTCCATCCGCACGCAGCGCAGCGCGCGCACGTTGTTCTTGTCATCGCTGAGGATCTCGATCGGACTGGTGAGCCAGTTGAAGTCCACGCCTTCCTGCTCGGCGTGATGGATTTCCTCGGCGCGTGCCGGTGCCTCTTTCCTGGAGCGACGATAGATGCAGTGGACCGAGTCAGCCCCCAGCCGCAGCGACACGCGCAGCGCGTCCATCGCGGTATTGCCGGCGCCGATCACGGTGACGTGCTTGCCGGGCTGCAGCGGCGTGTCGAAGCTCGGGAAGTCGCGAGCGCGCATCAGGTTGCAGCGCGTGAGCAGTTCATTGGCTGACAGCACGCCGTTAAGCGATTCGCCGGGAATGCCCATGAAGCTCGGATAGCCGGCGCCGGTGCCGATGAACACCGCCGAATAGCCCATCTCGGTCAGCAACTGCTCGATCGTGAACAGGCGACCGACCAGCGTATTGCATTCGAAGCGGATGCCGAGCTGGCGCAGCTTGTCGATCTCGGCATCGACCACCGAGTTGGGCAGCCTGAAGTCCGGAATGCCGTACTTGAGCACGCCGCCGGGCTCATGGAACGCCTCGTAGATCACCACCTCGCAGCCGGCCTTGGCCATGTCCGCGGCGCAGGCCATGCCGGCCGGGCCGGCGCCGATGATGGCCACCTTGTGGCCGGCGGGCTCCATGTAGGGCACGTTGGCCCAGTCTTCGGCGATCGCCAGGTCGCCGATGAAGCGCTCCAGCCTGCCGATCGCCACCGGCTCCAGGCGCGTGTCGGGCGCACCCACCGTGCACACCCCCTCGCACTGGCTCTCCTGCGGGCAGACGCGTCCGCACACCGAGGGCAGCAGGTTGGTGTCGGTGATGATGTCGTAGGCGCCGTGGTGATGCTTTTCCGTGATCTTGCGGATGAAACCGGGGATGTCGATCCCCACCGGACAGCCGCGCACGCACGGCTCATCGGCGCACTGCAGGCAGCGCTCGGCTTCGCGCTGCGCATCGACGATCGAGTAGCCGCAGGCCACTT
The DNA here is from genome assembly GCA_022843955.1 of Burkholderiaceae bacterium. Classification (GTDB taxonomy): domain Bacteria; phylum Pseudomonadota; class Gammaproteobacteria; order Burkholderiales; family Burkholderiaceae_F; genus JALHMQ01. The sequence goes on from JALHMQ010000001.1 coordinate 259,877, forward strand.
CGTCGAAGTTGCGAGCCCGCGCGCGCGGGTCCTGCTCCGGCATCGGCGTGCGCTCCTGCGGGATCGTGCGGATCGTCTTCTTCTTGGCCGCCATGGCTCACCTGTCGGCCGCAGGACGATCGGTGATGAACACCGACTGTTCGAGTTCGCCCGCTGCGTTGCGCACGCGGCAGGACTCCTCGAAGCGCGTCATGGCTTCGCCCTCGGCGCGCTTGTAGCGCACCAGGCGCGCCATCAGGTCGGCGAAGTCCACTTGGTGGGCATCGAAGTCGGGCCCGTCGACGCAGGCGAACTTGATCTGGTCGCCGACCTTGACCCGACAGCCGCCGCACATCCCGGTGCCGTCGACCATCACCGGGTTCAGGCTCACAACGGTGCGGATCTTGTGCTCGCGCGTGGCCTCGGCGCAGCCGCGCATCATGACCGGGGGGCCGATCGCCACCACCTCGTCGATGTCGCCGTGCCGCGCGATCGACTGCTTGATTCCTTCGGTCACCAGGCCCTTGATGCCCGCCGAGCCGTCGTCGGTGCAGATGATGAGTTCGTCACAGACGGCGCGGAACTTCTGCTCCCAGAACATGAGGTCGCGGTTGCGAAAGCCGATCACGCCGATCACGTAGGCGCCGCTTTCCTTGTAGGCACGTGCCTGCGGGAATACCGGCGCCACGCCCAGGCCGCCACCGACGCAAATCACCTTCTTGGCGCTGCCGATGTGGCTCGGGATGCCCATCGGTCCGACCATGGCGTACAGATGCGTGCCGACCGTGCAGTTGCGCTGCATCTCCTTGGTGGTCTTGCCGACCGCCTGGATCACCAGGGTGATGGTGCCGCGCTCACGGTCGAAGTCGGCGATCGTGAGCGGGATGCGCTCCCCATGCTCGGTCTCCATGACGATCAGGAACTGGCCGGGCCGCGCCGCCCGGGCCATCAACGGGTGGCGGACCTCGAGGAGGAAGGTCACGTCCGAGAAATCCTCGCGCGCGACGATCTCGAATTGCATGCCTTGCTCATTGGCTGGCATCGTTGTCTCCTTGACCGGTTGCGTCTTGGCGGCGCCGTGCCGGTAGTGCCGACACAAGACCCGTTGCCGACCAAAGCACTTTCCGCCTCAGTAGCGAGGTCAACCTTGACGTGCGGCAAGCCATGTCGATTTGCGGAACCCCCGTGCGCCATGCGGTACGCGCATTGCGTCCGGCGACCGCTCGATGGTTTGCCGCAAAGCGTTTGCCTGCCGAACGCTGCGTCGCGCCATGAGCCGGCGCGTTCATTGCCGTTGAGGACGAAAGTCGCGTGTTATCCTCGCGCCCCGTTTTGCGTAACGAAACGCGTTACTCCGCGACGTCCGCGCAAGACAAGCTATCCGCGGCGACGGTCATGCCGGCAAAGCGGAAGGACCGATTGGTTTCCTGCATCCCACGGGCGAAGCGCCCGGAAAGGTGAACGCTGATGCGACAGTTCCAGGCGAACTCGTACCTGTTTGGCGGCAACGCGCCCTACGTCGAAGAGCTGTACGAGCGCTACCTCGACAACCCGGCTGCGGTGCCGGACAAGTGGCGATCCTATTTCGACCAGATGCAATTGGTGCCGGCGGCCGACGGGTCGACCAGCTCGGTCGATGTTGCGCATGCCCCGATCGTCGAGAGCTTCGCGCAGCGCGCCAAGGCCGGCACCCTGCGACCGGCGGTGGCACCGACCGACCTGTCGGTCGCGCGCAAGCAGGTGCATGTCCAGTCGATCATCGCGGCGTACCGGTTCCTTGGCGCACGCTGGGCCGATCTGGATCCGCTCAAGCGCCAGGAGCGGCCCAACATCCCGGAACTGGAGCCCGGCTTCTACGACCTGACCGAAGCCGACATGGATACGGTGTTCTCCGCATCCAACACGTACTTCGGCCAGGAGCAGATGAGCCTGCGGGAGATCATCAAGGCGCTGCGGCAGACCTACTGCAGCACCATCGGCGCGGAGTTCATGTACATCTCCGATCCGGCCGAGAAGCGCTGGTGGCAGCAGCGGCTGGAGTCGAACCGGTCAACCCCCAGCTTTGATGTAGACAAGAAACGGCACATCCTCGATCGGCTGACCGCCGCCGAGGGCCTTGAACGCTATCTGCACGCCAAGTACGTGGGCCAGAAGCGCTTCTCGCTCGAGGGCGGAGAGAGCTTCATCGCCTCGATGGACGAACTGATCCAGCGCAGTGGTGAGAAGGGTGTCGAGGAGATCGTCATTGGCATGGCGCACCGCGGACGGCTGAACGTCCTCGTCAATACGCTGGGCAAGATGCCCGCCGACCTGTTTGCCGAGTTCGAGGGCAAGGCGGCGTCCGACCTGCCGGCCGGCGACGTCAAGTATCACAACGGATTTTCGAGCGACGTGCCGACGCCCGGCGGCCCGGTGCACCTGTCGCTGGCGTTCAATCCGTCGCACCTGGAGATCGTCAATCCGGTGGTCGAAGGATCGGTGCGCGCACGTCAGGATCGCCGCGGCGCGAACAAGCGCGATCAGGTGTTGCCGATCCTGGTGCACGGCGATGCGGCCTTTGCCGGCCAGGGCGTGGTCATGGAGACGCTGAACCTGGCGCAGACGCGCGGCTATCGCACCGGCGGCACGGTGCACATCGTCATCAACAACCAGATCGGTTTCACGACCTCGGATCCGCGCGACACGCGTTCGACAAGCTACTGCTCGGACGTGGTCAAGATGATCGAGGCGCCGGTGCTGCACGTGAACGGCGACGACCCCGAAGCGGTCGTCATGTGCACCCAGCTCGCGCTCGACTACCGCCAGGAGTTCAAGAAGGACGTCGTCATCGACATCGTCTGCTTCCGGCGGCTCGGCCACAACGAGCAGGACACGCCCGCCGTCACCCAGCCACTGATGTACAAGAAGATCGGCACGCATCCGGGCACGCGCAAGCTGTACGGCGAGAGGCTGGTCACCCAGGGCACGCTGAAGGACCACGAGCCCGATGAGATGGTGAAGGCCTATCGCGCGGCGATGGACGCAGGGCGCCATACCGTCGACCCGGTGCTCACCAACTACAAGAGCAAGTACTCGGTCGACTGGTCGCCGTTCCTGAACCGCAAGTGGACCGACCACGCCGACACCGCCGTGCCGCTCGCGGAGCTCAAGCGACTGGCGGAGCGCATCACCACGATCCCCGAGAAATTCAAGTTGCATCCGTTGGTCGAGAAGGTAGTCGCGGATCGTCGTTCGATGGGCCAGGGCAAGCTGCCACTGGACTGGGGCATGGGCGAGCATCTGGCCTTTGCCTCGCTCGTCTCCAGCGGCTACGCGGTACGCATCACCGGCCAGGATTCAGGGCGGGGCACCTTCACGCACCGCCATGCCGTGCTGCATGACCAGAACCGCGAGAAGTTCGATGCGGGCGCGTACGTGCCGCTGCAACACGTGACTGAGAAGCAGGCGCCTTTCCTCGTGATCGACTCGGTGTTGTCGGAAGAAGCGGTGCTCGCGTTCGAGTATGGCTATTCATCTGCCGAACCGAATTCGCTGGTCGTCTGGGAGGCGCAGTTCGGCGACTTCGTCAACGGCGCACAGGTCGTGATCGACCAGTTCATCAGCTCGGGCGAAGTCAAATGGGGCCGGCAGTCGGGCCTGACGCTGATGCTGCCGCACGGCTATGAAGGACAGGGGCCGGAGCATTCCTCGGCCCGTCTGGAGCGCTTTCTGCAGCTGGCGGCCGACAACAACATGCAGGTCTGCCAGCCGACCAATGCCGCGCAGATCTTCCATCTGCTGCGGCGGCAGATGATCCGGCTGTTCCGCAAGCCGCTGGTGATCATGACGCCGAAGTCGCTGCTGCGGAACAAGGAGGCCACCTCACCGCTGGCCGATCTGGCACGTGGTGAGTTCCAGACGGTGATCGGCGAGCAGCACGAGATCGTCGCCAAGAGCGTCAAGCGCGTGCTGCTGTGCTCGGGCAAGGTCTACTACGACCTGGTCGCCGCGCGCAAGGAGCGTGGCGTCGGCGATGTGGCGATCATGCGGCTGGAGCAGCTTTATCCGTTCCCGCACAAGGCGCTGGCCAGTGAACTCAAGCAGTATCCGAACCTGACCGAGATCGTGTGGGTGCAGGACGAACCGCAGAACCAGGGGTCCTGGTTCTACGCGCAGCACCATCTGCTGGAGAACATGGTCGATGGTCAGAAGCTCGGCTACGCCGGCCGTACGGCTTCGGCCTCGCCGGCGGTGGGCTACTACGTCAAACACAACGAACAGCAGAAGGCGCTGATCGATCAGGCGTTTGGCAAGCTCAAGGGACTGGTGCTCAACAAGTGAAACGCGCCGGCAGGCGGGCGGGGAGACTCGCTGCGGTCTGCCGGACGCATTGCGGCCGCCCGCTGTGCGCCTCGCCGCTTTCGCATACATCAAACTGAGAAGAAGACATGGCCATCGTTGAAGTCAAGGTGCCGCAGCTGTCCGAGTCCGTTGCCGAGGCAACGCTGCTGCAGTGGAAGAAGAAGGTGGGCGAGCCGATCACGGTCGACGAGGTGCTGATCGAAGTCGAGACGGACAAGGTGGTGCTTGAAGTGCCGGCGCCCTCGGCAGGCGTACTGGTCAGCATCGTGCGTGCTGACGGCAGCACCGTGCTCTCGGGCGAACTTATCGCCACGATCGACAGCGAAGCGAAGGCGGGTGCGACGGCAGTGCCGGCTGCCAAGCCCAGTGCCTCGGCTGCCCCAGCGCCGGTGGCGGTCCCATCGCCTGCGGCGGCTGGTGGCGCGAAGAGCGGTGTGGCGATGCCGGCGGCAGCAAAGATGATGGCCGACGCCGGCCTTGCCGCCGGGCAGGTCAGCGGCACTGGCAAGGACGGGCGCATCACCAAGGGTGACGTCATCGGCGCCATCGACAGCGGCGCCAAGGCCGCGCCGGCGCCGGCGCCCGCGCCAGCTGCCGCACCGGCAGCGGCGGCTCGGCCGGCGTTGCCGCAGGTGAATGCGCCGATCGACATGTCGGCATTGTCCAATCGGCCCGAGCAGCGGGTGCCGATGTCGCGCCTGCGCCAGCGGGTGGCCGAGCGCCTGGTGCAGAGCCAATCGACCGCTGCCATTTTGACCACCTTCAACGAGGTCAACATGCAGCCGGTGATGGACATGCGCAACCGCTACAAGGACAAGTTCGAGAAGGAGCACGGCGTCAAGCTCGGCTTCATGTCGTTCTTCGTCAAGGCGGCGGTGGCTGCGCTGAAGAAGTTCCCGGTCGTCAACGCCTCGGTCGACGGCAACGACATCGTCTACCACGGCTACTTCGACATCGGCGTGGCGGTTGGCTCGCCGCGCGGCCTGGTGGTGCCCGTGCTGCGCGACGTCGACCAGATGAGCTTTGCCGACATCGAGAAGAAGATCGCCGACTTCGGCAAGCGCGCGGGCGAGGGCAAGCTCACGCTGGACGAGCTGACCGGGGGCACGTTCTCCATCTCCAATGGCGGCGTGTTCGGCTCGATGCTCTCGACGCCGATCATCAACCCGCCGCAAAGCGCAATCCTGGGCGTTCATGCGACCAAGGAGCGGGCCGTGGTGGAGAACGGGCAGATCGTGATCCGCCCGATGAACTACCTGGCGATGAGCTACGACCACCGCATCATCGATGGCCGCGAAGCGGTGCTGTCGCTGGTGGCGATGAAGGAAGCGCTGGAGGATCCGGCGCGCCTGCTGCTCGAGCTGTAGATCTCGGCACGGACAGCGATATGAGCGCGGCCGACGAGATCGCCAAGCTGCACGAACTGCTGAACAAGGGCGCCATTTCGACGGCCGAGTTCGAGCAGGCCAAGGCGCGCTTGCTGGCCGACGAATCGAATACGGGGTCCGTCTTCACGCGCTTTCGCCTGTCCAACGACGAGCGCTGGATCGCCGGGGTGTGCGGTGGGATCGAGGTCGTCACCGGCGTCGACGCCTGGCTGTGGCGCGTGCTCTTCGTGCTCGGTTCGATTTTGAGCGGTGGCGCGATGGCGATCTTCTATCTGGTGCTTTGGATATTCGTGCCGCGCGACGTCTGAGCGGTCAAGGGAACGAGACTCATGGTCAAGCAATTCGACGTCGTCGTCATCGGTGCAGGTCCGGGCGGCTACATCGCCGCGATCCGCGCGGCGCAACTGGGCATGTCGGTGGCCTGCATCGACGAGTGGAAGAACGACAGCGGCGGTCCCGCCCCCGGCGGCACCTGCACAAATGTCGGCTGCATTCCCTCGAAGGCGCTGCTGCAGTCGTCCGAGTACTTCGACCATGCACATCATCACTTCGCCGATCACGGCATCGTGCTCGCCGACGTGCCGACGATCGACGTCGCAAAGATGCTTGGGCGCAAGAACGGCGTGGTGAAGCAGAACAACGACGGCATCCTGTTCCTGTTCAAGAAAAACAAGGTCAGCTTTTTCCACGGTCGCGGCAGCTTCGTGGGCACGGCCGACGGCGGCTACGAGATCAAGGTGGCGGGCGCCGCCGACGAGGTCATCGTCGGCAAGCAGGTGGTGGTGGCGACTGGGTCGACGGCGCGGGCGCTGCCCGGCGCGGCGTTCGACGAGAAGCAGATCCTGTCGAACGACGGCGCGCTGTCGATCGGTGCGGTACCGAAGAAGCTCGGAGTGATCGGCGCGGGCGTGATCGGTCTGGAGATGGGCTCGGTGTGGCGCCGCCTGGGTGCGGACGTCACGATCCTCGAGGCGCTGCCGGCGTTCCTTGGTGCGGTCGACCAGCAGATTGCCAAGGAGGCGCACAAGGCGTTCACCAAGCAGGGGCTCAAGATGAGCTTCGGCGTGAAGATCGACAGCGTGAAGGCGGACAAGAAGGGCGTCACCGTCCAGTACGCCGATGACCAGGGTGCGGCGCAGACGCTGGTGGTGGACAAGCTGATCGTCTCGATCGGGCGCCTGCCGAACACGACCGGTCTGAATGCCGAAGGCGTGGGATTGAAGCTCGACGAACGCGGGTTCGTCGCCGTCGACGACGACTGCCGCACCAGCCTTCCGAATGTCTGGGCGGTAGGTGACGTGGTGCGCGGGCCAATGCTGGCGCACAAGGCGGAGGAAGAAGGCGTGGCGGTGGCCGAGCGCATCGCCGGCCAGCACGGGCACGTCAATTTCAACACGATCCCCTGGGTGATCTATACGTCGCCGGAGATCGCCTGGGTGGGCCAGACCGAGCAGCAGCTGAAGGCCGCCGGTCGGGACTACAAGGCAGGCACCTTTCCGTTCATGGCCAATGGCCGCGCACGGGCGCTGGGCGATACGACGGGCATGGTCAAGTTCCTGGCAGACGCCAAGACCGACGAGATCCTCGGCGTGCACATCGTTGGCCCGATGGCATCCGAGCTGATCGCCGAGGCGGTGGTGGCGATGGAGTTTCGCGCCAGCAGCGAAGATATCGCCCGCATTTGTCACGCGCACCCATCGCTGTCCGAGGCGACCAAGGAGGCGGCGCTCGCGGTGGACAAGCGAACGCTCAATTTCTGAGCGAGGGTCGCCTCACAGCAGCGGGCTGCGCGGCCATCTGAACAGCAAACCGAGCAGCGTCCTGCGGTCCGACTGACCAACCCCGCGCCGGCCGCCGTCCGCGATGTTCCGAACCCATCTTGACCAGGCGCTGGCGCAACGCGGCTACACGCTCGACGCCGCACAGCGCGCCGCCGCCGATCGCCTTCAAATGTTGTTCGAGGACTGGCGCGACTACAAGGCCAGGCGTTCGAATGCCGTGACCCGGCTGCTCAGGCGACCGCCGATCCCGCGCGGCGTCTACCTGTGGGGCGGCGTTGGGCGTGGCAAGAGCTTCCTGATGGATGCGTTCTTCGCCGACGTGCCGCTGATCCGCAAGACGCGCCTTCACTTTCATGAGTTCATGCGTGGCGTGCACCATCAGCTTGACGAACTCAAAGGCACGGCCGATCCGTTGGATGCGGTCGCCGCCCGCATCGCGCGCCGCTCGCGCCTGATCTGCTTCGACGAATTTCACGTCAGTGACATCGCCGACGCGATGATCCTGCATCGCCTGCTGGTGCGCCTGTTCGATCTGGGTGTGGGCTTCGTGATGACCTCCAACTACCCACCCGACGACCTGTATCCGGACGGCCTGCATCGCGATCGCATTCTGCCCGCGATCGAGCTGATCAAGTCGCAGCTCGATGTCGTCAGGGTGGATGCCGGGATCGACTATCGCCAGCGTGCGATGGCGCAGCTCGACGTCTACCTGACGCCGCTCGGCCCACAGACCGACGCGAAGCTGGAGCAGGCGTTCAACCAGATCGCCGAGGCGGAGGATGACAGCCCGGTGATGATGATCGAGGCGCGCCAGATCCGCGCCCGCCGGCGCGCCGGCGGCGCCGTGTGGTTCGACTTCTCTGTCCTGTGCGGCGGGCCGCGGTCGCAGAACGACTATCTCGAACTGGCGGCGCGCTTCCACACGGTGTTCCTGTCGAACGTCCCGCAGATGTCGGCGGGTCAGGCATCCGAGGCGCGTCGCTTCACCTGGCTGGTGGACGTTCTGTACGACCATCGCGTCAAGCTCCTGATGTCGGCTGCGGTCGCGCCTGAGGCGCTGTATGCCGCCGGGGCGCTCGCCAATGAGTTTCAGCGCACCGCCTCGCGCCTCACGGAGATGCAGTCGCGCGACTACCTGGATGCGCCGCGGCGTGCGGTCGCCGGCCAGATCGGTTGATTTGAGCGCCGCGAGCCGAAGCGCGGCATCATTCGCCTGATGTCAGTTCGTCTCCAACTCCTGCGGCATTGCTGCGGCCCGCTTCTGGTTGCCGCGCTCCTTTCCGCATGCGCCACCGCGCCAGTCGACCCAGGCACTCACGGCGCTCAGCTTGAGTCGCAATTTCCTGAAGGAAGCATCGCGTCGCGGGCGGACATCGCCCGTGCGCTCGATGCGGCGCGCGCTGCGCTGGTGGCCGCGGATGCGCATTGGCTGAACGCACAGGACCGCTGCCTGGCAAGGTTTTTCGTCAATGCCTGCATCGACCGGGCTCGGCGGGCCCATGTGGACGCGCAGCGTCAGGCGCGCCGAGTGACAGTGGAGGCGCACGTGATCGAGCGCAGGCTCGACGCCCAGGGGCGGTTGCAGGCGCAGGCCGAGCGATCGCAAGGCATGCCAACGACCGAGCAGCGTGCTGCACAGGAAGCCCGCGCGCGGGCGGATTGGGAGGCGCGCCAGCTACGCGCCGACGCGGCCATGGCGGAACGCGCGGCGCGCGAACAGGAAGCCGCAGCGCGCAGCGCCGAGCAGGGGCAGCGCATCGCGGGCGAGCAGGCGCGGGCGGCTGAGCGACAGCGGCAGGCAGAAATCGCCTCCGAGCGGGCGCGTACTGCTGCCGAGCGACAGCAGCGCGCCGCCACCTATGCGCAGGACAAGGCGCGCGAGCGGGCGGCCAACGAGAAGCGGCGTGCCGAACGCCAGGTCGAGCGTGACCGCAATCTGGTCGAGCAGGGACGCGCGCCGCCGGTTTCGGCAACCGCACCGGCCGGCAAGGCGGACGCGCCACCGCCCAAGGATGACCTGCCGCCCGACATTCCGCCACCAGCGTCGCTCGAGGACAAGGTCGGGCCTGCCAAGAAGTAGGGCGCGAATCAGGCCAACGGAGAAGAAGGCCACAACACGGGGAGAATGTGAGTGCGTGGCAAGCGGCGCGGTGCCGCTGCGGCAGACTTAGCGGGGCGTCGACGTGCCGCCGGTGGTGCCTGATTTGGTCGGCGGTTCGTCGTTGAACCACATGGTCGCGGACGGCAGCGACTTGGTCGGCTCGGGCGCCTCGAGCTTGACGATGGCCAGCGAGAGATTGTCGCCATGGCCTTCGGCGCGCTCGCGCGCCAGGCGCACCAGATGCTCGGAGGCCTCGCGCGGGCTGAGGCTGTGCAGCAGCGATCCCAGTTCGGAGTCGGTGAAGTATGCCCACAGGCCGTCGCTGCACAGCAGGAACGCGTCGCCGACGACCAGGTCCTGCACCTCGTCGATGACGACCTGCGGCTCGCGCGCGATGCCCAGTGCGCTGACCAGGATGTTTTTGTACTTCGCCTGCGCGACTTCGGCTTCGGCCAGCTTGCCCTCGGCGGCCAGGTGATGGGCGTAGGTGTGATCGGCGGTACGCCGGACCAGCTTTCCGCCACGGAAGAAGTACAGGCGGCTGTCGCCCGCATGGGCCCACACCGCATGGTGGCGGCGGACCATCAGGGCGATCAACGTGCTGTGTGGTTCTTTCTCGCTCGACAGCGCAGTGAGGCGGATCACCGTATGCGCCTCGCTGGCGATCTGGCGCAGCAAGGTGCCCATGTCCTTGTCACCGGCCGCGGTTTCCTGGAACAGGCTGTTGGCGGTAGAAACGACCTGATCCGAGGCCATGCGCCCGCCGGTGCGCCCCCCCATGCCGTCGGCGACGACCGCCAGGAGCGTGCCGGGGTTGCGCTTGCTGGTCAGCAGCGCCACCCGATCCTGCTGCTCGGCGCGGTCGCCGATGTGGTCGGCGGTGCAGGCTGAAACCTTGAAACGGGCGCTCACGACAGAGGATCACTAAGCAAGTGGGGCAGTACAAGGTGCGGCGACCGCCGCCTTGGCCCGGCGGAGATCTCCAAACCAGTCTATCAGCGGGCTTCTGAATCAATGGCCCGAAATGCCCGGCTTTGGGTCAGCTCAACAGGCCATGCGCGGACCGGCTGCTAGCATCCGACGGTTGGCGTCCGGCATCGTGGCTGCGCCTACAAAAGCATGGATATCGACGACATCAAGCGCCGCCTCATCGAACTGCAGATCGAGCATCGCGACCTCGACGAGGCGATCGATCGCCTGGCTCAGCAGGCCGGCGTGGACGAACTGAAGCTGCGGCGCCTGAAGAAGCGCAAGCTGCAGATCAAGGATCTGGTTTCCCAGCTCGAGATGCTGCTGGTCCCCGATATTCCCGCGTGACCCGAGCAGCACCGGCGACACCGCCCGCGGGCGGGCGCGACCCGCGATCCCCGATCTCACGTCCGGCACAGGAGTCGCGCGACGAACTGGCCGTGCGTTCGGCGCGTGCCCAGGTGGCGGCCGCGTTCGCCCCCGGCGGAGCGCTGGCCGGCGCGATCTGCGGCTTTGCTCCTCGCGATTCGCAGCGTGATCTGGCGCTCGCCGTGTTCGACACCATTGCCGAGCGCGGCACCCTGGTGGCCGAAGCGGGCACCGGCACCGGCAAGACCTTTGCCTACCTGGTGCCGGCCCTGGCCGCTGGTGGCAAGGTGCTCATCTCCACCGGCACCAAGGCGCTGCAGGACCAGGTCTTCGGCAAGGACCTCGCCGCGGTCTGCGCTGCGCTCGGCAGCAATGTCGAGTTGGCCTTGCTCAAGGGCAGACAGAACTACGTCTGCCTGCATCGCATGGCGCGCACCGAGGCCGAAGGCATGCTGGTCTCGCGCCAGGATGTGCAGCATCTGCGCTCGATCGTGAAGTTCGCGCAGACCACCGGCAGCGGCGACCGTGCCGAACTGTCGAGCGTTCCCGAGAACGCGCCGATCTGGCTCGCGGTCACCAGCACGCGCGAGAACTGCCTCGGGCAGGAGTGCCCGCGCTTTGATGACTGCTTCGTGATGAAGGCGCGGCGCAATGCGCTCGCGGCCGATGTGGTGGTCGTGAACCATCACCTGTTCCTGGCCGACCTCGCCCTGCGTGACGACGCCGTGCGCGACTTTCTGCCGACCGCCGACACGGTGATCCTCGACGAGGCGCATCAGCTGCCGAAGATCGCTGCCGACTTCTTTGGCAGCGGCTGGTCGCTTGCGCAACTGGCCGACCTCGTGCGCGATGTGCGCGCCATCGGTCTGGCACGCGCCCCGGATGGTGCCTCCTGGGTGACGCTGACCCAGGCGATCGAAGCGGTCGCGCGCGAACTGCGCCTGGTGCTGGCGGAGGCCGGCATGCGGCCGGGCCAGCGCATGGCGATCGACCGCATAGGCGAACGGGCGCGTCTGGTGCAGCAGCTCGATGCGCTGGTGGCAGCGCTGGTGGCGCTCAACGGCGCCCTCAAGGCCAACAGTGACCGCGATCCGGAACTGGATGCCCTCCTGCCGCGCACCGATGCATTGCGCGCGCAGGTCGCCGCCTGGGCGGATTCATTGCGGGCGCTGGCGGTGCCCGCCGCGGTCGATGATGCCGCGCGCAATGAGAGCGAGGTCGACGACACGGTGCGCTGGATCGCGCTGTCGCAGTACGGTGCGCAGTTCCAGGCGACGCCACTGGCGCCGGGTGAGTCGTTCGCGCGTGTGCGCGAACAGCAGCCGCAGGCGTGGATCCTGACGTCGGCCACGCTGACGCTGGCCAATCGGTTCGATGCGTTTCTCGCGGAGATCGGGCTGCCCGATGCAACCACGCAGCGCTGGGACAGCCCCTTCGATTTTCCGCAGCAGGGCCTGCTGTACCTGCCACAGCCGATGCCATCGCCGCTGGCACCGGACTTCGCCGAGCAGGTTGCCGCGCTGGCATGGCCGCTGATCGAGGCGTCGCACGGGCGCGCCTTCATGCTCTGCTCAACGTTGCGCGCCGTCGATCGGGTGGCTGAAGCGCTGCAACGCCAGATGCGCCACGCTGGAATCGAACTGCCGCTGCTCGTGCAGGGAACCAGCACCCGCCCCGCGTTGCTGGATGAGTTCCGCCGCGCCGGCAACGCCGTGCTGGTGGGCAGCGTGAGCTTCTGGGAGGGAATCGATGTGCGGGGCGAAGCGCTGTCGCTGGTGGTGATCGACAAGCTGCCGTTCGCGCCGCCCGACGATCCGGTGGTGGAAGCGCGCCTGAAGCGGCTGCGCGCGCTGGGCCGCAACGGTTTCACCGAGTATCAGTTGCCGCAGGCGGTGACGTTGCTCAAGCAGGGCGTGGGCCGGCTGATTCGCGACGAGCGCGACCGCGGTGTCCTGATGATTCTCGATGACCGCCTGCTGACCAAGTCCTACGGCAAGACCGTGCTGGCCAGCTTGCCGCCATTTTCGCGCACCCGCTCGCTGGAAGAAGCCTGCGACTTCTTCCGCGTCATCGACGAGTGAACCAGGGCACCGGCGCAGGCTGTGCGCCGAGCGGGCGGGCTATTGCTTGTTGGGGAAGTTGCGGTCGAGCACGCGACGCGCGTCGTCGCGCAGGTCGGGCATGCCCAGCGCGTCATACGAGCTGACCAGGATCGACAGCGCTTCAGCGGCGGCCGGCGCTGCCTGATAGTCGCGCAGCGCCCCTTGCGCGCGCTGAATCGCCGCCACGTAGGCGCCGCGTCGCAGGTAATAGCGGGCAATGTTGACTTCGCTTTGCGCCATCGAGTTGATCAGGAAATTCATGCGCGCGCGGCCGTCGGGTGCGTAGCGGCTGTTCGGGTAGCGCGCCAGCAGTTCGCGGAAGGCATCGAACGCCTCACGCATCGCCTTCGGATCGCGAGTGCTCGGATCCTGGCCGGCCAGCCGTCCAAGCAGGCCGATGTCATCGCTGAAACTCGCCAGGCCCTTGAGGTATTGAACGTAGTCGGCGTTGACGTGGTTGGGATTGAGCTTGAGAAAGCGGTCGGCGGCGGTCACGGCCTGGGCGCCGTCGCCCTCCTTGTAGTACGTATAGGCAATCTCGATCTGTGCCTGCTGCGCGTGGCGGGTGAACGGAAAGCGAGACTCCAGCCGTTCCAGCAGTTCGCGCGCGCGCTGCCAGTTGGCGATTTCCATCTCGCCGCGCGCTTCCGCGTACAGACGGTCGGCATCCCACTTGGATGTAGGATCGCGCTCGACCGTGCCGCACCCGGCCAGTCCGACCGCCGCGACCAGTGCGACCAGCATGACCGCGCGGCTTGCCTTCTGTATCCAACCCAGCATCCGAATTCCATCTGCCGCCAGTGCGCGGCGCTGCACTCATTCCAGGCACACTCTTGCCCAAGGCCGCGAAGTATATCGACGCCCCCGCCGCGGCCGCCCTCGATGCGGATCTCGTAGGCGATGCGGAACTCGACGACGTTGCCGCGCTGCCATGCGCGGTCGGTGGCATCGCGCCGGTCCAGCTGAGGGTGACCGCCGAGCAGGACGGCTGGCGGTTCGACCGCGCGCTCGCCATGCTCATGCCGGACTTGTCGCGCAGTCGGCTGCAACAGTGGATTGTCGACGGCGCCGTGAAGGTCACGCCGGCGCGTGCCGCCCCCTTGCGCCAGCGCGACCCGGTGTTCGCCGGCGACGTGCTGGAAGTGACGCCGATCGTGCCGCCGGAGCAGACCGCTTTCACGGCGGAACCGATGGCGCTGTCGATCGTGCATGAGGACGACGCCATCATCGTCCTGGACAAGCCGCCCGGTCTGGTGGTGCACCCCGCTGCCGGCCACTGGCACGGCACGCTGCTCAACGGCCTGCTCGCGCATGACCCCGCGCTCGGTCGCCTGCCGCGCGCGGGCATCGTGCATCGGCTCGACGCGGATACGTCGGGCTTGATGGTGGTCGCGCGGACCCTGCCAGCGCAGACTGATCTGGTGCGACAGCTGCAGGCACGTACCGTCGCCCGCGAGTACTGGGCCATCGTGACCGGCGAGGTGCCGGCGCAGGGCACGATCACCGCACCGCTCGGGCGTGACCCGCGCAATCCGCTGCGCTTTGCCGTCAGTCGGGCGCCGTCTGCGCGCGACGCCTGCACCCACTTTCGGCGGCTCAAGGTGGTGCAGGTCGATGGGCGCTTTTTCTCGTGGGTGGCCTGCCGGCTCGAAACCGGCCGTACGCATCAGATCCGCGTGCATCTGGAGTCCATTGGTCATCCCCTGGTAGGTGACCCGGTGTATCGGCGCGGCCGTCCCGAGATCGGGCGCAATGACAACCTGCCGTCATGGGCTGGTTTCTCGCGGCAGGCGTTGCACGCCTGTCGGCTCGGACTGCATCACCCGGTGCGTGGTGACGACGTGCACTGGTTTCGCAAACCACCCAAGGACATGCGCGATCTGATGAAGGCCCTGGGCTTGCCCCGTGCAGATCGATATCTGAAAGCGTTCGCATGACGATGCCGAACGACTGGATCGTCCCGGACTGGCCAGCGCCCGTCGGCGTGCGGGCCCTGGTGACGACTCGCTGCGGCGGCGTGTCGCCGCCACCGTGGGGAGCTACGCCACGAGATGCGGGAGGCATGAACGTCGGTCTGGGCAGTGGTGACGAGCGCGACCGCGTGCTGGCCAACCGGGCGCTCTTGCGCGGCTGGCTTCCCGCCGAGCCGGCGTGGTTGCGCCAAGTCCACGGCTGCCTTGTCGTTGATGCGGATGTATTGCATGCCGAGCCGCCGCAGGCAGATGCGAGTGTCGCCGTTGCCACTGAGGCTGTGTGCGCAGTGATGATTGCCGATTGCCTGCCGGTGTTGCTGGCAGAGGCCAGAGGGCGTGCGGTCGCAGCGGTGCATGCCGGTTGGCGCGGGCTCGCCAGCGGCGTGGTGCAAAACGCGGTCGCCCGCCTGCGTCTGCGCCTGCAGGATCCCGCGGCCGAAATGATTGCCTGGCTTGGTCCAGCGATCGGTCCGCAGCGCTTCGAGGTCGGCCCTGAGGTGCTGGCGGCCATGCAGACGAGCCTGCCACAGGCTGCTGCCGCCTTCGTGCCGACCGCGGGCGGCAAGTACTGCGCAGATCTTTTTGCGCTGGCGCGGCAGGCGCTGACCCAGGCCAACGTCGTCAAGGTGAGTGGGGGCGGGTGGTGCACGGCGAGCAACCCCGAGCGCTTCTACAGTTTTCGCCGTGACGGCACGACCGGCAGGCATGTTGCCGTGGTCTGGCGCAGCATCGACTGACATGGTTCCTCACGCGGACCGCTATGGTCGCTTACTGACACCGACCTGACGGGAGAAGAACAGGATGACGCCAGTCAATCGCCGGCGGAAGCGGTGAAGTCCTCGTTTGACAGTGCAGTGAGGCGATGGCGACAATCGACCAACCAGTCCGCTGCGGCGTGCCCGCGGCGGAACCGCGCACTACATTGAAAATCGACCAACGGGAGGACTCTGGATGGCAGCCAAGAGCGGAATGAAGACCGCGCGCACGGCCAAGGCGGCGCGTGCGGCAAAGAAGGCCGCAGTTGCGCCGAAATTCAAGTCGGCCACGAAAGTGGCGCCCGCGCGGCGCGTCAGCTCAGGGGCACCAGCCACGCCGGTACTGGCCGCGGTTCAGCGTGCCGGCGTTGCCAAAGGCAAGACTGCCCCCAAGGTGACGCGTGCCGGCGCGCCCCGCGTTGGGGCCAAGCCTGCGGCTGCGCCCTTGGCGGCTGCGGCCGCCGTTGCCCCCAGCGTGGTCAAGGCGGCCGCGCCGGTCGCCTCCAATGAGATCGCCATGGCATCGCTTGGACCGTGGGGCGCGCTGCCCGGCATGGGCGAGTGGATGCAGTTATGGCAAGGCATGGCGCAAGAGATGACGCAGGCACCCGCCGCGCCCGCGATGCCGAGCGTCACAGTGGAGCCGGATCGGTTGATCGAACTGCAGCGCGATTACATGCAGCAGCTCACGAAGCTGTGGGGCGACTTCGTCGAGCATCCGGAGAAGACCACGGCCCCGATCAAGGACAGCCGCTTCTCCGATCCGACCTGGCAGCAGAACTCGTTCGCCTCGTTCTATGCGCGGGCCTACCTGCTGAACTCCGACTTTCTCAACCGCATGGCCGACAGCGTCAAGGCCGACCGCAAGACCAAAGGCCGCGTGAAGTTTGCCGTTTCGCAGTTGGTCGACGCCGCCGCACCGTCGAACTATCTGGCCTTCAACCCGAAGGCCCAGAAGACGCTGCTCGAATCCAGCGGCGAGAGCCTCAAGCAGGGTCTGCAGAACCTGCTCGGTGACATGCAGAAGGGCAAGATCACGCAGACCGACGAAGCGGCATTCGAGGTCGGCCGCAATGTCGCCACCAGCGAGGGCGCGGTGGTGTTCGAGAACGCTCTGATCCAGCTGATCCAGTACAAGCCGCTGACATCGAAGGTGTATTCGCGGCCGTTCCTGATGGTGCCGCCGAGCATCAACAAGTTCTACATCCTCGACCTGCAGCCGGAAAATTCGATGATCCGGTACGCGGCCGAGCTCGGTCACACGGTCTTCGTCGTCTCGTGGAAGAACCCGCACGAGCCGGAAAGCAAGATGACCTGGGACGATTACCTGGAACTCGGCCCGATCGCCGCCATCCACGCGATCCAGGGGATCACCGGCAGTGCCGACGTCAACGCTCTCGGCTTCTGCGTGGGCGGCACCATCCTGGCCAGTGCGCTGGCCGTGATGTACGCCCGCGGCGAGCAGCCGGTGGCGAGCGTGACGCTGATGACGGCGCTGCTGGACTTCGAAGACACCGGCGTACTCGATGTGTTCATCGACGAGAACCAGGTGCGCTCGCGCGAGAAGGCGCTCGGCCAAGGCGGCCTGATGCCGGGCCGCGAACTGGCGATGACGTTTTCCAGCCTGCGCGCCAACGACCTGGTCTGGAACTACGTCGTCAGCAACTACCTGGAAGGCAAGCAGCCGCCGGCGTTCGACCTGCTCTACTGGAACGGCGACTCGACCAATCTTCCTGGTCCGATGTACGCCTGGTACCTGCGCAACACCTACCTCGAAAACAACCTGCGAGTGCCCAATCGCTTGAACTGCTGCGGCGTGCCGCTGGACCTGGGCCGCATCAAGGTGCCGACCTATGTGTTCGCCGCGCGCGAAGACCACATCGTGCCGTGGAAGGCCGCCTATGCGTCGGCGCGCGTGATGCCGGGCGCCGACGGCAAGGGCAAGGACGTTCGTTACGTGCTTGGGGCGAGCGGCCATATTGCCGGCAGCATCAACCCGCCGAGCAAGAACAAGCGCAGTTACTGGACGCACGGTGGCTTTGGCAAGGAAGGCATGCTCCCCGCCGACAGCGAGACCTGGCTGGTCGGTGCCAGCGAACACCCGGGCAGCTGGTGGAGCGATTGGGGCAAATGGATGGCGCAGTACGGCGGCCCGCAGAAGCCGGCGCCGAAGGACTACGGCAACGCGAAGTACAAGGTGATCGAGCCTGCGCCGGGCCGCTATGTCAAGGAAAAGGCGTGATCAGGAACGTCTCGCTCGCTCTACTCAAGACTCGGGAGAACACATGCAACAGGCAGTGATCGTCAGTGCAGTGCGTACCGCCATCGGCAAATTCGGTGGTTCTCTGGCCAAGATCGCTGCGCCCGACTTGGGCGCGCTGGTCATCAAGGAAGCGATCGCCCGTGCCGGCCTAACGCCGGAGCAGGTTGAAGGCGTGATCATGGGTCAGGTGCTGTGCGCCGGCAGCGGTCAGAACCCGGCGCGGCAGGCCACCATCAAGGCCGGCCTGCCGTTGGCCACGCCGGCAATGACGATCAATGTCGTCTGTGGCTCGGGACTGAAGTCGGTGATGCTGGCGGCGCAGGCGATCGCCACGGGCGAGGCCGAGATCTTGGTGGCCGGCGGCCAGGAAAACATGAGCGCCTCGCCGCACGTGCTGATGGGCTCGCGCGACGGCTATCGCATGGGCGACGCCAAGATGATCGACACGATGATCGTCGACGGTCTGTGGGACGTCTATAACAAGTACCACATGGGCATCACCGCCGAGAACGTCAGCAAGGAGTGGGGCATCGACCGTGCGCAACAGGACGCCTTCGCGGCGGCGTCGCAGCACAAAGCGGTCGCGGCCCAGGACGCCGGTCGCTTCAAGGACGAGATCGTCCCGGTCATGATCCCCCAGCGCAAGGGTGATCCGGTCGCGTTCGACAGTGACGAGTTCGTCAATCGCAAGACCAACCAGGAGGCGTTGGCCGGGTTGAAGCCTGCGTTCGACAAGGAGGGCACCGTCACTGCCGGCAATGCCTCCGGCATCAACGACGGAGCGGCGGCGGTCGTGGTGATGAGCGAGGCCAAAGCCAAGGCGCTCGGCCTCAAGGTCCTGGCGCGCATCAAGTCCTACGCCACCACGGCGCTGGACCCGAAGGTGATGGGCATGGGCCCGGTGTCGGCGTCGAGGAAGGCGCTGGAGCGAGCGGGCTGGCAGCCGGCCGAGCTCGACCTCATGGAGATCAACGAGGCGTTCGCCGCCCAGGCCTGCGCGGTGAACAAGGACATGGGCTGGGACACTAGCAAGATCAACGTCAATGGCGGAGCGATCGCGCTTGGCCACCCGATCGGCGCCAGTGGCGCGCGCATCCTGGTGACGCTCCTGCACGAGATGAACAAGCGCAACAGCAAGAAGGGCCTGGCGTCGCTGTGCATCGGCGGTGGCATGGGCGTGGCGCTCGCGGTTGAGCGAACCTGAAGCGCGGTTCGCGTGCTGCCAGCGCGGCACGCTGCCGATGAAGTGTTTTGCAGCGAAGACCTACAACAACCAGACGGAGACAAGACATGAGCAGAGTGGCATACGTGACAGGCGGAATGGGCGGCATCGGCACGTCAATCTGCCAGCAGTTGCACAAGCAGGGCTGCAAGGTGATCGCCGGGTGCGGTCCGAGCCGCGACTTCAACAAGTGGCTGGGGGAGCAGAAGGCCCAGGGCTACACGTTCTATGCATCGGTCGGCAACGTGGCTGACTGGGAATCGACGGTCGAGGCGTTTACCCGCGCCAAGGCCGAGCACGGTCCGATTGACGTGCTGGTGAACAATGCAGGCATTACCCGCGATCGCATGTTCCTGAAGATGTCGCCAGAGGACTGGAAGGCCGTCATCGACACCAACCTGAACAGCATGTTCAACGTGACCAAGCAGGTCGTGCCCGACATGATCGAGCGCGGCTGGGGCCGTATCGTGCAGATCAGTTCGGTCAATGGCGAGAAGGGTCAGGCTGGGCAGACCAATTATTCCGCCGCCAAGGCAGGCATGCACGGGTTCACGATGGCGCTGGCGCAGGAACTCGCGGCCAAGGGCGTGACGGTGAACACGGTCAGTCCCGGATACATCGGCACCGACATGGTCCGCGCGATCAAGCCCGAGGTGCTGGAGAAGATTGTTGCCACCATCCCGGTCAAGCGGCTCGGCAAGCCGGAGGAGATCGGGTCGATCGTCGGCTGGCTGGCGGGGGAGGATTCGGGCTTCACCACCGGCGCAGACTTCTCCTGCAATGGCGGCTTGCACATGGGTTAGCCCTGTCGGCAGCCGGATGGGGCGGCGGAGGCGATCTTCCGTGCCCCTTCTTCTTTGATGCACCGCGGAAGTGCGCGGGATAGAATGACCCCGTCATCTCCACGGACGCCGATCGCGCCCGCCCCGTCAAGGACCCTCCATGGCAAGCGCCCTACGTCTGATCAAGAAGTATCCGAACCGTCGCCTGTACGACACGCAGACCAGCACCTACATCACGCTGGCGGATGTCAAGCAACTGGTCCTCGAACAGGCCGAATTCCAGGTGATCGACGCCAAGAGCGGCGATGACCTCACGCGTCAGATCCTCCTGCAGATCATTCTCGAGGAAGAGCAGGGCGGTGTGCCGATGTTCACGCCCCCGGTGCTGTCGCAGATCATCCGCAGCTATGGCAATGCGATGCAGGGCATGATGGGTTCCTACCTGGAGAAGAACGTGCAAGCGTTCATCGATATCCAGAAGAAGGTGCAGGAACAGAGCCAGGCGTTTTACAGCACGAACAAGATCGGTCCGGAGATGTGGACGCAATACGTCAACCTGCAGGCGCCGATGATCCAGACGATGATGTCCAACTACATCGAGCAGTCGAAGAACCTGTTTGTGCAGATGCAGGAAAACATGCAGAACCAGGCGCGATCGATGTTCACGACGTTCCCGTTCCAGCCGCCCGGCGACAAGAAGTAGCCCGGCGCACCCGTCCCACTGACGCGGCCTTGCTTGATGCAGGCCGCGTCTTTTGCTTTCTGTACCCATGAAAACCACAACCGCAACGCGGCGCAGTCCTGCCCGAACCGCGCCGCCGGCCGCCATTCCGACCGTAGGCTTCGTCTCGCTCGGCTGCCCCAAGGCGCTGGTCGATTCCGAGCGCATCGTCACTCAGTTGCGGGCCGAGGGTTACGCGATGAGCGGCAGCTACGAAGGCGCTGATCTGGTGATCGTCAACACCTGCGGCTTCATCGACAGCGCCGTGCAGGAGTCGCTCGACGCGATCGGCGAGGCGCTCGATGGCAATGGCAAGGTGATCGTCACGGGTTGTCTGGGCGCCAAGAGCGACGGCGGCGAGAACCTGGTGGCCAAGGTGCATCCCAAGGTGCTCGCCGTCACCGGGCCGCATGCGCTGGAAGAAGTGATGGCGCATGTGCACCAGTACCTGCCCAAGCCGCACGACCCGTTCACCGATCTCGTGCCGCCCGCCGGGATCAAGCTGACCCCGCGCCACTACGCCTACCTGAAGATCTCCGAAGGCTGCAACCATCGCTGCAGCTTCTGCATCATTCCGTCGATGCGAGGCGACCTGGTCAGCCGACCAATCGGCGAGGTGATGCGCGAGGCAGAAAATCTGGTCAAGCAGGGCGTCAGGGAGTTGCTGGTGGTGTCACAGGACACCAGCGCCTACGGGGTCGACGTCAAGTACAAGCTCGACTTTGTTAATGGCCGTGCGGTCAAGACGCGGATGAACGAGCTGGTGCGCGAGCTGGGCGCGCTCGCCGCCGCCAACGACATCTGGGTTCGGCTGCACTACGTCTACCCGTATCCGCACGTGGACGACGTGATCCCGCTGATGGCGCAGGCCAGCGCCGGCGGCGGCCGCGTGCTGCCTTACCTGGACGTACCGTTCCAGCACGCGCATCCCGAGGTGCTCAAGCGCATGAAGCGGCCCGCAAGTGGCGAGAAGAACATCGAACGCGTGCGCGCGTGGCGAGGAATCTGTCCCGACATCACGCTGCGCTCCACCTTCATCGCCGGATTCCCGGGCGAGACCGAGGCGCAGTTCGACTACCTGCTGGACTTCCTGCGCGAGGCGCAGTTGGACCGCGTCGGTTGCTTTGCTTACTCGCCGGTGCAAGGCGCCAGCGCCAACCAGCTCGACGGCGCGCTGCCCGAGGACGTGCGCGAGGACCGTCGCGCTCGCTTCATGCAGGTGCAGGCCGACATCTCGCGCGCGCGCCTGCAGCGCAAGCTGGGCACGACGCAGCGGGTGCTCATCGACGCGGTCTCCGAGTCCGCCGCGATCGGCCGCTCAGAGGCAGATGCGCCCGAGATCGATGGCGTGGTGCACGTCAGGTGGGATCGGCGACGCAAGGTCGTGATCGCGCCAGGTGACTTCGTTGACGTGCGTATCGAAGCGAGCGACGAACACGATCTGCACGGCCGCCTTCTGATCGCACAGAGATTGACGGCAGGCGACACGGCCCGTGGCGCGAGGCGGCCGTCGTCGGAATAGCTATCAGAGACATAGGAACGTTTGGTTTGATCAATCGGGTGTGAGCCCCCAGACTGGCATTTGCTTGACCTTCTTCAATGAGATAAGGGAGATCTGCATGTCAGCCGAGTCGAAGTGTCCCCTCAGTGCAATGGCGCCACTCCAAACCGTGGCCGGCGCCGGCCGTAGCAACCGCGACTGGTGGCCCCACCAGCTCAATCTCGGGATCCTGCATCAGCAGTCGTCGCTGTCGAACCCGATGGGCGAAGCATTCGATTACGCGCAGGCATTCAAGGAACTCGACCTGGATGCCGTCGTTGCCGACCTGCGCGCGCTGATGACCGACTCCCAGGACTGGTGGCCAGCGGACTGGGGCCACTACGGCCCGCTGTTCATCCGCATGTCATGGCACGCGGCAGGCACCTATCGCATCTCCGACGGACGGGGCGGCGCCGGCACCGGGGCGCAACGCTTCGCACCGCTCAACAGCTGGCCCGACAACGGCAACCTCGACAAGGCGCGCCGCCTGCTGTGGCCGATCAAGCAGAAGTACGGCGCCAATCTGTCCTGGGCTGACCTTCTTGTGCTGGCCGGCAACGTGGCACTCGAGTCGATGGGCTTCAAGACCTTCGGTTTCGGTGGCGGCCGCGCGGACATCTGGGAGCCGGAGCAGGACATCAATTGGGGCATGGAGTCCAAGTGGCTGGGAGACGAGCGCTACAGCGGCGATCGCGAACTTTCGAACCCGCTCGCGGCGGTGCAGATGGGCCTCATTTACGTGAACCCGGAAGGTCCCAACGGCGTGCCTGACCCGGTAGCCTCGGGACGCGACGTGCGCGAGACCTTTGCGCGCATGGCTATGAACGATGAAGAGACGGTCGCGCTGGTGGCCGGCGGCCACACCTTCGGCAAGGCACACGGCGCCGGCGATGCCGCGCTGGTCGGCGCCGAACCCGAGGGTGCGTCGATCGAGGAGCAGGGGCTCGGCTGGAAGAACACGTTCGGCACGGGCAAGGGCGGCCACACGATCACAAGCGGCATCGAAGGCGCCTGGAAGCCCAACCCCACGCGCTGGGACAACGGCTACTTCGACATGCTGTTCGGCTACGAATGGGAACTGACCAAGAGTCCTGCGGGCGCACATCAGTGGTTGGCGAAGAACGTCCGGCCCGAGCACATGATCCCCGACGCCCATGATCCGTCGAAGAAGCATCCGCCGATGATGACGACCGCGGATCTCTCGCTGCGCTTCGATCCGGTCTACGAGAAGATCTCGCGCCGCTTCCACCAGGAGCCACAGGCGTTTGCCGACGCCTTTGCACGCGCATGGTTCAAGCTCACCCATCGCGACATGGGTCCGCGCGCTCGCTACCTGGGCAAGCTCGTGCCCAGCGAAGTGCTGATCTGGCAGGATCCGGTCCCTGCGGTCGACCATCCGCTCGTCTCGGCAGAGGATGTCGAGGCACTGAAAGGCAGGGTGCTGGCCTCCGGTCTGACGATCGCGCAACTCGTGCGCACCGCGTGGGCCTCGGCCTCGACGTTCCGCGGCAGCGACAAGCGCGGCGGCGCCAACGGCGCGCGCATCGGCCTGGCGCCGCAGAACGAGTGGGAAGTCAACCAGCCTGGCGAACTTGGCCGGGTGATCGCCGCGCTCGAAGACGTTCAGCAGGCATTCAACGCCGCGCAGACCGGCGGCAAGAAGGTCTCGCTCGCCGACCTCATCGTGCTGGCCGGCAATGCGGGCGTGGAAGCCGCGGCGAAGAAAGCCGGCTACAGCCTGACCGTTCCCTTCACGCCGGGCCGTACCGACGCCACGCAGGAGCAGACCGACTTCGCATCCTTCGCGGTGCTCGAACCCAAGGCCGATGGTTTTCGCAACTACGCGCGCAATGGCTGGGAGGGCGTGGCCGCAGAACTTTTGATCGACAAGGCTCAATTGCTGACGCTCACCGCGCCGGAGATGACCGTGCTGGTCGGCGGCCTGCGCGTGCTTGGCGCCAACCTCGGCCAGTCGACGCACGGCGTCTTCACCCAGCGCCCCGGGACATTGAGCAACGACTTCTTCGTCAACCTGCTCGACATGAACACCGCGTGGCAGAAGTCGGGAGCGGAGGGCGTCTTCGAAGGACGCGACCGGAAGACCCGAGCGTTGAAGTGGACCGGCACCGTTGTCGATCTGGTGTTCGGTTCCAATTCGCAGTTGCGGGCGCTCGCCGAGGTCTACGGCTGCCGTGACGGCGAAGCGAAGTTCGTGCAGGACTTCGTGGCGGCGTGGACGAAGGTGATGAACCTCGATCGGTTCGATCTCGCCTGAGCCCGCGCGGTCCGCTGGCTCTCTTGCCGCGCAGGAAAGAGAGCCGGCCCGCTCGACCACGCCATTGGAAAGTCTGCGCCTGCAGAGATTGCAGTGAGCACGGGGGGCTCGGCATGCCAGCCAGCGCCACACTGGTGACCTGGGGCGCAAGGGGCGCCCACTTAGCCTAGTCGAAAGCAAGGTTCTGACGTTTCGTGGCTCATCGGTGGCGAAGACAGCGACAGATTGACTTTGCTCACCCTCGCCGATGTGAGGCGAGTCGGCCATGCTCTCCAGTGATACGCTGACGCGACCACCGGCGTGCTTGATGCGCCGGGCCGGCCCGCATCCAACATAACGAGGGAGATCCGCATGAGCAGGGAAGTCGTCGTCGTCAGTGGCGTTCGTACCGCCGTAGGCACCTTCGGCGGAAGCTTGAAGGAAGTTTCACCCACGGCGCTCGGCGCGCAGGTGGTCAAGGAGGCGCTCGCGCGTGCCGCTGTCGCAGGCGACGAGGTCGGCCACGTGGTGTTCGGCAACGTGGTTCATACCGAGCCGCGCGACATGTACCTGGCCCGGGTGGCGGCGCTGGACGGCGGCGTCGGGCAAGGCACACCGTGCCTGACGCTCAACCGCCTGTGCGGCAGCGGCCTGCAGGCGATCATCTCGGCCGCCAACACCATCCAGCTCGGCGATGCCGACATCGCCATCGGCGGCGGCGCGGAGAACATGACGCGTGCGCCGTATGCAATGCCCACCGGCCGCTTTGGCCAGCGCATGGGCGACGCCAAGATCGTCGACATGATGGTGGCGGCGCTGCACGACCCGTTCCACAACATCCACATGGGCGTGACCGCCGAGAACGTGGCCGCCAAATGGGGCATCACGCGCCAGATGCAGGATGAACTCGCGGTCGAGAGCCACCAGCGCGCCGCGCGCGCCACCGCCGAGGGCCGCTTCAAGTCGCAGATCCTGCCGATCACGCTCAAGGGCAAGAAGGGCGATACGGTGTTCGACACCGACGAGCACTTCCGCGCCGACGCCACGGTGGAGGACATGGCGAAGCTCAAGCCCGTGTTCCAGAAGGAAAACGGCACGGTGACTGCGGGCAACGCTTCCGGCATCAACGACGGGGCCGGCGCTCTTGTGCTGATGGCGCGTGACGTCGCCGACAAGCGCGGCGCCAAGCCGCTGGGCCGCCTGGTGGCGTATGGACATGCCGGCGTGGATCCGAAGTTCATGGGCATCGGGCCGGTGCCTGCATCGCAGCTGGCACTGAAGCGCGCCGGATTGTCGATCGCCGACATGGACGTGATCGAGTCCAACGAGGCATTCGCCGCCCAAGCCTGCGCAGTCGTGAAGGACCTCGGCGCCGACCCGGCAAAGGTCAATCCGAACGGCTCCGGCATTTCACTGGGGCACCCGATCGGCGCCACCGGGGCGATCATCACCGTCAAGGCGCTGTACGAACTGCAGCGGATCGGCGGCCGCTACGCACTGGTGACCATGTGCATCGGCGGCGGGCAGGGCATCGCAGCCGTGTTCGAGCGTATCTAGCCGGTAACGTCGGGTAAACCACGGTGCGAATCTGCCGCTGGCCAGACGGGGCCGGCGGCGGATAATCGAACCATGTGCCCGCCGCCTTCATCACACCCGCCTTGCGCGTTGAGCCGCCGCCGCCTGCTGGCGGCCGCCGGCTTGTCCTTGCTTCCGGCCTGGGCCGCTGCCAGCCCGACGCGGCCCGATCAAGCACGCCCGCGCGAGGCACTGCTCGCCGAGTTGCTGCGTGACCAGCGCTCGCTGTGGGCGGTGCGTGAGATCGACCAGCGGCGCGACGAACTTCGCGCCACTTACTGGACCGCCGAGCAAGGTTACGACCGCGACCAGTACCTGCAACTGTGCTGGCTGCTGCGCGACGTGCAGGCGGACCGCGTGTTTCCGATCAATCACGATCTGCTTGCGGTTCTCTGCGGCGTCCAGGCGTGGCTCGCACGCGAGGGGCACGTGGCACCCATGCGGATCTACTCCGGCTATCGCTCGCTCACCACCAACCGCGAGACCGAGGGGGCGGCGCTGAACTCGCGTCATCTGCTCGGCCAGGCCGCGGATATCGGCATGGATGGGGTGAGCAACGTCAGACTCGCCGGCATTGCCAGTCTCCTCGGCAGGGGCGGCACCGGCTTCTATCCGGGGCGCCGCTTCGTTCACGTCGATACCGGTGACGAGCGTATCTGGATCAGTCCGGTGAAGTGAGCGTGCATCCGCGCGCAGTGTGCGCGGACCCAGGCACGTCGGCCGCGCGGCTCAGAACGACAGCACCTTGACCTCGGCCTTCAGCAGATGCCCGGCGACGTCGGCTGGCTTGGCCGGCGTGACGCCGGCGATCAGGTCGGTTGCCTGGCAACCCGTATTGGGCAGGTAAAGGGCGCACACCTCGACCTTGGCGCCGTTCTTGATCAGTCCATGAAGCATCTGCTGCGGCGTCACGTTGCGCGGCTTCAGGGCGGACATCTGCGCGCCGTTCAGGGCAATGTCGCCAGCGGCGCCGCACAACAGGATCCGCACGCTGGCTCTTTGCTCGATAGCCTGACCAGCGAGCACCAGGCCGGCGCCTTGCTGCGCCATCGGGGTACTGGTGCTGATGGACACCATGAACTCGTCCTGAGCCAGGGCCGGAAGAGACAGCGACAGCAGGCAGGCACCAAGGATCAACGAACGCTTCATGAAAGACTCCGGTGGGTAGGGATGCTTCGAGTTGCGATGGTTGCAACTACCCGCCGAGTCTGTCATCGAGGCGCGCGCACGCTGCGTGATCAGCGTGACAGTCCTGCTTCTAGGGTGACCCGCTGCACACTGGCCAGCGGCGCCCGGCTGCACCGCAAGCGTCAGCCGGCAAACCAGTTGAGCACGCCATCGAGCGGCGCGTGGTCGAGGGCCTGCATCGCCTGCGCGCGCACCACCGGCTTGGCGCGATACGCAATCGACAGCCCGGCAATCTTCATCATCTTCAGGTCATTGGCGCCGTCGCCGATCGCGATGGCGCGTTCGGTGGGGCAGCCGAGCTGTGCGCACAGATCGCGTATCGCCTGTGCCTTGCCTTCGGCGTCAAGAATGTTGCCGCCGGCGGGGCCAGTAACGCGACCAGTGAGACGACCGGCGTCCACCCCGAGCTCGTTGGCCCGCACATGGTCGAAGCCCAGTCGATCGCGCATCGCGTCAGTGAAGAAGGTGAAGCCGCCGGTGACCAGCAGCGTGGCGAGCCCGGCACGCTTGCAGGCCGAAACGAGTTCGGTTGCGCCTTCGTTCAGGCGCAACCGCTCGTCCAACACCCGCTGCAGGAATGCGGCGTCCACGCCTTCGAGCAGCGCCACGCGACGCCGCAGGCTCGCCGCGTAGTCCTTGATCTCGCCGCGCATCGCCGCCTCGGTGATCGCGGCCACCTGCTCGCCCTTGCCGGCAAGTGCTGCGACCTCATCCAGGCTCTCGATGTTGATGAGGGTGGAGTCCATGTCCAACGCGAGCACACGGAACTGCGCCAGGCTGAGTGTCGGTTCGACGAAAGCCGCATCCAGGTGCCAGTAATCGGCCAGTGCCTGGACTGCACGCCGCGAATCGGCGTCGTCGGCCACCTCGACGCAGCGGGCGCTGCTGCGCCCAGTGGTGATGCGGCGGGGGGCGCAGGCCACCTTGAACGTGTCGAGCGCCTCGGCCGTCAGCCGCGGGCCTTGCAGGACCAGATCTTTCATCTCGGACAGACTGGCTCAGGAGGATTTGGCGGGCAGGCAAGCAACGTCAGCGCCCGCCCGCCGAATGGCGGCCGGGTGCGGCAAGGCTGCAGGATCAGAACCGGTAGCCGATGCCGAACGAGAGCACCGGATAGACGTTGCTCAGCCCGGAGTCACTGCGGAAGTCGTCTTCCTCGGCACGCAGGTCATTTTGCAGCTGCGCACATTGCGCCGGGCTGAAGGCCGCGCTGCAGTTGGCCTGCAGGCTCACGCGCGCATCGGCACCGATCATCACGCCCAGGTCGGCGCTGAAGAACACGCCGGTGCCGGCCGAGCGGGCCGCAGTGCCCCAGCCCACGCCAAAGTACGGCGTCGTCTTCTTGAAGCTGAGATCGCCGTTGACCGTCCCGATATCGGCGATCGCGTAGTCGCGGCCATTGATCTCGATCGTGCCCGAGGTACCGCGTGCCACGCCCTCGAAGCGGTTGTCGTTGTAAGCAAGACCCACGCTCAGCCGGAAGCGGCCGCCCCCTGGATGGAAGTCGGCCAGGGCCATGCCGGTGCCGAAGTTCCACTTGCCTTCGTAGCGGACGCCCGACTCCGTGGTGTTACGGGTCACGGATCCGCCGGCGAGCGCCGCGCGCAGGCCGAACTGGTCGGACAACGAGATGGCGAACTCGCCGCCGAAGCCGGTGGTGCCGGCGCGCGCGGCAACTGCCGTCTGGGCGGCGGCGGGTGCGGCGGCAACGAAGAAGAGAGAGGCAACCGCAAAGAGGCCGACATGGCCGGCGCGTGGCATGAGAACTGTGAGACGCATGGTTCGATCCTTCTTGGTCTTGTCGTCAGAGAGGCCCGCGAGGGGATGGCCTTCTAACGGGCGAGGTCGTCGCCTGGGTTGACCTGTTCCGCGAGGATACCGCCGCGCCTGGACGCGGCGGGGCGCAGCTACGGTGGCGACTCACCGATCAACCGAGGACGGCTGCCGAGCCGGGGCTACGGGATCGTCGGTGGGCGCGCGAGACCGTACGGGCACGGACTATCCACGCCACGCGGCCGACTGCTGGCCCGCCGGCGGCCGGATGCCGCCGGGCTAACTCGGTGCAAGCGCCTTGAACACCGTGCGCAGCAACTGCAGCCGGGCGTCGAGATTGGGTGTGGCGCGATCAATGCGCAGGCGGTCCGGGCCCGCCAGGCGCATGCCCTTTTCCTTCTGCATCAACGCGATCAGACGCTGTGGATCGATCGGTGCGTTAGAGACGAAGCCGATCGCGATAGCTTCGTTCGAGGCATCGATCTTCTTCACGCCGAGCGGCCCGGCGGCCAGGCGCAGCCGGTGCGTCTCGATCAGCGCCTTGCCGGCTTCGGGCAGTTTGCCGTAGCGATCCGCGATCTCTTCCTGGACGTCGAACAGGTCGTCTTCGCCTTCGCAACTGGCGAGCTTCTTGTAGAGCGACAGGCGGTGATGCACATCGGCCACGTAGTCGGCCGGCAGCAGCGCCGGCACATGCAGGTTGATCTCGGTGACCGCCTGCAGCGGAGCCATCAGATCGGGTTCGCGACCGGAACGCAGCGCGCGCACCGCGGCGTTGAGCATCTGTGAGTAGAGATCGAAGCCGACCTCATGCATGTTCCCGCTCTGGTTCTCTCCCAGAACTTCACCGGCACCGCGAATCTCCAGGTCGTGCATCGCCAGGTAGAAGCCGGAGCCCAGCTCCTCCAGATTCTGGATCGCCTCCAGCCGCTTCTCGGCGTTCTTGGTCATGCCTCCTTCGTCGGGCACCATCAGGTACGCATAGGCTTGGTGGTGCGAGCGGCCGACCCGACCGCGCAGCTGATGCAATTGGGCGAGGCCGAACTTGTCTGCGCGGTGGATGATGATCGTGTTGGCGCTGGGCACGTCGATGCCGGTCTCGATGATCGTGGTGCACAGCAGGACGTTGAAGCGCTGCTGGTAGAAGTCACGCATCACGCGTTCGAGCTCGCGCTCGCCCATCTGTCCGTGGGCGATCTCGATGCGCGCTTCCGGCACCAGTTCGGCCAGCCGCGCGCGGCGGTTCTGGATGGTGTCGACCTCGTTGTGCAGGAAGTAGATCTGGCCGCCGCGCTTGAGTTCGCGCAGACAGGCCTCGCGCATCAGCGAACCGGACTCCTTGCGTACGAAAGTCTTGATCGCCAGTCGCCGCAGCGGCGCGGTGGCGATCACGCTGAACTCGCGGATGCCCTCCATGCTCATCGCCAGCGTGCGCGGGATCGGCGTCGCGGTCAGCGTCAGTACGTCCACCTCCGCTCTCAAGCTCTTCAAGCGTTCCTTCTGTCGTACGCCGAAGCGGTGTTCCTCGTCGATGATCACCAGACCCAGGCGGTCGAAGCGCAGCTCCGGGGTGAGCAGCTTGTGGGTGCCGATCACGATGTCGATGGTGCCCGCGTTGACGCCGACAATGGCGTCGGCCATCTCTTTCGGCGAGCGGAAACGGCTCAGCTCGACGATCTGCACCGGCCAGTCGGCAAAGCGGTCGCGGAACGTCTGCGCATGCTGCTCGGCCAGCAGGGTGGTCGGACACAGGACAGCGACCTGGCGGCCGCCCGCGACGGCGATGAAGGCGGCGCGCAGCGCCACCTCGGTCTTGCCGAAGCCGACGTCGCCGCACACCAGACGATCCATCGGAAAGCCGGCGCTCATGTCCTTCAGTACGGCGTCGATGGCGGCCTGCTGGTCGGGCGTCTCGTCGAAGCCGAACCCCTCGGCGAACAGCTCATAGTCGCCGTGCTTGAAGTCGAACGCGTGGCCCTTGCGGGCGGCGCGCATCGCGTACAGGTTCAGCAATTCGGCGGCGGTGTCGCGTACCTGCTTGGCGGCTTTCTTCTTCGCCTTTTCCCAGTCGCCACCGCCCAGATGGTGCAACGGCGCGGCATCCGGATCGGCGCCGCTGTAGCGGCTGATCAGGTGCAGCTGCGCCACGGGCACGTACAGCTTGGCCGAGTTCGCGTAGTCCAGATGCAGGAACTCGGTGGAGCCGTCGCCCAGGTCCATCGATTCGAGGCCCATGTAGCGGCCGATGCCGTGCTCCACATGCACCACCGGGTCGCCCACCTTGAGCTCCGCGAGGTCGCGGATCATCGCCTCGACGTTGGTGGCGCGTTCGCGCGAACGATTGCGGTTGCGGCGCGGGCTGACCGCGTACAGCTCGGCCTCGGTCAGCAGCGTCAGCCGCTGTGCGGGCAGCGCAAAGCCCTGGTAGAGCGAGGCCACGCCGAGCGACAGCGGCGCATCGGCGGCGAGGAAGCCGGCGAAGTCCGCGTTGTCGGCGAAGTCGAGCGCATGGTCGCGCAGCATCTGACCGATGGTCTCGCGCCGCCCGGTCGAGTCGGCCAGCAGCAACACGCGACCGTCTTCGATTTTCACCCGATCCACCAGCGCTCGCAGACGGGCCAGCGGATCGTCGGCCTTACGTTCGACATTGACCGGCGCCGGCGCGGCAAAGCCTGGATGGTTGCCTTCATCTTCGTTGAAGGCGAGTCGTGCATAGGGCTTGGCGGCGATGAAGAACGCCTCGGCATCGATGAACAGGTGGGCCGGCGGCAAGCACGGCCGCTCGCGGTCCTTGGCGAGAAAGCGATAGCGTTCCGAAGTCTCGGTCCAGAAGCGCTGACAGGCCGCCTCGATTGCGCCGTGCATCGCGAGCTCGGTGCCGGCGGGCAAGTAATCGAACAATGTCGCCGTGTGCTCGAAGAACAGCGGCAGGTAGTACTCGATGCCCGGGCCTGCGATTCCCTGGCCGACATCCTTGTAGACCGTGGCCTTGCTCGGGTCGCCCTCGAAGACCTCGCGAAAGCGGCCGCGGAAAGCGGTGCGTGCCGTCTCGTCCAGCGGAAACTCGCGGCCCGGCAGCAGACGTACCTCGGGCACCGGATACAGACTGCGCTGGGTGTCGGGATCGAAGGCGCGGATGACATCAATCGCATCGTCGAGCAGGTCGAGGCGGTAGGGCAACGTCGAGCCCATCGGATACAGGTCGATCAGTCCGCCGCGCACAGAGAACTCGCCGGGGGCCACCACCTGCGACACATGCTGGTAGCCGGCCATCACGAGTTGCGCACGCAACTTCTCGCCGTCGAGCTGCTGCCCCTGTCGGAAGAAGAACGTATGCCCGGCAATGTAGGCCGGCGGACAGAGGCGATACAGCGCCGTGGTGGCTGGCACCACGAGAACGTCGAGGGTGGACTGGTCGTCGCGATTGAGCAGCCGGTACAGCGCCTCCAGTCGTTCGCTCACCAGGTCCTGGTGCGGCGACAAGATGTCGTAGGGCAGCGTTTCCCAGTCGGGGAACGCGCGCACCGTCAGCGCGGGATCAAAGTAAGGCAGTTCGTCGATCAGCCGCTGCGCATCGTGCGCATCGGCACAGAACACGACCAGCAGCTTGCCGCGACGCCGGGCGGAGGCGCCCAACCGTGCGATCAGCAACGCGTCGCCTGATCCGGGTGGGCGGGGCAGGGCAAAACGATCCCCTGCCGACAGACTCGGCACGGACAGTTCGATCGATGGAGGTGAGGCGGGTGTGTCCACAAAAAACAATCGCGGCGGCGGAGCACCGAGCAGGAACCCCGACCGCCGCGAACGCGTGGCTATTATAGGAGCGCCTCAACAATGAGCCCGCGCGCCTTGTCCAATCCCAGCCTGTATGCCCTGATACCTGCCGCCGGCATCGGATCGCGTATCGGCGGCGAACTGCCAAAGCAGTACCTGATGCTGGGCGCGGTCACGATGCTGGAACGCGCGGTGGATGCGGTCCTGGCCGATGCCCGCATTCGGCAAGCCGTAGTGGTGGTGTCCGCGACCGATGCCTATGCCGCCAATCTGGATTTCGATGCGCGCGTCCGACTGGCGTCAGTCGGTGGCAGTACGCGCGCCGCATCGGTGCGCGCCGGGCTCGATGTGCTCGCAGAAGCGGCCCGCGATGACGACTGGGTGCTGGTGCATGATGCTGCCCGACCCTGCCTGGCGGTGGACGAGCTGACGTTGCTGATCGAAACCCTCACGGACGGCGTCGCCGGCGGCGACCCGGTGGGCGGATTGCTCGCGGTGCCGCTCGCCGACACCCTCAAGCGCAGTGCAGGCGGACGCGTCACGGCCACGCTTGACCGTGCCCAGCTTTGGCGCGCCGCCACCCCACAGATGTTCCGGCTTGGCCTGCTGCGCGCTGCACTTGACGCCCCCCGCGTGACCGACAGCGCTACCGACGAAGCCAGCGCGATCGAGCGCCTGGGCCACGCGCCACGCCTGGTGCCCGGCCTGCCGACCAACATCAAGGTCACCACCGCGGCGGACTTGCCACTGGCGCGCGCGATCCTCGCCATGCAGGGGCGCGTGCGATGAATTTCAGGATCGGCCAAGGCTACGACGTACACGCGCTGGTGCCGGGGCGCCGCCTGATCATCGGCGGCGTGCAGATCGACCACAGCCATGGACTGCTTGGCCACTCGGATGCCGATGTCCTGCTGCATGCGATCACCGACGCCGTGCTCGGTGCGGCGGCGCTCGGAGACATCGGCCGTCTGTTTCCCGATGCCGACGCGGCCCACAAGGACGCTGACAGCGTGCTGCTGCTGCAGACCGCGATGGGCCGGGTGCAGGCCGCCGGGTGGCAGGTGGTCAACGTCGACTGCACGGTCGTGGCGCAGCGGCCGAAGATCGCCCCCCATGTGCCGGCGATGCAGGAGATCATCGCCGCCAGCCTGGGCATCGGCGTCGACGCGGTCAACATCAAGGGCAAGACCACGGAGTGGCTGGGCTTCGAAGGGCGCGGCGAGGGCATCGCGGCTCACGCGATCGCGCTGTTGCAGCGCTGAGTCGGCATCGAGGACAGGCGCGGCCGTCCGGCGCTAGCCCGGTTGCTTGCCGCGCGCTACGCAGCCTTCGTCCGCCGGGGCAGGGTGAGGCTCGCGCGCAGCCCGTAGGGCACTTCATCGGCAGCAGGGCCGAGCGAGAGTTGGCCGCCATGCAGGCGGGCGATGCGCGCCACGATCGCCAGCCCGAGGCCGGCCCCGGTACTGCCGGTGCGCGCCGCCTCACCGCGTTGGAATGGGCGCAGCAGCCGGTCGCGGTCGGCCGCGTCGATGCCGGGTCCGCGGTCGGCAACCTCGATCACCGCCTGCTGCGCATCGGCCCGCAACGTCACGGCGATGGCGAGCGTGGAGTCGTGGCTGTGGCCATAGCGGCTGGCGTTGGTCAGCAGGTTGTCGAGGGCGCGCAGCAGTTCGGTGCGGTGTCCGCTGAGGTGCACGCCGGCCGCGATGTCGGTGGTCACCGCGTCGCCGAGGCGCAGATGGGCGACTGCCTCCTGCACCAATGCGGACAGATCAATCGTCTCTGCCGGCTGCTGTGGCTCGGTGCGGGCGTAGTCGAGGAACTGCCGCACGATGGCGTCGATCTGCTCGATGTCGCCTGCCATCGCCGCCCGGGTCTCCTCAGGCAGCGGGTTGATCTCCAGTTCCAGGCGCAGGCGGGTCAGCGGCGTGCGCAGGTCGTGCGAGATGCCGGCCAGCAGGATCGCACGGTCCTGTTCCAGCTGATCCAGGTCGGCGACCATCCGATTGAAGCTCTGGTTCACGGTGCGGATCTCGGCTGGCCCCTTGTCCGGCAAGGGGGCCGGACGCCGCCCTGCGCCGAGGTCGCGCGCGGCGAGTGACAGGCGGGCCAGCGGCAGGTTGACGACACGGGTGATCGCCACCGCGACCAGCAGCGACAACAGCGCCGCAATGATCGCCCAGCGCACCCACAATGAGCCGCTGTCGAGCAGCAGTGGATCGCGTTCGATGAAGACCCAGTAGGCGTCCTCCTCGATGCTGAAGCTCACCCAGTGACCGGCAACGCCGTTGACCTCCGCGGCGATCCGCGTCTGCGGGCCAAGCGCGTCGCGCACGCGCGCGTGGATCAGTCGCACCAGCGGCGCATCGGGGTAGTCGCGCGTCTGATCACCGGCCTCGAGCGGCACGATGCGGATGCCTTCGTTGTCCGCCAGTTCGGCCAGCAGGTCGCGGCGAATGGTCGCGTCCGAATAGAGCAGCGCCGCGCGCGTGATATTGACGATCGACACCACCTGCTGCGCGATCTGCCGCGCACGTGGTTCGCGTTCGAGCACGCGAAAGCTCTGCGCCCAGGCAATGAGACTCGCCAGGATCAGCAAGACGATCAGCAGGAAGGTGCGCCAGAACAGCGACGGCGAGCGCAGCGGCACGATGGCGGGTCGTCGATCGCGGCCGACGGCCGCCTCAGCCGTTGCCGTCGGGAATGAACACATAGCCCAAGCCCCAGACGGTCTGGATGTACTTGGGCTTGGACGGATCCGGTTCGATCATCTTGCGCAGTCGCGAGATCTGCACGTCGAGCGAGCGATCGAACGCCTCGTACTCGCGCCCGCGCGCCATTTCCATCAGTTTCTCGCGTGACAGCGGCATCTTCGGATGGCGTGCGAACACCTTGAGCACGGCGAACTCGCCGGTGGTGATGGCGATCTGCTCGCCGTTACGGGTCAGGGTACGGGTCGCCAGATCGAGCTCGAACTCGCCGAAGCGCACGCTGCCGGCTTCCTGAGCCGGTGCCCCCGGCAGCTCGTCGGCACCTTTGCGGCGGAGCACGGCGTGGATGCGCGCCAGCAGCTCACGCGGATTGAAGGGCTTGGGGAGGTAGTCGTCCGCGCCCATCTCTAGGCCGACGATGCGGTCCACGTCCTCTCCCTTGGCGGTGAGCATGATCACCGGCGTGCGGTCATTGCTGCCGCGCAGGCGTCGCAGCACCGACAGACCGTCTTCGCCCGGCATCATCAGGTCCAGGATCAGCACGTCGTAGCGCTCGCGCAGCCAAAGCTTGTGCATGGCGGCGGCGTTCTCGGCCACGTGCACCGCGAAGCCGTTGTCGCCCAGATAGCGGCGCAGCAGGTCACGCAGGCGGGGGTCGTCGTCGACGACAAGCGCTTTGGTTTCGGATCGGTTCATCGTGTTGCGGTCTTCCAAGGTCAAGCCGAGCGCGATGCTACGCAGCGCGCGGCCGGCATCCTGCACGTGGCCACATTCGGTTACAGAATTTACCCTGCATGGGCGCCAACCGTGGCGCGCTGTCACCCCGACCAGAGGGCGACTGCCTAAGATGTCACTGGTGGCGCGACAGTGCGCCGTCTCAGCAAAGCCATCGGAACCTTGCCGACGCACGTCATGCATCGCCTGCTCGTTGTACTACTCACTGCACTGCTCATGTGCGCGGCCGTTCTGGGGACGCCACCCGCCCATGGGCGCGATGGACGCCTGACGCCCGAGCAACGCGACGAGGTGCTGCGCCGGATGACGCCGGAGCAGCGGCAGCGCCTGTGGGAGCAGATGACGCCCGAGCAGCGCGGCAACGTGCTGCGCCAGTTGACGCCTGAACAACGCGACGGCCTGCGCGATCAAATGACGCCCGAACAGCGCGATCAGTTCCGCCAGCGCATGCTCGAGCACCGCCAGCGTCGCATCGAGGAAGGCAGCGCGCGCCGCCTGACACCGGAAGAGCGTCAGCGACTGCGCGATCAGATCTACGAGTCCAATCGTGACCTGAAGGACCGGCCAGGGCCGGGTCCGCGCGGTGATCGCGGCCGACCCGAGCGGCGCGAGCGGTGAGCACATCGATGCCGGCGGATGCACAGACGCGCCACTGGCGTGGCGCGCTCGTGTGCCTGCTGATGGCGGTCTGCGCCATCCTGGCGCCGACCGTGGTGCGCGCGCAGCCGCTGGGCGAGGCACGTGCATCGCAGTTGCTGACGCGGGCTGGATTTGCACCGTCGGCGTCCGAGCTGGCCGCCTTTGCCGACCTGACCCAGGCACAGGCCGTGGATCGCCTGCTCGGCTCGATCAACCGGCAGGCGCGTGCGCCCGCGCCGGCCTGGATCGACGCGCCGATCGTTCTGCCACGGGATGTGCAGCGCATGACGGAGGCCGAGCAGCGCGCGTACCGGCAGACGCTGGTACGTCACAGCCTTGAGTTGCGCGCCTGGTGGTTGCGCGAAATGGTGGGCACGTCGTCACCGCTGAGCGAGCGGATGACGCTCTTCTGGCACAACCACTTTGTCAGCGCGCAGCCGAAGGTGCGCTGGCCGCAGTTGCTGTATCGCCAGAACCTCCTGCTGCGAGAGCATGCCGTGGGCAGTTTTGCGTCGTTGCTGCATGCCGTCGTGCGCGATCCGGCAATGTTGGTCTACCTGGACGCCGCGACGAGCCGGCGGGGCCAGCCCAACGAGAACCTGGCGCGCGAGCTGATGGAATTGTTCACGCTCGGGCAAGGGCAGTACTCGGAGGCGGACGTGCGGGAGGCAGCGCGTGCGTTCACCGGCCACAGCGTGGACCCGGCTAGCGGCCGGTTCGTGTTCCGCACGGGCCTGCACGATTCAGCGGCCAAGACCATATTGGGGCGTCGGGCGCCATTTGATGGGACTGCGGTGATCGACCTGCTGCTGGCGCAGCCGGCGACCGCCGAGTTCGTGGTCGCCAAGCTGTGGCGCGAATTCGTGTCGCCGCAGCCGGATCCGCAGCGCGCCGGGCAGATTGCGCAGCGCTTTCGCGACAGCGGCTACGCGATCCAGGTGGCACTTCGCGCGCTGCTCAATCAGCCGGAGGTGGTCGCGCTGGACGTTGACCAGGCGCTGGTCAAGTCACCGGTGGAACTGGTGATCGGCCTGGTGCGGCAAAGTGGCGGGGAGCTTGCGGTACCCGTCGGCGCCGCACTCGCCACCGCCGAAATGGGACAGAACCTGTTCGGTGCACCGAACGTGCGTGGCTGGCCCGGCGGTGAAGCCTGGATCAACACCCAGTCGTTGCTGGCGCGCAAGCAGTTCGTCGAGCGTGCCGTGAGCGCGCGAGCAACGGCGCTGCCAACGGCGCGCCTGGATGGCGATGAGATGCTGGCGTCCGCCGCTCCTGCGGAAGATGAGATTGACGGCGCCATGCGCCGCCGCGCGCAGCTGGCGCAGGCCGCGGTGTCCAACGCGGTGCGGATTGATACCAAGACCTGGCTGGCGGCCAGCGCCGGCCTGCAGCCGGAACGTCCGACCGAGCCCGGCGAGAGTGCGCGTCTCGCCGCGCACCTGGGCGGGCTGCCGCCGATGTCGCTCCCGCCGACCGGGAGCCTGGGGCTGGATGCGCTGCGCAGCCTGTTGCTCGATCCCACGTACCAGCTCAAGTAGGTCGACGCCATGGATCGACGTGAGTTCATGATCGGTACGGCCGCCGTCAGCGGCTGGACCTTTGCCGGTTGGGCCCGGGCTGCCAGCGCGGCGCCGCTGCGACTGCTGGTGCTGATCGAGCTGCGTGGCGGCAACGACGGACTCAACACCGTGGTGCCGGTCGACGACGGCCGCTATCGCGATCTGCGGCCCCGGCTGGCCTTGGCAGACGATGGCGTGGTGCGGTGGGCGCCAGACTTGACGCTGCATGCTTCACTGGCTCCGCTGGCGCCGATGTGGCAGGCGGGCGAGTTGGCGGTCGTGCAAGGCGTGGGCTACGCGCAGCCGGACTTGTCGCACTTTCGCTCGATCGAGATCTGGGATACGGCGGTCGACAGTACCGAAGTGCTGCAGCAAGGCTGGTTGACGCGCGCTGCCCAGAGCCACCCGGCAATCTTCGGGCGCTTTGCGGCAGACGGCGTGATTGTCGGGTCGGCCGACCTCGGGCCGCTCTCGGGTGGTGCGCGCGCCGTGGCGATCGCTGATCCGGGCCGCTTTGCCCGCGCCGCTCGCCTGGCGCATGCCGACAGCGCGCCGGCGCGCGGCGCGCTCGGCCACGTGCTGCGGGTTGAGCACGACATTGTTCGCGCCGGCGCCGAGATTCGTCCTGGAGCAAAGTTGGCCACGGAGTTCCCGCGCTCGCTGTTCGGGCTGGCGATGTCGAATGCTGCCGCCATTGCCGCCACGCGCCAGGTGCCGGTGATTCGCGTGACGTTGGGTGGTTTCGATACCCACCGGAACCAGTTGCCGGTGCATGCCGCCTTGCTGCGTCAAGTGGGTGAGGGCATCGCCGCACTGCGGGCGGCGCTGACGGAGGTCGGCCTGTGGCAGCACAGCTTGATCGCAACCTACTCCGAGTTCGGGCGTCGGCCGCGCCAGAACGGCAGCGGCGGGACGGATCACGGGACGGCGGGCGTGCAGTTCGTCTGCGGCGGCCAGGTTCGCGGTGGCACGTACGGCGCACCGCCCGAGCTTGGCCAACTGGATCGCAATGGCAACTTGCCGCACCAGATCGACTTTCGCGCGCTCTATGCCACCGTGATCGAACAGTGGTGGAAGCTGGACAGCGAGCGAGTGCTCGGTCGCCGCGTCGCGCCGCTGGCGTTGCTGCGCGAAGACCCGGCCGGCTGAGGGGCGGCGTGCCCGGTGGCGCAGGGGCGCGCGGATAGAATCTCGCGGCTGCGCGGCCGCTGGGGC
Source organism: Burkholderiaceae bacterium (assembly GCA_022843955.1). Lineage (GTDB taxonomy): Bacteria > Pseudomonadota > Gammaproteobacteria > Burkholderiales > Burkholderiaceae_F > JALHMQ01. The sequence continues at coordinate 299,586 of JALHMQ010000001.1, forward strand.
CGCGCCATCTGCTGCCTTGGCACTGTTCCGTCGTGACCCATCCTGTTCTGCTTGCGTTCGACACCGCAACCTCGTGGTGTTCGGTGGCGCTCGCCCGCGGGGCACAGATCATCGAGCGTGCGGAACCGGTGGGGCAGCAGCACTCTGATCGGGTTCTGCCCATGGCACAGCGCCTGCTGGCCGACGAGGGCATGACGCTCAAGCAGATGGATGCCATCGTGTTCGGTGCAGGCCCCGGGTCATTTACCGGGCTGCGCATTGCCTGTGGCGTGGCGCAGGGCGCGGCCTACGGCATCGACCGACCGGTCCTGGCGATCGGCAATCTCGCTGCGCTCGCTCTGGACGCGGCACGGCGTGAACCGCGCGCGCGCAGGATCGCAGTGGCCATCGATGCCCGCATGAACGAGGTCTACTGGGCGGTGTACGACGCCGCTGACGACGACGTTGCCGAGGTGGTGCCGCCATCACTGTCACGGGCTGCCGACCTGCCGCCGCTGCTGGCGGAACTGGCCATCGATACGGTTGCGGGTGAGGCCCTGACGGCGTTTGCAAGCGCGCTCGACGCGGTGGCCGCGACGCATCGTCTGCCGCTGGCCAGCGCCAGTGCCGGCACCATCGTGCGACTGGCTTGCCATGCGTTCGCCCGCGGCGAAGCGGTGGCCCCGGCGCTGGCGATGCCGGTCTACGTACGCAATCGCGTGGCGCTGACCATCGACGAGCGCGACGCCGTGCGTGCCGCGCAGCTGGCATGAGCGCCGTCGCGCTGCCGCCGCTGGCGTCGCCGGCTGAGCATTTCGCGCCGATGCTGGCGCGCGATCTCGACGACGTGCTGCGGATCGAGGACCGCGTCTATCCGTTTCCCTGGACACGCGGCAACTTCCAGGACGCGCTCAGCGCCGGGTACAGCTCATGGACGCTGCGCCAGGGCGAGCGCGGCGTGCGTGGCGACATGATCGCCTACGCCGTGGTGATGATCGCGGTCGATGAAGCCCATCTGCTTAACCTGAGCGTGTCGCACGACTGGCAGCGGGGCGGCTACGGCTGGCGCATGCTCGAGTGGATGGCGCAACAGTCGCGCGACCATGGTGCGCACAGCATGCTGCTCGAGGTCAGGCCAAGCAACCTGCCGGCACAGCAACTGTACGAACGCTACGGCTTCGATCGCATTGGCGTGCGCCGCGGCTACTACCCGGCGCATGGCGGCCGCGAAGATGCCGTCGTGATGCGGATCGCATTGTGAGGTCCGCATGACACTCGATCCTCGGCGGGCGCAGATCTGGCACGCGATGGGCATGGGGCCGCTCTGGCAGGAGCGCGGGTCGGCCGCGTCGGCGCAGGCCGTCGAGGAGGTCGCCGTGGCATCCCATGCGCCACCCGCCTCGCCCGCGGCCGTGCCGGCGCTGGCCGCCGCCCGCCCCGTTTCGGCCGGGACAGCACGTGACGAGATCGCCATCCTGCCGTGGGACGCCTTGCAGCAAGCGGTGAGTGGCTGCACTGCCTGTGCCTTGAGCCGCTCGCGCAAGCAGACCGTCTTCGGGGTCGGCCATCCGCAAGCGCACTGGATGCTGGTCGGGGAGGCGCCCGGAGCCGAAGAAGATGTACGTGGCGAGCCATTCGTCGGCCAGGCGGGCCGCCTGCTCGACAACATGCTCGGGTCGATCGGCCTGTCCCGTGCCGCGGACGATCCGGCGACCGCCGTCTACATCGCGAATGTGTTGAAGTGCCGCCCGCCAGGAAATCGCAACCCGGAAGCTGCCGAAGTGGCGCAATGCGAGCCCTTCCTGCTGCGGCAGATCGCCCTGCTCAATCCGCGCGTGGTGCTGGTGATGGGCCGCTTCGCCGCCCAGTCGCTGTTGGCGACCGAGGCGTCGATCGCCAGCCTGCGGGGGCGCACGCACCAGATCGAAGTCGCTGGTCGCAAGGTGCCGGTGGTGGTCACCTACCACCCGGCGTATCTGCTGCGCAACCTGGCGGACAAGGCGAAAAGTTGGGCTGACCTGTGCCTGGCACGGCAGATCTACGGCTCGATGGACACCTGATCCATTGCCGGCGAGGTCGCACTCGGCAGATACGCCCGTGAGGAGGGTCAGCGCGGCGATCGGTGCTGGCCGATCAACTGCGTCCAATCGCGCTCGCGCTGATTGTGCCGGTGCCGCAGGATCACCAGAAGCATGGTCGCCGCGACGAAGAATCCGAACAGCACGATGATCGTCTCGATGCGCAGGTCGAGCCAGAGCAGCAGCGCATAGATGGACAGCATCACCAGGATGCTCAGGTTCTCGTTGAAGTTCTGCACCGCGATCGAGTGGCCCGCCGAGAGCAGGACATGCCCGCGATGCTGCAGCAGCGCGTTCATCGGCACCACGAAGTAACCAGCGAGAGCGCCAATCACGATCATCACCAGTGCGGCGACGACGGCGCCCCAGCCGAGGGTCGATGCGCCGATCGTGATTCCTCCAGCGGGCAACGATGCGAAGTCCATGAAGGCGAGGCAGGCGACGAGCAGGCCCATGGCCACGCCCACCGGCAGCACCGTCAGAGACCGTTTCAGCGACACGCGCGCGGCCGCCCACACCGAGCCGATGGCAATGCCGATCGCGACCACGGCCTGCAGCACGGCGCCCTGCGATAAGGTCATGCCCAGTGTCGTCTCCGACCACTTGAGCACGATGAACTGCAGCGTTGCGCCCGCGCCCCAGAAGAGGGTCGTGACGGACAGCGAGATCTGTCCGAGCTTGTCGCGCCACAAGGTGCTGACGCAGTGGGCAAAGTCCGTCAGCAGGCGCACCGGGTGAGTGGCCTGCTTGGCGTAGCGCGCCCCGGTGTCCGGGATGAAGAAGTTGACGGCAGCGGCCACCGCGTAGAACACCGCCACGACCGCAATCGCCGCTTCGGCCGGACTGTCCAGCTCGTAGCTGATCAGCGGCACGTCGATCGACATCAGATAGGCCGCCACGCTGGGTGACACCAGCACGCCGCCGATCACAAAACCCAGGATGATCGAACCGACCGTCAGGCCTTCGATCCAGCCGTTGGCGACCACCAGTTTTTCCGGAGGCAGCAGCTCGGTGAGGATGCCGTACTTCGCCGGCGAGTACGCGGCCGCCCCGAGGCCGACCACGGCATACGCGACCAACGGGTGCGCGCCGGCGAACATCAGCAGGCAGCCGCCAATCTTGATCGTGTTGGTGATGAGCATGACGCGGCCCTTCGGCATCGAGTCGGCGAAGGCACCGACGAATGCGGCCAGCACCACGTACGACACGAAGAAGAACAGCTTGAGCATCGGCGTCATCCACTCCGGCGCGTTGATGTCGCGCAGCAGGGCGATGGCACAGATCAGGAGTGCGTTGTCTGCCAGCGACGAGCAGAACTGAGCGGCCATGATCGTGTAGAAGCCGCGTTTCATTGCTCGTGAGAAGCTGGCATAAGTGAAGGCAGGAAGGGCGCGATCGTTATATCACGCAGGTATTGCCCGACATGCGCGGCAGGGTGCTGCGTCCACGCCGGTATTCTCCTCTCCGTGCGTGCCGCGCCACCGTTTGGCGCGCGTATGACCAGCACCCCGAGACACACCCATGCCGCGTCCGATCCAGGCCCTCATCCATCATGATGCGCTGCGCAACAACCTTGCGCAGGCGCGCATGCACGCCGGTGCACGGCGTGTGTGGGCCGTGGTCAAGGCGGATGCTTACGGTCACGGCGTCGAGCGCGTGCTGCCGGCATTGGATGCAGCAGATGGACTGGCCTTGCTCGATCTCGCAGAGGCCGAGCGCGCCCGCGCAGCCGGGTGGCGCAAACCGATCCTGCTGCTGGAAGGTTTCTTTGAAGCCCGCGACCTCGAACTGATTGACCGCCTGTCGCTCGACACGGTGGTGCATGACGACAGCCAGATCGCGCTGCTGGCGGCGCATCGAGCGTCCGGCCCAATTGCAGTCCACCTCAAGGTGAACACCGGCATGAACCGGCTCGGCTTCCCGCTGCCGCGGTTCGCAGGCGCGCTGGCGAAGCTGCAGGCGATACCTCACGTCCAGGTCAGCACCGCGACGATGCACTTTGCCAACGCCGACGCGACGGATGACGGTGGGCCGGCCGGGGTGGCCGCGCAGATGCGGGCTTTCGATCGCGCTTTGGTGAGCTGGGCCGGATTGCGCAGCATGGCGAACTCGGCGGCGCTGTTCATGCAGCCGCAAGTTGGCGGCGACTGGGTGCGGCCGGGCATTGCACTGTACGGCGGAACACCGTGCGCGGGTCGGCCAGCGGTCGGCTTTGGCCTGCGTCCGGCGATGACGTTGCGCTCGACCCTGATCGCGGTGCAGAAACTTGAGCGCGGCGACTGCGTGGGATACGGCTCACGCTGGCGGGCGACACAGCCCTGCCGCGTTGGTGTCGTGGCTTGCGGTTACGCCGATGGCTACCCCCGCGTGGCGCCGGAGGGCACGCCGGTCGCAGTGGACGGGCACATCGTGCCGCTGGCGGGCCGCGTGTCGATGGACATGATCACGGTGGATCTGAGCGGCGCGCCGGATGCGATCGTGGGCAGCACGGTCGAATTGTGGGGTGAACAGGTGTCGATCGATACGGTGGCGGAGTTAAGCGGCACGGTCGGCTACGAACTCATGTGTGCACTGGCGCCTCGGGTGCCGGTTGAGGTGATCGACTGATGGCAACGCGGGTCAAGACCCAGTATGTCTGCAGCGAGTGCGGTGGCACTTCGCCCAAGTGGCAGGGCCAGTGTCCGCACTGCAATGCGTGGAACACGCTGAGCGAGGCACGGGTCGAGGCGACCGAGAAGGGCGCCAACCGCTTCGCCGCACTGGCCGGCGCAGCCCCGGTGCAGACCTTGGGCGACATCGACGCGCGCGAGATGCCGCGCCGCTCGACCGGCATCGACGAGTTCGATCGGGTGCTCGGTGGCGGCCTGGTCGAAGGGGGTGTGGTGCTGATCGGCGGCGATCCCGGCATCGGAAAGTCGACCTTGCTGTTGCAGGCGTTGGCGGCGATGGCCGAGTCGTGCTCGGTGTTGTACGTCAGTGGCGAGGAGTCGGCGGCGCAGGTGGCGCTGCGGGCGCGTCGCCTCGGGGTGGACGGTCGCAAGGTTCGTCTGTTGGCCGAAACCGGGCTGGAGCGGATCCAGGCCACGCTCGCCTCGGAGAAGCCGCAGGTTGCGGTGATCGACTCGATCCAGACGTTGTATTCGGCCGAAATGCAGTCAGCGCCGGGCTCGGTGGCGCAGGTGCGCGAGTGTGCGGCGCAGCTGACGCGGCTGGCGAAGCAGTCGGGCGTGACCGTGGTGTTCGTTGGCCACGTGACCAAGGAGGGCACGCTGGCCGGACCGCGTGTGCTCGAGCACATGGTCGACACGGTGCTCTATTTCGAGGGCGACACGCACTCGTCGTTCCGACTGGTGCGCGCCTTCAAGAACCGCTTCGGTGCGGTCAATGAGCTGGGCGTGTTCGCGATGACCGACAGGGGTCTGAGGGGCGTGGCCAATCCGTCCGCGCTGTTCCTGTCGCAACACGATGTGCAGGTGGCCGGCTCCTGCGTGCTGGTCACCCAGGAAGGGACGCGGCCGCTGCTGGTCGAGGTGCAAGCGCTGGTCGACAGCTCGCACGCGCCGAACCCTCGGCGCCTGAGCGTGGGTCTCGAACAGCAGCGCCTGGCGATGCTGCTGGCCGTCCTGCATCGGCATGCCGGCGTGGCAGCCCACGACCAGGACGTGTTCGTCAATGCTGTCGGAGGCGTGCGCATCCAGGAGCCGGCCGCGGATCTGGCCGTACTGCTTGCGATCCTCAGCTCGATGCGCAACCGTCCGCTGCCGCGGGGACTGGTGGTGTTCGGCGAGGTTGGGCTGGCGGGCGAGGTGCGTCCGGCGCCGCGCGGACAGGAACGCTTGCGTGAAGCGGCCAAGCTCGGCTTCTCGAAAGCCATCATCCCGAAGGCGAATGCCCCCAAGCACGCGATCGAGGGGCTGGAGGTGATCGCGGTCGATCGCCTGGACAAGGCGATCGACCAGTTGAAGGTGTAGGGCGTGCGTCAGCGCGGCTCGGGTCACCTTCAGCCGATGAGTGCCCGCGCTGCGGCCAGGCCGCTGCGCACCGACCCTTCGATGGTCGACGGATACGGGCTGTCGGCAGCATCGCCGGCGAGGAACAGGCCATCGCAGGGCAGTTGCGTCGGTGGCCGCTGCAGTCCGGGTGCAGGCACGATGGTGGCGCGCTTGTCCTCGACCACGCGGCTGGCAAGCGGTTTCGGCAAGGCGAAAAGCGACATCATCTGAGCGGCCACTGCAGCGGCCAGCTCTGGATGGCCCAGCGACTGATGCGGGCCACGGGCGCTGACGACAACGCTGATCACCCCGTCGCAGCGGGGATCGAGCGCGCCACGGTCGAACACCCATTGGCCGAAGTGCTGCCGGTCGTTGTGCTCGACCAGCGCGCTGACCGCATGGGGCAGGCGGGTGCCGGTGACGTAGCGCAAGAAGACCGTGGCGATCGGCGCGAACTGGACGGCTCGCAACTGCGTGATCGCCGGCACCAGACGCTCGGCGTCGGGCACGGAAGCGAGCAGATCGGCGGCGCGATCCGGCGGCAATGCCAGCACCACGGCGTCGTGCGTGGTGTCAGACGACCGACCGACCAGTCGCCACCCATCGTCGCTCCGATACAGGCGCTGGATCGGAGTGCGCAGGTGCACCGGCGCACCGCGCGCCCGCAGTGCTGAATGCGCGGCATCAGGCAGCAGCGACGACAGGTCCGCGCGCGCCAACAGCAGGTCACTGGCGGCGCGATCGGCCCCCAGGCTGTCGCGCAGCACTGTCAGGAAAACCTGCGCCGAAGCCTCATGCAGGCGAACGTTCAAGGCCGCGACACACAGCGGCTCCCACACGCGTTCGATCAGCACCGCTGGCAGGGCAGCCACCAGCGAGCCAGCCGACAGCGTCAACTCCGCGCGCCAGCCGGCCCGCTTCCAATCTTCAACCGCGCGGACCATCGCCCACCGTGCAGCCCAGGGTAGCCCGCGTGCACTCAGCAGGGCCGCAGCGAGGTGCAGTGGAGCGGGTAGGCGCGCTGCCTTTAGCTCGAACCCGTCTGGATAGCGCAGCGCAAACGGTTGGCGAATGAACGCGGTGTCCGGGTCGACGCCGACCCGACGCATCAAGCCAAGGGTCTCTCGATAGGCGCCGATCAGCAGGTGCTGACCGTTGTCGAGCGGGTAGCGGCGATCTCCCAGCACGATTTCCAGCCGACGGGCGCGTCCACCGAACTGCGGTGCGGCGTCGAACAGTTCAACCCGGCAGCCACTTTCAGCCAGTTCGAGTGCTGCCGCCAGCCCGGACCAGCCGCCGCCGATGACCGCGACGCGCCGGACCTTATCCACGCGCCAGCCGCGCCGGCGGCCCGAACACCCAGGTGCGCCAGGCAATCCATAGCTTGCGTACCGGCGTGAGAGCGATCCGCTGGTGCAGCACACGGAAACCGTCACGCTCGATTTCATCGAGCAGGGTCAGGTAGATGGCTCCCATGATGAGACCGGTGCGCTGGGCACGGAGGTCAGCAGCTGGCAAGGCCGTCATCGCCGCGCGGTAGGCCTCGCGAGCACGTGCCGCCTGCTTTCTCATCACGGTCTCGAAGCCGGGGACGTAGTTGCCGCCGATGATGTCTGACACCTTCACGCCCGCGGCATGCAGGTCATCAAGTGGGAGGTAGACGCGACCGCGGCGTGCGTCCTCGCCGACGTCGCGCATGATGTTGACGAGTTGCAGCGCGAGGCCCAGTTGGCGTGCGTATTCAAAGGTGCGTACGTCGGTGGCGCCGAAGATGCCGGCGGACATTTCTCCGACCACCCCTGCCACCAGGTGGCAATAGCGGCGCAAGTTGGCAAAGTCCAGGTAGCGACTCTGCTGCAGGTCCATCTGCATGCCGTCGATCACCAGCAGCATCCGCTCGCGCGTGATGCCGAACGATTCCAGGTGCGGCGCCAAGGCGCGCGTGACGGGATGCTGCGGGTTGCCGGCAAACAACTGCTCGACCTCGTTGCGCCACCATAGGAGCTTGGTCTGGGCGAGGGCGCGGTCGATGACCTCGTCGACGACGTCGTCCACCTCGCGGCAATAGGCATACAGCGCGGTGATCGCCCGGCGCCGCTGCGGCGGCAGGAACAGGAAGCTGTAGTAGAAGCTCGAGCCGCTGGCCGCAGCCTTGTTCTGGCAGTACTCGTCTGCGGTCATGGGGTCAGAACGCTACATGCGCAGGGCGCGGGCGGCCATGACGGCCCAGTCGGCCTTGCCGAGGATCGGACGGTGGCGATACACATCGCCGCGCGCGGCGTCGATCTTCTCGGCGATGCGCAATCCGCCTTGGACGACCAGCCGCAATTCCCAGCCGATGCGGCCGCCCAGCGTCTGCCCCAAAGGGGCGCCCGACAATAACATCGCGCGGGCGCGTTCCACCTGGGCACTGACCAGGTTGGACCACGGCTCATTCATGGCGCCCGATGCGATCTGTGCCTCATCTACGCCGAAGCGCGCCAGCTCTTCACGCGGAAGGTAGACGCGACCCTTGGCCCAGTCGATGGCGATGTCCTGCCAGAAGTTCACCAGTTGCAGGCCGCTGCAGATTGCGTCCGACTGTGAGAGCAACCCGGACGACTGGCGACCGAACAGGCAGAGCAGCAGACGGCCGATCGGGTTGGCGGATCGGCGACAGTAGTCGAGCAGGCTCGCATAGCTGTCATATCGCGTGACCTCGACGTCCTGGGAGAACGCCGATAGCAGGTCGCGCAGCAGGGACACCGGGAGGCGATGCGCTTCTACGGCTTGCGCCAGGAGGGGCCAGTCGTTCGGCGCGCCTGCCTCGATGGCGTCGAGCTGTCGACCAAGCGCGGCAAGCTTCGCCAAGCGTGTCGGCGCGTCGTCATCACCCTCGTCGGCAATGTCGTCAGCATGCCGAGCGAAGCGATAGATGGCCTGCACCGGTGGTCGCAACGCTGCCGGCAGCAGCAACGACGCGACCGGAAAATTCTCGTAGTGATCAACCCCCATGGGCGGCGAAGCTATCACGGGCCGCGACCCGCTTTTGGCAAGAGCGCTTCGATTAGAATGCGGCACGATTCGGTGCGAGTCCGTGCGTTGCCCATGGCGCTTGGACGGCGGCTTCCGATAGCGTCGCGAAGGTGGCGAAATTGGTAGACGCACCAGGTTTAGGTCCTGACGCCCTCACCGGCGTGGGGGTTCGAGTCCCCCCCTTCGCACCACAGACCCAGGTTACTTTTTTGACACCCACTGCGCGTGCGTGCTGACCGCGCCGCCAGCCCTGCAGGAAATCATGCAAGCCACAATCGAAACACTGAGCGCCCTTGAGCGCCGCCTTGATCTCACCGTGCCTGCTGCCGAGATCGAGAAAGAAGTGTCGACGCGCCTGAACAAGATGGCGCGCACCATGAAAATGCCGGGCTTCCGCCAGGGCAAGGTACCGATGAAAATGGTGGCGGCCACTTACGGTGCGCAGATCCAGGTCGAGGTGCTCAACGACAAGGTGGGCGCGGCTTTCAACGATGCGATTTCCAGCAGCAAGCTGCGCGTGGCGGGTACGCCGAAGCTCGAGCCGCGCGACCTGGTGGAGAGCAAGGATCTCGGCTTCTCGGCGACTTTCGAGGTGTATCCGGAAATCAACCTGGGCGATCTGTCCGGCATCGAGGTGCAGCGCGCGATTTGTCCAGTTGGCGACGCCGAAGTCGATCGCACGATCGAGATCATGCGCAAGCAGCGCGCCGTCTATGAGGCGGTCAGCCGGCCGGCGGCCGACAGTGACCGCGTGACGCTCGATTTCGTCGGGTCGGTCGATGGGACGCCATTTGACGGCGGGTCTGGTACCGACTTCCCGTTCGTCGTGGGCGAGGGTCGGATGCTGCCGGAGTTCGAAACCGCCGTACGCGGCATGCTCTCCGATGAGAAGAAGACTTTTCCGCTGACCTTCCCGGCCGACTACCGCGCCACGGAACTGGCCGGCAAGCTCGCCAGCTTCGACGTCACGATCAAGAAGATCGAGCAGCCGGTCCTGCCGCCGCTGGATGCCGAGTTTGCAAAAGGTCTTGGCGTTCCCGACGGCGACCTCGACAAGATGCGGGCAGAGATCAAGGCCAATCTTGAGCGCGAGGTCAAGGGCCGCCTGAAGTCTCGGACCAAGGACAGTGCGCTGAATGCACTTCTGACCACCGCCGCGTTCGACGTGCCGAAGTCGCTGGTCGAGGCCGATACGCAGCGATTGATGGATATGGCGCGCAACGATCTGGTGTCTCGCGGAATCGATGCCAAGGAAGCTCCGTTGCCGGCTGAGGTGTTCGCGCCGCAGGCGCAGCGCCGCGTCCGGCTCGGTCTGATGCTTGCCGAACTGGTGCGCAGCGAAGGCCTCAATGCGCAGCAGCAGCAGATCCGCAAGGCGATCGAAGAGATTGCGCAGAGCTATGAACGACCCGCCGAGGTCATCCAGTGGTACCTGGGCAATCGCGAGCGGTTGTCCGAGATCGAGGCGGTCGTCACTGAAGATAACGTTGTGGAATGGATCCTGTCGCATGCCCGTACGGTGGAAGCGGCGGTCCCGTTCGACGAGTTGATGGGCAATGCCGGCAAGTGAGCCGCTTTGCCATGACGTACTCAATTGGAGACTTATGAATACCGACCAGCGATTTGATCCCCAGGGCCTTGGCATGGTGCCGATCGTCATCGAGCAGAGCGGACGCGGCGAGCGCGCGTACGACATTTATTCGCGCCTGCTGCGCGACCGGGTGATCTTCCTGGTTGGCCCGGTCACCGAGCAGACCGCCAACCTCGTGGTGGCGCAGATGTTGTTTCTCGAGTCAGAGAATCCTGACAAGGACATCGCGCTTTACATCAACTCACCGGGTGGCTCGGTGTATGCGGGGATGGCCATCTTCGACACGATGCAGTTCATCAAGCCGGACATCTCGACCATCTGCGTCGGCATGGCGGCGAGCATGGGCGCCTTCCTACTGGCGGCTGGAGCCAAGGGCAAGCGTTTTGCACTGCCGAATTCACGGATCATGATTCACCAGCCGTCGGGCGGTTCGCAAGGGCAGGCGGCCGACATCGAGATTCAGGCGCGTGAGATCCTTTACTTGCGGGAACGCCTCAATGCGATCCTCGCCGAGCGCACCGGTCAGCCGGTGGAGCGCATCGCCAAGGACACGGATCGCGACAACTTCATGTCGGCCGAGGATGCAGTAAGCTACGGAATCATCGATAAGATTTTTGTCAAGCGCGGCGACGCAGCGACTTGACGTAAATCGAACCGATTCCTTCACACACGGTCAAGCGCGCTTATGTCGGACAAGAAGGGCTCGAGCGAGAAGCTTCTGTATTGCTCGTTCTGCGGCAAGAGCCAGCATGAGGTGAAGAAGCTGATCGCGGGTCCGTCTGTTTTCATCTGCGACGAGTGCATCGACCTGTGCAACGACATCATCCGCGACGAGACGGCAGCCGAGCCGGGCAGTGCCGCCGCGAAGAGCGACCTGCCGACGCCACATGAGATTTGCACCATCCTCGACCAGTACGTGATCGGTCAGGAAAAGGCCAAGCGCATCCTGTCGGTGGCTGTGTACAACCACTACAAGAGGCTGAAGCATCTCGGCGCCAAGGACGACGTCGAGTTGGCCAAGTCGAATATCTTGCTCGTAGGGCCGACGGGTTCAGGCAAGACACTGCTTGCGCAGACGCTCGCCCGAATGCTCAATGTCCCGTTCGTGATCGCCGATGCGACCACGCTGACGGAGGCGGGCTACGTCGGCGAGGACGTGGAGAACATCATCCAGAAGCTGCTGCAGAACTGCAGCTATGAAGTCGACAAGGCGCAGCGCGGCATCGTGTACATCGATGAGATCGACAAGATCTCGCGCAAGAGCGATAACCCATCGATCACTCGCGACGTGTCGGGCGAGGGCGTGCAGCAAGCCCTTCTGAAGCTGATTGAAGGTACGGTCGCCAGCGTTCCGCCGCAGGGCGGGCGCAAGCACCCGAATCAGGACTTCGTGCAGATCGACACCACCAACATCCTGTTCGTCTGTGGTGGCGCCTTCGACGGTCTTGAAAAGATCATCCGCAACCGCTCCGAGAAAAGCGGCATCGGCTTTGGTGCCGAGGTGACGAGTCAAAGCGACCGCTCCGTGGGCGAGTTGCTGCGTGATGTCGAGCCCGAGGATCTCATCAAGTTCGGTCTCATCCCGGAACTTGTCGGTCGCCTCCCCGTCGTCGCCACACTCGACGAACTGTCGGAAGACGCCCTGGTCGAGATCCTGGTGGAGCCCAAGAACGCCCTGGTCAAGCAGTTCCAGCGGCTGCTCCATATGGAGGGCGTGGATCTGGAGATCCGTCAGGATGCCTTGGGTTCGATTGCGCGTAAGGCAATCAAGCGGCGTACCGGAGCGCGCGGGTTGCGCTCCATCGTCGAGGCCGTGCTGCTCGATGTGATGTACGACCTGCCGAGCCTGAAGAACGTGGTGAAGGTCGTGATCGACGAAAACGCCGTCAATGGCGGAAGGCCCATCCTCATGTACGCCGACCAGCCGAAGGTTGCCGGCGCACCGCGCTGACAGCGTTTCTTTCTTCCAGCCGCTGATCGTTTCCGCGGCGATTTCGAGTCGCAGACGCCCGATGGTCGCGTGCTAAAGTGACTCGGATCTCCTAGGCGTACGCACTTTGCCTGCCGTTGCGGCACTTTCAACTCCGCATCTCTTGCCTTCGCGCATGCCGCCCGCATCTGTCGGGAAACTCCTGTCAAGGACTCGACATGTCAACCTCCCAGTTGCCACCGGAACGCACCTCCCTGCCGCTGCTGCCGCTGCGCGACGTGGTGGTGTTCCCGCACATGGTCATCCCGCTGTTCGTTGGCCGCCCCAAGTCCATCAAGGCCTTGGAGGCAGCGATGGAAGGCGGCAAGAGCATCATGCTGGTGGCTCAGAAGAACGCCGCCAAAGATGAGCCTTCGGCAGAAGACATCTACTCCATCGGCTGCATCGCGAGCATCCTGCAGATGCTCAAGCTGCCTGATGGCACCGTCAAGGTCCTGGTTGAAGGTGCGCAACGCGCACGCATTCACGAGATTGCCGAGGAAGCCACGCACTTCACGTGCGAACTGACGCCGATCGCGGCTGAGCCCACGGCGGGCGCTGAGCTCGAGGCACTGCGGCGCGCGATCGTCAGCCAGTTCGATCAGTACGTGAAGCTGAACAAGAAGATCCCGGCGGAGATCCTCACCTCGATTGCCGGAATCGACGAGGCCGGTCGGCTCGCCGATACGATAGCGGCGCACCTGCCACTCAAGCTCGAACAGAAGCAGAAGATCCTGGAGATGTTCGCGCTGTCCGAGCGCCTGGAGCATCTGCTTGCTCAGCTCGAAACCGAGATCGACATTCTTCAGGTGGAAAAGCGCATCCGTGGCCGCGTCAAGCGCCAGATGGAAAAGAGCCAGCGCGAGTACTACCTCAACGAGCAGGTCAAAGCGATCCAGAAGGAGCTTGGCGAGGGCGAGGAGGGCGCCGATCTCGATGACCTCGACAAGAAGATCAAGGCTGCGCGCATGCCTAAGCAGGCGAAGACAAAGGCCGAAGGAGAATTGAAGAAGCTAAAGCTTATGTCTCCGATGTCGGCCGAGGCGACCGTGGTGCGCAACTACATCGACACGCTCATCAACCTGCCGTGGAAAAAGAAGAGCAAGATTAATAACGATCTAGCCAATGCCCAGAAGGTCCTGGACGAGGATCATTATGGCCTCGACAAGGTGAAAGAGAGGATCGTCGAGTACTTGGCGGTCCAACAGCGCGTGGATCGTCTGAAGGCACCGATCCTGTGCCTGGTGGGCCCGCCAGGGGTCGGCAAGACGTCGCTTGGGCAATCGATTGCCAAGGCGACTAACCGGAAGTTCGTCCGCATGGCCTTGGGTGGTGTGCGTGACGAGGCAGAGATTCGCGGTCATCGGCGCACCTACATTGGTTCGATGCCGGGCAAGATTCTGCAGAACCTGTCCAAGGTCGGGGTTCGCAACCCGCTCTACCTGCTCGACGAAGTCGACAAGATGGGCCAGGACTTCCGCGGCGATCCGTCATCGGCGCTGCTTGAGGTCCTCGACCCGGAACAAAACCACACCTTCGTCGACCACTACGTCGAAGTCGACTACGACCTGTCGGACGTGATGTTCGTGGCGACGGCGAACACGATGAACATCCCGCCGCCGCTGCTCGACCGGATGGAGGTGATCCGGTTGTCGGGGTACACGGAAGACGAGAAGACGAATATCGCGCTGCGCTACCTGCTGCCGAAACAGATGACCAACAACGGCGTCAAGAAGGACGAACTCGATGTGTCCGACGCCGCCGTTCGCGACATCATCCGATACTTCACGCGCGAAGCGGGCGTTCGCGCCCTTGAGCGCGAACTGTCGAAGATCTGCCGCAAGGTGGTGAAGAACGCGCTTCTCAAGGAAGGCGAAAAGAAGGTCAAAGTGACGCCCCGCAATCTCGACAAGTTCCTCGGGGTGCGGCGTTACACCTTCGGCATGGCAGAGAAGGAAGCGCAGATCGGCCAGGTCACCGGACTCGCCTGGACCGAGGTCGGCGGCGAACTCCTGACGATCGAGTCGGCGGTGATGCCGGGTAAGGGGAACATTATCCGCACCGGATCGCTGGGGGATGTGATGAAGGAGTCGGTCGAGGCTGCGCGATCGGTGGTTCGCAGCAGGTCGCGCCGGCTCGGCATCAAAGATGAAGTGTTTGAGAAGAACGACATCCACATCCACCTTCCTGAAGGCGCCACGCCGAAGGACGGCCCGAGCGCGGGTATCGCGATCACGACAGCGTTTGTGTCCACACTCACTGGCATACCGGTTCGGCCCGAGGTCGCCATGACTGGGGAAATCACGCTGCGTGGCGAGGTGCTTGCGATCGGTGGATTGAAGGAGAAGCTGCTTGCTGCGCATCGTGGCGGCATCAAGACGGTCCTGATTCCCGAGGAGAACGTCAAGGACCTCGCGGAAATCCCGGACAACGTCAAGAATCGCCTCGAGATCGTGCCGGTGAAGTGGATCGACAAGGTTCTTGAGATCGCGCTGCAGCGCCAGCCTAAGCCGCTTTCTGACGAGGAAGTGGCTGCAGCAGCCGCGGTAGCGCCGGCAACCGCGCCTCGTCCGGACGACGCGACCGCGCTCAATATCAAGCACTGAAGCGGTATCGGCGGATGCAGTCGCCTATACGCCCTGCATCCGCTTCTTGCATTGGCGCAAACGGGGAGTCGCAGACTTCGCTGCTCGCTTGACACTCTTAGGCACGCGCGGTTGAATAGCCGTTAGCCGCGCAATTCGATCGAACAAGCTTTTCCATCACGCACTGCACGCTCTGTGCACGTCCGCTTCGAGCGCACAAGACGGATCAACCAATGAGGGGGCTGAAGTGAACAAGACCGATCTGATCGACCACGTTGCCAAGCAGGCGGACATTTCCAAGGCTGCCGCGGGTCGTGCGCTCGAAGCGATCGTTGGTGGTATCCGCGTCTCGTTGAAAAAGGGCATGCCCGTCACGTTGGTGGGCTTTGGCACGTTCACGATCGGCAAGCGCGCCGCGCGCACCGGTCGCAATCCGCGCACGGGCGCCTCCATCAAGATCAAGGCTGCGAAGATCCCGAAGTTCCGGCCCGGCAAGGCGCTTAAGGATGCTGTAAACTAGTTGTCCTTTGCAGCGTTGAGCGGCGCGGTTCGTAGCACGGGGTGCTTAGCTCAGTTGGTAGAGCGGCGCCCTTACAAGGCGTAGGTCGGGAGTTCGAGACTCTCAGCACCCACCAGCACTCGTTCCGCTTGTTCAGCCCTGTGAATTGCTTGATCAGTTCTGCTGACTGCAGGACATGTAATGCGGGGAGTGGTAGTTCAGTTGGTTAGAATACCGGCCTGTCACGCCGGGGGTCGCGGGTTCGAGTCCCGTCCACTCCGCCACCAAAACAAGACGAAGGCGAACCCAGGTTCGCCTTTTTTGTTGCTCGCCGCTCTCAGCGGGAGCGCAACTGAGCCGAGAGATCAACCATGTTCGATTCCATCCGATCGCATAGACGCTGGTTGATGCTGTTCCTGATCTTGCTGGTCTTCCCTTCGTTCGTGGTGACTGGCATCTACGGCTACAACCAGTTCGTTGACACTGATAATGCCGTCGCACGAGTTGCGGGTCAGCCCATCACCCAGCCTCAACTCGATGTTGCTCATCGCGAGCAGTTGGATCGCCTGCGCGGCATGTTCGGCGAGCAGTTCGATCCTCGGATGTTCGATACGCCCCAGGCGAGGGCTGCCACGCTCGACAACCTCATCGCCGAGCGCGCGCTGCAGCAGGAAGCGTCCGAGGAACACGTCACCGTGACGGCACAGCGGTTGCAGGACGTCATTGCCGGAGAAACTGCGTTTCATCAGGATGGCAAGTTCAACTACGACAGATATCGCCAGTTGCTAACGGCGCAGGGGCTCACTGAGGTCGGATTCGAGCAGCGTGTGCGCGCAGACTTGGCGCGTCAAACCTTGTTGCAGGCTGTTGCCGCATCCGCCGTCGTGCCTCGAACCGTCAATGAGCAAGTCCGACGGCTAGCTCAGGAGCAGCGGCAGATTCGCGAGTATCGAGTCTTGCCGCAGGACTTCCGCAGCAAAGTGTCCGTTTCGGACGACGAGATCAAGCGCTATTACGAGGCCAACGCGCGCGAGTTCCAGCGTCCCGAGAGCGTCAAGGCCGAGTACGTGGTCCTTTCTCTTGACAACATCGCGGCTCAGGCACCGATCGCTGATGCTGACGCGCGTGCCTACTACGAACAGAACAAGAGCCGTTTCGGGCAAGAAGAGCAGCGTCGCGCGAGCCACATCCTGCTGACGGCCGGGCCAGGTGGCACGGCTGAGGACAAGGCGGGTGCACGCAAGAAGGCGGAGGAACTGCTTGCTCGTGTGCGTGCCAATCCAAGCGAGTTTGACAAGCTGGCACGCGACAACTCAAAGGATCCAGGCTCTGCCGCCAACGGCGGGGACCTTGGCTGGTTCGGCCGCAACATGATGGTCAAGCCGTTCGAGGACGCCGCGTTCGGCATGAAGGAAGGTCAGACCAGCGACATCGTGGAAAGCGACTTCGGCTTGCACGTCATCAGGGTGACGGGTGTTCGCGGTTCCCAGGTCAAGCCGTTCGAGGAAGTACGCTCAGAGATCGAAACCGCGCTCAAGCGCGAAGGCGCAAGCAAGCGTTTCGCTGAAGTAGCCGATCAATTCAGCAATGCCGTTTATGAGCAGCCAGACAGCCTGCAGCCTATCGCCGACAAGCTCAAGCTGTCAGTCCAGACCGTCGAGACGGTGACGCGCAGCGGTGTTCCTGCCAAGCCTGGATCGCCGCAGATTCTCGGTCCTAGGCTGATTGATGCGCTGTTCTCTTCCGAGTCGCTGAACAGCAAGCGCAACACCGAGGCGATCGAGGTTGCACCCAGCACGCTGGTTTCTGCACGCGTGATCGAACATCGGCCGGCTGCAACGCGCCCGATGGCTGAAGTCCAGGATGCCATCCGGACACGCATCGAGCAGCGAGAAACGGCGCGGCTGGCACGCGAAGCGGGAGAAAAGAAGATTGCCGCACTTCAACAGGCGCCGAGTGACACCGGCTTCGGTGCCCCCAGGTTCGTGGGCCGTACTGCCACCGATAACCTGGCGCCCGCTGCGCTGAATGCGATCATGCGAATTCCTGTCGACAAGTTGCCCGCGTTCGTCGGTGCAGAACTCGAGGGCGGTGCGTACGGCGTGTTTCATGTCCTCGCGTCCAAGCTACCCGACGCGACCGATGCGGCGCAGATGCAAGCTCAGGCTCGCGCCTTGGGCCAGGCATTCGGCGCTGCTGACGATGCGGCTTACGTCGCTGCCTTGCGAGCAAAGCACAAGGCGCAAGTTCTGACTGCTGCGTCGAAGGCGGCCGATAGCGACGCGAAAGATGGCGCGGCAACGCCGGCTGCCAACACCAAGTAAGTCGTCACGGGAGCGTTGTCAGCGGCCCATGAGGTCGCGCGCAATGGCTTCGAAAGCACTGCTGTCGGCGCTGGTGGCGCGGGCGATGTGGGCTTTGGCGACCTGTGCGAAGTTGCGGCTGATCGACCGCAGGTACGCCGGGTCGTAGTGTTCGACCAGCAGGCTTTCCACCAGCCGCTCCCAGTGTCCGTTGGTCGCCAGCTGTTTCCAGCTTGCGATTCGTTCCCTGCCGTGCAATTCCGTCAGGCAATCCAGTTGAGCGAACAGCGCAGCGTGATTGCGTTCAAAGTGCAGGTACTCCTCGCGCAGCAGGCGCACTCGCTCGGGCAGGTCGAGCTCGACCTGGATGCACGACGACGCCCGCATCGCGCCGATCAGTTCGTCAGGCACGCGCAGATCGCCGACCTTTCGGCTTTCGGACTCGACGAACACCGGTACTGATGCATCGAATCCTCGCAGCGTCGACCAGATGTGCGACTCGAACATCTTCTGCGATGGCTGCGGCTGCAGCGGCAAGCCGCCGAGTACCGAGCCGCGATGGCAGGCCAAGGCCTCCAGATCCAGCACCTGCGCGCCAAGCGCAGCCAGGTGCTGCAGCAAGCGGCTCTTGCCGCTGCCGGTGGTACCGCAGATCACGCGCAGGTCGAACCGTATCGAAAGCCCCGCCAACTCGGCGACCACAGCCCGCCGATAGCTGCGATAGCCGCCCTCGAGCTGAGTGACCTGCCAGCCGACGCGCGCCATGATGGTGGCCATCGCCCCGCTGCGCTGACCACAGCGCCAGCAATAGACGAGCGGCCTCCATTGGCGTGGACGATCTGCGAAGCGGTGTTCCAGGTGAGCCGCGATGTTGCGTGCAACCAGCGCAGCTCCTCGCCGGCGCGCATCGAAGGCGGATGCCTGCTTGTGAAGTGTGCCGATCTCAATCCGTTCGGCGTCATTGAGCACGGGGCAGTTGATCGCGCCCGGCACATGGTCGAGGGCGAACTCGCTTTCGCTGCGCACGTCGATGATGCTGTCGAATCGCGCGAGCGATGCCAGCGCCTCGGCGCTTCCGATGAGGTGCGGCTCCATTACGAGCGGCGCGTGGCCAACAATGGCTGCAGGTGCGGCCACACGTTGTCGAGCATCCGGCTTTGGGCCTTTTCCGTCGGATGGATGCGGTCGCCCTGGAACATGCTCAGGTCCTCTGCAAGGCCCTCCAGAATGAATGGTGCGTGGGCGACCTTGGTTTCGCGCGCGACTTCGCCAAACACGGCGAAGAATCGCTCTGCATAGTCTCGACCGTAGTTGGGGGGGATACGCATGCCGACAATCAGCACGCTCGCCCCAGCGGCACGGCAGGCATCGATCATCGCGCGCAGGTTCTTTCTCATGAGGTCCAGTGGCAGGCCACGCAGACCATCGTTGGCACCGAGCTCGATCACAACCACGCTGGGTCGGTGGTTCTTGAGCAATGCGGGTAAGCGAGTCAGTCCGCCACTGGTGGTTTCGCCTGAGATGCTCGCGTTGACGACGCTATACTGATTTGCAGCTTGTCGTGCGAGCCGTTGTTCGAGGAGCTTGACCCAACCTGTGTCGCGGACGAGCCCGTATTCGGCCGACAGGCTGTCGCCGAGCACCAGCAAAACAGGCCGAGTGTCAGCAGGCGCCTTCTTTGCAGGCTGCTGCGCGTGGGAAGTGTTGGGCATGACCGCGGCGACCACCGTGACGGCGGCGCCGGCCAGCATGCCGATGATGCGTCCGATGAAGGCGCGTCGCACTGAATTCCAGCAGGGAATCATTTTTGAACGAAAGGCTTTGCGTCGATGAGCGCGAGTGGAGTAGCTGCGATCGAAGCGCAGGGATTGAGCAAAGTCGTGCAGGATGCCACCGGCAGCCTGACGATCCTTGACGATATCAGCTTGACCATCCATGCCGGCGAAACCGCGGCAATCGTGGGTGCGTCCGGGTCGGGCAAGTCCACCTTGCTCGGACTGCTCGCCGGCCTCGATGTTCCTTCCAAAGGCAGCGTGAAGATCTTCGGCGTTGACCTGTTCCAGCGCGACGAGGACGGCCGAGCGCAGTTGCGTGCGGACAAGGTGGGATTTGTGTTTCAGTCATTTCAACTGCTGCCGCATCTGACTGCGATGGAAAATGTCCTGCTGCCGCTGGAACTTTCTGGCCGGGTGCCGGACGACGCAAGTCCACAGGATGCAGCCCGCGCGCTGTTGTCTCGCGTCGGATTGGGTGAGCGACTGTCGCATTATCCGCGCACGCTGTCCGGCGGCGAGCAGCAGCGGGTCGCGCTGGCGCGCGCCTTTGTCAGCCGGCCACCGCTCCTTCTCGCGGACGAACCGACAGGCAGTCTGGACGCCAAGACCGGTGCTGCCGTGATCGACCTGATGTTCGAGTTGAACAAGGAGCGAGGGTCGACCCTGGTTCTCGTGACGCACGATCCGCAGATCGCCGCGCTTTGCGGGCGGCGCATTGAACTGTCGGCAGGCCGGCTGCGGGACTGAGTCAGGCCGCGGTTGCGCGTAGCCTGGCCAAGGCACGGGCACCCAACGCTGCGAGGTCGCTGGCAACGAGTCCGACATCCTGCGCGAAGTCGTCCGCTGCACGGCCATGCAGCCATACAGCGCCGAGCACCGCAGTCTGCGGGTCATGGCTCTGCGCGAGGAGGGCGCCGATGAAGCCGGCCAGCACGTCGCCGGTGCCAGCCGTGGCCAATGCCGCGCTGCCGGTGGGATTGATCCAAAAGGCGTCCTGGTGCGCCACCACCGACCCCGCCCCCTTCAAAACCACCCAGTGGCCGAACGCGCGGGCAAGCGCGCGCGCCGCGCCGATGCGGTCGGCTTGGACTGCTGCGACATTCGAGCCCAGCAATCGTGCGGCCTCCATTGGATGCGGCGTCAAGACACAGACGGTCGTCGCGCCGCGCGCAAGCGTGCGCAGCGCGGCATCATCTGCGAGCAGGTTCAAGGCATCGGCATCGATCACGCAGGCGCCGGGACCCTGCAGCGCGGCGCTCAGTCGAGCGTGCGCGGAAGAATCGGTTCCGAGTCCGCAGCCGATCACCGTGGCATCCACCTCGCGCAATGTCGACGCTTCCCGGAACATCAATTCCGGCATTGCCGGATCGAGACCGACGCCACCGCCAACCACGTCGACGTACACACGACCCGCGCCCAGACGCAAGCCGGCGCGCGCGGCCAGCAGCGGCGCGCCCAGCATGCCGGCGGCGCCCCCGACCACCAGCAGATTGCCGAAGCTGCCTTTGTGAGTGTTGCGCTGGCGCGGGGATGCAAGCGCCTCGAAGTCTGCGGGATCGATCAGTCGACCACCCGCCGCCGGCAGCGTGACCCCAAGTGCGTCAATCACAATGCTGCCGCAGGCATCGACACCGGCAGCGGTGAACAGGCCAGGCTTGGCGCCGAGAAAACTCACCGTGGAATCCGCGCGCACACCGGTGACCCCGCCGATCCAGGCGCCGCTGTCAGCATCCAGGCCGCTTGGCAGATCGAGCGCGACGACGCGACCGTGACAGGCGGACATGGCTGCCGCAGCAGCGAAGTACGGGCCGGCGAGGGGGCGCGCCAGACCGATGCCAAACAGGGCATCAACCACAACGTTCCAGTCGTCGAGACGGTGGGGCAAGCTGTCCAGCGTGACTCCGCCGGCCCGTCGCCAGCGCATGCTCGCCTCGCGCGCGTCCTGCGGTGAGGGGGCGCCGATCGCAATGCAGACAACGTCGCGGCCGATCGCGCGCAACGACTGCGCGCACACGTAGCCGTCGCCCCCATTGTTGCCGGGTCCGCAGACGACCAGGATGCGTTTCGCCTGTGGATACCTGCGCGCAATCCACGCCGCCGCGACTTCCCCGGCGCGCTGCATGAGTGAGCCTGCGGGCAGCGTTGCTGCGACCTGTTGCTCGATCGTGCGCAGTTGCGCGACCGTGTACAGATGGAACGTCATGCGCGGACGACTCGATGAGGAGGGCGGGGTGAGCGGCGCAGCCCTGCAGCGTCGCACCCCGCTACCTTAGCGCCGCAGGCGCTGCTAGGGTGCATCCAGGGCGGGACGTGGTTGATGTGTGGCAGGTCGGCAAAAGCGGTCCAGCGTAAGGCCGTCGAGATCGATGGCCGGTGCCCGGCCCGTCACGATGTCGGCCACCACCTGGGCACTGCCGCAGGCAAGGGCCCAGCCGCTGGCGCCATGTCCCAGATTGACGAACAGGTTCGCAACCGGCGTCTCGCCGAGAACCGGCGGGCCATCCGGCAACATCGCGCGCAGGCCTGACCACAGCTGGGCCTGGCTGTAGCGCGCCGCACCGGGGTACCAGTCGTGCGCGACCTTCAAGAGCGCGCGCAGTCCACGCTGGTCAACGTACGGACTTTCATCGCCGATCACGCCAGTCCCCGCGATCCTCAAGCGATTGCCCATGCGGGTCACGACCACCTTGTGCTCCTCGTCCATGACGGCGGTGAGCGGCGCAAGCTCGTGGCGAGCGATCGGGACCGTTGCCGAGCATCCCTTGACCGCCAGCAGCGGGACCGCGATTCCGGCAGCGGCGAGCATGGGTCCCGCCTCGACGCTGGTAGCCATGACCAGCGCATCAGCTCGCTGGGAACCCTGGGCTGTGATCGCGGCGCTCAGCCGGCCGGACTCGATCGCCAGCGCTGTCACCGGCGTATTGAACATGAAGCGCACGCCCTGTTGCTGGGCGATCTCCCGTACCCGGCGGGTGAAGTAGGCGCAGTTGCCGGTCTCGTCGTCCGGCAGGTGCAACCCGCCGGCGAGCGGCGTGTGTTCGTTCAACGCCGCTTCGATCGCGCGACACTCTTGCGCCGAAAGCAGGCGATGGGCGATGCCCTGGTCGGCCAGCACCGACCTCATCGGCTCGTTGCGCGCGACTGCCTTGTCCGTGCGGAACAGCACCAACAGTCCGGGCTGGCGTTCGTGGTCGATGGCGTGGTGCGCCACCAGCGCTTGCGTCTGTTCAAGGCTGTAGCGTGCGAGCCGGTGCAGGCGAAGCCGGTTGACGCGAAAGCGCTCGAGGCGGCACTCGGAAACGAATCGGCTCAGCCAGCGCCAGAACGCGGGATCGAATCTCGGGCGGACGCGCAGCGAGACGTCACGCTGGAACAAGGCACGCAACAGAGACATCGGCACGCCAGGCGCGGCCCAGGGACCGGCATAGCCGTGCGAGATGACGCCGCCGTTGGCAAAGCTCGCGCCCTGTGCCACACCGCTGCCGCGCTCGAGGACGGTGACCTCGCAGCCATACTGGCGCAGCGCGTAGGCGGTGGTGACGCCGATGACGCCAGCGCCGATGACAACAACATGCATGGAGGATTACGTACCAGGAAACGGCGAGCAGCCGCGAGCGCGATTCTACGAGTTCGCATTCATGCGAGCGGTTTTCGGGTCTGCCGAGACTCGCCAGGCGCCGCCTTCTAGCGAAGACCGGGTCGCGTCACATCCGCATTTGCCCTGGCAGCCAGACCACGATCTGCGGGAAGAAGAAGATCAGGAAGACGGCGATCACCATCATCAGGAAGTAGGGGAACGCCGCGATCGCAATCGTATTGATCTGCTTGCCTGTCATGCCCTGGAGCACGAACAGGTTGAAGCCGACTGGTGGCGTGATCTGCGCCATTTCCACCACGATGACGATGAACACCCCGAACCAGAGCAGATCGATGCCCGCCGCCTGCAACGTCGGCAGCAGCACGGCCATGGTCAGCACCACCATGCTGATGCCATCGAGAAAGCATCCGAGGATGATGAAGAACACCATCAGCAGCATGATCAGCCAGAACGGCGACAGGCCAAGTGCGCTGATCGCCTCGGCCAAGTGCCGCGGCAGGCCGATGAAGCCCATCGACAACGACAGGAACGATGAGCCGGCGAGGATCAGCGCGATCATGCAGTACAAGCGCGTGGCGCTCATCAGCGAGTCGCGAAACGACTTCCAGGTGAGTGCGCGCTGCGCGGCAGCCAGGATCAATGCGCCGACAACGCCGAGCGAGGCCGCCTCGGTGGCTGTTGCCACCCCCGCGTAGATCGAACCCAACACGGCGCAGATCAGTCCGACCACCGGCAGCAGATGGCGCCCTTCGCGCAGCTTTTGCAGGAGCGTGAGATGCAGGTCCGCAGCCGGGATGGCTTCGGGATTGCGCAGAGACCAAATCACGGTGTAACCCATGAACAAGCCTGCGAGCAGCAGCCCGGGGAACACCCCGGCGATGAACAGCTTGCCGATCGACACGTCAGCGGCAACGCCGTAGACGATCATGATGATTGACGGCGGAATCAGAAGTCCTAGGGTGCCGGCGCCGGCCAGCGACCCGAGTGCGATTCGATCCGGGTAACCGCGCTTTTCCAGTTCGGGCAGCGTGATCTTGCCGATCGTCGCGCAGGTCGCCGCGGATGAACCCGAGACGGCCGCGAAGATCGTGCAGCCGATGATGTTGGTGTGGAGCAGTCGACCGGGCAAGCGCTGCAGCCACGGCGCAAGTCCGCGAAACAGGCCCTCCGAGAGCCGTGTCTTCAGCAGGATCTCGCCCATCCAGATGAACAGCGGCAGCGCGGTCAACGTCCAACTCGACAGTGAACCCCACACCGTCAACGCGAGGCTGTCGCCTGCCAGGCGGTCCGTGAACAACTCCATCGCGAGCCAGGCGACGCCGAGGATCGCCACGCCAATCCACACGCCGGCACCCAGGAAGGCGAAGACCAGGATGACGAGCAGCAGTGCGATCAGTACGTCCACAGCATGCTCCCGATCATTCCGTGCGCGCCAGTTCAGCGCTCTGGCTCAATGGCAGTTGCCGCTTGCGCAGCACGTACACCAATTCCTCGGCGAAGGCCATGAACAGCGCCGTCATCCCCAGGGCCATTGAGATTTGCGGAATCCACAGTGGCGTGGCGTCGATGTTCTGCGAGATGTCGTTGTAGGCCCACGAGCCATAGGCGAGCTTCACCGCGTACCAGGCGAAGTAGCCGGTGAGAAAGGTCGCGACGGCGAGGCAGAAGATTTCGATGGCGATCCGCACGCGGCCGGTGAAGCGGCTGATGATCAATGTCACCCGGATGTGATCACCCCGGCGCAGCGTATGTGCGAGGGCGAAGAAAGACCCTGCCGCCAAGAAGTAGCCGGCGTAGGCGTCATAGCCGTCGATGCCGAAGTTGACGAAGCGACCGCCGATCGAGATCACCTGGATGAGCAGCGTCAATACGATGAACAGCGCACCCACGGCACCGAAGAAGTCGTACAGCGGATCCAGACGCGTGCGCATGAGACCTCACAACAAAAGCCCCCGCGCAGAGCGTTCCGGGCGGGGGCGGGGATCGATCGCGAGGCGACTACTTCTTCGCCGCCGGCGCGCGCTTGTAGGCGTCGATGATTTCCTTGCCGTCGGCGCCGGCCTGCTTGAGCCAGTCGGCGGTCATCTCCTCACCGATCTTGCGCATGTCGGCCATCAGCTGAGGCGCCGGCGCAACAATCGTCATCTTGTTCTTCGCAAGGATGGACAGCGACTCCTGGTTGAAGGCGCGCATGCGCTCCCAGCCCTTCTTCTCTGCTTCGGCAGCAACGCGCACGACCGCTGCCTGCGTGTCCTTGTCGAGCTTGTCGAATTCCTTGCGGTTGACCACCAGCATGTTCTTCGGCAACCAGGCGTTGACCGTGTGATAGTGGGTCAGGCTTTCCCAGATCTTTGAGTCGACGCCAGTGGCGCCCGAGGTCATCATCGAATCGACGACGCCGGTGGACAGGGCCTGCGACAGCTCGGCGGCCTGAATCGTCAGCGGCTGGGCGCCGACCACTTGAGCGATCTTGCTGGTCGCCGGGTTGTACGCGCGCCATTTCAGGCCCTTCATGTCGGCGGCCGAGCGCAGTTCCTTCTTCGCGTAGATGCCCTGTGGCGGCCAGGCCACCGCGTACAACAGCTTGACGCCGCGTTTGTCGAGAATGCGTTCGAGCACCGGCTTCTGCGCCTGGTACAGGCGATAGGCGTCATCGAAGCCGGTGGCGAGGAACGGCAACGAGTCCAGGCCAAAGACCGGGTTCTGGTTGACGAGCAGGCTCATCAGGATCTCGCCCATCTGCGCCTGGCCGGACTCGACTGCACGGGCGATCTCCGGCGCCTTGAACAGCGAGCCGTTGGCGTGGACGACGATGCGCAGCTTGCCCTTGGTTTCGAATTCGATGTCCTTGGCCATCTGCGAGAGCGTGACCGTGTGGGGGTTGCCGACTGCATAGCCGGTGGGCATGTCCCACTTGGTCTGGGCCGTGGCTGCCAAGGCGGTGGCGAGCAGGGCGCCGCCGACTGCCGATGCAAGGAATCTCATTGCGAAGTCCTCCGTCAAGGTTCGGTTGCGGGGCGCAACGCGATCGTGGCAAGGATGCCCGACGCGCGTGCCGCGTGACGCAACCTAAATCGGTGATCGGCGCATGTCAAGAAAACGTCGATAACTTATCAAGACGTTGTTACGCTGCGGCGACTCAACCGAGTTCAAGGAGTCGACGTGCGCAAGCCTGCGAGCACCGTTGCGGCCCCCGTGCCCCGCAAGCGTGCGTCCGTGCCCCGTGCGAAGGCGGCCAAGGGGGTAGCCGGTCCAATCGCATCGTCGGCGGCGACCGGTCCGGTGGTGCCGCGGTTGTTCGTCTCCTCGTCGCATCTGGTCTCGCCGCGGAGCCAGGAGTTGTCGGAGTTCGAGTTCGGGCTGATCCTCGTGTCGAACGCATTCATGCGATGGGTCGTTCGCTGCATGGCGGCCGCCGGGCTGAAGGACCTGACGCCGCTCGACGTCCTGCTGCTGCACCACGTGAACCATCGCGCGCGCGAGAAGAAGCTCGCCGACATCTGCTTCATGATCAACATCGAAGACACCCATGTCGTCGCGTACTCGCTCAAGAAGCTCGTGGCCCTCGGTCTGCTCAAGAGCGAGAAGCGCGGCAAGGAAGTGCTCTTTTCCACGACGCAGACCGGGCAGGATTTCATCGTGCGCTACCGCGAGGTGCGCGAAGCCTGCCTCGTGGCGGCGATGTCCAAGGATGGCAGCGAGAACCAGCGCCTGGGGGAAATGGCGGGGTTCCTGCGCTTCCTGTCGGGGATGTATGACCAGGCCGCTCGCGCGGCCACCAGCCTTTGAGTGTTCCGATGACAGATCTGGCAAACGACCGCTGGCAGTTCTGGGTGGATCGTGGCGGCACCTTCACCGACATCGTGGCGCGGCGCCCGGATGGGTCGCTCGCCACCCACAAGCTGCTCAGCGAGAACCCGGAGCAGTATTCCGATGCCGCCATCTTCGGCATCCGCCACTTGCTTGGCCTCGCCGCCGGTGCTCCGATCCCGGTCGAGCGGATTGCGGCAGTCAAGATGGGCACCACGGTGGCCACCAACGCGCTGCTGGAGCGCAAGGGTGAGCCGACCGTCCTCGTGATCACGCGCGGCTTTCGCGATGCACTGCGCATTGCCTACCAGAACCGGCCGCGTCTGTTTGACCGGCAGATCGTGCTGCCCGAGTTGCTCTACGCGCAGGTGATCGAGGCTGACGAGCGAGTCGGCGCGCACGGCGACGTCGTCCGTCCGTTGGATGAAGCGCTGCTGCGTCGCGATCTTCGCGCCGCGTTCGACTCTGGCCTGCGCTCGGTCGCGATCGTGCTGATGCATGGCTACCGCTATACGGCGCACGAGGCACGCGTCGCGCAGATCGCGGCGGATATCGGCTTTGCGCAGGTCTCGGTGTCGCATCGGGTGAGCCCGCTGATGAAACTCGTGGCGCGTGGCGACACCACCGTGGTCGACGCCTATCTGTCGCCCATCTTGCGTCGCTACGTGGAGCAGGTTGCTGGGGAGGTGCCACACACGCGGCTGCTGTTCATGCAGAGCAACGGCGGTCTCACCGACGCCCATCGTTTCCAGGGCAAGGATGCGATCCTCTCCGGGCCGGCCGGCGGCATCGTCGGCATGGTGCGCTCGAGCCGGATGGCAGGCTTCGACCGCATCATCGGCTTCGACATGGGCGGTACCTCGACTGACGTGTCGCACTATGCGGGCGAGTACGAACGCGAGTTCGAGACGCGCGTGGCGGGTGTGCGCATGCGGGCACCGATGATGAGCATCCACACGGTCGCGGCCGGTGGCGGTTCCATCCTGCACTTCGACGGCGCGCGACTGCGTGTCGGGCCTGACTCGGCAGGCGCCAATCCTGGACCTGCCTGCTATCGGCGCGGCGGACCGCTGACGGTGACCGATGCCAACGTGATGCTCGGTCGCGTGCAACCCGCGCACTTCCCGAAGGTGTTCGGCCCGCATGCTGACCAGGCGCTTGACCGCGACGTCGTGCAGCACAAGTTCGAGCTGCTGGCACAGGCGATCTCGGCCGCAACCGGCCAGGCGAAGAGTGCGGCCGAGGTGGCCGCCGGGTTCGTCGAGATCGCGGTCGGCAACATGGCCGAGGCGATCAAGCGCATCTCGGTTCAGCGCGGCCACGACGTCACGCGCTATACGCTGACGGTGTTTGGTGGCGCCGGCGGGCAGCACGCCTGCGATGTCGCCGATCAGCTGGCGATGACGCGCGTGTTCGCCCACCCGCTGGCTGGCGTGCTCAGCGCCTACGGCATGGGACTGGCCGACCAGACCGCGATGCGCGAAGCCACGGTCGAGCAGCCGCTGCAGGAAGACTCGGCAGCGGGCCTGGCGATGCAACTTGAAGCGCTAGGCGCTGCCGCCGTCGATGAGCTGCACGCGCAGGGCGTGGCCGACGACCGGATCAGCACGATTCGCCGAGTCCACCTGAAATACGAGGGCACCGACGCCGCGCTGGTGGTGCTGCACGGCACCGCCGCCGACATGCAGCGGCAGTTCGAGGCGGCGTACCGGCAGCGCTTCTCGTTTCTGATGAGCGAGCGGTGCCTGATCATCGAGGCGATCTCGGTCGAGGCGATCGGTGCCGGCGATGTTGCGGATGAGACGCCGGTGGTGCCGCCACCGCGCGACGCCGCGCTTGGCGCGGCCGACACCGTGCTCTGCTACTTCGACGGCGCCTGGCACGAGACGCCTCTGTACGTGCGCATCGACACGCGCCCGGGCGATCGAATCGATGGGCCGGCCATCATTGCGGAGTCCAACGCCACCACGTTGGTGGCGCCGGGCTGGCGCGCCAGCGTGACGGCGCTCGATCACCTGGTGCTCGATCGCGTGCAACCGCGCGCGCAGCGGCAGGCGATCGGCACGCAGGTCGATCCGGTGATGCTCGAGATCTTCAACAACCTGTTCATGTCGATCGCCGAGCAGATGGGCCTGCGGCTGCAGAACACTGCGTACTCGGTCAACATCAAGGAGCGGCTCGACTTCTCCTGCGCGCTGTTCGACACCGACGGCAACCTGATCGCCAACGCGCCGCACATGCCGGTGCACCTGGGCTCGATGAGCGAATCGATCAAGACGGTGATGCGCGAGAACGCCGGGCGGATGACCGCCGGCGACGCCTATGTCGTCAACGATCCGTACCACGGCGGCACCCACCTGCCGGATGTCACCGTGATCACGCCGATCTTCGATGCGACAGGCCGGGATCTGCTGTTCTACGTCGGTTCGCGGGGACACCATGCCGACATCGGCGGCATCACGCCCGGTTCAATGCCGCCGTTCTCCCGCACTCTGGACGAGGAAGGCGTGCTGTTCACCAACTTCCAACTCGTGCAAGGGCAGGGCGCAGGCACGAGCGGGCTGCTGCGCGAAGCCGAGTGCCTGGCCCTGCTGCAGGGCGGCTCGCATCCGGCGCGCAATCCGCAGCAGAACCTCGCGGACTTGAAGGCGCAGATCGCCGCCAACGAGAAGGGCCGTGAGGAGCTGCTGCGCATGGTGGATCAGTTCGGTCTGGACGTGGTACGGGCCTACATGCGTCATGTGCAGGACAACGCCGAGGAGTCGGTGCGTCGCGTGATCACACGGCTGAAGGACGGTGCCTTCGACCTGGAACTGGACAACGGCGCGCACATCCGCGTGAAGATCAGCGTCGATCATGCAGCCCGCGGCGCCACCATCGACTTCACCGGCACCTCGCCGCAGTTGCCGAACAACTTCAATGCCCCCGCCTCGATCTGCGTGGCGGCCGTGCTGTACGTGTTCCGTACCCTGGTCGACGACGAGATCCCGCTGAACGCCGGCTGCCTCAAGCCGCTGAAGATCGTCATCCCCGAGGGATCGATGCTCAACCCGACCTGGCCCTCGGCGGTGGTCGCCGGCAACGTGGAAACCTCAAGTTGCATCACCAATGCGCTGTACGGCGCGCTCGGCGTGCTGGCGGCCGGCCAAGGCACGATGAACAACTTCACCTTCGGCAACGACGCCCACCAGTACTACGAGACGATCTCCGGCGGCTCCGGCGCCGGCGTGTTCGATCTCGCCGCGGGGAGTGCGTCGGCCAGCGGATTCGACGGGACGGACGTGGTGCAGACCCATATGACCAACTCCCGCCTCACCGACCCCGAAGTCCTGGAGTTCCGCTACCCGGTGCGGCTGCAAAGCTATGACATCCGCGCGGGTTCGGGTGGGCATGGTCGCTGGCACGGCGGCAACGGCGGCACGCGGCGGATCCAGTTCCTGGAGCCGATGACGGCGTCGATCCTGGCCAACAGCCGCGCGCGCGCGCCCTTCGGACTGGCGGGTGGGGCGGCGGGGCAGCCTGGCCGCAACTGGGTCGAGCGGACGGATGGCACGCGCGAGGAGTTGCCGCACATTGGCAGCGTCGAGATGCGGGCGGGCGATGTGTTCGTGATCGAGACCCCGGGCGGCGGCGGTTTCGGCGCTCCTCCATAGCGGGTCGGCGGACCGCGCTGGCGGCCTGAGCCGTTCGGCCGAGCCCATCGGGGCACAGTCACGCGTGTAAGCGCTGAAATCGCCACTGCGCTGCAGGCAATTCGCCGCTTCGGTTACGCTGGCCGGTCCTGATAATCGGCATGGTTCAGTCTCCGTCATGGCCATGAACGCACCCGAACGCATCGACCCCGGTGTCCAGCAGGTACTCGACCGGCTGTCGATCTGCTACGCACCGTTGATCGACAAGAAGCGCAAGGCGATCGGCACCCGCCTGACGCTGCTGTCGATGCGCCCGCAGGACCGCATGCCGATCGGCAAGATGCTGGGCGCGTTGAACGCCGTCTGGCCCGAAACCAGTGCACCTCTTTTGGTGGCACCGCTGGATGCCGTGCTGGACGACTCGGCCGAGATCTGGACGGCGCCGCGCAACGCCGTGCTCGAGGTGGCAGCCGTCGGCCTGCGCGATCCCGAAGTGCAGGCGATGGCGCAGCGCCTGTTCCGCGACGGCAAGCGGCTCGCGCTGCGCGGCCGTCCGGACACGCCGCTGCCGCCGGCACTGTTGTCGTGCTTCGAATCCGCACTGATCCACATCAACGAGGATCGGCGCGTCACCGCCGACGGCAAGCCGATCCTCGTCGCGCCCACTGTGCAGGCGCATCGCAAGATGCCGTTCATCATCACCGGCGTGCAGGCGGTGTCCGACGTCGACTCGGCATTCGAACGCGGCGCCACCGCCAGCGTGGGCTGGCCGCTGGATGACGCGCAGCACCGCATGCAGCGGCCGCTGCAACCGGGCCAGGCGGTGGTGCTCGAGTTGCTGCGCCTGGTGCGCGACGATGCCGAACTGTCCAAGATCGATGCCACCCTCAAGCGCGACCCGGCCCTGGCCTTCAAGCTGCTGCGGCTGGTGAACTCTGCGGCATTCGGCCTGCCGGTGCAGATCACGAGCTTCCAGCATGCGGTGATGATGCTGGGCTACAAGAAGATGATGCGCTGGCTGTCGCTGCTGCTGGCGACGGCGAGCAAGGACGCCAATACCTTCCCGCTGATGCACGCGTCGATCCGGCGCGGCATGTTCCTCGAGTTCATCGGCGGCGCCGACGAAGGCTCGGAGGTGCGCGACGAATTGTTCATCACCGGCGCGTTCTCGATGCTCGACCGCATCACCGGTGCGCCGTTCGAGCAGCTGTTCGAGCTGATCTCGCTGTCCGAGAACGTGGTCGACGCCATCGTGCGCCGCGAGGGTCCGTACGCGTCTTATCTGTCGATGATCGAAGCGATCGAGCGCTCGGATCCGATCGGGCTCGGCCGCCTGCTTGAGAACCTGGCGATGCCGGTGTCGACCTGCAACGAAGCACTGCTCAAGGCGATGCAGTCGGCCAATACGCTCGACTCGGATCTCTGAGCGCCACCCCCGCCGTTGATGCTTGACGCTGCGGCTTGATCCGACCGTCCCGGCCGGTCAGGCAGCAGCGAACATGGACGGGGCGCCGTGCTGCCGGTCAGCGGGCAGGCCCTGCCTATAATTCGCCCGCGCAGCCGCACCCGCTTCACCCTTCTTCCTACTGCGGCGCGCCACCGGCGCCGCATGACTCCCAACGACACCTTCCTCGCGCTCGACGGTCCGAGCGCGCTGTCCTCGTTTCGGGCCGCACGCCTGCTGGCTCGGCTGCAGGCGATCGAGCCCGGCATCCAGGCCGTGGCCGCGCGCCACATCCACTTCGTCCACCTGAACGGGCCAGTGCAGCCGGTGCGCGCCAAGCTCGACGCGCTGCTCACCTACGGCGAGCCGTTCACCGCCGCGGTTGAAGGCGCCGACAGCTTCGATGTGGTGCCGCGCCTGGGCACGATCTCGCCCTGGGCCAGCAAGGCAACCGACATCGCGCACAACTGCGGCCTGGCCACGCTCTGTCGTGTCGAGCGCGGCTCCCGCTACTACGTCTCGCTGAAGTCGGGCCTGCTGGGCGGCGCCCGCCACCTGTCGGCATCCGCGCGCGAGGCCGTGGCTGCAAAGCTGCACGACCGCATGACAGAAAGCGTGATCGAGGTCGGCACGGGCCCCGTCATGCTCTTTCGTGAGTTGCCGGGCAAGCCGCTGCAGTCGGTGGCCGTCGCCCGCGAGGGGCGCGAAGCGCTGGTGAATGCCAACCTGGCCATGGGCCTGGCGCTGTCCGACGACGAGATCGACTACCTGCTCGCCGCCTACCGCGACTTGAAGCGCGACCCGACCGATGTCGAGCTGATGATGTTCGCCCAGGCCAACTCCGAGCATTGCCGGCACAAGATCTTCAACGCCAGTTGGACCATTAACGGCGAACGCAAGGACAAGACGCTGTTCGGCATGATCCGCGAGACGCATCAGGCGGCACCGCAGGGCACGGTGGTGGCCTACAACGACAATGCAGCGGTGATCGAAGGACGCATTGCGCGCCGCTTCTATCCGCGCTCCGATCATCCCGAGGGCGCGATCGGCATCGAGTTCAGCGGCGTCGATGAACTCACCCACACCGTGTTCAAGGTCGAGACGCACAACCATCCGACCGCCATTTCGCCGTTCCCCGGTGCAGCCACGGGCGCCGGCGGCGAGATCCGCGACGAGGGCGCCACGGGTCGCGGCGCCAAGCCCAAGGCCGGCTTGTGCGGCTTTTCGGTGTCGCACCTGCGGCTGCCGCAGGCACGACGCGTCTGGGAGAACGACAGCGATGTTGCCAGCGCGGTCGACAGCGCCGACGACTATGGCTATCCGTCGCGCATCGCCGATGCCCTGTCGATCATGGTCGAAGGACCGATAGGCGCAGCGGCCTTCAACAACGAGTTCGGCCGACCCAACCTGATTGGCTACTTCCGCTCGTTCGAGGCCAATGTCGCCGGCCGTCGCTACGGCTATCACAAGCCGATCATGATCGCCGGCGGCATCGGCAGCATCCGCGACGACCAGACGCGCAAGCTCGACCTGCCACCCGGCACGCTGATGATCCAGCTCGGCGGCCCTGGCATGCGCATCGGCCTGGGTGGCGGCGCGGCCTCCAGCATGGGCGCGGGCACCAACACCGAGCAGCTCGACTTCGATTCGGTCCAGCGTGGCAATGCCGAGATCCAGCGGCGCGCGCAGGAGGTCATCGATCGCTGCTGGGAACTGGGCGGCGGCAATCCGATCCTGAGCATCCACGATGTCGGCGCCGGTGGATTGTCCAACGCAATGCCCGAGTTGGCCGACTCTGCCGGGCGCGGCGCGCGCTTTGACTTGTCCAGGATTCCGGTCGAGGAAAGCGGCATGAGCCCGCTGGAGATCTGGTGCAACGAGTCGCAGGAGCGCTATGCGCTGGCGATCGCGCCGGCCTCGCTGCCGGCGTTCGACTGGCTGTGCCAGCGCGAACGCTGCCCGTACGCGGTGGTCGGCAGCATCAGCAACGATGGTGACCTGGTGGTCGGCGCGCCCGGCCAGCCGCCAGCGGTGCAGATGCCGATGAGCGTGCTGCTGGGCAAGCCGCCGAAGATGCATCGCGAGGTCACCCGCGTCGAGCGTGCGCTGCCGGCGATCGACACCACCGTGATCGATCTGGCCACGGCAGCGCTCGACGTGCTGCGGCATCCCACTGTTGCCAGCAAGAACTTCCTGATCACCATCGGCGATCGATCGGTCGGTGGGCTGAACTGCCGCGATTCGCTGGTCGGTCCCTGGCAGGTTCCGGTGGCCGACTGCGCGGTCACGCTGCTCGACTACGTTGGCTACGCCGGCGAGGCGATGGCAATGGGCGAGCGCACGCCGTTGGCGATCATCGATGCCGCTGCCAGTGCCCGCATGGCGATCGGCGAGGCGCTGACGAACCTGGCTGCTGCCGACATCGAACTGGCGCGCGTGAAGCTGTCAGCCAACTGGATGGCCGCCTGCGGCCAGCCCGGCGAGGATGCAAAGCTGTTCGACGCCGTGGCTGCCGCCAGTGCGCTGTGCCAGCAACTGGGGATCAGTATCCCTGTCGGCAAGGACTCGTTGTCGATGAAGACTGCCTGGCAGCAGGCAGGCGAGCCGCGCCAGGTCGCCGCACCGGTATCACTTATCGTCTCCGCGGCCGCGCCGGTGGATGACGTGCGTCGTTCACTCACGCCACAGCTGGACCCGTCGACCGACACGGTCGTGATCCTGATCGACCTTGGCGAAGGGCGTCAGCGCCTGGGCGGCTCGATGCTGGCGCAGGTCAGCCGACAGTTCGGCAACGATGCGCCGGACCTGGAGAGCCCGGCGCGGCTGGCGGCCGCGCTGCGTGCAGTGCGTGCATTGTCACGCGCGGACAAGCTGCTTGCCTATCACGACCGCTCCGATGGCGGACTCTTCGCCGCCGTGTGCGAGATGGCGTTCGCTGGCCACTGCGGCGTCACGCTGAACATCGACGTGCTGGCGATGGACCCGGTGGCGGCTGACTGGGGCGACTTCAAGATCCGTCCCGAGCAGGTGAGCGTGCGGCGCAATGAGCAGATGCTGCGCGCGCTGTTCAGCGAGGAACTGGGCATCCTGCTGCAGGCACGCAAGGCCGACCAGGGCGCGGTGATGGACGCGCTGCGGGCTGAAGGCCTGGGTCCCATTGCGCACATCGTCGCCAAGCCCAACGAGCGCGACGTCATCGAGGTCTGGTGTGATGCCCGATCGGTGTTCGCCCGCCCGCGGACCGAACTGCAGCAGGCCTGGAGCGAGGTCAGCTGGCAGATCGCCCGCACGCGCGACAACCCGGCCTGTGCCGACCAGGAGTTCGAGCGGATTGCCGACGCCCAGGACACGGGTCTGTCGATGCACCTGTCGTTCGATCCGGCGCTGGACGCGGCGGCGCCGATGATCGGGGTCGGTGCGCGACCGCGTATCGCCGTCCTGCGCGAGCAGGGGGTCAACAGCCAGTATGAGATGGCGAGTGCATTCGACCGCGCGGGGTTCACCGCGGTCGATGTGCACATGACAGACCTGATCGCAGGCCGCCTCAAGCTGGCCGGCTTCAAGGGCTTTGCCGCCTGCGGCGGCTTTTCCTACGGCGACGTGCTGGGCGGTGGCGGCGGTTGGGCCAAGAGCATCCTGCACAACCCTGCACTGGCCGAGCAGTTCGTCACATTCTTCGCGCGGGCCGACAGCTTCGCCTTGGGGGTGTGCAACGGCTGCCAGATGATGAGTCAGCTGGCGCCGATCATCCCGGGCGCACAGACGTGGCCCCGTTTCGAGCGCAACGTGTCCGAGCAGTTCGAGGGGCGGTTGGTGATGGCCGAGGTGCTCGAGTCGCCGTCGCTGTTCTTCGCCGGCATGGCGGGCAGCCGGATGCCGATTGCCAACGCGCATGGCGAAGGGCGCGCGGTGTTCTCAAGCGAGGCTGCCCATCGTCAGGCCATCGCAGCGCGCCTCGTGAGCGCCCGCTACGTGGATGCCCAGGGCAGGGTGACCGAACGCTATCCGTTCAATCCCAACGGTTCGCCAGGCGGGATCAACGCGCTGACCACGCCCGACGGCCGCTTCACGATCATCATGCCGCACCCCGAGCGAGTGCGACGCGCCGTACAGATGAGCTGGCAGCCGCCGGGGCTGGGCGAAGATTCGCCGTGGATGCGGCTGTTCCGCAACGCACGGCGCTGGCTGGGCTGATCGACGCCACCCGTGGCATCGATCAGGCCTCAGCTACTTGCGGGGGGTACGCGAGCGATCGGCGGCGTTGCCGCTGATCTTGTCAGCGCCGCGTTCGGCTGCTGCCTTTGCACGATCCAGCACGCTGTCCTCACGCGGCGCGCTCGTGGATGAGTTGGATGCGTCTGAATCGACTGCACTTGAGTCACGTCGGCTCCCGGCAGCGGTTGCATGCTGCTCGTCACCGATGCGCTCGACGTCCACGTCGGTCCTCTTGACCGTGCCACGCACCTTCTCGGTCCGTTGCGTGACCTCTTTGCCGACCTCCACTTCCTCGATCACGCGCGCCTGCTTGGATACCACGGCCTCCTCGGCACTCTCGCGCACTTCGACACGCGTGTCCTTCATCGCCGCCAGATCCGCCTCGGTGGCGGCGCGGTTGGCCGGGCGCCGCTCCACATGCGCGCGCTCCTCGCGCAACTGCACTGATTCTTCGACCGGCCGCTCGGTGACGCGGCTGTAGACGCGCACCCCGCCGCGCTGAACCTGGCGCTTGCCCACCTGAAGTTCCTCCTGGATCACCGGGATCTTCTGGCCGGTGGTCTCGGTGCGACCGGCGCCTGCACTGCGGCCTTCATCGAGGCGCGTGTTCAGGCCGTGCTGCAGGTCGCCTTGCATTCCGGCCGCTCCGCCCGCCGGGGTCATGCCGCCGGGATGCCAGCCTTCACTGCGCCACTGACCGGCGCGTTCGTCGATGTCGATTGCACCGCATCGCTGCAGGACCGACTCGGCGCGTTCCTGCTGATCGTCGTTGGTGGTGTGCACGGACAACACGCAACTGCCGCGGCGCACCGCTTCCGAGTACATCGATACGTCGGCATCGTCCTCGGTGAAGCCGAACAGTCGTCGAAAGAAGCCGGTAATGCCGCCTTGGTCGTCGTCCGTGCGGTGTGCGACGGAACCCGATGTCTCGCTCTGGGGCTGCGCCTGAATAATGATGTCGTCGGCGGCAAATCCTTCGCTGACGAGTTCGCCGCGGGCGCGCTCGGCTTGCTGTGAGTTGTCGAAAACGGCGATGACGGTCTGGGTCATGGGTTTACTCCTGGGGGTGGTGGGCGAGGCCAATCTGTTCAGTTCACTGTCCGGCGCCAGGCGCTGCACCGAAACCGCTTCACTGCGCAGAACGACCGGCTGCGTCCTGTGCTCCACGTCACGCCGACGGCGGATGACGATCTCCTCCGTCACACGCAGGCGCCGCTGAACGATGGCAACCTCTTCAACGACAAGAATCACCAAGTCGTCGCCTTCTTGCCGAGGCTCGGCCGATTCGCCGTCTGCAAGCCATCGCTGAACGGGGCGGCGCTCGACCCGCACGACGTCACGCGCCGCGCTGACATCGACCGCCGCTGTGTGCTCGGACACCCGCTTGTCGACGCGCCAACCGCCCTGGTCGCAGTGCGCGACGCTCACGATCGGTACTTCGACGGTCACCGGGTAGACCGTGGGCGTGTTGCCCTGCGGCTCGGTCGCCGCTTGATCGGGCGGCTCGCGCAGCAGGGCGGCACGTGGGTCGGATGAAGCCATTGGCGCACAGCCGCATCGCCGTGGAGCAGCGATCAGTGGGACAGGAGCCACCACTGCGGCAAGCGCTGTGCCGTAAGGGCAAAACAAAAGGGGCGCCGCAGCGCCCCTTTTTCTTGCCGCACGCACGGTGTGCCGGCGTGGCGGATCCCAGCTCAACTACTGAATCTTGGACTTCTTCTGCAACTCGGCCGCGAAGCCCTGGACACGCTGCTGCTGCAGCATTTCCTTGATCTGCGCCTGCACCTGCGTCAGCGGCGGGAACTGTGCCTCGCGTACATCGTCGAGGCGGATCACGTGCCAGCCGAACTGTGTCTGCACCGGGGCCTCGGTCATCTTGCCCTTCTCGAGCTTCATCATGGCGTCGGCGAACGGCTTGACGTAGCCGTCAGGGCCTGCCCAGTCGAGGTCGCCTCCATTGGCCGCAGAGCCTGGATCCTTGCTCTTCTTGGCCAGTTCCTCGAACTTGGCGCCTTTTTTCAACTGCTCGATGATCGCCTTGGCTTCGTCTTCCTTCTCCAGCAGGATGTGGCGCGCGCGGTATTCCTTGCCGCCGGCCTTCGCCTTCTGGTCGTTGTAAGCCTTCTGGATGTCGGCGTCGGTGACGGGCTTCTTGTCCATCTCATCACGCATCAACGCCTGGATGAGGGTGTTCTGGCGCTGCACGTCGAGCTGGAACTTCACGTCCGGCTTCTCTGGCAGGCCGCGGCGCGCCGCTTCCTGAAGGAAGACCTCGCGCCGGATCAGTTCCTGCTTGACCATGTCGCGCAACTGAGGCGAATCCTGCTGGCCTTGCTGTGTCAATTGCTTGACCCAGGCCTCCTCGCGCGCCTTGGGAATCGGGCGGTTGTTCACGGTGGCGAGGTTCTGCGCCAGGACGCTGGAACCAGCCAGGGCGCACGTGACAAAGGCAATTGCTCGAAGCATCTGATCAGTTTCCTTGAAGGGGGTTTCCTGGGGCAGCGGCGGCGCCGGCAAGCTCTTCCGGGGCCAACAGTGTCATGGTGAGGGCATGGACGTCGCGACGCATCAGGTCGGCGAGGGCATCATACACAAGGCGATGGCGCGCAACCCGGGAAAGCCCGTGAAACCGCGCGCTGACGAGGCTCAGCCGGTAGTGGCCGCCGCCGCTCTTGGCGCCCTCATGGCCGACGTGAAGCGCGCTGTCATCGTCAATGTGCAGCTGCTGCGGCGCCAGCACCTGCAACCGGCTCGTCATCCGTTCGATGGTCGCGGGATCTGGCATGGCTACTCCGTCGCTTCGTTCATGTAGCGGGCGAGCCAGAAACCGATTCCGAGCGTGAAGGCGAGGGTGATGCCCATCAGGCCGAACAGCTTGAAGTTGACCCAGGTCTCTGTCGGGACGTTGAAGGCAACGACCAGGTTGACACCGCCGATGGCGACGAAGAACGCGATCCACATCCACAGCAGCCGCTCCCAGATGACCTCCGGCACGGTCAGTTGCTTGCCGAGCACCGAGCGCAGCAGGTTGCGCTGGAACAGCAGTCGCCCGCCCAGCAGAAGCGAAGCGAACAGCCAATACAGGATCGACGGCTTCCATTTGATGAACGTCTCGTCGTGCAGCCAGATCGTGGCGCCGCCGAAGACGATGATCACGGCGACGCTGATCCACAGCATCGGATCGACCGTCTTGCGGCGCGCCAGCAGCCAGCCCACCTGGAGCAGGGAGGCCACGATCGCCACCGCGGTGGCAAGCAGGATCGCCCCTTGTCCGGCCGGCACCGTGCCGTCGAACATGAGCGGGCCCAGCCAGCTTTGCGCCAACGCCAGCGAGGCATCCGGATAGATCCCGGCGACCTTGAAGGCGACGAAAAAGAGGATGACCGGAAACAGGTCGAACAGCAGTTTCATGCAAACGCACTCATTCGATTGGGGCGCGACGCTGCGCCACGCACCCGGTCGCTAGCTCTTCCCGGCCGGCTCGAAGGTGAGCGAGGCGGAGTTGATGCAGTAGCGCAGGCCGGTGGGCGGTGGGCCGTCGGGGAAGACGTGGCCCAGGTGGGCATCGCACACATTGCAGATGATCTCGGTGCGGATCATGCCGTAAGCCGTATCGCGCTGCTCGCGCACGTTGGCTGGATCGATCGCTTCGAAGTAGCTTGGCCAGCCGCAACCCGAATCGAACTTGGTGTCGGAGGCGAACAGCGCGGTACCGCAGCACACGCAGCGATAGATGCCGCGCTCGTGGTGATCCCAGTAGCGGCCGGTGAAGGCGCGCTCGGTGGCGGCCTCCCGCGTGACCGAGTATTCCATCGGCGACAGCTGCGCCCGCCATTGGGCATCGGACTTCTTCAACTTGTCGGTCATGTTTGCTCCACTCCACCATGGGCACGCCGATGCTGGCGCAGCCCGGTCCAGGTTGCTCGTTTGCGCGCTCAGGACGAGCAGGAAAGATGCAGTGCGCCGGCCCAGTCGGGTGGCAGGCCGGCATACGCCTCGTAGTGCGGTTGCTCATCGTACGGACGCCGCAGGCAGTCGAGCAGGCGCTCGATCTCGGCGAAGTCGCGCGGACCGTCGTCGCCACGCGCCTGGCGGATCGCAGTTTCTGCCAGATGGTTGCGCAGGATGTACTTGGGATTGACCCGGTTCATGCGCGCCGCGCGTTCGGCGTCGACGCTGCTCTGCGCCGCCAGGCGCTTGCGGTAGTCGCGCAGCCAGGCGTCGATGGCATCGCGATCGACAAACAGATCGCGTACCGGCGCGTCGGTGGCCGGTCCCTGCGACTGCGCCGGCAATCGCGCCAGCTGGCGCCAGAAAATCGTCCAGTCGACCCGCTGGGCATCGAGCAGGCCCAGCAGCGTCTCGGTCAACCCGGTGTCGGCGTCATGCGTGTCGCGCAGGCCGAGCTTGGCGTTGAACTGCGCGCTGATCGCCTGCGCGAACGCGTCCTTGTACGTTTCCAGCGCGGCCTGCGTCGCTTCGACGTCGCCGATCAGTGGGATCAGCGCCTGCCCGAGGCAATACAGGTTCCAGTGCGCCACGCCCGGCTGCTGCGCATAGGAGTAGCGACCCTGGTCGTCGCTGTGATTGCAAATATGGTTGGCGTCAAAGGCGTCGAGGAAGCCGAACGGACCATAGTCGATCGTCAAGCCCAGGATCGACATGTTGTCCGTGTTCATCACGCCGTGGCAGAAGCCCACGCCCTGCCAGTGCGCCATCAGGCGTGCCGTACGGCGCGCCACGGCCTCGATCAGTGCGAGATACGGCCGGGCACCGTCGCCCGCGGCCCGGCACTCGGGGTAGAAGTTGTCGATGACGTGGTCGGCCAGCAGCCGCAGCTCATCGTGCAGGTTGCGCCAGTAGAAGAACTCGAACGAACCGAAGCGCACGAAGCTCGGCGCCATCCTGATCACCACCGCCGCGGTTTCCGTGGTCTCGCGGAACACCGGGTAGTCGGACCCGGCGATCGACAGGGCGCGGCTGGTCGGAATGCCGAGCCCGTGCATTGCTTCGGAGCACAGGAATTCGCGGATCGACGAGCGCAGCACCGCGCGCCCGTCGCCCATGCGCGAATACGGTGTCTTGCCGGCGCCCTTCCACTGCAGCTCCCACAGCCCAGCGGGTCCCTGCACGCCGCCCAGCAAGATGGCGCGACCGTCACCCAACTGCGGGACGTAGACACCGAACTGATGTCCCGCGTAGACGGCGGCCAGTGGTTCGGCACCTGACGGCACGCGGTTACCGACGGCGACCTCGGTGAACGCGGGCTGGGTCGCGGCCGATGCCGGCAAGCCGATCAAGGCAGCGGCGTCGCTCGAGAACGCCACCGGGTACGGATCGGGCAGGGTGGTTGGTTCGAGGCGCGTGTGGAAGTGCTCCGGCAGACGCGCAAAGGCGTTGCTCCAGCGCAGCGCGTCGAGGCCGGCGGTCGGTGCAGTCAATCCGTCAGCAGGTGGCGGCAAGGGGTGATTCACGAACGCTCCGTAGCGCGCCGATTCTATCGGTGGCGCACTTGTACACTGGACAAAGACATCCTTCGCAGATGGGGATGCGACACCGATAACAAGACAGGAGACCCCTCATGCTGCATGGACAGATGATGCAGACGCCGCTGCTCATCAGCGGCCTGATCGAGCATGCCGACCGCCATCACCCGGACGTCGAGATCGTCTCGCGCCGGGTCGAGGGCGATGTGCATCGCACGACGTATCGCGATCTGCATCGGCGGGCCCGGCAGGTGGCGAATGCGATCGGCGGGCTCGGCATCAAACCCGGGGAGCGCGTGGCCACCTTGGCCTGGAACGGCTATCGCCACCTCGAGCTGTACTTCGGTGTCTCGGGCAGCGGCAGCGCGCTGCACACCCTGAACCCGCGCCTGATTGCCGAGCAGATCGCCTGGATCATCAACGACGCCGAGGACCAGGCCCTTTTCTTCGACCTCACCTTCCTGCCCATCATTGAAGGCATTGCGTCGCACTGCAAGTCGGTCCGCCACTGGGTCGCGATGATCGACAAGGAGAAGATGCCGGCGTCGAGCAAGGTGAACCTGCTGTGCTACGAGGACCTCCTCGCAGCTGCGTCGGACCACTTCGCCTGGCCGCAGTTCGACGAGAACACCGCCTCGTCGATGTGCTACACGTCCGGCACCACCGGCCATCCCAAGGGTGTGCTCTACAGCCATCGCTCCACCGTCCTGCATTCGATGGCGGCGGCGCTGCCCGATGCGCTGAACCTGTCGGCCCGCGACTGCATCCTGCCGGTGGTGCCGATGTTCCATGTGAACGCCTGGGGACTGCCCTATGTGGCGCCCATGGTCGGCGCCAAGCTCGTGTTCCCGGGCGGCGCCCTCGATGGCAAGTCGCTGTTCGATCTCTTCGAGGCCGAGAAAGTGACCTGTTCTGCCGGGGTGCCCACGGTCTGGCAGGGCCTGCTGGCCCATACCGAAGCCAACAACCTGCGCTTCTCGACGATGCGTCGCACGGTGATCGGCGGTTCGGCCTGCCCGCCGTCGATGCTGCGCCTGTTCCAGGAGAAGTACGGGGTGCAGGTGCTGCACGCGTGGGGCATGACCGAGATGAGCCCGCTCGGTACGGTGTCCACGTTCAAGGGCAAGCACGACGCACTCAGCGCAGAGCAACGCCTCGCGCTGCAGTACAAGCAGGGGCGGGCGATCTTCGGGGTCGACATGAAGATCGTCGACGCCGATGGTCAGGACCTGCCGTGGGACGGCAAGGCGTTCGGCGATCTGCTGGTACGCGGCCCGTGGATCGTCGATCGCTACTTCAAGCAGGCCGACTCGCCGCTGCGCACCGACGCCGGCGGTCAAGGCTGGTTTCCCACCGGCGACGTTGCCACCATCGATGCCGATGGCTTCATGCAGATCACCGACCGCTCCAAGGACGTGATCAAGTCGGGCGGCGAGTGGATCAGTTCGATCGATATCGAGAACGTGGCGGTATCGCATCCGGCGGTCGCCATGGCGGCCTGCATCGCCGCGCGCCACCCCAAGTGGGACGAGCGGCCACTGCTGGTGGTGGTGCGCAAGCCGAATGCCCAGATCACGCGCGAGCAGCTGCTGGCCCATTACGAAGGCAAGGTGGCCAGGTGGCAGGTGCCCGACGACGTCGTGTTCGTCGACGCGATTCCGCTCGGCGCGACGGGGAAGATGCTCAAGACCCGGCTACGCGAGCAGTTCAAGGACTATCGCCTGCCGGGAGCCTGAGCGGTGCATCCATCGCGGCGCCCGATTGTGGGCGCCGCAAGCGGCGGGTATCCTCGCCGCGCAGTCGGGCGTACGACCCAAGCAAGCACACAATTACAGGAGACAGGCATGCGACGCATCGTTGTGCGCGGAGTGTTCGCGCTTCTTGGCCTATTGACCGGCACCGGGCTGATCATCGGCACTGCTGTTGCCCAGGGCAAGGGTGGGGCGCCGGCCCAGGTGGTGAAGATCGCCTTCATGGATCCGCTGTCCGGTCCGTTCGCCGCGGTCGGCCAGAACCAGCTCAAGCACTTCCAGTACATCGCCGAGATGGTGAATGCCAAGGGCCTCGCCGGTCCCGGCGTGCGCCTGGAGATCGTGCCGTTCGACAACAAGAACTCGCCGCAGGAGAGCCTCACCCTGCTGCGCACGATCACCGACCAGGGGATTCGTTACGTGACGCAGGGCAATGGCTCGCACGTGGGCATTCCGTTGTCGGACGCTGTCACCAAGCACAACGAACGCAATCCG
Source organism: Burkholderiaceae bacterium (assembly GCA_022843955.1). Taxonomy (GTDB): domain Bacteria; phylum Pseudomonadota; class Gammaproteobacteria; order Burkholderiales; family Burkholderiaceae_F; genus JALHMQ01. Next base: position 343,803 of record JALHMQ010000001.1, read on the forward strand.
ACGCAGTCGATGGTCTATCTGAACTACGCCGCGGTCGATCCGGATCTGACCAACGCCAAGTGCTCGTTCTGGCACTTCCGTTTCGACGCCAACAACGACATGAAGATGGAGGCGCTGACCACCTACATGAAGGACCGCAAGGAGGTCAGCAACGTCTATCTGATCAACCAGAACTACTCGCACGGCCAGCAGGTCGCGCGGGCCGCGAAGGAAATGCTGGGCCGCAAGCGCCCCGACGTGAAGATCGTCGGCGAGGACCTGCATCCGCTGGGCCAGGTGCGTGACTTCTCTCCGTACATCGCCAAGATCCGCGCCGCCAACGCCGACACCGTGATCACCGGCAACTGGGGCACCGATCTCACGCTGCTGGTGCGCGCCGCGCGCGACGCCGGGCTGACCGCCACCTTCTACACGTACTACGGCGGGGTCATCGGCACGCCGACGGCGATGGGCGCGGCCGGTGCCGAGCGGGTGCGCATGGTGGCCTACTGGCACCCGAACATCGAGAAGTATCCGGGCGAGGATCTCTACACCGGTTTCAAGAAGAAGTTCGGCGAGGAGTTCTACACGCTCGCTTCGTACACCTCACTCACCATGCTGGCCGAGGCGATCAAGCGCAACGGCGGCAATGCCGATCCGCTGCGCGTGGCCCACACGATGAGCGGCATGAAGATGCCGAGCCTGATGGGCGAGATCGAGATGCGAGGCACTGATCACCAGTTGCAGCAGCCGCTGTTCATCGCCACCTGGGCGCGGGTGGGCGGCGCGGTCAAGCACGATGTCGAGAAGACCGGACACTCGTGGCGTACCGAGCAGGCCGTGCCGAGCTTCGTCGGCGCTCAGCCCACCTCCTGCCAGATGCAGCGACCGGCCAAGCCGTGACGCGTGCTGCGCGCTGACGGTTAATGGTTGATGGTTGATGGATAGGGCCGTCCGGCGGGCGGCCATTGCTGCCCGCTGGCGGCCGCTTCACGGCGGACGATTGTCCGTGTCATAGGCGCCGTGCGCGCCATCATCGGCGGCGCCCGCGGCATCATCCGTCCATGCCCTTCGACTTCTTCCTCATCCAGCTGCTCAACGGCATCAGCTACGGCTTGCTGCTGTTCATGCTGGCGGCCGGGCTCACGCTGATCTTCTCCATGATGGGCGTGCTGAACTTTGCCCACACGAGCTTCTACATGCTGGGCGCCTACGCGGCCTACCAGATCAGCCAGTGGGCGGGTTTCTGGGTCGCATTGTTCGCTGCTCCGCTTCTGGTCGGACTGCTCGGCGTGCTGGTGGAGCGCTACGGATTGCGCCGCGTCCACAAGTGGGGCCATGTGCCGGAGCTGCTGTTCACCTTCGGCCTGACCTTCATCATCGTTGAACTGGTGCAGGCGATCTGGGGCCGCGCCGCGGTGCCGTACCAGGTGCCCGCCGCGCTCGACGGTCCCGTCGGCTGGCTGCAGCAGCAATTCGGCCTGACGTTTCCGGCCTACCGCGCGTTTGCCATGAGCGTGGCGGTGTTCATGCTGGGATCGCTCTGGCTGCTGCTGACGCGCACCCGCATCGGCCTCGTGATCCAGGCGGCCCTATCGCACCCGCAGCAGGTCGAAGCACTCGGGCACAACGTGCCGCGCGTGTTCATGCTCGTGTTCGGCGGTGGCTGCGCGCTGGCGGCGCTGGCCGGCGTGGTCGGCGGCAACCTGTTCATCACCGAGCCGGGGATGGCGGCATCGGTGGGCGCCATCGTGTTCGTGATCATCGTGATCGGCGGCATGGGCTCGCTGTCGGGCGCGTTCACGGCATCGCTGCTGCTGGGCCTGGTCGATGCCTTCGGCAAGACCAGCGACTGGTCGCTCGCGGTCGCCCTGCGCGCGCTCGGCATGGCGGTCACGCCGGAGTCGGCCGGCTATGCGCTGTGGAAGCTCACCGTGGCGCAAGTGACGCCGGTGCTGCCGTTCCTGCTGCTGGTGCTGGTGTTGATCTTCCGTCCGCGCGGACTGATGGGCACCCGTGAAGATTGATGACCCCGCACTGGTGGGCTCGGTGGCCGCGGACGGGCCGACCCTCGCGTTCCGGCCGCTGAACTTCGGCCGCTGGATCATCTGGGGCATGACGGCGATCGTCTTCCTGTCATTGCCGATGATGTTCGAGAAGAAGTTCGCGCTCGCGCTGATGTCGCAGGCGGGGATCATGATCATCTTCGCGCTCAGCTACAACATGCTGCTGGGCCAAAGCGGCATGCTGAGCTTCGGTCACGCGGTCTACTCGGGGCTGGGGGCGTACTTCGCGATCCACGCGATGAACTGGATCGCCGCCGGCACGTTGCTGTATCCGGTGTCTCTGCTGCCGCTGGTGGGCGGCCTGGCCGGTCTCTTCTTCGGCGTCGTCTTCGGCTATCTGACGACGAAGAAGGCGGGCACGCCATTCGCGATGATCACGCTGGGCATCGGCGAGATGGTGTTCGCCGCATCCTTGATGTTCCCCGGCTTTTTCGGCGGCGAGGCCGGCATCAGCGGCAACCGGACCTCGGGTGGACCGTTCCTCGGCATCGACGGCCTCACGTTCGGCCGCGACCTGCACGTGTACTACCTGATCGCCGCCTGGTGCTTCGTCAGCATGGTGGCGATGTTCGCGCTGACGCAAACCCCGTTGGGACGCATTGCCAACGCGGTGCGTGACAACCCGGAGCGGGCCGAGTTCATCGGCTACAACACGCAGCGGGTGCGCTGGCTGATGCTGATGCTGTCGGCATTCTTCGCCGGCATTGCCGGTGGACTGATGGCGATCAACCTCGAGAGCGTGGGCAGCGAGGCGGTGAGCGCGATCCGCTCCGGCGGCGTGCTGCTGGCGGCATTCATCGGTGGCGTGTCGTTTTTCTTCGGTCCGATCCTGGGTGCAGTGGTGTTCGTGTTCTTCTCGGTCGCCTTGTCGGAGTACACCAAGGCCTGGCAACTCTATCTCGGCGTGTTCTTCGTGTTGCTGGTGATGTTCGCGCCGGGCGGGCTGTCGAGCCTGATCCTGATGAACCTGCGCGTGCTCAAGTTCGGCAAGATGAAGCGGCTGCTCGATCCGTACTTCGGCGTGCTGGCGAGCAGCCTGGCGCTGCTGGCTGGCATCGTGCTGCTGATCGAGTTCACCTGGCATCGGTCGCTTGATATCGCTACCGGTTCTGCGGTAACGCTGGCGGGCTTTCGGTTCGACATCGCCGAGCCGCAGCCGTGGGTGCTGGCGATCACGATCACCGTGGCAGCGGCGGCGGCGTTCGATTACATGCGGCGACGCTTCAAGGCGGAGTGGGACCAGGTCCAGGTCGAGATCGAGAACTGGCTGCGCGACAACCCCGATGACAAGTGAAGCCGCGCCGATGACACCCGCCCTCGAACTCGTCGACCTGGCCAAGCGCTTCGGTCGCACCGAGATCATTCGCGGCATCTCGCTGGCGATTCCGGCGGGCGAGCGACACGCCGTCATCGGCCCCAACGGCGCCGGCAAGTCCACGCTGTTCAATCTCGTCAGCGGCAAGTTCGCACCGAGCGCCGGGCGGATTGTGCTCAACGGCACCGACATCACGGCGCGCAAGCCGTTCGAGATCAATCGGCTCGGCTTGTCGCGCAGCTTCCAGATCACCAATCTGTTTCATCGCCTGAGCGTGTTCGAGAACCTGCGCTGCGCCGTTCTATGGTCGCTCGGCTATCGCTATTCGTTCTGGCATCGCCTCGATGGCCTGCGTGACGCCGAGGCGCGTGCCGAGGAGATCCTGCTGCGGATCGGGCTGAAGCGCCGCCGCAAGACGCTCGCCGGCCTGCTGACCTATGCCGAGCAGCGCGCTCTGGAGATCGGCATCACCATTGCCGGTGGCGCCAGCGTGATCCTGCTGGACGAGCCCACCGCCGGCATGAGCCGCAGCGAGACCGCCGCCGCGGTGGCGCTGATCAAGGACATGACCCAGGGCAAGACCCTGGTGATGGTCGAGCACGACATGAGCGTCGTGTTCGGCCTGGCCGACCGCATCTCGGTGGTGGTCTACGGCCAGGTGATCGCCACCGGCACGCCGTCCGAGATCCGTGCCAACGCGCAGGTCAAGGAAGCCTACCTGGGGCAGCATGCCGATGCCGCCTGACCTCGCCACGCCGCTGCTGGAGGTCGCCAATCTGCAGGCGTACTACGGCAAGAGCCACGTTCTGCATGGCGTCGACCTGATGGTCGGCGCAGGCGAGATCGTCTGCCTGCTCGGGCGCAACGGGGTGGGTCGGTCGACCACCGCCAAGGCGATCATGGGGCTGGTCGACTGCACCGGGCGTGTCTGTTTCAAAGGCAAGGAGCTGATGGGCCGCAAGACCCACGAGATCGCTCACGCAGGGATCGGCTATGTGCCCGAAGACCGGCAGGTGTTCGCCTCCCTCACGGTGCACGAGAACCTGTTGCTCGGCCTGAAGGGGCGGCATCCGGGACGCTGGAAGTTCGAGGACATGTACCAGTTGTTCCCGCGGCTGGCCGAGCGGCGTGACACCCAGGCCGGGGTATTGTCGGGGGGCGAGCAGCAGATGCTCACGCTGGCACGCACGATCATGGGCGACCCCGACCTCGTCATCGTCGACGAACCGACCGAAGGGCTGGCACCGAAGATCGTGGAACTGGTGGCGGGCTTCCTGCGCACGCTGCGCGAACGCGGCGTCTCGGTCCTGCTGGTCGAGCAGAAGCTGACGATCGCGCTCGAGGTCTCTCAGCGCGCCTACGTGATGGGGCACGGTCACATGGTGTTCGAAGGCAGCCCGCAGTCCCTGCGCGAGAACCGTCTGATCCGCCAGGAGTGGCTCGAGGTCTAGTTCATGACAAGCAGGCAGGAACGACGATGAACGTCTTCTACGAAGTGCGCGGTGGTGTGGCGGTGATCCAGATCGACAATCCTCCCGTCAACGGACTCGGCCACGCAGTGCGCGAGGGCGTCATGGCAAGCGTCGAGCGGGCACTGGACGATCCTGCGGTGGTCGCCATCGTGATCACCGGCACCGGGCGCGTCTTCTCGGGCGGAGCCGACATCCGCGAGTTCAACACGCCGGCCATGTTGGCTGCTCCCAGCCTGCTCGATCTGATCAACCTGATCGAGTCTGCGTTCAAGCCGGTGATCGCCGCCATCAACGGCGTTTGCATGGGTGGCGGGCTGGAACTGTCGCTGGCCTGCAATTATCGGATCGCCACCGCTGGTGCGTCGCTGGCGCTTCCTGAGGTGAAGATCGGCCTGATTCCAGGTGCCGGCGGCACGCAGCGCCTGCCGCGCGCGGTCGGCGCGGCCAAGGCAATGCAGATGATCACCTCGGGTGAACCGATCGATGCGCGCGATGCGCTGGCACACGGCCTCGTCGAGCGGGTCGTCGCCGACACCACGTTCCAGGGCGTGCTCGATTTCGCGCATGAGGTGGCTGCGCCGCGGCCGCTGCCGAAGCTGCGTGAGCGGACCGTGGCGCTGCCGGCGGGCAAGCAGGCAGGCGACTTTTTCAGTGAGGCGCGTCAGCAGGTAGCGCGCGCGGCACGTGGCCTGACCGCGCCGCTCAAGTGCGTGGATGCGGTCGCGGCCGCCTACATGCTGCCGTTTGACCTGGGCCTGTCGACCGAGCGCAGCATCTTCATCGAGCGGGTGCAGTCGGTGGAGTCGCGGGCGCTGCGACATGCCTTCTTCGCCGAGCGGACGGCGGCCAAGATTCCAGACGTTCCCGACAGCACGCCCGTGCGCAGCATCGAGCGGGTCGCGGTGATCGGCTTTGGCACGATGGGCGGCGGCATCGCGATGACGCTCGCCAACGCCGGGATCCCGGTGCGCGTGCTCGAGACAAGCGAAGCCGGCTTGGAACGCGGCCTGGCGATGTGCCGCGCCAACTGGGAAGCCACTGCGCGCAAAGGCCGGCTCAGCACCGCGCAGGTCGAGCAGCGCATGGCGCTGCTGGCGCCCACCCTGGCGATCGAGGACCTGGCCGATTGCGACCTGGTGATCGAAGCGGCGTTCGAGGATCTGACGGTCAAGGAAGACCTGTTCCGTCGGCTCGACCGCGTGATGGAACCGGGCGCGATCCTCGCGACCAACACCTCGACCCTCGATGTCGACACGATCGCCGCCGTCACGCGCCGGCCGCAGGATGTCATCGGCATGCATTTCTTCAGTCCGGCCAATGTGATGCGCTTGCTGGAAGTGGTGCGCGGCAGGCAGACCGGCAAGGACGTGCTCGCGACGGTGATGGCCTTTGCCCGCCGCATCCGCAAGGTGGCGGTGGTCAGCGGCGTGTGCGACGGCTTCATCGGCAACCGCATGCTCGAGCAGTACATCCGCCAGTCGATGTTCCTGGTCGACGAAGGCGCGAGCCCGCAGCAGATCGATGCAGCGCTCGCCCGATTCGGCATGGCCATGGGTCCGTTCACGATGTTCGACATGGCCGGCATGGACATCGGCTATGCGATCCGCCAGCGCCGCTATGTCGAGAAGCCGCAGCTGCGCTACTCGCGCATCGGCGACCGCGTGGTTGAATTGGGGCGACTGGGTCAGAAGACCGGCAAGGGCTGGTACCGCTACGACCTGCCGGATCGCACGCCGCGGCCCGATCGCGAGATCGATGCGCTGATCGACGCCTGGCGCACGGAGATTGGCGTGACGGCAGGTGCGATCGACAACGACGAGATCGTCGACCGCTGCCTGCTGGCGCTGGTCAACGAGGGCGCGCGCATCCTGGAAGAAGGCATCGCGCTGCGCGCCAGCGACATCGATGTCGTCTACCTGACCGGCTACGGTTTCCCGCCTGCCACCGGCGGACCGATGTTCTGGGCGCAGTCGCGCGGGCTGGCCAAGGTGGTGGCGCGAATGCAGGAGTTCGCACGCAACGACCACGCCGATCCGGCGTTCTGGCAGCCGGCGGCGCTGCTGCAGGAGGCGGCCGCGGCGGGGCGCTGGCCACGATGAGCCCGCGTGTCCAGATGGACGGTGGAGGGTCGATGCGGCGACTTCGGTCCTGGAGCGGCCGGGCGGCTGCCTTTGTGATGACCATCGGGACCGCGGTTGCCGCACAGGCGCAGCCGGCGTCGTTCCAGCTCGCCCTAAGCGCGCTGCAGGCGGGTGACTGCAAGCGCGCCGGAGACCTGATCAACGACGGCATCGAACGGCGCGTGCCGTCGCTGCTGTACATCGCGGGCCTGATGGTCGAACTCGGTCTGTGCACGGATGCCAACCCCGCTGCCGCGGCAGCGTTGTACGAGACCGCGGCGCAGCCGGGCGATGCGCTCGCCGCTCGGCGGCTGGCGCGGGAGCTGGCGGAGGGTGGCGCTTTCCCACGCTCATATCGGCGCGCCGCCGCCTTCATGCAGCACTGGGTGTCACTGCGCCGCATGGGAGAGGCTCGTCCACAGCTCGCACTGCCGTTGCCTGCAGGTGCGTCGGATACCTGGCAGGACTACTGGATCATGGTGACCGCGTCGTTGCAGACGATGGAAACGATCGACTATCCCGAAAGCGCGATCCAGGCGCGGGCCGAAACCCGCCTCCTGATCGACCTGTGCTCGCCCTACACGGCGCCGACCATCACGCGCGACCCGTCGGCCGCGTCGGTGTCGCCGCAGGTGGAGGCCGACTTCAAGTCGGCCCTCCTCAAGGGCCTGGAGCGGACCTACCGCGTGCTGCCACCCCCCAAGCTCGATACCGAACCGCCCTGCACGCGAGTCTCGATGGCCTTTTTCATCGATTGGAAGAATCGGCCGAGGCCATGAGCCAGTCGACTGACCTCATCGATCGCCGCCTGCTGTCATTCCTGCTGTATGACTGGCTGCAAGCGGACCGACTCACGGACCGAGCGCTGTTCGCGGAACATTCGCGCGCGTCGTTCGAGGCGATGCTCGATGCAGCCAACGACCTGGCCGAGCGCGAGTTCGCCCCGCACAACCGACGCGGCGATCTGGTGGAGCCGCGTTTCGACGGCGAGCGGGTGCATCTAATTCCCGACATCAAGCGCGCGCTCGATGCCTTCATCGCCGGCGGCTTCATGGCGATGACGCAGGATGCCGAGGTGGGTGGACTGCAGTTGCCCACGGTGGTCGAGAAAGCGGTCTTTGCCCACTTTGTCGCCGCCAATGTCGCCACCAGCGCCTACCCGTTCCTCAGCAGCGCCAATGCGAACCTGCTGCTCGCCCATGGCACGGTGGCACAGATCGACCGCTTTGCCCGGCCGCAGCTCGAAGGCCGCTACTTCGGCACGATGTGCCTGTCGGAACCGCAGGCCGGCTCGTCGCTGGCAGACATCCGCACCCGCGCCGTGCTTGATGCGCTGGTGCCGGACACACCGTTCGGACCGCGCTTCCGGCTGTTCGGCAACAAGATGTGGATCTCGGGCGGCGAGCATGAGCTGGCGGAGAACATCGTTCACCTGGTGCTCGCCAAGATCCCGCTCGACGACGGCAGCCTGCCGGACGGCACCCGCGGCATCTCGCTGTTCATCGTGCCGCGGAGAATGGTGCACACCGATGGCCGCATCGGCGCACGCAACGACGTTGCGCTGGCGGGGCTGAACCACAAGCTGGGCTACCGCGGCACCGTCAATGCGCTGCTGAACTTCGGCGAAGGCAAGTTCCGCCCCGACGGTGCGCATGGCGCGATCGGCTACCTGGTGGGTGAGGCCGGCGATGGCCTGCCGATCATGTTCCAGATGATGAACGAGGCGCGCATCGGGGTTGGCCTGGGTGCGGCGATGCTGGGCTACGCCGGCTACCGCCACGCGCTCGCCTACGCCAAGGATCGGCCGCAGGGTCGCGCCATCGCTGCCAAGGGCGCGGCCGCCAAGGATCCTTCGCTGCCACAGGTGCCGATCACGGCCCATGCCGATGTGCGCCGCATGCTGCTGGCGCAGAAGGCCTACGCGGAGGGCGCGCTGGCGCTGACGCTGTACTGCGCCAAGCTGGTGGACGAAGAGCGCAGCGCCGGTGGCGAACAGGAACTCAAGCGCGCGCGTCGCCTGCTGGACATTCTCACGCCGATCGCCAAGAGCTGGCCGTCGGAGTGGTGTGTCGAGGCCAACAGCTTGGCGATCCAGGTGCTCGGCGGGGCCGGCTACACGCGCGACTACCCGGTCGAGCAGTACTGGCGCGACAACCGCCTGAACATGATCCACGAGGGCACGCATGGCATCCAGGCGCTCGACCTGCTCGGCCGCAAGGTGCTGCTCGAGCGCGGCGCGCTGCTGACCGAGCTGGTCGAGACGATGAGGCATACCCTGGTCGCCGCCACCGCCACCGGCGACGCCCACTTGGCGGTGCAGGCGGTGCAACTGCGCACGGCGATCGAGCGCGTCGGCGAGGCCACGCGCGTGGTCTGGCAGGCAGGCGATGCGCCGGCCGCGCTGGCGCATGCCACGCCCTACATGCAGGCGTTCGGTCACGTGGTGATGGCGTGGATCTGGCTGGAGCTGGGCGTTGCCGCGCAGGCGGCGCCGGCGCTCGACGCCACCGGCCGCGCCGCCGTGCTCAACACCGGGCGCTGGTTCTTTTCCGCCGAGTTGCCGCGCGTGGCGGCGTGGCTGACCCCGATCGAAGCTGGCGATCGCACCGTGCTCGACACTCCGGAGGTATGGCTGTGATCAAGCACATCGTGATGTGGAAGTTGAAGGAGCACGCCGAAGGCGCCGACAAGGCGACCAACGCGCGCAAGATGAAGGCGCTGCTGGATGGCTGCAGCGATCTCGTGCCCGGCATGGGTGCGTTCGAGGTGGCACTGGCCGCACCGAACCTGGAGGCGACCTACGACGTCGTGCTGTACTCGGAATTCGCCGATGCCGCTGCGCTGGCGGCCTACCAGCATCATCCGGTGCATGTCGCGCTGAAGCCGTTCATCGGCGCCGTGCGGCTCGAGCGGCAATGCATGGACTATGAACGCTGAGCGCGTCGTGGATGATCCGGTCGGCTCGCTGGATGCCGTTCCGTTCATGCGTGAGCTCGGCGCGGTGCTCGTGCATGCCGATGCCGGGTCATCCGAGCTGGTGCTGGATCTGGAGCCGCGTCACATGAACAGCTGGGGCGTGGGCCATGGCGGGGTGGTGATGGCGCTGCTCGATGTCGCCATGGCGCGCGCCGGCCGAACCATGGAGCGCCATGCGACGGGCACGGTCACGGTCGAGATGAAGACGAGCTTCTTCGCCCCGGCGCGTGGGCGCCTGCGGGCGCTTGGCCGCGTACTGCATCGCTCGATCACGATGGCCTATTGCGAGGCCGAGCTTCTCGACGGCGACGGCAAGCTGGTTGCCAAGGCGATGGGCACGTTCAAGTTCCTGCGCCGCCTCGAGGCCGCGCCCCGCGTGCGCTGATGCGCACCCAGCAACCTGATCGATCAGATCACCCTTGATCGTTACGACCGTTCAACCGGAGTTTCAATGCCTACGTCCCGCCGCATCGTCCTCGCCAGTCGCCCGCAGGGCTGGGTCACGCCTGACAACTTCCGCCTCGAGACGGTGGAGACGCCGCCGCTGAAGGATGGCGAACTGCTGGTGCGCAACGAGTGGCTGTCGCTCGATCCGTACATGCGCGGCCGGATGAACGAGGGCCGCAGCTACATGCAGCCGCAGGCGCTCGGCGACACCATGGGCGGTGGCACCGCAGGCGCGGTGGTGGAGTCGCGTCACCCACGTTTCAAGGTCGGTGACCGCGTCACCGGCTATCTCGGTTGGCAGGAGTACGCGGTCAGCGACGGCACGGGCCTGTACGCGGTCGATGCCACACGCGTGCCGCTGTCGGCCTACCTGGGTGCGGTCGGCATGCCGGGCGTTACGGCCTGGTACGGTCTGAATCGGATCATCGCGCCCAAGGCAGGTGAGACGATCGTGGTTTCGGCAGCGGCCGGCGCCGTGGGCGGCGTGGTCGGGCAACTGGCCCGCCTCGCCGGATGTCGCGCGGTCGGCATTGCAGGAGGCGCCGAAAAGTGTGCCTTCGTCGTCGATGAACTCAAGTTCGACGCCTGCATCGACTACAAGTCGCAGGACGTGAGCAAGGCGCTGAAGGACGCTGCACCCCAAGGCGTCGACGGCTACTTCGAGAACGTGGGCGGAGAGATCATGGACGCGGTGCTGCCGCGCATGAACGCGTTCGGGCGCATTGCCTTGTGCGGATTGATCGCCGGCTACAACGCGGAGCCGATACCGATCCGCAACCCGACCTGGTTCCTGGTCAGCCGGCTGATGATGCGCGCCTTCATCGTGACCGAGCACATGGAGGTCTGGCCGGGCGCGCTGAAGGAACTGGGCGGCCACGTCGCCACCGGGACCATCCGCTATCGCGAGTCGGTGGCTCAGGGCCTCGACAGCGCGCCGGATGCCTTCATCGGCCTGCTCAAGGGCCGCAACGTCGGCAAGCAGCTCGTCAAGCTCGTCTAGGGATCGAACGATGCAGGATTTCGCGGGCAAGGTGGCCGTCATCACCGGCGCAGGCAGTGGCCTCGGCCGCGAGTTTGCGCGGCGCGCACATCTACTGGGCATGAAGCTCGTGCTGGCGGATATCGAGACCCCGGCGCTGAACGCGGTGGTGGCTGAACTCGGGTCCGACGGCGCCATCGTGATCGGAGAGAGGGTGGACGTTGCGCGCGGAGAGGATGTGCAGCGTCTGGCCGACCGCGCCTTTGCCGAACTGGGTGGCGTGCACCTGTTGTTCAACAACGCCGGGGTCGGCAGCGGCGGCCTCGTCTGGGAGAACTCGGACCGCGACTGGCAGTGGGTGCTGGGGGTGAACCTGTGGGGGGTGATCCATGGGCTGCGCCACTTCGTCCCGCGCATGATCGCGCAGGGCGGGCCGGGGCACATCGTCAACACGGCGTCGGTGGCGGGGCTGGTGTGCGCGCCGAACATGGGTGTGTACAACGTCAGCAAGCATGCGGTGGTGGCGCTCACCGAGACGCTGCAACATGACCTGCGCATGGCGAGCGCCACTCTCGGTGTCTCCCTGCTGTGCCCGGCGTACGTGCCTACCGGCATCGCGCAGTCGCATCGCAATCGTCCGGCACAGCTGCAATCGGGCGAATCCACCGCCTCGCAGCGGCTGGCGCATGCGGCGATCAGCAAGGCGGTGGAGGGCGGCAAGCTCAGTGCCGCCGAGGTGGCTCGCCTGACGTTCGAGGCGATCGCCAGCGATCGGTTCTACGTGCTGACGCACCCGCAGATCCTGCCCACCGTGCAACTGCGGTTCGACGACATCGTGCAGCAGCGCAATCCGAGTGATCCGTTCTCCGCCCGACCGCAGCACAAGCCTCAGCTGTAATGGCGGCACGTGCAGGTTGAACTGGCGACGTCTGCCGCGATCGAACGGCGAGTCTGTCGTCGCGACGTGCCTGCCCGCAGTTCATCGCCGCGAGCCGGCAGCCGGTCGCATGCACATGCCCGGGGTCGCAGCGATCGCCGGCACCCGCACCGACGCGTATAGATTTCGCCCTTCGTCCTGCGCCATCTTCTCCTGGAGCCTCCCGTGCTGAACCGGCTTTCCTCAGTCCTCGCTGCCCTGTGCCTCGTCAGCGCCTTGACCTTCGTGCCTGAGGTCTCGGCCCAGACGGCGCTGCCGGCCGGTGTGCAGCGTGTTCACCAGGTCGAAGGGATCAGCGAGTACAGGCTGGCCAATGGCCTCAAGGTGCTGCTGTATCCGGACCAGGCCAAGCCCACGGTCACCGTCAACATCACGTACCTGGTCGGTTCGCGTCATGAAGGGTATGGCGAGACCGGCATGGCGCACCTCTTGGAGCACCTGATCTTCAAGGGCAGCAAGAACTACCCGACGCCGGATGCCGAGTTCAACAAGCGCGGGTTCCGCAACAACGGCACCACGAGCTTCGACCGCACCAACTACTTCTCGACCTTCCAGGCCAGCGACGACAACCTGCGCTGGGCGATCGGCTGGAGCGCCGACTCGATGGTCAATTCCTTCATCGCCCGCAAGGATCTCGACTCGGAAATGACCGTGGTGCGCAACGAGTACGAGATGGGCGAGAGTAACCCCGGCCAGGTGCTGTTCAAGCGCATGTTCGCGGTCATGTTCGACTGGCACAACTACTCCAACCTGCCGATCGGCAACCGCAGCGACATCGAGAACGTGCAGATCAACAACCTGCAGGCGTTCTATCGGCGCTACTACCAGCCGGACAACGCCGTGCTCGCCATCGCCGGCAAGTTCGACGAGGCCAGAACGCTCGCCTGGGTGGCGCAGGCGTTCGGCAAGATCCCGCGCCCGCAGCGTTCGCTGCCGGTGCTGTGGACGGTGGAACCCACGCACGATGGCGAGCGCAGTTTCGTGGTGCGCCGTGCCGGCGAGATCCAGCTGGTGGCGGTGGCCTACCGCATCCCGTCGGCGCTGAGCAACGACACGGCCGCGCTGGCCGCCGCCGCCGAGATCCTGGGCGACACGCCCAATGGACGGCTGCACAAGGAACTGGTGGAAAAGGGGCTGGCCGCGCAGGTGTTCGCCCAGCCGCTGTTCCTGCGCGATCCGGGCTTGATGGTGTTCGGCGCCGTGGTCAAGAAGGGCGAGCCGGTGGAGCCGGTGCGCGCCAAGCTGGTGGAGATCGTCGAGGGCAGTCTGGCCGCACAGGCGCCGACCGACGCCGAGATGGCGCGCGTCAGGCAGGATGCGGAGACCCTGTTCGAGCGCGCGCTGGCCGATCCGCAGGAGTTCGGCATTGCGCTGTCCGAGTACATCTCCCTGGGCGACTGGCGCCTGTTCTTCGTGGCGCGCGACCGCTTTGCCGCGGTGCCGGCGGCGAGCGTGGCCGAGGCTGCGGGTCGCTACCTGCGGCGCGACAACCGCGGTGTCGGCATGTTCATCCCGGAAGACAAGCCGCTGCGGGTGGAGATTCCGGCGCCGCTGGTGGCCGCAGAGTTACTCAAGGACTTCAAGCCACGCGCCACCGTGACGGCGGGTGAGGCGTTCGAGCCGACCCAGGGGAACATCGACCGGCGCACGCGGATCGTTCAGGTGGGCGAATTGGAATTCGCCCTGCTGCCCAAGAAGACACGCGGCGAATCGGTCCATGTGAGCCTGGCATTCCGCTTCGGCGACGAGCGCAGCCTGCAGGGCCTGTCGGTGGTGCAGCAGTTGTCATCCGCGGCGCTGATGCGTGGCACCAGCAAGTTCACGCGCCAGCAGATCGCCGACGAACGCATACGGCTGAAGATGCAGGGCGGCCTCACGCAGTTCGAGACCACGCGCCCGTTGCTTGCCGACGCCTTGCGACTGACCGCGCACATCCTGCACGAAGCGAGCTTCCCCGAGGCGGAGGTGGAGCTGCTGAAGCGCGAAGTGTTGACCGGGCTGCAGGCGCAGCTGGCCGATCCCGGCGCCCGCTCCAACGATGCACTGCAGGTGCACTTCAACACCTACCCGGCGGGTGACCCGCGCCGCTATGTGTCGGTCGCGGAACGCATCGCCGCCATGCCTGCGATCACGCGCCAGCAATTGCAGGAGTTCCGCAGCAACCAGGCCGGAACCGCGCGCGGCCAGATCGCCGTGGTGGGCGACTTCGATGACAAGGCGGTGGAAGCGCTGCTGCGCGAGCTGTTCAGCGCCAAGCCGTCGAAGGCTCCGTATGCGCGCATCCTGAGCGAACCGCGGCCGGTCGCGCCCGCGCGCCTGGTGACGCCGATCCCGGACAAGGAGAACGCCTTTTATCGCGCGCGCCTGGTGCTCGACGCCCGCGACGACGATCCCGATGCGGCTGCACTCCTGATCGGCAACTACATCTTCGGCGGCGGCTCCGGTTTGTCGAATCGCCTGATCGACCGCGTGCGCCAGCGCGACGGCCTGTCCTATGGCGCGGGCTCCGGACTGAACCTCTCCAGCATCGATCGCGCATCGAGCTTCGGCATCGGCGCCATCGGCGCGCCGCAGAACATGGCCAAGATCGAGGCGGCGATCCGCGACGAGCTGGAGCGAGCCGCCCGCGAAGGCTTCACCCAGAAGGAGCTGGACGACGCCCGCAACGGCATCCTGCAGGAGCGCCTGCTCGCCCGCGCCGAGGACGGGTCGCTCGCGGGCGCCTGGGTCGGCAACCTGTATCTGGATCGCACCTTTGCCTTCAGCAAGCAGGTCGAGGATCGCATCCGCGCGCTCACCGTCGGCGACCTCAATGCCGCCTGGCGCAAGCACATCGACCCCACGCGGCTGACCGTGAGCATCGCCGGCGATCCCGCCAAAGGCATCCAGTAGCCTTGTCGCTGATGGGCTATGCCGATTTTCGACACAAGGTCGCGCTGCGCGTGCGCTGGGCAGAGGTCGACCTGCAGGGCGTGGTCTTCAATGGCCACTACCTGACCTATTGCGATGTCTGCGTGACCGAATACTGGCGGGCCGTGGGCCTGCGCTACCCGCAGGACTTCCTCGCGCAAGGCAGCGACACCTTCGTGCGCAAGGCGACGATTGAGTATCACGCCGCCGCCCGCTTCGACGACGAGCTGGAGATCTGCGGGCGCACTGCACGCATCGGTCGCAGCAGCCTGTCGTTCGTGGTCGAGATGTTCCGCCGCCCGCAGATCGATGCAATGCTGATTGGCGCCGAACTCGTCTATGTCAACGCCGACCCTGCGGCGCGCGGCGCGCTGCCCTGGCCGGCCGACGTGCGCGACCGCATCTGCCGCTTCGAGCAGGTGGCACCGGTGCAGGCCCATGGCTGAGCAGGTTCGTATTCAGCTGGGCGATTGGGCCTCGCTGCGCGAGGCGGCATCGCGCATCCGCTTCAGCGTGTTCGTCGAAGAACAGAAGGTGCCGGCCGAGATCGAGCTCGATGACTCTGACGCAACCTCGCTGCACGCGCTGGCCCGCGACGGGACCGGTGGCGTGGTCGGCACCGGCCGCCTGCTGCCCGACGGCCATATCGGCCGCATGGCGGTGTTGGCCCATGCGCGTGGCACCGGCGTGGGCACCGCGCTGCTGACCGCCCTGATGCAGGCTGCGCGCGAGCGCGGCGATCGTGACGTCGTGCTGAGCGCGCAGGCCCACGCGGCGCCGTTCTACGCGCGGCTCGGCTTCGCGGTGGAGGGCGCGATCTATCAGGAAGCGGGCATCGATCACGTCGACATGCGACGCGCGCTGTAGCGCCTAGCGGCTAGTGCCGATCGATGTCGAAGTCGCTCGGCACCGGCGCCACCGAGGGCACCACGTACTCGTAGCTGCGATCGCTGAACTGCTCCGGCGCGGCTGGATCGAAGCTGCGTTCGACAAAGCGAACCACGCCGTCGCGCCGGACCGTGATCACCGTGCTGGCGCGCGTGCCGTAGCCATTGGCACGGATCTGCACCGCTGACAGGGCACGTTCCCAATCCTGCGGCACACCGGTTTGCGGCAGCGAACTGTCGCGCACGACTTCACGGTCCGCGAGCAAGGTGAACAGTGCCTCGGTATCGACGCCCTGCGCGATGCGGGTGGCAAAGGTAGCCACGCTGCGCACCACCTTCGGCCAGGGCGTGTCGAGAAAGCCGTTGGACAGGCCGTAGATGCCCGGCGCCAGCGAAGACGGCGCGGCGTTGAGGCGGTTGCTGAAGTAGTGCAGCCTCGGTGAGGTGATCCGCCGGCCGCTGCGCAGCGGCAGCGCATCTCCGACCAGCAGGTTGAAGCCGTTGTAGGCCTGCGTGCGCTGCGCCGTCGCATGCAGCCATGGGCCGACGTCATCGCCCGCCTGCAGCGCCGCGACCACCAGCGCACCGCGCGACGGTGCGTGCGGATTGCGCTCGGTCGGCGCGCGCACGTTGGTGACGAGCGCCATGCGGCCGCTGCGGTTGATGCCGAGCCAGGTGCCGCCGGCTTCCTCGTCACGGCCCGCAAGCAGCGACACCGACTGGCCCCACCAGGCGGCCGGCCGCGTGCTGCGCGTGTAGAACTCGTCGCGATTGCTCGCCAGGATCAGCGGGTAATCCGGATGCGACTGCCAGGCGACGACGGCGATGCACATGGCGGCTGCCTACAGGTCGCGAAAGCGCTCGACACGCCGACCACTGCGCGCCGCGGGCGGCAGGTCGCTGGCGGCCAGCGCTGCCTGCATGCAGGCGTCGAACCGCGCCGGGTCGTCCACCTGCTGATACACCTCCATCACGGTGGCGAAGCCGTCCTTCACATCGATGCGTGCCTGCAGCCGCCCCGGTTCACCGGCAGCGCGTGCGATCTGCTGCACGAGCGCATGCAGGCCGGGCAGCAGTGCGGGCAGCGAATCGGCGGGCAGCTTGTAATACACGTACCAGTGCTCCACGGTAGGTTGCCGGTTCTCGACTTGTGCTCAGGCCGTGACGTCGACGATCGTGTAGGGCAGGGACCGCACGTCGAGCAGCGCGCCCTGCGGTCCACCGATGCGCAACAGCGCCTGCTCGATCAGTGGCCGGTCCATCGGGCACTGCAGCAGCACATCGGTGCCACCGCCCGGCGCCGACGCCGCCAGCACGATCTGCCCCACCGGTTCGGCTTCGTCGAGCGCGAACACGTCGGCCCCCGCCTGCGTGGGTTGAGTGGTGTGCGCCACGCTCATGCGTCGCCGCAGGTTGCCGCGATACTGGCTGCGAGCCACCACTTCCTGGCCCGGATAGCAGCCCTTCTTGAAATTCACGCCGCCCAGCACCTCGAGATTGATCGTCTGTGGCACGAAAGCCTCCTGCGTGGCGGCCACCACCGTGGGCTGCGCCGCATCGATCTGCGACCACCACCATACGCCGCCGTCGACCGCACGCGCACCGGCGAGCCGGCCGCGCAACGCCTGCGCATGCTCGGCCGTCGTGCGAAGCACGAAGCGCTCCCGTGCGCGGGCGCCGTCCGCCAGCCGCGTGATGCGCACCGCGTCGACCAGGAGGCTGGCGCCTGGCGCCGGCGCCGCGCCAAAGACCTGCGCGACGAGCGCTTCGCTGCCGGGGCCGAGCAGGCCGAAGCTCACCCAGCGCGCCGACGCGTCCGTCAGCCTGACCTTCGCCCGCAGCACGTACATGCTGAGCTTCTTCATCACGGGCGCCAGGATCTCGCGCGGCAGTTGCAGACAGATGACGTCGCCGTCGCGCCACTGATCGAACACTGCGATCAGGCGTCCCTTCGCGGTGCAATAGGCGGTCAGCTGCACGCGCTGCGCATCGAGTCCGGCGGTGTCGTTGGTCAGCTGTCCCTGCAGGAACGAAATCGCGTCTGCGCCGCTGACGTCGATCACGCCCAGGTCGTCGATCTGCGCCAGCACCGGGCCTTGCAGCGCGCTCGACAGTTCATCCAGCGGGGCGTGCCAGGTGCCGGCGGCGGCGGAAGCGATGACGGTGTCGACGGACATGGCGAGCAATCAAAGGCCAGCGAGAAGATGCAGGGCCGCAAGTGCGGCTGGGAGCGAGACCACCGAGGAACGCGCAGTGCTGCCAAGGTGCGCAGTTATTATATGAACGCGTCCGCGGGTCAAGCCACGCGTAGACCTTGCCGGCGCTACGTGAACTTTTCCTGGAACAAGCACGTTGTCATCGCCGTCTCGCCTGCGCTGGATTTCTGGTGTCATCGTCCTGTTGTTGCTGGTGGGCGCGGTGGCGGTCGTCGTGGCCTGGCGCTGGTACGACAACGCACTGCCGATGACGGTCGACCGCACCGAGGTACGCATCGCGCCCGGCACCTCGGCACGCGGCGTGGCGCGGCAGCTGCGCGAATCCGGCATCGGCGTGAACGAGGACCTCTTCGTGGCGGTGGCCCGCGCGACCGAGGCCACCAGCTCGCTGCGCGCCGGTCGCTACGAGATCAAGCGCGGCATGACGATGCACCAGCTGATCGACAAGCTGCGCCGCGGTGAAGTGCTGCGCGAGCGACTCACGGTGGTCGAGGGTTGGACCTTTCGCGACCTGCGTGCCGCCCTGTCGGCCCAGACCGACCTGCGGCACGACAGCGCCAAGCTCGGCGACAGCGAGATCTTGAAGGCCATCGGCGCCAGCGAGAGCCATCCCGAAGGCCTGTTCGCGCCCGACACGTACCTCTTTGATCCAGGCTCCAGCGACATCGAGCTGTTGCGAGCCGCCTATCGCGCGCAGACCGAGCGCTTGCAGCAGGCCTGGGCCCAGCGGGACGTGACGCTGCCGCTGAAGACGCCGTATGACGCGCTGATCCTGGCATCGATCGTCGAGAAGGAAACCGGCCAGTCGAGCGAGCGCGGTCTGATCGCCGGCGTGTTCATCAACCGCCTGCGCATCGGCATGCGACTGCAGACGGACCCGACCATCATCTACGGCCTGGGCGATAAGTTCGACGGCAACCTGCGCAAGCGCGACCTGCTGGCTGACGGCCCATACAACAGCTACACGCGCGCCGGCCTGCCCCCCACGCCGATTGCCTTGCCCGGCCGCGCCGCCTTGCAAGCCGCGCTCAGCCCGGCCGCAACGCGGGCGCTGTACTTCGTGGCACGCGGCGATGGCACCTCGTCGTTCTCCGATAACCTGGCTGACCACAACCGGGCGGTCCTGAAGTACCAGATCGCGCCGGCGGGCCGCTGAGATGGCGCGCGGTCGCTTCATCACCTTCGAGGGCATCGACGGCGCCGGCAAGAGCACCCAACTGGCCTTTCTCGCCGAGCATCTGCGTGGGCAGGGTCACGATGTCCTGGTGACGCGCGAGCCGGGTGGTACGCCGCTCGGCGAGACGCTGCGCGCGCTGGTGCTCAAGACCGACATGGACCCGCGTACCGAGACCTTGGTCATGTTTGCGGCGCGGGCCGAGCATCTGGCGCAGGTGATCCGGCCGGCGCTGGCTGCCGGGCGCTGGGTCGTGTGCGACCGGTTCAGCGATGCCACGTTCGCTTATCAGTCCGGCGGCCGCCTATTGCCGGGCGAGGACGTCGAGGCGCTGGAACGCTGGGTCCACCCCGATCTGCAGCCCGATTGCACGCTGCTGGTGGACGTGCCGCCCGACGTGGCCGCACAGCGCCTGGCCGCGGCCCGCAGCGCCGATCGGTTCGAGGCGGAGCAGACCGCGTTCTTCGACCGCGTGCGCGCGGCCTACCTTCAGCGCGTGCAGCGCGATCCATCCCGCTTCATCGTGCTGGACGGCACCCGTACGCCCGCACAGTTGCAGCAGCAGATCGCCGAGGCGTTTCCGTGAGCGACGGCTATTTGCCGCGTCTTCCCTGGCATGCCGCCGTCTGGCCGAGCATCCGGCCGCTGCGCGCGCGGGGTGTGCATGCGCTGCTGCTGCATGGCGCCGCCGGCATCGGCAAGAAGTCGCTGGCGATCGACATTGCACGCGGGGCGCTGTGCGAGGCCCCGCAGCCTGACGGGCATGCTTGCGGCGTTTGCGCCGGCTGTGCGCTGACCACGGCCGGCAGTCATCCCGACCTGCGTGTGGTTGTGCCCGACACGATGGCGATCTGGCGCGGCACCGCGAGCGAGGAAGACAACGACAGCGAGGGGCTCGCGCCCGAGGAGGTCGAGGATCTTCCAGCCGAGTCGGGGGGCGGCAAGGCCAAGCGCATCTCGCGCGAGATTCGTATCGAACAAGTGAGGGCGCTGGCCGACTTCGTATCGACCTCGACCCATCGCGGCGGCACGCGGGTCATGGTCCTGGCGCCGGCCGAACTGCTCAACGGACCGTCGGCCAACGCGCTGCTCAAGATGCTGGAGGAGCCGCCCGCAGGCAGCCTGTTCATCCTGGCCACCGATGCGCTGGACGATGTGCTGCCCACCATCCGCTCGCGTTGCGTGCTGGTGCGGGTGCCGGCCCCGACCCGGCAAGCCGCCCTGGCGTGGTTGCGAGATCAGCAACTCGACGATGCGGAGGCGGCGTTGGCCGCCGCGGGTGGCGCGCCGCTGACCGCACTGGCGCAGCAGTCGGGCACCTTGCTCGACGCCGACCTGCGCGCCACGTTGCTGGAGTTGCTCGGACGCGGCGCCCAACTGAGCGCGGCTGATATCGCCGCCCGCGTGCCCAAGACCGTGCCGGTCGCTCCCACGCTGGCGTTGTTCCAGCGCTGGGGCTGGGACTTGCTGGCCTTATCGACCGTTCGGGCCCCGTCGGCCGTTCGTTATCATCCAGGCGCTGCCGCCGCGCTGGGTCGCGTTGCGTCGCAAAGCGATGCGGGTGCGCTGCTCATTTGGTTGTCCCGCTTGACGGGCTACCGTCTGGCGCAGGACCATCCGCTCAACCCGCGCCTGGTGATCGAGGCGGCACTGCTGGACTACACCGCCTGCTTTGGCCAGGCTGCGGCATCGGCAGCGCCCCGGTCGGGACGCTGACGGAGAAAGACAGGAATGAACGACGGACCGATGACTCGCCTGGCAGCTGGGGTGGTGGCCACGCCGCTCTCCGGCGCGGCCCTTCCGCCCGGCGCAGCGGCGTCGGGCGCCCGGCCGTCGGTCTTGTCACTCGCAATCAAGGAAAAGGCGGCGCTGTACGCGGCCTACATGCCGTACCTGAAGCATGGCGGCATTTTCGTTCCGACCAGCAAGCCGTACCAGCTGGGCGATGAGGTCTACCTGATCCTCACGTTGATGGATGACCCCGCCAAACTCCCGCTCGCCGGCAAGGTGGTCTGGGTCAGTCCCGCGGGTGGCGGTTCACGCCAGCCCGGGATCGGCGTGCATTTCCCGGCCGACGAGACCGGCCTGAACGCGCGTCGCAAGATCGAAGACCTGCTCGGCACGGCGTTGAAGTCGGCGCGGCCGACCCACACCATCTAGCTCTCCTTCCTACCGGCGTGCGGTGCGCCCCCAGCGCGGGCCCCGGCGCCCGCTCGGGCGCATGATGTTCGTCGACTCCCACTGCCATTTGAGCTTTCCCGAACTGTCGGGCGACATCGACGCCGTGGTCGAGCGCATGGCGGCCGCTCGCGTCACCGCGGCGCTCAACGTCTGCGTGACGCTGGAGGAGTTTCCGCGCGTGCTCGCGCTGGCAAAGCGCTTTCCCAACATCGTCTGCTCGGTCGGCGTGCACCCGGACTATCCGGCAGGCGATGCGCAGGAGGGGGCGCCGCTGCAGGAGCCGGACGTGGACACGCTCGTGCGGCTGGCGGCCGAGCCCAAGGTGGTGGCGATCGGCGAGACCGGACTGGACTATTACCGGCTCAAGGAACCACTTGACTGGCAGCGGGAGCGATTTCGCACCCATATCCGCGCCGCGCGCCGCTGCGGCAAGCCGCTGATCGTCCACACGCGTGCCGCCGCTACCGACACGCTGCGCCTGATGCGCGAAGAGGGCGCGGCCGAGGCCGGCGGCGTGATGCACTGCTTCACCGAGACCTGGGAGGTCGCGCAGGCCGCGCTCGACCTGGGCTTTTTCATCTCGTTTTCCGGCATCGTGACGTTCAAGAGCGCGACCGAGTTACAGGAGGTGGCGACAAAAGTGCCGCTCGACCGCCTGCTGATCGAGACCGACTCGCCCTATCTGGCGCCCGTTCCCTATCGGGGACGACCTAACGAGCCAAGTTACGTACCTCATGTCGCGGCGAAGATTGCCACACTCCGCGGTGTCTTGCAGGACGAGATTGCTCGAGCTTCTTCCAACAATTTCTCCAGACTATTCAAATATATATAGCTTTTTCTTAAACTAAAATATTTCAAGCTTCGCTTGAGGTATTGCGCGTTGCATTCGCAGCGCGGCCAAGCGTGGGAACGTGCGTTGCCCCTTCGCCGCGCGCCGGGCGCGTCGGTCAGAAAGACCCTGACGCCCTTGCCAGCACGGAGGTCAGGTGGCGGATCGGCTTGTGGGAAGCAGTGCACGGCAGGCGTGGGTCGACCATGCCCGCGGCATCAGCATCATCCTGATCGTCATCCTGCACGCGCGATTCGCGCTGGCGAACGTGCCAGATGCGGAGGCCTTCGATGCGTTGATCCGCGTCGTTCAACCATTCCGCTTGCCCGCGCTGTTTCTCCTGTCCGGTCTGTTTCTGGCGCGGATCATCGATCGCGCCTGGCTGGAGTTTCTGGATCGGCGGGTCGTTCACTATGCGTACTTCTACGCCATCTGGGCGACCATCGAGTTTGCTCCCGGGTTCGCCTCGGCTGTCGCCCGCGACAGTTCGGCCGCCGCGCCACTGGCAATCGACTATCTGTGGCTTTTTCTCGCTCCGCATGGCCCGTTGTGGTTCATCTATGCGCTGCCGCTGTTCTTCGTGCTCGCAAAGCTGCTGCGGAGGGTCCCTGCCTGGATCGTGCTGCCGGTTGCCGCGGTCATCTCGATGGCGGACGTGCAGACCGGCTGGGTCATCAGTGACCGGCTGGCCTCGCGCTACGTCTACTTCCACGCCGGCTATGCCCTGGCGCCAGCGATCTTTGCGGCGGGGGCCTGGGTGCACGGCAACGCCCGCGTCGTGGCGGCGGCGTTGATCCTGTGGCTGACCGCGCACCTGATCGCAACGCTGGCCGCCGCGCCGGACAACCCGCTGCTTGCCTTCGCACTGGGCGTGGCGGGGTGCGCCGCCGTGCTGGCAACCGGCGCGCTGCTCAGCCGATCGACCTGGATGCGGTGGCTCGCGATGTTCGGCCGCCGCTCACTGGTGATCTTCCTGGCTTTTCCTTTGCTGCTGGTGGTGATGCGCAAGGCGCTCGAACTGGCTGGCTGGCCGCTGGACGGTGACCTGAAGGTGCTCATCGTGGTCGCCGGCTCGATCTTCGGCGCGCTGCTGATCCATCGCCTGGTGCGCGGTACGCCCCTGCGGTTCCTGTTCGAGCGGCCCGCCTGGGCGCAACGTGCTGTTCGGTCACAGGCAAAGACAAGTGCGGGCAGCTTGCCCCGTGTCGAACCGCAGGCCCGAGTGATCGAGTGATGGACGCAGCGGGCATCCGTTGCACATCAGGACTCGTGCGCACGCTGGTGCCGGTCGAGCCGTCGCGCCTGCGCTAGCGGTCCGCGGCGTAGCCATGCTGCGCCACAAGTCCGACCTTGACGTCTAGCCCATCCCCTTGTTTGCCGGTCGGGCAGCCTGTCGATTCGTCGTCCGACACGCAAACGCTCGGAGGCGGCCGCCTAGACTGCCGTCGCATGAACCGATTCAGTGACAGCCTGCGCTTGGCGCGCAAGGACTATTTCAAGCTGCGCAAGCACCGCGACCTGCCGGCATGGGCCATGTGGGCCGTGACTTTCGACTATTCGCTGCGCTTCGGCGTGATCATCGTGGCTGTGATGGCTCTCGCCGGCCGCAAAGGGGCAGACTCGTCGTTTTGGTTCGAACAGGCGGCGCCGATTCTCGGCACGGCGCTGATCGTCGGCAGCACGCTACATCTCGTCTTCTCGGCGATCGAGCGATGGGCACCGCAGCGCTTCATTGACTGGAGCAACGGCCGGCCAGGCGTGTCGGTGAGCCTGTTCTTCGCCTTGACGTCGATGGTCTGCATCTACGCCGGTTTGAACCTCGCCCATCAGCTTTTCAGTGGCTTTTCGGGAATTGAGCATGCTCCCTGGCAGTCGCAACGCGGCTGGCTCTCGATGGTTGGTGGCACCATTGTCTTCAGCATCGTCTGGGCATTGGTCGCGTGGGACGAGTGGCACGAGGAACAGCTCAAACGCCAGGCGCAAGACGCGCAGATGCGTCTGCTGCAGGCGCAGATCGAACCACACTACCTGTTCAACACGCTCGCCAACGTACGCAGCTTGATCGACTGCGATACCAAGGCGGCGAGTGAACTGCTCGATGCCTTCACCGACCACCTGCGTGCGAGCCTCGAACAGATGCGTGCCGACACAGTGACGCTGGATCAGGAACTGGCGCTGGTGGGGCATTACCTGAAGCTGATGCAATTGCGCATGGGTGATCGGCTTCGCTACCGCATCGAGGCCGATCCGGCCGTCCGCAGCCTGCCCGTGCCACCGCTGCTGCTGCAGCCGCTGGTTGAGAACGCGGTGCATCATGGGTTGGAACGTTCGGTGGAGCCCGGCACCATCACGCTACGCGCTGCCGTGGTCGACGGTCGTCTGTGCTTGAGTGTTGAAGATGATGGCTTGGGCCTGGGGGCGCCGGCGCAGCGCCGCGGCCGCGGCGTGGCAACCCAGAACATTCGCGAACGTCTGGCAGCGCGCTGGGGACAGTCGGCCAGTCTGCGCATCGAACCGAATCACCCTCGGGGTGTGGTTGCGACCCTGGAACTGCCGTGCCCTTGAAACGCAAGCCCACCAGAGCGCTGATTGCGGACGATGAACCGCACCTGCTGCGCCATCTGCAATCGTTGCTCGCACAAGCCTGGCCGGAACTTGAGCTGCTGCGCCCGGCGCGCGATGGCCTGGAAGCAGCCGAACGCATTGCCAACGAAGCGCCGGACATCGCGTTCCTGGACATCCAGATGCCGGGGTTGACCGGCCTGGAGGTCGCGCAGGGCATCGAAGGAAACACGCTTGTGGTTTTCGTCACTGCCTACGACGAGTACGCGGTGCGGGCCTTCGAAACCGCCGCGGTCGACTACCTGCTCAAGCCGCTCAAGCTCGAGCGCCTGCAGCGCACGGTGGACCGTCTGAAAGCGCCGGTGAGCGATGACGGCCTCGCGCGCGCCCTCGAACAGTGGGCCCCGCCGCGGCCCGCGCAGCCTTTGCGCTGGGTGCGCGCCTCGAAAGGGGAGATCACCCACCAGATCGCCGTGACTGACGTCGTCTACTTCCATGCGGATGAGAAGTACACCGTGGTGCGCACCCGCGACGCCGAGCACTTGATCCGCACGCCGATCCAGGAACTGCTCGAACAGCTCGATCCCGATCAGTTCTGGCAGGTGCACCGCTCGACAATCATCAATCTGGCCATGCTCGCCGGCACACGGCGCGACGATGACTCGCGTCTGTTCGTTCGCTTCAAGGGTCTGAGTACCGAACTGCCGGTCAGCCGAGCCTACGTGCCGCGCTTCAAGGCCATGTAGCGCTGCGCTCGACGCCACCACAGATCACCCGCAGGCACGGGTTCTGGCCAAACCAGTAGGCCAACTCGTTCGGGTGATCGAGCGCCCAGACCGCCAGGTCGGCGCGCTGCCCCGGTGCCAGGCGGCCGCGATCGCCCAGCCCCAAGGCACGCGCACCATGGAGGGTGGCGCCGCGCAGCGCTTCTTCGGGCGTCAGCCGAAACAGCGTGCACGCCATGTTGAGCATCAGCAGCAGCGATAGACCGGGTGACGAACCGGGGTTGTGATCGGTGGCGATCGCCATGGGCACGCGGGCATTGCGCAGCGCCTGCACCGGCGGCAGGCGGGTCTCGCGCAGAAAGTAGAACGCCCCGGGCAGCAGGACCGCCACCGTGCCGCTGGCAGCCATGGCGCGCACGCCTGCCTCCGACAGCCACTCGAGGTGGTCGCAGGACAGCCCGGCGTAGTCGGCCGCCAGGGCGGCGCCGCCTTGGTCGCTGAGCTGCTCGGCGTGCAGCTTCACCGGCAGGCCGAGGGCGCGGGCGGCATCGAATACCTGACGCGTCTGCGCGGGCGTGAAGCCAATGGTGTCGCAGAACGCGTCGACAGCGTCGACCAGACCTTCGGCATGCATCCCGGGTAGCCAGTCGCATACCGCAGCGATATAGGCATCCGCCCGGCCCGCGAACTCGGGCGGCACGGCATGCGCCGCCAGATAGGTTGTCTTCACCGTCAGCGGCAACTCGGCGCCGAGTCGCCGTGCCACGCGCAGGCAGCGCGCTTCGTCAGCTTGCGTGAGGCCGTAGCCTGACTTGATCTCGATCGTGGTCACGCCCTCGGCCATCAACGCACGCGCCCGCTGCTTCGCCAATGCCAGCAGCGTCGGATCATCGGCGACGCGCGTCGCTGCCACGGTGCTGCGGATGCCGCCGCCCGCTCGGGCAATCTCCTCGTAGCTCGCGCCTTCGAGCCGCTGCTCGAACTCGCGCGCGCGCTGGCCGGCATAGACGAGGTGGGTATGGCAGTCGACCAGGCCGGGCGTGACGAGGGCGCCAGCCAGATCGTGCTCGGCATCGACCTCGAGCCCGGACGGCAGATCCGCCTCGGCGCCCACCCACGCGAGCCGGGCGTCTTCGACCAGCAGCGCACCGCGCGCAACGGCGCCCCAGCCTGGCCCGGCCAGGGTGGTCAGGTGCGCATTGCGCCACAGCGTCTTCATCGGCCCGCCCCGATCCATAGCGCCGGTACGCTGCTGTGCAGTTGACCTTGCGGCAGGTCCCACGCGAGTGTCTGCGTTGCCGGGTCGAAGCGGCCACGCTTTGACCAGCCTTCATCGAACGACAGGCCGAAGCGCAGGCACCCAGGCACGCCGCGCAGCATCAGGTTGAGGTCACGCGTCGCGCCGTGCAGCAGGCGACAGTCCGGTGCATCGGCGCCATCGAACACGAGCGGCGGATCGCCGACGCGTTGCACGTGGCGCCGGTTGGCAAACGACAACTCGACACCCGCGCCCTCGACCACCGCGAACCAGCGTTGCACGCCGGGATAGTCTGAGAACGGCCCGTCGGTGTCGATGTCGGCCAGGCTGATTCGCACCTGCCAGGCGTCGACACTGGGCCAGCACAGCAGGTCGCGCGAGACGCCTCCGCCGTTTTTCCAGGGCAGGGCGGGCACATCGGCGGCTCGCACGATGATCATGGCTTGAACTGCCCTTCGATCAGGTAGCGCCCGCCGGGATGCACCATGCGGGCGAGGGTGATGGGCACACCGCGGCTCTCGGTGCGTCTGACCACCACCAGGCAAGGGTCACGCGGATCGATCTGCAGCAGGCGCGCTTCCTCCGCGGTGGGGTGGCTCGCTTCGATCGAGTATTGCGCCTCCCACAGCGGCGCCACCTGCAGCAGGTAGCGGGTGGGCGTGGTCCGGGTGAAGTCGACTTGCAGGTAATCAGGCGCGCAGGCCGGATTGACGTAGCGATCCTCGCATTGCAGGGGCACGCCGTTGCACAGGTGGACGATGAGGGTATGGAACACCGGCGCGCCCGCGACCAGACCCAGGCTGTCGGCCAGCGCCGCCGCAGCCGGCTCTTCGCGCACCAGATGGACCTGTGCTGCGTGCTGTGCGCCGCGGGCCTCGATCTCCTCGTGCAGATCGCGGATCGTTAGGGACGAAGAGATTCGGTGTAGCGGGGCGGCAAAGGTGCCCACGCCCTGGCGACGCTCGATGAGGCCTTCGCCCTGCAGTTCGCGCAAGGCGCGGTTGACCGTCATTCGGCTGACCGAGAACCGGGTCAGCAAGTCGTGCTCGGACGGCATCAGCGCGCCGGGCGCCCAGCGACCGGCGGCCAACCCGTCCTTCAGGTAGCGCTTGACGCGGGCGTATGGCGGCGCGGTCGATCGGGGAGAGGCCATGCGGCTGATCCTACTTGCGACTGCTTGTCTATACAAGTAGAGTCGACCGCATTCCAACCCGCCGACATCTGGGTGCATCCATGAATGACCTGTCCACGCCTGCGGCGCAGGCGCGTCCGGTGCGCGCGCCGCGCGGCACCACCATCTCCTGCGCGAACTGGCTGATCGAGGCGGCCTATCGCATGCTGCAGAACAACCTCGATCCCGAGGTGGCCGAGAACCCGGATGCGCTGGTCGTCTATGGCGGCATCGGCAAGGCGGCGCGCGACTGGGCGAGCTTCGACGCCATCCTCGCCACCCTGCGCCGACTGCGCGCCGACGAGACGTTGCTGATCCAGAGTGGCAAGCCGGTGGGCGTGTTCCCCACCCATGAGGATGCGCCGCGGGTGCTGATCGCCAATTCCAACCTGGTGCCCAAGTGGGCGACCTGGGAGCACTTCGACGAACTCGATCGCAAGGGCCTGATGATGTACGGCCAGATGACGGCCGGCAGCTGGATCTACATCGGCAGCCAGGGCATCGTGCAGGGCACCTACGAGACCTTCGTCGAAGCCGGTCGCCAGCACTATCCCGGCGCAACGCCCGGTGAAGACAGCGAATGGGCCGGCCGCTGGATCCTCACCGCGGGCCTGGGTGGCATGGGCGGTGCGCAGCCGCTCGCCGCGACCTTTGCCGGTGCCTGTTCGCTCAACATCGAGTGCCAGCAAAGCCGCATCGATTTCCGCCTGCGCTCGCGCTACCTGGACGAGCAGGCGCAGGATCTCGACGACGCACTGGCGCGCATCGCCCACTACACGTCGCGCAGGCAGGCGGTGTCGATCGGCCTGCTCGGCAATGCGGCCGAGCTGCTGCCTGCGCTGGTCGATCGCGCGCGCGCCGGCGGACCGCGACCCGACCTCGTGACCGACCAGACCAGTGCCCATGATCTGGTCAACGGCTACCTGCCGGCCGGATGGAGCGTGAAGCAGTGGCACGCGGCGCAGGCCGACCCGACGCAGCACGCGGCGCTGCGCGCGGCGGCGGCGGCCAGCTGCGCCACCCATGTGCAAGCGATGCTCGAGTTCAAGTCAATGGGCGTGCCGACGGTGGACTACGGCAACAACATCCGGCAAGTGGCGTTCGATGCCGGGGTCAAGAACGCGTTCGACTTTCCCGGCTTTGTCCCGGCCTACATCCGGCCGCTGTTCTGCCGCGGCAAGGGGCCGTTCCGCTGGGTGGCGCTTTCGGGCGATCCGGAGGACATCCGCAAGACCGACGCCAAGATGAAGGAACTGTTCCCGCGGGACGCGCACCTGCACCGCTGGCTCGACATGGCCGCCGAGCGGATTGCCTTCCAGGGGCTGCCGGCGCGCATCTGCTGGATCGGTCTCGGAGAGCGCCACCGCGCGGGTCTGGCGTTCAACGAGATGGTGCGCTCCGGCGAACTGAAGGCGCCGATCGTCATCGGTCGCGATCACCTCGATAGCGGCTCGGTCGCGTCGCCGAACCGCGAGACCGAAGCGATGCGCGACGGCAGCGATGCCGTGAGCGACTGGCCGCTGCTCAATGCGCTGCTCAACACCGCCGCGGGCGCGACCTGGGTCAGCCTGCACCACGGCGGCGGAGTCGGCATGGGCTACTCGCAGCACGCCGGCGTGGTAATCGTGTGCGACGGATCCGAGGCGGCCGACCGGCGCATTGCACGCGTGCTGTGGAACGATCCGGCCACCGGGGTGATGCGCCACGCCGATGCAGGCTACGACGCGGCGCTCGACTGCGCGCGCGAGCAGGGACTCGACCTGCCGATGCTCACGGGAGCGCGCTGATGCAACTGCACCCCGGGGCGCTGACGCTCGGCGAGCTGCGCGCCATCCACGCCGGCGTGCTTCCCCTTTCGCTGGACCCGGGCGCACAGGCGGGCGTGCTCGCCAGTGCCGACGTGGTGCGCCGCGCGGCCGAGGGCCAGGCCGCCGTGTACGGCGTCAATACCGGCTTCGGCAAGCTGGCCAGCACGCGCATCAGCGCGGGCGATCTGGCCACGCTGCAGTTGAACCTGATTCGCTCGCACAGCGTGGGCGTAGGCGAGCCGCTGCCTGCGCCGGTGATTCGCCTGATGCTGGCGCTCAAGGCGGCCAGCCTGGCGCGCGGCTACTCGGGCGTGCGCCCGGTGGTGATCGACACGCTCGTCGCCGTGCATAACGCCGACCTTGTGCCGTGGGTGCCCAGCCAGGGATCGGTGGGTGCCTCGGGCGATCTCGCGCCGCTGGCCCACATGACGCTCGCCTTGCTGGGTGAGGGGGAGTTCCTGCAGGACGGACGTCGCGTGCCAGCGTCGGCCGCGCTGCAGTCAGCTGGCATGGCGCCGCTGACGCTCGGCCCAAAGGAGGGGCTGGCGCTGATCAACGGCACCCAGACCAGCACCGCGCTGGCGCTGCACGCGTTGTTCACGTTCGAGCCGGTGCTGCAATCCGCACTGGTGATCGGCGCGCTGACGGTCGACGCGGCACGCGGCAGTGATGGACCGTTCGATCCACGCATCCATCTGTTGCGCGGCCAGCCCGGGCAGATCGACGTGGCTGCGATCTACCGCGCGCTGCTGGCGGGCAGCCAGATTCGCGAGAGCCACCTGGAAGGCGACGACCGCGTGCAGGATCCGTACAGCTTGCGCTGCCAGCCGCAGGTGGTCGGCGCCAGCCTCGACCAGTTGCGCCACGCCGCCCAGGTCCTGCTGCGCGAAGCCAACGCCGTCACCGACAACCCGCTGGTTTTCGCCGCCGACAACACGATGATCTCGGGCGGCAACTTCCACGCCGAGCCGGTGGCGCTGGCCTGCGACGCGATGGCCACCGCGATCGCCGAGGTCGGTGCGATCGCCGAACGGCGCATCGCGATGCTGATCGACAGCCACGTGTCGCGCCTGCCGCCGTTTCTCACGTCCAACGCGGGCTTGAACAGCGGCTTCATGATCGCCCACGTCACCGCGGCGTCGCTCGCCAGCGAGAACAAGTCGCTTGCGCATCCGGCCAGCGTCGACAGCCTGCCCACCAGTGCCAACCAGGAGGACCACGTCAGCATGGCGACCTTTGCGGCGCGCCGGCTGCAGCCGATGATCGCCAACGTCGCGCACATTCTGGCGATCGAATGGCTGGCGGCGGCGCAAGGTATCGAGTTCCTGCGTCCGCTGCGCAGTTCGGCCGCAATCGAGGCCGCGCACGCGTTGCTGCGAACCGACTGTCCGCCGATGCCGCAGGACCGTTACCTGGCGCCCGACATTGCGCGCGCGGCGGCGAAGATCCATGAGGGTGCGCTGGCGCGCATCCTGGGCGATGTGCCGGCCCTGCCGGCGCTGCTGACACCGGCGGGCTGAGCCGCTCCTGCCCGCTGCAGCTGCTTGCGCTATTGCTGCTGCGTTGCCAGGCGGCTGCGCGCCTGCGCGATCACCGCCTGCAGTGCCTCTGGTGCCACCGGCTTGACCAGATGGGCATCGACCCCGGCCTCCGCCGAGCGATGGCGGTCGGCGTCCTGGCCGAAGCCGGTCAGGGTGCAGATGAAGATGTGCTTGCCCCAGCTTTCGGCGCGCATCGCGCGGGTGGCCTCCAGCCCGCCCATGCGCGGCATCGACACGTCCATCAGCACCAGCGCCGGGCGGAAGTGTGCTGCCGCAGTCAGCGCATCGATGCCGTCGTGCGCCAGTTCGACGTCGTGGTTGAAGATGCGCAACAGCATCGCCAGGGTGTCGGCGGCATCGATGTTGTCGTCCACGACCAGCACACGCAAGCCGGCGGGGAGCGACGCACTGCGGCGGACGCCGCGGTCCTGTTGCTCGTTCTCCGGCGCCAACGGCAGGTTGACGGCGAAGCAGCTGCCGGTGCCGGGGCCACCGCTGTGCGCGGTCACCGAGCCGCCATGCATCTCGACCAGCGAGCGCACCAGGGCCAGGCCGATCCCGAGGCCGTTGGACGCGCGGGCACGCGGTTCGTTGAGCTGCGTGAAGATCTCGAACACGCGCGACAGCGAATCACGCGGCATGCCGATGCCGTTGTCGGTGACGCTGATCCGCGCCGACTCGCCATCGCTGTGCGCGCGCAACTCGATGCGGCCGCCCGCCGGGGTGTAGCGCGCGGCATTGGCCAGCAGGTTGGAAATGACTTGCGCAATGCGCATCGGGTCGACGTCGAGCCACACCGGTTCGACCGGAAGATCGATGACCAGCTGATGGCCCGAGGCATCGACGGTGGTGCGGCTGGATTCCACCGCGGCACCCACCACGTCGGCGAGGTTCACCCGTGCGCGGCGTAGATGCAGCTTGCCGCGCGTGATGCGGTTGACATCGAGCAGGTCGTCGATCAGGCGCACCAGCTGGTGAATCTGGCGTTCCATCACCTCGCGCACCGCGTCCACGCGCTGTGGCTCATCGCTGGCGTGCTTGAGGACCTGCAGGGCATTGCTGATCGGCGCCAGCGGGTTGCGCAGTTCGTGCGCCAGAATCGCGAGGAACTCGTCCTTGCGCTGGTCCGACGTCAGCAGCGCCGCCTCGATGCGCTTGCGGTCGCTGACGTCGCGCAGCAGGCCGCTGAAGATGCGGCGTCCGCTCGCCAGCGGCGTTTCGCTGATCGCCACTTCCATCGGGAACATGGTGCCGTCGCGCTTGAGGCCGCGCACTTCGCGGCCGATGCCGATGACGCGCCGCTCGCCGGTGATCAGGTAACGCCGCAGGTAGCCATCGTGGGCGCCGCGGTCGGGCACGGGCATCAACATCGATACGTTGTGGCCCACCATCTCGCTGGCAGCCCAGCCGAACATGCGCTGAGCGGCTGGATTGGCGCTCTCCATGATGCCGCGCTCGTTGATCGTGATCACGCCGTCGACCGCGGTGTCGACGATCGCCTTCAAGCGCAGCGTGGTCTCCTGGCGCTGCTGCTCGGCATGGTGACGCGTGGTCACGTCGCGCTCGACGACGGCAAAGCCGCGTACCTCTGTGCCGCTGCGCAGCACCGTCAGTTCGCCCTCGGCCCAGTAGCGCGAGCCATCGGCACGGCGGCGGGCGAAATCGGAAACCCGTACGCCGGCCGCCGCCAAGTCCAGGTCGCGCTGTGGCTGTCCCGCCGCCGCCGCCTCTGGGGGATGAAGCTGGGCGTACGGCCGTCCCATCATCTGCTTGGCACCATAGCCAGTCATGCGTTCAGCGCCGGCGGTCCAGAATGCAACGGTGCCGTTGCGGTCGAGCAGATAGACCGCATGGTCGCAAAGGCCGTCAAGCACCAGCGCGAGCGGTGAGACGTCGTGGTCGAGCGCGATGCCGCGCTCGACCACGTCGGCATCTGCGGCGGTGACGCCTTTGCGCGGCACGCCATCCTGCGCTGAGGTCCGCGCGGATCGCACTGGCGGCGGTCGCGATGTGAGCCTGCTATCCACGTGAGGGCGGTAAATCGATGACGCTGCGCGGGATTGCGGCAGCTATATGCGGCGCTATGGCAATTTGGCTGCCCGGCCCCGCCGTACGTTCTGCCCCAGGTCACCAGCCTTGACTCGGTTGGCTGGGTCGGGGTCGAGTCCCCTCTAGAGGAGGGGGCGCAGCGGCAGCACCTGCAGCAGCCTGACCTTGGCGCGCTTGGTGGCGGCCACGTGCCGATCGGGCTCATCCGTCGCCGCGTTCCAGCTGCTGCCTGGCGCCATGTCGCGTTCGATCTGCGCCTGGACCGCCCGGGCCACGCCGGCGTCGTGGATGATCGCCCCCACCTCCGTGTTCAGGTTCTCGGAGCGCGGGTCGAGGTTGAACGTGCCGATGTACGCGACCTTCGAGTCCACCACGATGGTCTTCGAATGCAGCGAGAAGATTGGCGGTTCGCCGGCGAGGGCGGGGATGCGCTGCTGCATCTGCAGGCGTTGGACCTCGGCATCGGGTCGGTACTCGTAAATCTTCAGGCCCATGGCGAGCATTCGTTCGCGCTGGTTGCGGTAGCCCGAGAACGCCGGCAGATTGTCGGTCGAAGCGAGCGAGTTGGTGTTGATGCGCACCTCGACCCCGCGCGCTGCCACGGCCTGGAAGAGCGCCATCGAAGCGTCGGAGAACACCAGGTAGGGCGACTGGATCACGACGCTGTGCTGTGCGCTGCGAATCAGCCGCGCCAGAGCCGCCGTGGACTGGCCGCCGCCGCCCAGTCCTGCGCTGCCGTCGTTCTTGCCTGGCGCATCGCTGATGAACTCGACCTCGCACCAGACCATCGCGGCGGTAATGCGGTCAAACGATGTCGGCGTTGCATCGATCGCACTGCGCACCTCCGGAGCGAAGTTCTCCGGCGAGCGTGCGTAGGCGTGCAGATCGCGGTAGATCTGCTGAATCTCGTCATCGGTGACCCTGACGTTCTTTTGCATCAGCCCGAGCCCGTCATACAGCTTTTCCACCGCCACCGACAGATCGCTGGCCCAGAAGCGCTCGAAGTTCTGCCGCACGGACTTCACCGCCTCGCCCAGCAGGGCCACGTCGCGGTCGCGGAAGTTGTAGCGGTGGTTGTAGTCGAAGTACTCGGCCGCCATGTTGCGGCCTCCGGTAATGGCGACCTTGCCGTCCACGACCATGGTCTTGTCATGCATGCGCTGGTTGACGGCACGAAAGCGCGTGACGACGTTGATCACCCGCGTCATCAGCGGCACCCCCACCGACGTCAGCGGGTTGTAGATGCGGATGTCGACATTTGGATGCCTGGCCAGCGCCAGCAGCGACTTGTCCGGCGCATCGATCATCAGGTCGTCGACGATTACCCGCACCCGCACGCCGCGCTCGGCTGCGCGCAGCAGCGCCTCGGCCGCCAGGATGCCGATGTTGTCGGTGCTCCAGATGAAGTACTGGACCTCGATCGACTCGCGCGCGCTGTCCGCGAGCCAGGCCCGGCCCAGCAGCGCCTCGACGGGCGCCTCCAGCACATACACCCCGGTGCGGCCGGGATGCGCCTGCACCTGTGCATCGACGAGCGCCATCGACCCGGTGCGCGCGGGCGGCGCCGCCCACGCCGAACCCAGGCACAGGGTGAGGAGGCAGGCGACCAGCCAGCGCTGCACGGACACGGTTTCGAGGCTCCTGAACGTTGATTGCGCTGTGTCCCCGGGGAAAGCGCGCGGCGCGAGGGTAGCGCAAGGGGCTTGACACTTCCCGGAATTGGCAGGAAGCTGAATGCACTGTGTATACACAACGAATTCAAACGATCCATGCGCCCCGATGACTTGACCACCAGCGCCTACGAGGCGTTGCGAACGGCGATCGAGCAGGCGGAACTGGCACCCGGTGATCCGCTGTACGAGGTCCATCTGGCTGAACGCTTGGGCATGAGTCGGACCCCGGTGCGAGAGGCGCTGAAGCTTCTGGAGCGCGATGGCTTCATCGAGCAGCTGCCGTCACGCGGCTATGCGGTGCCGCGTCGCTCGCTCGACGATCTGCGCGAGTTCTTTGAACTGCGGGAGACACTCGAGGCAACGGCGACCCGATACGCCGCACTGCGCGCCACCCCCGCGGAGATCGAGCAGATCGAGAAGCTGTGCGAGCGCTACGCGCGCGAGCCGAACTGGGAGAAGTGGAACCTGATCGGCACCGAGTTTCACAACGTCATCATCAGTGCCGCTCGCAATGCGCGCCTGCGGGCGATCCTCATGTCGTTGAACGCGCAGATCGTGTTGTCGAGGCGCTCGGCGACCGGGGGCGAGCCCGAGCGTCGCAAACGAGCGATTGCCGACCATCTGGCGATCTGCGCCGCAATCAAGGCTCGCGATGCCCAGCTTGCCGAGCAGCTTGCCGCGGCCCATGTGCGCCGCGCTTATGAAGTGACGCTGTCGGCGTCGCAGTCGGCAGCCTTCGCCGCGGCGGCCTGACGCGGCGTAACCATTTCTTAACCGGCGCGGCGCAACGCAGAGTGCTCCGACCGACCTACCTCAAGGGAGACACCCCATGAAGAAGATCCTCGTCGTCACTGCTTTGACGCTGGCCGCTGCCTGCGGCAGCGCCATGGCGCAGCAAAACTGGCCCACCAAGCCGATCAAGATCATCGTGCCATTTCCGCCGGGACAGGCGTCCGACACGATTGCCCGCGTGGTGGGCGAGCGCATGTCGAAATCTTTGGGTCAACCGGTCATCGTGGAGAACATCACCGGGGCGGGCGGCAACATCGGCAGCGACCGTGGCGCCAAGGCGGATCCCGACGGCTACACGCTCACCATGGCCACGGCGGCGCTGCCGATCAGCGCACTGGTCTACCGCAAGCTGCCGTTCAATGCGATCAAGGACTTCGCGCCGGTCACGCAGATGACCATCACGCCGCTGGTGCTCATCGCGGGGCCGGGCCTGCCCGCTCAGTCGGTGAAGGAACTGGTCACGCTTGCGAAGAAGGACCCGGGCAAGGTCACGTTCGCGTCGTCAGGGCAGGGTACGTCGCACCATTTGAGCGGCGAATTGTTCAAGACGCTCGCCGGCCTGGACATCTTGCATGTTCCGTACAAAGGCAGTTCCCAGGCCCATATCGACTTGATGAGCGGCACCGTGAACATGATGTTCGACAACATCGTGCCCGTCACCCCGCACATCAAGAGCGGCAAGCTCAAGGCGCTCGCGGTCACCACCAAGACGCGTGCCTCCACCTTGCCAGACGTGCCGACCATGGCCGAGTCCGGCTACCCGGAGTTTGAAGCGGTTGCGTGGTTCGGCCTGCTGGCGCCAGCCGCAACACCGAAGCCGATCATCGATCGCCTGAACCGCGAAGCGGTGGCTGCCCTGACGGCGCCCGACATCAAGGAGAGGTTGACGGGGATGGGTGCGACCGTGGTCGCCGGCTCGCCCGACGAGTTCGCCGCGTTCTTCGCGCGCGAGTTTGCCAAGTGGGTGCCGATCGTCAAGCGTTCCAAGATCGAACTCGACTGACCTCGGCACCGTCGACCCCTGCAACCCGGGGCGCCGCGCTGCACGCGGCGCCCGACCGTACCAACGGAGCGACATGAACCACGCAGCAAAGCGCACCCTTACCGAACCGGCGCGCGAGATTCCGCTTTTGATGGAGGCCGACATCGTGGTGGTAGGTGGCGGTACCACCGGGCCACTGGCCGCGGTTTCCGCCGCGCGGCGCGGCAAGCGAGTCGTGATGATCGAGCGCTTTGGGTCGCTCGGCGGCAACCTGACGCTCGGTCTCAATACCAAGCCGTCCGGCGCGCTTGTGGGCGGGCTGCCGCTGGAGATTTGGAATCTGGCCCGCTCGGTGGGCGGGGCCGGGCCGGATTACATGGCAGTGGTCAAGACCGGTGGCGTGAAGATCGCCTCGCCCTGCGACCCGGAGATGATGAAGATCCTGCTGACCCGTTTGTGCGTGGACAGCGGCGTACAGATTCTGTTCGAGACGTTCGTGTCGGGTCCGGTGACCGAAGGTGGGCGGGTGACCGGCGTGGTGATCGAAAGCAAGGCCGGGCGTCAGTTCATCGCGGCCCAGGTGGTCATCGATTGCTCTGCCGACGCCGACATCGCGGCCAAGGCAGGGGCGCCGTTCGTGATGGGCTCCGGCGAGGTCGACGCCGCGGCGCGCAAGATGCAGCCGGTGTCGATGTACTTCACGATGAACAAGGTCGACATCAAGCGCCTGGCCGACTGGGCGCGTACCTGTGACGACGTGCCTGCGCGGGCGATTCCCGCGACCGACGCGGGCCTGGCGTATGGGCTGTGGCTGACCGGATTCAACGGGTCGCTGCAGCAGTGGCAGAAGGACACCGGCATCAAGCTCCAGCGCGACAACATCACGCTCAAGACCGCGGACGGCCTGATGTACGTGAACGCGACGCGGGTGACCGGTGTCGATGTGTTCGATCCGAAGCAGTTCGCCGATGCGATCGTCGAGTGCTATCGCCAGATCGAGGGCGTGGCCCGCTACCTGCGCGAGCGGATTCCGGGTTTCGAGGGCGCCAGCATCGGGCAGATTGCGCCGGTGCTGGGGGTCCGCGAGACCCGCCACATCCTGGGCGAGTACACCCTGACCGGCGCGGACTCGACGCAGGGAACGCACTTCGACGACAGCATCGCCGCCGACGTGTCCGCGCTCGACATTCACGACCCCAAGGGCGCAGACGTGGACTTTCAAGGTCTGCGTCCCTACGAGATTCCGTACCGCTGCCTGGTGCCGATGAACGTGGAGCAGTTGCTGGTGGCGGGCCGCTGCATCTCGGCCGACCACGCCGCCCATGCACGATCGCGAAACATGCCGGCATGCATGGCGACCGGCCAGGCGGCAGGCATCGCCGCCGCGGTCGCCATCGACGAAGGGGTGCCTGTGCGCAA
The DNA here is from genome assembly GCA_022843955.1 of Burkholderiaceae bacterium. Classification (GTDB taxonomy): domain Bacteria; phylum Pseudomonadota; class Gammaproteobacteria; order Burkholderiales; family Burkholderiaceae_F; genus JALHMQ01. Next base: position 382,271 of record JALHMQ010000001.1, read on the forward strand.
GGTGCCGATCGCGCGGGTGCAATCGATCCTGCGCGCGCTCGGCATGCCGCTGCACGCCGAAGAGATCGTGCAGTGACGCCGCGTTGCGGCTCTAGCGCGGGACGTCGCGCGCGTGCGCCAGCGGGGGGCGCACGCTTCTGTAGCGCGGATGAGGCAGTAGCGGCACAGATCGGCGGCGACCGCGACCGGGGTCGGCATGCCTTCGCCGTTCGCCACACGGCGAGACCGCGGCGAACCTAGCGGTTACCCCTCGTAACGACTGCCTCGTCGGCATGGCACGCGCCGTGGCCGTTGATTCGCCACGCGCGGTGCCACCGCGACGCCGAACCTACGGAGGTCTCATGTCCAGACGCTGGATCGCGGTCATCGCGCTTGCTGCAGGGGTGACGGGCTTGTCGGGCTGCATCGTCGTACCGGCGCACCCGGGCTACTACCCGGGCCGCGTCATCAGTGGCCCAGGCCACTGGCGCGCGGCGCCACCGCCGCCGGTCTACGTGACGCCCTGGCCGTACTACCGTGATCGCCATGGGCGGCACTGGGAGCGCCGTTGACGTCGGCGGTCGATTGATCCATGCAGCGGGAGTGAACGGGTCAACGAAGCTGCGGCGTTTCGGTGTACTGTAGATAATCACAGCTCACCGCCGAGCGCATCCGTTGTCTGCTGCATCTTTCGCCCGGGCCGCCACGGCGGCGACCCCCGGGCTCGACACACTTCTTGAACGCCTCAACCCTGAGCAGCGCGCCGCGGCGCGCCACGGCGAGTCGGGCGCAGACGCCGGCCCGCTGCTGATCATTGCCGGCGCCGGCTCGGGCAAGACCAACACGCTGGCGCATCGGGTCGGCTGCCTGATCGCCGGCGGGGTCGACCCACACGGCATCCTGCTGCTCACGTTCTCCCGGCGAGCGGCGCTGCAGATGACGCAGCGGGTCGAAGGCATCGTTGCCAAGCTCGATGAGCGGTGGGCGCGTATTGCCCATACCGTCCTGCCTTGGGCAGGCACCTTCCACGGCATCGGCGCCCGCCTGCTGCGCGAGTACGCACAGCGCTACGCGATGGATCCTGCGTTCACGATCCTGGACCGCGAAGATGCGGCCGACCTGATGAACCTGGTGCGCGCCGATCTGAAGCTCAGCGAGCGTGAGCAGCGCTTTCCGCTGAAGGCGACCTGTCTGGCGATCTATTCGGCCGTGGTCAATCGCCAGGTGACGCTCGAGCGCGTGCTGGCCGAGGACTTCCCCTGGTGCGTGGCGTGGCAGGCCGAACTGCGTGCGCTGTTCGCCGCGTACGTGCACGCCAAGCAGCGCCAGGGCGTGCTCGACTACGACGATCTGCTCCTTTACTGGGCGCACCTGCTCGCCGAACCCGCGCTGGCCACTGAGATGGGCCACCGCTTCAGCCACGTGCTGGTCGACGAGTACCAGGACACCAACGCCCTGCAGGCGACGATCCTGCGCGGCCTGAAGCCGGACGGGCGGGGACTCACGGCGGTGGGCGACGATGCACAGGCGATCTACGCGTTCCGCGGCGCCACGGTGCGCAACATCCTCGACTTCCCAACGCAGTTCACGCCGCCAGCACGGGTTGTCACGTTGACGCGCAACTATCGGTCGACGCAGCCCATCCTCGCTGCGACCAATGCAGTGATCGGCCTCGCCAGCGAGCGCTTCACCAAGGACCTGTGGAGCGAGCGCGGCTCGCAGGAGCGCCCGCGCATTGTCACCGTGGCCGACGATGGCGACCAGGCGCACTATGTTGCCGAGCAGGTGCTGGCGCGGCGCGAGGCCGCAGTCGCGCTCAAGGCGCAGGCGGTCCTGTTCCGTGCGTCCAGCCACAGCGCGATGCTCGAACTGGAGCTGGTCCGGCGCAACATTCCTTACCTGAAATTCGGCGGGCTGAAGTTCCTCGAGGCGGCGCACGTGAAAGACGTGCTCGCCTTCCTGCGGCTGCTGGAGAATCCGCGCGACCGGATCGCCGGCTTTCGTGTCCTGCAGTTGCTTCCCGGGGTCGGGCCAAAGACGGCCAATCGAATGCTCGATGCGCTGGCCGTGGCCACCGACGCCGCAGCGGCAGTCGAAGCGCTGTCGGCGCCCGCCGGTGGCGCGCTCGAATGGGCCCAGTTCGCCGCGACATTTCGGTTGCTCGCTCGGCAGTCACCCGGCTGGCCAGCCGAACTCGAACTCGTCAGCCGCTGGTACGAGCCGCTGCTTCGGCAGCGGCATGACAATGCCGAGGTGCGCGAGGGCGACCTGCGCCAGCTGGAGGCGATTGCATCCGGCTATGCCTCGCGCGAGCGATTCCTCACCGAGCTCACGCTCGATCCGCCTGGGGCGACCAGCGATGATGCGGGCGTGCCGATGAAGGACGAGGACTACCTGATCCTGTCGACGATTCATTCGGCCAAAGGCCAGGAATGGCGCGCCGTGTATGTGCTCAACGCTGTCGACGGTTGCATCCCGTCCGACCTGGCCACCGGAACAACTGCCGAGATCGAGGAGGAACGGCGGCTGCTGTACGTCGCCATGACGCGCGCCAAGGACCACCTGACGATCATCGTGCCTCAGCGGTTTTATGTGCATCAGCAGGGCAGGCGCGGCGACCGACACGTGTATGCCGCCCGCACCCGCTTCATTCCCGACGCGATTGCCGACCGCTTCGAGCTGAGCGGGTGGCCGCAGGTGGCGCCGGATGCTTCACCGTGCACGTCGCAGGCGGCTGCGATCGACCTGGCTGCGCGCATGCGCGGCATGTGGACCTGAGGCGGGCGACGCGTTAAGCCGTCGTCACGCGATGACTGCGCGATGAGTCACCCACCAGCAGGCCAACTGCCTCGATACGGCGATCATGACTCGGTCTATCGCCGCCTGCGTGCGGGCGGTGCGTCCGGCTGGAGCAGCGACGACGAGTACGCCCGCATGCTTCGCTTGATCGAGCCCATCCTGCTGCCCGCCGACGCCCCATGTGAGCTGCTTGAGCTGGGCTGCGGTGCCGGCAATCTCGCGCTGCTGCTGGCCCGGCGCGGCGTGCGCGTCACTGGCGTCGACATCTGCGCCACGGCGATCGGCTGGGCGACCGAACGGGCCGCGGCAGCCGGGATCGACGCCACGTTCATCGTCGACAACGTCATCGAACTCGCGCACCTGCCAACAGCGGCGTTCGACACCGTAGTTGACGGGCACTGCCTGCACTGCCTTACCGGCGCTGACCGCGCGCGCTGCCTGTCAGCCGTGCGTCGCGTGCTGCGACCCGGCGGCCGGTCGGTGGTGCTGACGATGTGCGGCGAGGTACGCGATCCGGACCTGCTGCAGCAGTTCGACCCGGCGACGTCCACCCTGTACAGCGACGGCGTACCGATCCGTCATGTTGGTTCCGCCCAAAGCATCGTCGATGAGGTGGCGCGGGCCGGATTCTTGGTGCTGCGGATGCTGGTCGAACCGCGCCGTTCGGACGCAGAACAAGACGATCTTTTGATCCTGGCCGTTGCGCCGTGACATCAGCCGGGTTGCGAACTGGGTGCGTTCGGCCGCTTGCGGTAACTTCCGCGCTCCGAACTGGAGCAAAAGATTCTCATGACCGAGCCTGTTTCGCGGCCGACGCTGCCCGACCGCTTGTCCACTGATGCGCGCAGCCCGCACTACGTCGCCGCCGTGCTCGAGCACCACATCGGCGTGCGCCTGAATGGCAAGGATCGATCGGACGTCGAGGAGTACTGCGTCAGCGAAGGCTGGATCAAGGTGCCGGCCGGCAAGACCCTCGATCGGCGCGGCCGCCCGCTGCTGATCACGCTCAAGGGGCAGGTCGAGGCGTTCTATCGCTGAGCCGCACGCGGGAAGGAATCGTGAACAAGCGCCTTGAATTGGCGTACTTGATGCCCCCGGGAGCCTGCCGGTCGAGTTGCTGGATGATGGCGGCGGACTTCGCCGCGGCGACATCCATGCGCTGCGCCCATTGCGCCTTCAACGAATAACGGCTGCGCTCGATCGAGCGGCCTGAGGCTGAGTCGCTCGTCCGTACCTGGCTTGGGCGCAACGATTCGATCTCCGAAACACGTTCCAGAGGGTCGCCGTCAATAACAAATCGGCCGGGCCTGCGTCTTGCGTACCCGGCGTGGCGCGAACGCGGGGCAGATTGAACTTGACCAATCGGTCAAACGAGATCAGGCTCCCGTCTATGTCTCGGGAAAAACTCTTCGACGATGCTGCCGTCCTCGAACGCGCAGCGGATTTGTTCGCTGCGCACGGCTATCAGGGGACGTCGCTCGCCATGCTCCTGGATGCCACCGGGCTCGGAAAGCAGAGCCTGTACAACAGCTTCGGCGACAAGCGGGCGCTCTATCTGAAGTCCATTGAATGCGCCGCTGCGCGTTATGCGTCGGTTCATGCTCGGATGGCACAGGCACGTGATGGCCGTGCAGCCGTCGCTGCATTCTTCAGTCAGCTGATCGGCCAGTGTGCGAGCAGCGATCCTGGGCGCAAGAGCTGCATTGTCAGTGCTGGACTGCTCGAGGGCATCGACGACGAAGTCATCGCTCATCGGCTGCGGGATAAGTGGCTCGGGACCCATGAGTTGCTGCGCGCAGCTGTGGAGCGTGGACAAAAGGACGGGTCCATCCGCAGTCCGGAGCCGTCGGCGACGCTGGCAGACCTGTTGCTCAGCGTGATGGGTGGCTTGCGCGTCAGCGCGCGCGCCCAGATCGAACCGTCCCGCTTGAAGCGAACCGTGGAGCTCGCGCTGGCGATGCTTGATCGTGTTGACGCGGGCGTGTCGAGTGACACCTCGTGAGGCCATGGCCTGCTTAGATGAAGCGCGCTTCCCGGCGCGCTTTTTTCGGAGACAAATTGACCATTTAGTCCAAATACGCACACTGAGGTGAGGGCATGAAGCAAGCACTTGAAGGCGTTGGCCAGCCCGAGCACGTGTCCGGCGTCGTGAGTTTTCTCGCTGGTCCCGTCGGTGTATGGACCACCGGCCAGGTCATCGACGCCAGCGGCGGCACCAAGCTTTTGTCCACACCCCTTCCACCACCCATGATTCGGAGTCTCTGATGCTCTTCCAGCCTTTTGTCACGCCTCATCTGCAACTCAAGAACCGCGTCGTCATGGCGCCCCTGACGCGTAGCCGCGCGGTCGATCACAACACGCCCAACGCCCTGATGGCGGAGTATTACGGTCAGCGCGCCGGCGCGGGCCTGATCGTTACCGAGGGCACATCACCATCGCCCAACGGCCTGGGCTACCCACGCATCCCGGGTTTGTTCAACGCCGCCCAAGTTGAAGGTTGGCGTGCCGTCACGGAGGCCGTTCATCGCCGCGGCGCCAAGATCTTCGTGCAGCTGATGCACACCGGCCGCGTCGGTCACCAGGCCAATCTGCCCGCCGGCGCCGAGGTGCTCGGGCCGACGGACGTCGCGCTGCCGGGCGAGATGTACACCGACACGCAGGGCATGCAGCCGCATACGCCGCCGCGGGCGATGACCACCGCCGACATCGCGCATGCCGTCGGCGAGTATGTCGCGGCCTCGAAGATGGCAATCGCTGCCGGTTTCGATGGCGTCGAGCTGCACGCGGCCAACGGCTATCTGCTGGAGCAGTTTCTCAACGCCAACGTGAACACGCGCACCGATGAGTACGGCGGGGATGCGTCACGGCGCAATCGCCTGGTGCTCGAGGTGGCGCGTGCCGTCGTGGCGGCGATCGGCGCCTCGCGTGTTGGCATCCGGGTCTCGCCCTACGGCGCCTTCAATGCCACCGGCGCGTATGACGGCGTGGATGCGCAGTACCTTGCCTTGGCGCCGCAACTCGGTGCCATGTCACTCGCCTATCTGCATCTGGTCGATCACAGTTCGATGGGCGCACCGGAAGTGCCTGCCGCGTTCAAGGTGCAGCTTCGCGAGGCCTTCGGCGGCACGTTCATCGCCTCCGGCGGGCTCGATCGGTCATCCGCGGAACTCGTGATCGGTGCGGGACGTGGTGATCTGGTGGCCTTTGGTCGCGCCTGGCTCGCCAACCCGGACCTCGTCGAGCGGATGCAGGCCGGGCTGCCACTGAACGCGCCCGATGCCTCGACGTTCTACACGGCCGGTGCCCAGGGCTACACCGACTATCCGCGCGCCGCGTAGTGCGTCGACCCGCCTGGCCCGAACGCCCGCGCCAGCCGGGGCAGGGGGGTACAAGACGGTGCGCGCGCCACGTCGTGGGGCGCGCGCCGCATCTGCAGGGGCGCTTGATAAAACGTCATCCCTCCCGGTCACCCACACCCGGGATGGAGTGATTGGCAAGCCGCAGCCGGCGCGCGCACGCTGAGAGCCGCTGGGGATGGAGCAGAGGTACCGAGTGGTCCGGTGCCTGGGTCCAGGTGGTTGATGATGCGCAGTACCACGCAGGTACGTTTCTGCCACGCGGCCGACGGCGTGCAACTCGCCTGGGAGAAGTTCGGCCACGGTGCGCCGATCGTGCGCGCGGCGTACTGGCTCACGCACATCGACCATGATTGGCGCAGCATCATCTGGCGCCCCTGGCTGGAAGCGTTCGGAAAGCGCGCAACACTGATCCGCTACGACCAGCGCGGCTGTGGCCTGTCCGACCGCAACGTCGCCGACATTTCCTTCAGCGTCTGGCTGCATGACCTCGAGACCGTGGTCGATGCGGCTGGTGTGGCCCGCTTCACGCTGATGGGGATGTCGCAGGGGGCGTCGATCGCGATTGCATACGCGGTGCGCCACCCTGAGCGCGTGGCTCGTTTGATCATCTACGGTGGCTTCTATCAGGGCCGGCGCCGCCGCGGCCAGCCCGAGCAGGACGAAGAGGCTGACCTTCACGAGCGCGCGATTCGGCTCGGCTGGGGCCGCGAGAACCCGGCATTTCGCCAAATCTTCACCAGCCAGTTCATGGCGAACGCCAGCGCTGAGCAGCTCGCCGCATGGGACGAAATGCAGCGCCTGTCGTGCTCGGCCGAGACCGCCGCGCGCATCGTCACGAACACCCACCTGATCGATGTCACCGACTTGTTGCCGCAGGTACGCGTGCCAACCTTGGTGATGCACTCGACTCACGACGCCCGCGTCCCGTTCGAGCAGGGGCGCAAGATGGCGTCCTTGATTCCGGGTGCTCGGTTCGTGGCGCTCGAAAGCGCGGGTCACACGCTGCATCCGCAGGAGCCCGCGTTTGCCAGCTTCTTCGCCGAGGTCAGCGCATTCATTGCGGCCGACTCAGACGCGGTCCGTCTCCCGCTTCCCGGCCTCACCGCGCGTGAGCTTGAACTGTTGGAGCAACTGGCACGCGGCCACTCCAACGAGCAGATCGCCGCGACGCTGGGCATCAGCGAGAAGACCGTGCGCAACGTCGTCAGCCTGCTGTTCGACAAGCTCACTGTCCCGACCCGCGCAGCCGCCATCGTCAAGGCACGCGAAGCCGGCTTCGGTCGCTCCTGACGCAGCGCTCGATGCGGGCGGGACGCCAGTCCCGGCCGCGCCGCACGACGGCCGGCGCACGGGACGGCTGCCTCATGACGACGCGCGTCTGGCCGCAGACACTGACGACCTCGCTGCCAAGGAGGACCTCATGGACACGGCAACCGCATCCCCGATCGACACCGATCGACTCAACGCCTTCGTGGGCCGCTTCGTCGGCGACCTCGGCGCTACCTTGCATGCTGGCATGGTGGTGATCGGCGAGCAACTCGGCTTGTATCGCGCGCTCAGCACGGGGCCGATGACGTCGCAGCAATTGGCACGGGCCACGGCCACCGATGAACGTTACGTGCGCGAGTGGCTGGCCTCGCAGGCAGCCGGCGGCTACGTTTGCTACAGCGCGCCGGACGGCACTTTCAGCCTTTCGCCGGAGCAGGCTCTGACGCTGGCGCAGGAGGACAGCCCGGCTTACCTGCCGGGCGCATTCCAGCTCGCGCTCGGCGCGCTCAAGGCGGTGCCGCGCATCAGTGCGGCCTTTCGCAGCGGCGAAGGCATGGGCTGGCATGAGCACGACGCGGGCGTCTTCTGCGGCACCGAGAAGTTCTTCCGCCCGAGCTACGCGGCCAATCTGATCGGCAGCTGGCTGCCTGCGCTGGACGGCGTGGTGGAAAAGCTGGAGCGTGGCGCGCTGGTGGCCGACGTTGGCTGCGGTCATGGCTCCTCGACCATCCTGATGGCGCAAGAGTTTCCGCGATCACTGTTCGTCGGCTTCGACTACCACGCGGCATCGGTCAACGCGGCGCAGCAACGCGCCGAGGATGCCGGGGTCGGCGCGCGCGTGCGCTTTGAGCAGGCCGCCGCCAAGACGTATCCGGGCCGGGACTACGACCTCGTCACGTTCTTCGACTGCCTGCACGACATGGGCGATCCGGCGGGCGCTGCCGAGCACGTGCGCGCGTCGCTCAAGGACGACGGCCACTGGATGATCGTCGAGCCGTTCGCCCATGACCGACTGGACGACAACCTCAACCCGGTCGGGCGCGTGTTCTACTCAGCCTCGACCTTGCTGTGCACGCCCTGCTCACGCTCGCAGGAAGTGGCGCTGTGCCTGGGTGCACAAGCCGGCGAGGCGCGCCTGCGGTCAGTGGTCGGCGAGGGCGGCTTCAAGCGCTTTCGCCGGGTTGCGGAGACGCCGTTCAATCTGGTGTTCGAGGCGCGGCACTAGGCTGCGCCGCGGAGCGCGTGCGGCCGCGGCAGCGTTCCGCGGTTGCACCGCCTGCGGCCACGCGCGGCGCTCGCCGCAGAGCCGGCTTCCCGGCCGCTCGCGACCTGGCAGTACAACGGCATGGCAGGAACGGAGGCGCCAGCCCCTCGTAGCGAACGAGCTGACGTGTGAGCGACGTCGAGAACCAGTTGACTGCAGTCGAGATCTACGGCACCGACCGCTGGTGGACAAAGTGGCTTTGATCAGCCGGCAAGCGGCGACTGCGAAGGGTCCGGTCGACGAGGACGCTTCACCTCAACAGCGCTTGCATAAAGCCGGTCGAGGCGCTCCCGGCCGCTGCTCAGTTGGCGGGTTGCGATCCACTCGGCAACGGCTCGGCTCAAGCGACCGACGAAGCGCCGATAGGGATGGGCTGTCAGTAGGTGTGCGAGGTTGGTGTGTCGAGCAACCGAGCGCGCGATGCGCTCGTGGTTATCGGTCAGCGGCAAGTGGCTGTCCGACGCGGCCGGGTCGGCGCGAAACACCGCAGTGAGGTTTCCGCCATCGTCGGACAGCGTGATGGCGTGTGTCTTCAACCCGAGACGAGCAGCCATTGCCTGCAACGTGACCGTGTTGAAGGTGTAAAGATGCGCCTCGTGAAATGAACTGCTGGGGGTCTGGCAGGTGGCTTCGACGTTCGGCACTTCCACCACGAGCAGGCCGTCAGGGGCCAACGCCCGACCCAGCTGGGCCAGCACCGACTTGGGGTCTTCCGTGTGCTCCAGCACATGCCAGATGGTGATGAGGTCGAAGCCGCCTTCGGGCAGGGTGGCATCGCCAATGAAGCCACGCGTGATGTTCAGCCCGTACTGGGCGGTTGCATAGCCGGCATAGCCCCGGTTGGGTTCGATGCCTTGTATGTCGTGTCCGAGCTTTTGCAGCAGGTAGGCGAACTCGCCGCCGCCGCTGCCCACGTCAAGCACCCGCATCCGTGGCCGCAGGTGCGAGCGGATCTTCTCCAGCCTGGATAGCGCAACCTGTCCCGCCCGATGCACGTGCTTGGGCTTGGGTTCGAACGTGCCCTTGTAGGCGATCCGGTACTCATCCTCGTAGTACTGGCGGGCAGCGTGCGGCCGCGGATCGGACCAAACCAAGCCGCAGCTGCGGCAGCCCACCGTGCGCAGGGGCTCTCCGCTGCGGCTGCGCTGTGAAAGCACCGTCACCGTGGTGGACCCGCACAGATTGCAGGCGATGGTCGAAGTCAGGTCGTCTTGCATGGCGCCGCATGAAAAGGGCTGCACCAACATGGCGCAGAGGCAGCGGATACTAATGCGAAGTGGGACGCCTGCGCTACGCGTTGCGCCATTGCCGGACGTTTTCACCCAAGCTGCTGCGCCTTCAGGCGTCTCAGGCTCATGCGGTTGCACTACCGCACCGTGCTTGCAGAGGGTTGACGGCAAAGGCGGTTCAAGCGGCTTCCGTCACGACGCCGAAGCGCCGTTCGCTCGGTTGGTCGAGGCGCGGTACTAGCGGTCCGCGGCGCGAGCTGCCACAGCGCTGGCGGGCACATTCGCCGCGGGAAGGCGCACCTCGACGCGGTGATTCAGCCCGTCGTCCTGCAGCGGAACGCAAGCCTCGTTCTGCCGAAGGCCATCGACGAACACGTCGATACCGCTCACGTCAACCGCCCGCACGATCTCGATCTCGTAATGCGACCGACCGTGGCGGTAGCTGATCGTGCAGCCCGGCCAGTGCGACGGCAGGCAGGGCGCAAGGGTGAGGCGGGCGCCGTGGGCGTCCGTCTGCAGCTGCAGCCCGAGCAGGGTCTCGATGATGAGGCGGTACATCCAGCCTGCTGACCCGGTGTACCAGCTCCAGCCGCCCCGTCCGGTGTGCGGAGCAACGCTGTAGATGTCGGCCGACATCACATAGGGCTCGACCTTGTACCGCGTCGCGTCGCGCGACGTGGCGCTGCGATTGACCGGATTGATCATGGTCGCGATCGACCAGGCGCGCTCGTGATCGCCCAGCGCGGCGAACGCCATCGCCATCCAGATGGCCGCATGCGTGTACTGGCCGCCGTTCTCCCGCACGCCAGGCAGGTAGCCCGCGATGTAGCCCGGGTTCGGTCCCTTCTGGTCGAACGGTGGGTCGAGGAGCAGGGCAATCTTCACATCCTGGCGCACGAGGCGAGTGTGGGCGGCGTCCATCGCCGAGCGCGCACGGTCGGCCGCCGCCACGCCGGACAGGACCGACCAGCTCTGCGCGATGGAGTCGATCTGGCACTCGACGTTGTCGGCCGACCCGAGCGCACTGCCATCGTCGAAGTACGCACGCCGATACCACGCGCCATCCCAACCTTGCGCTTCAAGCTGCGCGTGCAGTTGTGCGCGTTCCTGCGTGCAGCGCAGCGCTGCGGCCTCGTCGCCGTGGCGGGTGGCCAGTGGACCGAAGCGCGCGAGCACCTCGCACAGGAAAAAGCCCAGCCACACGCTTTCGCCCTTGCCGGCATGGCCGATCAGGTTCATGCCGTCGTTCCAGTCACCGGTGCCCATCAGCGGCAGGCCGTGGACGCCGTAACGGAAACTGTGTTCGAGCGCCCGCCAGGCGTGCTGGTACAGGCTCTCGCTCACCGGCGACGGCATCGGCAGGTCGTAGTACGAGTCATCGGGCGGATTGACGGCACGCCCCTCGAGATACGGCACCGGTTGATCGAGCACGGCGACATCACCGGTGGCGTCGACGTAGCGGGCCAGCGCCAGCGGCAGCCACAGGTAGTCGTCGGCGATGCGCGTGCGCACACCGCGACCCTGCGGCGGGTGCCACCAGTGCTGCACGTCGCCCTCGATGAACTGACGGCTGGCGCACAGCAACAGTTGTGCGCGCAGCAGCTGCGGCTGGCAGTGCACCAACGCCATCGTGTCCTGCAGCTGATCGCGGAAGCCGAACGCGCCGCCCGACTGGTAGTAGCCGCTGCGCGCCCAGAGGCGACAGGCGATCGTCTGATACAGCAGCCAGCCGTTGGCGAGCAGGTCCAAGGCGCGATCCGGCGTCTTGACCTGGACCGCGCCGAGGGTGTGGCGCCAGTGCCGCTTCACCTGATCGAGCGCCTGTGAACAGGCCGTCGATCCGCGGAACCGCTGCACCAGCTGGTCGGCCTCGTCGACACTGCGACCCATGCCGAGGCGGAACACGACCTGGCCTGTCTCTCCCACCCCCAGGTTCAGTGGCACCTGGATCGCCGCGCATGGGTCGAGCCCGGCACCGATACGCGCGCCGAGCCGCACGCGGCTCAGTGCAGCCGGCTGGCGCAGCGAGCCGTTGCGGCCGATGAACTCGGTGCGGTCGCAGGTGAAACTGCCGGCCGCACGCTGTGCCTCGTCCACATCGAAGAAGCCGATCCAGTCGCCATAGTCGTTGCTGAACGCGTTGCGCGCGTACAGCGCACCGCTGTCGGCACCGACTTCGGTGGCGATGTGCGGCACCGTCTTGGCGCGCAGATCGCCCAGCACCCACTCGACGTAGCCGGTGGCACTGAGCTTGCGCGGACGGCCCGAGACGTTGGTGAGGCGCAGCGCCGAGAACTTCACTGCGGCGTCGAGCGCGACGAACAACGTCAGCTCCGCTCGCACGCCGTGCGAGACGTGCTCGAACACGCTGTAGCCGAAGCCATGCCGGGTCGTGAACACCGCCTCGGCCGGGTCGGGCAGACAGGGCAGGGAGGTCGGCGACCACACTTCGCCGGTCTCTTCGTCGCGCAGGTAGATCGCCTCGCCGGAGGCGTCGCCCACCGGATCGTTGTGCCAGGGGGTCAGGCGCAGCTCATGCGCGTTCTCGCACCACGTGTAGGCGCTGCCTGCTTCGGACACCACGCAGCCGAAGCGCGAATTGGCGAGCACGTTGACCCACGGCGCAGGTGGACGCACACCGGGCGCTGGCGCGACCACGTACTCGCGACCATCGTCGCTGAAACCGCCGACACCGTTGGACGCAGGCGCCGCGATTCCGCGCTGTGGCCGGGTGGCCTCGCCTTCCGGCGCCACGTTGCGCCGCTCGACCGTGCGCGTGGGCACCAACGGGCCTGGGCGCAGCGTTCGCACCGGCGGACGATCGATCTGCTCGGCCAGGCTGCCGCGGTCGTCGCTGAAGACAGCACGCGCCACCGACTGCAACAGGATGCGATCCTCGTGTGCAATCTGCTCCACGTGGCGTACGAAGATGCCGCCGGGCCGGTCGATCACGTGTGCCTCGACGCCGGCGGCGATCAGGCCGGTGATCTGTTCCTGCAGGCGGTGGCGATAGATGTCGCGTTCCTCGTTCCAGATCACCAGATCGACGGCGAGCCCTTTCAGCCGCCACCAGGCGTGGGCCTGCACCAGCTGCCGTGCCAGTTCGATGTTGTCGGCGTTGCCGATCTGCAGCAGCACGATCGGCAGATCGCCCGAGATCGCGTGGCCCCACAAACCTGACTGCGCGCGCCGATTGCGCATCAGCAGCGCGGCATCGGCGCGCCACCCTGGCTGCGTGTAGATCACCGCGCCGGCCAGCCGCGCGTACAACTGCGCGTCGGCATCGCTCGCGTTAAGTTGGCGCAGCACCACTTGCGCATGGGTCCACGCCAACTCGAACACGCGCTCGGCCAGTCCGCGGTCCTGGTACTTCTCGGCCAGTGCGACGCACGCGGTGCGGTTGGCCGCCGCGCCCATCACGATGTCGACGATCACGCTCTGGTCTGGCGCCAGCGTGATCGCGCAGCGGCTGGCGGCTACCGGATCGAGCACCGGGCCGGCCGTGCCCGACAGCGGCCCGACCGTGCGCATCGCCTGCGGCGAAGCGAGGTCGTTGCCGCGACCAATGAAGCGGGCGCGGTCGGTCTCGTGCGTGATCGCGCTGACCCGCCCGTCGTTGTTGCCGAGCGAACGCACGCCATGCACGGCCATCAGCTGGAACATCCACGGCGTCTCGTCCTCCGGCGAGCGGCGGCGGCGCGTCCCCAGCACCACGGCGGGCCGATCGAGCAGCTCGGTCTGCACGAAAAGCTTGCTGAAGGCCGGATGCAGCGCGTCGGCCGGCGCCGTGGCGAGCACCATTTCGGTGTAGCTGGTGACTTCGATCGTGCGCCGCGACGAACTGCTGTTGGTGATGCGCAGCCGACGCAACTCGATGTCGTCTTCCGGCGAGACGACGATCTCGGTATGGGTGTCGATGCCAACGTCGCGTCGGCGAAATTCGGCGCGGCCTTCGCTGAAGATCGCTTCGTAGCGTTCGCCGCGGGTGTGGGTCGGCTGGTACGCAGTGGACCAGGTGTGACCTGAGGCTGTATCGCGCAGATAGCACAAGCTGCCCCAGTGGTCGCAGGTGGTGTCCTCACGCCAGCGCGTCAGCGCCAGGTCGTTCCAGCGGCTGTAGCCGCCACCGCCACTGGTCACCATCACGTGGTAGCGGCCGTTCGACAGCAGCTGAACCTCGGGCGCGGCGGTGTCGGCGCCGCCGGCAATGATGCGGATCGGTGTCTGATCCGTCTCGGTCGCGCTGCGCGTGGCCGCGCGCTGGTCGAAGTCCGGCTGGAAGGTCACGGCACGCGGCACGCGCTCCTGCAGCAGCAGCAGGGTGGCCTGCAGGGCCGGGTCCGCCTCGAAGTACCGCTGCATCGGCCGCTCCAGCAGCAGGTGCGCCAGCGCCAGCAGGCCCATGCCTTGATGATGCGCCATGAACGAACGCACCACGGTGCTCTTCTGGCCGCGTGGCAGGCGCGCCGGGGTGAAGTCGATCGCCTCGTACAGCCCGTGGCGGCCGGCCGCGCCGATGGTGGCCAGTCGCTGCAGGTTCTCGCAGGCCTGCTCGGGCGACACCATGAGCGCCATCATCGACGCATACGGCGCCACGACAAGGTCGTCGGCAAGGCCCCGTTTCAGGCCCAGCCCGGGCACGCCGAACGCGCGGTACTGGTAGTTCAGCGCGGTGTCGAAGCCGTTGTAGCCCGACTCCGAGATGCCCCAGGGGACGCCCTGCTGGTCACCGAACTCGATCTGGCGCTGCACCGCGCCGCGGCAGGTCTGGTCGAGCAGCGTGTTCTCGTAGCTGGGCATCAGCAGCATCGGCATCAGGTACTCGAACATCGAGCCGCTCCAGGACAGCAGCACCGGCGTGCCGGCGGCGGACGTGAGCAGACGGCCGAGCGCGAACCAGCTTTCCTGCCCGATCTGACCCTGCGCAATCGCGACAAAGACGCCCAGGCGCGCTTCGGAGGCGAGCAGGTCGTAGTAGCCCGTGTCGACGCGGCGCTCCTCGACGTTGTAGCCGATCGTCATCAGATGTCGTGCGTCGTCGTACAGGAAGCTTTGCTCCATGTGGGCCAGCGCACCGGCACGGGCGGCGGTATCCGCCAGCGCGCGCAGCATTGAACGAGCATGGTCGCCCGCCTTCGATCCCGCTGCCGCGCCCAACGCAAGCTGGCGCAAAGTCGGCATCGGCATGCCACTGACCACCTCGGCGTCATCCGGCAGGACGGCGTTCAGCTCGGCGTGACCGGCGCCACACTGCACGCGCAGCAAGTTCGCCCAGCTGCTGATCTCGGCCTGCACCGCGTCGGCCTTGGCCACCGCCGCGAGGTCCACGTCGACCGCCGCGCCGATCGCCGCGGCACCGGAATCGAGCGCAGCCAGCATGGCGCGCCACTCGGCGCGGGCGGAGGGTGGCCTGGCGCGGTATCGGTCCAGCACCTGCACGAAGCTCGTCAGCGACTCCGACAGTGCGGCGGGCTGGGCCTGCAGGGGAGCGAGTGCTTCGAGCAGCACGCCGAAGGTGTCGTGCACGCCTTCGCGCCAACCGCGTGCCAGCACCGGTTCATCGGCGAGCGCCAGAAGTCCGGCGCGCAGCGTGAGCAACTGTCCGGCGAGGTTGCCGCTGTCGACGGTCGAGACGTAATGCGGGCGCAGGGGCGCCAGCGTCTGTGTGTCGTACCAGTTGTAGAAGTGGCCGCGGAACCGCTGCATGCGCTGCATCGTTGCCAGCGCGGCGTCCATCCGTGCAATCAGCTGGCCGGTCCCGAGGTAACCGAAGCCGCGTGCGGTCAGCCCCGCCAGCAGGGCGAAGCCCATGTTGGTCGGCGAGGTGCGATGTGCGACGCGCGCCACCGGATGTTCCTGCACGTTATCCGGCGGCAGGTGGTTGTCGGTCGCACCGACATGCGCCTCGAAGAATGCCCAGGTGCGCCGCGCCAGTCGGCGCAGGAAGACGGTCTGGGCAGCGGTCAGTCCGGCGCGCGGTCGACGCACCGGCGAATCGAGCGCCCACACCAGCAGCGGTGACGCAAACCAAAGCAGCAACAGCGGCAACGCCGCCGGCAGCGCCAGGGGCCGCAGCAGCGACAGGCCGGCCGCGCAGGTCACCGCCAGGATCGGACCGAACGCCAGTCGCATCGCGCTGTGAAGAAGATCATCCACGCTCCCGGGCCGCGTGTGTGTGACAACGTCCGCCGAGGGTCGCCACTCCAGCATCCGGCGCCCCGACCAAAGCACGCGCCACAGCGTGCGGCCGACGGCGGCCACGCTATAAGCCGCCTCGAACGGCAGGCAGGCGAGCGACTGCAGGACCTGGACCAGCAGCCGCTGCGCTTGCTGCCACAGCGGCGCATGCGCGGCGGTGGGCTCCTCGGAGCGCATCTGCTGCAGCGGCCGGCGCAGCCATGCGGTCAAGGTCGAGGCGACCGGCACCAGCGCCACGATGATGACCCCGTACAGCGTCCACCGGCCCGGCTCGGGCAGCAGCGCCCAGGCGGTCAGCAGCAGCAGCAGCAGGGCGGGCGGGACCAGGCTGCGGCGCAGGTTGTCGAGGATCTTCGCGCGCGACAATGCCGACAGCGGATTGCGCGGGCGACCGGGGAGCGAGTGCAGGCGCGGCAGCAGCCAGCCGAGCAGTTGCCAGTCGCCCCGGATCCAGCGATAGCGACGCGCGACGTCGGCACCATAGGTGGCCGGTGCATCCTCGATCAGTTCGACATCACTGAGCAGGCCGCAGCGCGCATAGGCGCCCTCGAGCAGGTCGTGGCTCAAGATGCGGTTCTCAGGCAGGCGCTCGGAAAGGGCGCGCTCAAAGGCATCGACGTCATAGATGCCCTTGCCGATGAACGATCCTTCGCCGAACAGATCCTGGTAGACGTCGGAGACGGCGCGGGTGTACGGATCGATCCCGGGTTCGCCCCCATGCAGTCGCGCATAGCCCGAGCGGTTGGTGCTCGGCAGGCTGGGCGCCAGGCGCGGCTGCAGGATGCCGTAGCCCTCGACCACGATGTCGGCAGACTTGCCGCTGCCGAAACGCGGCCGGTTCAGCGGGTGCGCCATGGTCGCCACCATCTGCGCCGCAGCGCCGCGCGGCAACTGGGTGTCGGTGTCGAGCGTGATCACGTATCGCACGGCCGACAGCCACAGGGTTTCGCCGACGATGCGCGCGAAGCAGTCGTCCGGCCCGGCACCGGCGCGCCCCCGCAGCAGCGCGTTCAGGTCGGCGAGCTTGCCGCGCTTGCGCTCGTAGCCCATCCACACGCGTTCGCGCGCGTTCCAGCGGCGTGGCCGGTGAAACAGGTAGAACGTGGTCCGGCTGGTCGGATCGCCTGCCTGCGCGTACTTGTCGTTCAGCGCCTCGATGCGGGCAGCGGCCAGGTCGACGAATGCGGCGTCGGTCGGCAAGTGCTCTTCGGCGGCGTCGTGCAGGTCGGTCAGCAGGCCGAAATGCAGATTGGCGTCGCGATTGGCCAGGTAGCGAACCTCGAGCGCCTCGACCAGCGATTCGATCCCCGTGACGCTGCCGAGCATGGTCGGCACCACCACCAGCGTGCGCGATTCGGTGGCGATGCCGAAACTGAAATCGCGCCGCGGCAGCGGCTGCGGCGCGACCCACAACGTGACCAGCCAGTTGACCAGTGCCACGGCGAGGTGGCTGGCTGCCAGCAGCAGCACCAAAGCGATCGCCGCTTCAGCCCACCCTGGCCACGCCAGTTGGGCGTGCAGGCGCAGCAGCGGTGCCGCGCCAATGGCCAGCGTGCCGAGCACGATGGCGCCACCGTACAGCGGCAGCGCGCGCGCCCGGCAGGCACGGGACCAGCGCAGGGTGAACCGCGCGCGCGCGCCGACCGCACGCTCCAGGTCGATCCGTCCGGCATCCAGCAGGTAGTAGCCGACGTGGGTCCGCCGGGCATCGTCGGTGCTTGCGGGAGCCGCCGTCGCCAGTTCGATGGCGACGCGCGCCACGTCGGGTTCGGTGCAGGTCGCGCTCTTGGCAATGAACTCGACCACGTGCCGATAGCGATCGCGCGTGCCGAAGTCCATCTGCGCGTACACCCCGCTCGGATCGCCACGCAGGGTCTGCTCGACGCTGCTCAGCGTCTCGACGAACTCGCGCCAATCGGTGGTGGCGAGCAGGCGCAGGCTGACGATGCTGTTGCTGACCGACACCTGGTTGGCCGCCTGCTGCTGACCTTCGATCCGCACCATCTGCTCGATGGTCACGCCAGCATCGGCCAGGCGTTGCTCCATCCAGGTCAGCGGCAAGGCGAGGGCGGCGCCGCGACCCTGCAGCGCGCGCGCGAACTCAGCCACGAACGCGCTGGTCAACGGTGGCTCGGAGCGCGCCATGTCGGCCACCACGAGGATCAGGTCGCTCGGTATGGCCTCGGCCACCGCGATCATGTTGTCGGCCCAGACGCCGGCGGTGGCCCGCTGCGCGTGCGCCAGATGCACGCGTGCCGCGACCCGACGCAGGTTCTCGATCAGCGCGAGCCGCAACATGATCGGAATCGCCCACAACTCGCCCAAGAGCAGCGGATGGAGCGATTGATATGCGGCAATGAAGCGGCTGAGCGTGCTGCGCCCGACCTGGCCGTCGCCGTGCGCCACCAGTTGCAGCGCGAGGTCGTAGACGCGGGGCACGCCGGCCGCGCGCCCCCCGCCGGCCGCCATGGCCAGTCGCGGCAGCTCACGACTGTAGCCGCGCGGCAGGTGCCGGCGCGCAGTCTGGATTTCTTCCGCGATGAGATAGAAGTTGTCGAGCAGCCATTCGGCCGCCGGCGACAGTCGGCTCTTGTCCGCAATTTCGGCGGTCAGGCGCTTGGCGAGATCGGCGAGGACACGCTCGTTCGCGGCCAGCCGCGCCAGCAGGCGGTCCGGCACGACCTTGCGCTCGAGCACGTGGATGGCTGCCAGGTGCCGTCCGTGCGCGGTCATCTGGTCGGCGCTGAAGAGCTCAGCGCGCAGCGGCTCCTCTGCGGTTACCGGCGTATCGCGATCTGCCAGAGCCCGGATTTTCTGCCACCACGGAAGAACTTCACTCGTCCTATGCAGCATCTAACGAGGACCTTCTGTAGGGCACACGGCAACCGCGGACAATCACCTTACTCCTGTCGGCGCTGCCTGGGCGGCTCGCACGCTGTCGACACCATCACGGCAAGATCGATGCCAAGGGGTCAGCGCGACGTACGCGATCGACCGCTTGCGCAATCCAAATGGTTGACCAAGCCCGGTGCGGCGCGTTCCTTCTGTCGGGCCTACAGTTGCGAGCCGATCTGGCCAGCCATCCATTCGACGATGCGCTCGCGCCACGGCCGGCTTTGCCATTCCTCGAGGGTGATGCGGCGGGAGCGCCGCAGGTCGTCCTCGAAGATCGCCACCTGACGTTGTGCGAAGCGGGCGTCGAGCACGTTCAGGTTCGCTTCGTCGTTGACCGCGAACGAGCGGTTGTCGAAGTTGGTGGAGCCCACCGACACCCACAGTTCATCGACGATCATCACCTTGCAGTGATACATCGCCGGCATGTACTCATGGATCTCCGCGCCCGCCTCCAGCAGCCTGCCCCAGCGTGCACGCGACGCACGGCGCACTACCGCAACATCCATCAGCGGGCCGGGCACGATGATCTGCACCTTTACGCCGCGCGCCCGTGCCGCAACGAGGGTGTCGATGGCCACATCGTCCGGCACGAAGTACGACATCGACAGCCGAGGGCTGCGAGTTGCCGATGCCAGCGACAGCAGGTACATCAGCTGCATGCTTTCGGAGCCGCCGCCCGGAGAACTCATGAACATCTGCGCCTGCATGTTGCCGCCTTCCCCGGCGACCGGCGACAGGGGAGGGAAGTAGTCATCACCGTAAGGCACGTTGCCGGTGGCCTGGACCCAGTTGTCGAGGAACGCCGCCTGCAGTTGCGCCACCACCGGCCCTTCGACGCGAAAGTGCGTATCTCTCCACTGTTCCGGGTTGTCGGCATCCCCGCGCCATTGATCGGCAATGCCAACCCCGCCGGTAAATCCGATCCGGCCGTCGACGACGAGCAGCTTGCGGTGCGTGCGATTGTTCACCCGGTCCAGACCATGCCAGTGGGGCTTGTTGTAGCGCGTGACTTCGACGCCAGCCGCCTGCAACTGTTCGATGTAGGCGGTATCGATGCGGTTGCTGCCGACCCAGTCGAGCAGGACATGGACCTTGACCCCGGCGCGAGCCCGCTCCGCAAGTGCGGTCGCGAAGCGACTCCCGATCTCCCCCGACCAGTAGATGTATGTCTCCATCGCGATCGATTGGCGTGCCGAGTTGATCGCATCCAGCATGGCCGGAAAGATGCGTTCGCCGTTGACGAGTGCCTCGACGCGGTTGCCACCAACGAGCGGCGGGCCCAGTAGGTGGCCCAATGTGCGCGCGAACTGCGGCGAGTCGACAGCGTGCTGGTGTGGAAGCTTCCAGTCGATCTGCTTGTCGCCGAGCGAGAGGTTCATCACAAGCAGCGTTGCGAGCAGCGTCAGGCCACCTGCAACCAAACCGACGATGACCGGCCTGCGCTTGCGCATTGCTCCACCTCTTCGCTGGCAGCATCAATGCAATTCGCGTTCCGCCGGACTCGCGGCAAGCCTTGCGGGTGCGCGCGTAAGCGAAGACGACGTCGGCACGTGGCGGGCCGGCTTCTCCCGATCGTCGCGTTCCCGCGCTTGGCGTGCGCCCGTCGGCCTGGTCCTCGGCGACTGGCGTGGCCTAGCGCCGCAGCGCCTGCACCACGCGGCGCACGAAGCCTGCCGCCTGGTCACCGTCCATCCAACGAGTGACGACCACGGCGCGGTGGTCCGGCTCGATCCACACCGTGTGTCCGCCCGCACCGAACATGAACCAGCTGTTGCGAGCTGCCTCCGCGAACAATCGTCCATCGCCATTGAGCCAGGTGAGCCAGCCGTAGAACGGCGCCTGCACGCACGGCGCATGCATGCGCTGCACCCAATCGCGCGGTATGACCTGGCGATCGCCGTGGGCACCACCGTCTAGCAACAACTGGCCAATGCGCGCCTGGTCACGCGCGCTGATGCTCACGCCACCGCCCCAGTGCGTGCCGCCTGGCACCGACTGCGTGCGGCGGCCGCCGATCTCGACCCAGGCGTCGTCGTAGCCCTCCCACTTGAAGTCGCGTCCGGCACCGATCGGCTGCAACACGTTCTCGGCGAACACCTCAGGCAGGGGCCGCGCGAACAGGTGCAGCAGCGCCAGCGACAACTGGTTGATCCGAACGTCGTTGTATTCCCAGTAGCTGCCTGGCGCGCGCAACGGACGCAGGTCGCCTTTCCTGCCGGTGGGAGGCGTTGGGTCGAAGGAGACCCGGCGATAGTGCTCGACCTGGTCAGGCATGCCGAAGCACTCGCCCTGCCACTCGCTGGTCTGCGTCAGCAGGTGCGCCCAGGTGATCGACCGGTTGTGGGCCGAATCGAATCCGATTCCCGGCAGCCGATCGCTGACGCGATCATCCGGCTCGAGCAAGCCGCGCCCATGCGCGATGCCTGCGAGCAGCGCGAGGTAGGTCTTGGCGACGCTGAAGGTCTGGTCGGCGCGGTCTGGCTCGCCCCAGCGGGCGACCTCTTCATCGCCGACCCGGATCACGCCCGAGACGCCGCCGCGCGGGTGCACCGGTCCGCGCAGTGCGTTGAACGGCGGTGGGTCATCGTGGTGCACGCCCCAGTGCGCGAGGTCGGTGGCCGGATCGCGCGGCCAGGCGATCTCGTGCGCCTGCGCGAAAGCGATGGCTTCGTCGAAATTCGTCATGGCGCTGATGATGCCAGCGCCACCCGAGGACTCGAACAGGGGTGCCCAGGAGACAAGAGCGCGCCTACTCGGTCACACCCACGCAACTGCGCTTCGCGGCCCAGGCCGGCCGATCCGCCCCTCTACGCCAGTTTCAGCGCAACTGGCGGTCACGAGTCCATCCGCAGTCGCCGCGCCTGGTTGGCGTGCCGTGCCGCTGCCTGCGCATCCCCGGTCTCAATGCAGCACAGGGCGAGGTTATGGTGCGCATCGGCAAACAGCGGATCGATCCGCAGCGCTGCGGTGTAGCTTTCGCGCGCCTGCGCGTGCGCGCCCAGAGCCTGCAACGCGACCCCGTGGTTGAAGTGCAGCATCACCGCGTCCGGCAGGTGTATCAATCCCTCCTGATAGACGGTGAGCGCCTCGGGCAGTCGACCGGCGTCGTGCAGCAGCACACCCAGGTTCAAATAGGCGTCCTCGCGCAGCGGCTCCTCGTCCAGCAGGCTGCGATAGACCGCAGCCGCCGCATCGCGGTCGGTCGCCTCGAGCAGCAAAGCTCGCTCGAACGGGTCGATGATCGGTTCCGCCGGGCGGCTCTGCTTCCATGCGGTCGACACCACCACGCGCGCCACCGTTGCTGACTGCTCGTCAAAGCTCAGCAGCCATTGGCCGGACTCTGCATCCCACAGGCGACCGTCCGGCTCGACCACCACCAGGCGGGCACCCAGCGCCCGCAGGCGGCGACCGGCCGAGGCGCGCAACAGCGCGCTGCGTCCGGTACGCAGCGAACGCCTGACTGCGGTAGCGGGCAGGGCGGCCACGGTGCGCAGGGTGGCCAGGTCGGCAAAGGTGAACAGCAGATCATCATGGCGCGCCGCACCGATCGGGCTCACCGCGATCACGCCGGCGCGTGCCAGTGCCGATACCGTGGCGGGCGCCAGCCCGACGATGCGACTGGCTTGCCGCAGCGAGAACGCCACGCTGACCAACCGATAGGAATCTAACAAGAGGGGAATCAGGCAGCCTTGCGAGCCTTCTTGCGCGCGGGCGCTTTCTTGGCGGCGCGCTTGTCATCAGCCGACAGCGCGCGGTCGGTGTCTTCGTCCTGTGCAGCGGCGGCTCGCTCGCGCGCTGGGGTGGCCTTAGTGGCCGGCTTGGCTGGCGCGCGACGCGGGGCCGCGGGTCCCGACCGCAGGCTGGCGCGCAGCGCTTCCATGATGTCGATGACCTGAGCCCCGCCTGGTGCGACGGGTGCTTCCGGCGCGGTGATCTGCTGACCGTCGACCTTCTTCTGGATCTGCGCCTCGATGCGCTCCTTGACCTCGTCCTTGTACTGGGTGGGATCGAAGCGCTCGCCGGTGATCGAATCGATCAGTTGCGCGGCCAGCGCCAGTTCCTTGTCGGCCACCTTGGCCTCGGGCACCTCGATGTCGGCGATCGGGCGCACCTCGTCTGCGTAAAGGAGGGTCTGCATCACGAGGCCTTGCTCGACCACCCGCAGCGTGACCAGGTACTGCTTGCCGCGCGCCGCCCAGCGACCGATGGCGGAACGGCCGGCGCGTCGCATCGCTTCGGCCAGCAGGCGGTAGGGCTTGGCGCCCCCCTTGTCTGGACCGAGGTAGTAGGTCTTCTCGTAGTAGACCGGGTCGATCGTCTCGGCCGGCACGAACTCGGTGATCTCGATCATGCCGCTGGACTGCTCGTCGAGCGTGTCGAGTTCCTCCTTGGTGAAGGTGACGAACTGATCCTTCGATACCTCGAAGCCCTTGATCAGTTCGTCGCGCGGCACCTCTTTGTCCTCCGCGACGCAGCGGTAGACCTGCCGTACGCGGGAGCCGCACTGATGCAGGAAGTTGAAGTGGATGCCGGCCTTGGCTTCGGTCGCCCCGAAGAGCTTGACGGGGATCGTGACCAGGCCGAAGGAGACGTTGACGGCTTGCAGGGCGCGCGGCATGGCGGCTCCTCGGAACGTTCGACTGTTGGCAGCGGCAACCGTCGTGCCGCACGGTTCGCCGGGTGCAGTTGCGTTCGTCTGCGTACAGACGAAGTGCGGCGTCAGCAGTAAGTTGATCCGCATGAAGGCGGCGCCTTGCGCCGTGGGTCGCTTGAGAAACCGCAGCGCATGGCGACGTCGCCGGCTTGGCCGATCACTGGAGCTGCGATGAAGGGTTACGTACAGAACATCGAGACCATTGCCACGAACAATGACGACTTCCGCCGCGTTCTGCATACGGCAAGGAACTGTCAGCTCGTCGTCATGTCGTTGAAGCCCAAGGAGGAGATCGGCGCCGAGGTTCATCAGCTCGACCAGTTCTTTCGGGTCGAGCAAGGATCGGGTGAAGTGGTGCTCGACGGCGTCCGAACCGCGATTCAGGCAGGTTTTGCCGTGGTCGTTCCCGCCGGTGCCCGGCACAACATCATCAACACCGGGACCGAGCCCCTGAAGCTCTACACGATCTACGCACCGCCCAACCATCGGGACGGCGTAGTCCACCGCACGCGTGCAGACGCAGAGGCCGACACCGAGCACTTCGACGGCAAGACGTCGGCGTGATGATGGTTCGACGGTTCGGTGCGGTTGCGTTTACATCGGCCCGCATTGCGAGTGCCCACGCCCCGATGTTTTGTCGTCGATTCCACCGCCGCGTGCCCCATGACCCCAAGTAGTAGTCAAGCAGCGGGACACACCTCCGATCAACAGGCAGGCGCCATGCGACACAGCGAGAAGCATCGAACTCATCGGACCGGCTGGCTCCGTGCTGCCGTCCTCGGCGCGAACGACGGCATCGTATCGACGGCCAGCCTTGTCTTGGGTGTGGCTGCAGCTGGCGCGGATACCAAGGGCGTTCTGGTTGCAGGCGTCGCCGGGCTTGTCGCCGGCGCCATGTCAATGGCCGCGGGCGAGTACGTCTCGGTCAGTTCGCAAGCCGATACCGAGCGGGCGGATCTGGCCCGGGAGAGCAAGGAATTGGCGGCGAATCCGGCGCAGGAGCACGCAGAGCTGACGGCCATCTACGCCAAGCGTGGACTCGATGAAACCCTGGCGTCGAGCGTCGCGACCCAGTTGATGAAGCATGATGCACTGGCCGCACATGCGCGCGATGAGCTCGGCATCTCGGACACGCTCGCCGCCAAACCCGTGCAAGCCGCATTGTCCTCGGCGGGTACGTTTGCAGTCGGGGCAGCGCTTCCGATTCTGATGGTCCTCTTGCTTCCAGCCACGCTACTCATGTGGGGTCTGGCCGGCAGCGCTCTGTGCTTTCTTGCGTTGCTGGGCCTTCTGGCGGCACGCGCAGGAGGGTCACCTGTGGTTCCGTCCATTACGCGCGTGACGTTCTGGGGTGCGATGGCGATGGCATTGACCGCAGGCGTCGGAGCGCTCTTTGGCGTGGTCGCTTGAGGTCTGTGGCGCCACCCAATTCGGCGCCTGAACCTGCCGCATTCATGGCTCGACCGGCCCGATGGGCTGAACGATCGATTCGTCCCATGTTCGCCACCGCACAGACGCCAGGCTGCGCGGCTGTCACGGTGCGACTCGCGTCACCCTGAGGGGTGAGGGTTGTGCTGCGCCCACCCTTGGCGCCGCCCCCAGGACGCAGGAGATCGCCTCATGCCCGAAGCCGGAACCGCTGCCACCCCGGCCGGCCAGACCCAGGCTGCGCTGGCCAGCGCAGAGATCCAGCGCGAAGCGGCGCTGCTCAAGACCGGCGCGCTGCAGACGGCCATCCTGAACAGCGCCAACTTCTCCAGCATCGCCACCGACGAGCGAGGCGTGATCCAGATCTTCAACGTGGGCGCCGAGCGCATGCTGGGCTATGCGGCCGCGGAGGTCATCAACCGCATCACGCCAGCCGACATCTCCGACCCGAACGAACTGGTGGCTCGCGCGCAGGCGCTCAGCATGGAACTGGCCACGCCGATCAGGCCGGGCTTCGAAGCGCTGGTGTTCAAGGCACGCCGCGGCATCGAGGATGTCTATGAGCTCACCTACATCTGCAAGGACGGCAGCCGGCTGCCGGCGGTGGTGTCGGTGACGGCGCTGCAGGACGCGGACGCAATCATCATCGGCTATCTGCTGATCGGCACCGACAACACGGCGCGGCAGCAGGCCGAAGCTGAGCGCACGCGACTGGACGGGGTGCTGCAGGAACAGCACCTCGAACTGAGCAAGGCCAAGCAGGCGGCCGAGCAGGCCAACTTGGCCAAGTCGGACTTCCTGTCCTGCATGAGCCATGAGCTGCGGTCGCCGCTGAATGCCATCCTCGGTTTTGCACAGCTGATGGACACCGGTGAACCTGTGCCCACCGCGGCGCAGAAGGACAGCATCGATCAGATCCTGCAAGCGGGCTGGTACCTGCTGACGCTGATCAATGAGGTCCTGGACCTGGCACTCATCGAATCGGGCAAGCTGTCGCTGTCACCCGAGCCGATGGCGCTGGCCGAACTGCTGGCCGATTGCCAGGCCATGATCGAGCCGCAGGCCGCGGCCAGCGGCATTGAAGTGCACTTTCCGACGCCGCAGCATGCATGGCTGGTGCGCGCCGATCGCACGCGCGTCAAGCAGGTGCTGGTGAACCTGCTGTCCAACGCCATCAAGTACAACCGCGTCGGCGGCCGCGTCGACGTCAGCTGCACGACCGTGGACGCGGCCTACACCCGCATCAGCGTGCAAGACACCGGCGACGGCCTGCCGCCCGGCAAGCTGGCGCAGCTGTTCCAGCCGTTCAATCGGCTCGGTCAGGAGGTCGGGGCGCAGGAAGGCACAGGCATCGGCCTGGTGGTGTGCAAGCGCCTGGTGGAGCTGATGGACGGCCGCATCGGCGTGGAGAGCACCGTCGGCGTGGGCAGCGTGTTCTGGTTCGAGCTGGAAACGACCGAGGCCGTGCAGGCCCACGGCAATGCCGCCGACCGGGCGCGGCTGGTGCAGGCGCCGGCGCTGACCGGCACCGCGGTGCGCACGCTGCTTTGCGTGGAAGACAACCCGGCCAACCTCAAGCTGGTGGAACGGCTGCTGGCGCGACGCAGCGACATCCGGCTGATCAGCGCGCGTGATGGCCAGCGCGGCGTGGATCTGGCGCGTGCCGTTCTGCCCGATGTGATCCTGATGGACATCAACCTGCCGGGCATCAGCGGCCTGCTCGCCTTGCGCCTGCTGCGCGAAAGCGCATTGACCGCGCACATCCCGGTGGTAGCGCTCAGCGCCAACGCGATGTCGCGCGACATCGAAAAGGGGCTGGCCGCAGGCTTTTTCCGCTATCTCACCAAACCGATCAAGGTAGGTGAGTTCATGGACACGCTGGACCTGGCGCTCAAGTACGCACAGGGACGAGCGGACGCCGACCACGCCAAGGAGACCTCGTGAAGCAGCTTGAGCAAGAGATCCTCGCCGCCCGCATCCTGATCGTTGACGACCAGGCGGCCAACGTGCACCTGCTGCAACGGCTGCTGGGTGAAGCCGGACATCTGAACGCGACCTCGACCATGGACCCGCTGCAGGTCTGTGCCATGCACCGCGAACATGACTACGACCTGATCCTGCTGGACCTGCAGATGCCGGTGATGGACGGCTTCCAGGTCATGGCAGCGTTGCAGGCAGGCGCGGCCGACATGTATCTGCCCGTGATCGTGCTCACGGCCCAGCCCGGGCACAAGCTGCGCGCGCTGCAGGCCGGTGCGCGGGACTTCCTCAGCAAGCCGTTCGACCTGCTGGAGGTCAAGACGCGCATCCGCAACATGCTGATCGCGCGGCTGCTGTTCCGCCGGCTGGAGGCCCATAACCAGTTGCTGGAGCACACCGTGCAACTGCGCACCGCCGAACTGCGTGAAAGCGAGGCGCGCTACCGCAGCCTGACGGAGCTGGCGTCCGACTGGTACTGGGAGCAGGACGAGAGCGGCGCGTTTACCAAGGTGAGCGGTCCGGTGCTGGAGATGCTTGGCCTGAGCGTCGACACGCTGGCCGGTGCACCTGCAGCCGACCCGGACGATGGCTGGAACGTGGCCGAGCGCACGTGGTTGCGCAACACCATCGCGGCACGCCAGCCTTTCCTCGACTACATCTTCAGCCGCACCTGCGGCGATGGTCGCGTGCTGCAGTACCGCGTCAGCGGCGAGCCCATGTTCAATCAGGCGTGTCGCTTCGTCGGCTATCGGGGCGTGGGCGTCGAGATCACACGCTGGCCGCCCCGTGGCGACTGAGCTCATGGAAAGATCAACGGCCCATCCCAGCCAGAACCATCTGCTGGCCGCGCTGCCCGGACACGAGTTCGAGCCGCTCGCAGCGCACCTGGAACGCGTATCGCTGAAGCTTGGGGAGGTGCTGTACGAACCCGGCCGCACCCTGCAGTACGCCTACTTTCCGACCAGCGCAGTGGTGTCGCTGCACTACGTCACCGTCAGCGGTGCGGCAGCCGAAACCGCCGGGGTGGGGCGTGAGGGTCTGGTCGGCATTGCGCTCTTCATGGGCGGCCGGACCATGCCGGGTGCGGCGACGGTGCAGACCGCTGGCGTGGCCTACCGCCTCGACCGCGTCCGACTGCAAAACGCCTTCGAAGAGGGTGGCCTGCTGCAAAACCTGCTGCTGCGCTACACGCAGGTCCTGATCACGCAGATGTCACTGACGGCCGCCTGCAACCGACATCACTCGATCGAGCAGCAGCTCAGCCGCTGGCTGCTGCTGACGCTGGACCGCCTGCCGGCAGGCGAGCTGGTCATGACCCAGGAGCTGGTGGCCAGCATGCTGGGCGTGCGCCGAGAGAGCGTCACTGAAGCGGCTCGCCGCCTGCAGCACATGGGCTACATCCAGTCGCGTCGAGGCCACATTGCGGTGGTCGATCGTGCGGGCCTGGAGTCGCGTTCCTGCGAGTGCTATGGCGTGGTCAAGGTGGAACTGAGCCGGCTGATGTGCGATGTGCGCTACCGGCAGGAGATGCCGGCAGCGCATGGTGCCTAGGCCATCACTCCATCGCCTGGCGGCCGCCAGGCCCCTTCGGGGCGCGTTCGACTCTCCTGCCGTTGCTCGGTTGTCTGGGCACCTGGTTGCCCTTGCCCGCGCTGCCGCGTAATGGCTCGGCGCGCCCGTGAGCCGCACCCAGCGCGCCCGTCACGTGCCGAGCGGACTGACCGCCCAACGCATCAGGGCGACAGCCGCGAGGATCGCAGCCGCGCCCGGACAGCACCCGTGGATGCATCGTCATGGACGCGCGCCTGCTGCGGCGTTTCGATGTGCCGCGCCCATGCTTGTGCGGTTCAGCTGTGCGCGCGCGAGCGGCTCAGCAGGTAGACCAGCGCCATCAGCGCGGCGCCGGCGCCGGCCGCGATCAGCACGGCCTTGACGGGTTCTTCCTTGATGTAGTTGACCGTGCTGTCCGAGCCATGTCGGACCGATTCACCCACGCGGTGCGAGCCCTCTCGGATGACGTCAAGACCGCGATGCGCCATCGTGCTCGCCTGCTCGGCGGCGCGGTTGAGCATGGGGGCGGTTTCGTGGCGCATGTCCTGCACGCCACTGGCAAGGCTGTCGAACGCCTGATTGGTCACACGTTGGGTGGACCGGATGGCCTGATCAGCCGACTGGGCGGCCTGATCGACGAGGCGGTTGCTGGTTGCGGTAGGAAGTGTGGTGGCGACCATGGCGAAGTCCTTCAATGTGGGTGAAAGTGCAAGCCGGTCGCATCGATTGCTTCCGGGTTGGGCAAGGCTGTCCCGGACTAGCCGCTGCGGCGCAGTCCGAAAACGAAGCTGACCAAAGCGAGGATCAGGAAGACGAAGAACAAGATCTTGGCGATCCCGGCGGCGCTGGCAGCAATGCCACCGAAGCCGAGAAGTGCGGCGATCAACGCGATGACCAAGAAGACGACGGCGTAGTGGAGCATCGTGGAACTCCTGGTGAGTCGAGCGACAACTCGCGCGTAACAAAACCGGACCCGCCTGAGTCGCATCCCGGCGGCGTGCCTATCGATCAGGATGAAGGCTAGGCGCGCTCGGCTGCGCCGTCTGTTCGCAAGCGCACGAATGGAGAAGGGAACATGCACCGCCTTGCAAACCATCGTCGTTCCGAAGACGCGCACGAACGTGATCGATGGTCGTACCAACGGTGATCCAAGCCCTCCGCTCGGCTCCAGCGCGCCCTTGATCAGGCGTCGACAATGGCCCTGAGCCTGCCAAGCCACTGTTGTCGCCTGGGATGGCAGTACGAGAAGAAGCGAGAACTTGACCTAAGTAAACTTAAGTTGCCCAAGTCGATTCACAATGGGTCCGTTTCCCGTTAGCCAGAACGCTGCAGACGAGTATCGCAAGCAGCGACTGCCAGGAGGCGGTCATGCCGTTGTTGAGGTGGGGTCCAGAGCACTCTGTCCGAGTGAGGCCCATCGATGAGCAGCACAAAAAGTTGATGGGTTCAGTCAACAAGCTGTGCGAAGTCATCGTCGAGTCGAAGGACGTCGCGGCAATGAACCGCTCATTGGACGAACTCGTGGCAAACGCCCGCCTGCACTTTCTCGAAGAGCAGGCACGACATCGCGCGCAGCAGCAGCGGCTCGCGGAAGCCATACTGGAGTTCAGGCGGCATAGCGAAGCGCAATCGCCTCTCGCCACGACCCAGTTCATTCACTTCCTGCGCGACTGGCTTCACACGTACATCGAAGTTTCCCAGGCAGCGCTCGAACTTGAGTTGCGCGACGCGCAGAACGACCGGTTCTCCGTCACTGCGCATGCCGCTTAGAAGCTTGAGACTGCCTCTCGTTGCTCCGAAGCGGTTGGCAAGACCCGTGAGGAACGAGGTGGACGGCCGCCGCCTGCGCGTGGGCGCCAGCATTGGCGTGGCCGCGCTGGCACGGGATCAATGACGGCGACGCGCTGCTGATGCGCCCCGACGCCGCGCTCTGGCCTGGCACTGTCGGTCAACGTGTCCCGCTGCAACTGCGCGACCGCGGGTTCGCCGCGCAGGTGCGGCGCACGTTGCAGGAGTCCGGACTCGCGCCGGGCCAGCTGGAAATGGAGATCACCGAGTCGGTGTTCATGGACGACGCCGAGGGCGCACTGGCGCAACTGCACGAGCTGCGCGGCCTGGGCGTTCGCGTGGCGCTCGACGACTTCGGCACGGGCTACTCGTCGCTCGCCTACCTGCGCCGGTTCCCGTTCGACACGCTGAAGATCGATCGCGCCTTCATCCACGAGATCCCGATACGAAAAGACGCCCGCGCGATCGTGCATACGATCGCGCAACTGGCCACCACGCTCGGCATCCGCACCGTGTGCGAGGGCGTGGAAAGCCATCCGCAGCTCGACGCACTGCGCAGTTCAGGCTGCGACGAAGCGCAGGGGTACCTGTTCGCCGAGCCGCGGCCACTCGACGCTTTCCTCGCCTTGGTCGCCGCCTGGCAGCCTGGGGGCGACGTCGAGGTCCCGGCGCCGTTGCTGCCGCGTCGGCCAACGCTCCTGCACTAGCAATGCTGTGTTCTGGGCGCTGGCGGACGCAACAGACCTCGCAACGGTCCGGCCCCGTTCAAGCACGCGAGCCTCGACCGCCTGCACATCCGCGGTGAGCAGCACAGGGCCCGGCTTGACGTTCGTCAGGCCTATCCCCGCAGCACCAACACCGCTTCGACCTCGAACTGCGCGCCCTTGGGCAGGCTCGCCACGCCGATCGTCGATCGTGCCGGGTACGGTTGCGGCATCACTTCGGCCATGATCTCGTTGACCTTGGCGAACTTGGCGAGGTCGGTAAGGAACAGGGTCAGCTTCACCGCGTCAGCCAATGTGCCTCCGCTCGCCAGTGCCACCGCCGCGAGGTTCTTGAAGGACTGGCGCACCTGAGCCTCGAAGTCCTGACTGACGAGTTCCTTGGTCTGCGGGTCGAGCCCAAGCTGGCCCGACAGGAACACCACCAGCCCGGTCTTCACCGCTTGCGAATAGGGGCCGATCGCCGGCGGCGCGTCAGCTGTCGTCACGATTGTCTTGTTCATCTTCCTCTCCAACTGTCGTCAGAAACCGTCGAGTCAATCACGCCGCCACGGCGAGGCGACTGAAGCGCGTCAGGGCGCCGGAGGCCAGATCGACCTCGTCGCCCGGGGCCAGTGCCAACACGGTGGCCTTGGGCACCGCGCGCTGCACGGCATCGACGAACTCGCCCCATGGTCGCGACTGCACGCCCATCATCTTGTGAAAATACTCGTGCGGCGGGTAGAGCAGCACGAGCCCCGGGTCGATCGCGGCGGCGCCGCGCGCCAGATCCGTCACGAAATCCAGCTGCATTCCACCCAGCAGCACGTCGGTCGGCAGCGAGCGTCCGAGCGCATGGATTTCGGCGTCGGTCATCTTGCTGTTGAAGCCCTCGTTGTAGTTCATGATCGTGGGGCCACCCTGCACCGCGACGTGAAAGCCGGTGTACGGCGAGTAGAACGGCGCGCGTGTGGCGCTGGACATCGCCCAGGACAGTTGCGTCGCATTGCCATGAAACACGGCTTTTGACAGCGCCTTCCACAGGTTGATGTCGCGGTGCTTCCACAGGAACGCACTGATCGCGTAGCCCGGCACGCTGACCGACTCGCCTGCCTCCAGCGGGTTGAGCCGGCCGGCCGCGATCCGGCCACGCCACTTGAGGAAGCCAATCGTGCTGGGTGAGCCGAACGCCTGTGCGCCGGTCGCTCGCAACAAGGGCGGCACGTCGAGAAAGTGCTCTTCGTGGCCATGTGTCACGCACACGTACCTGGCGTGCGAGAAATCCGTCTGCTCGAACCACTGCGCGCCGCAGTAGTGGCGCCAGAACGGGTCGAAGAACAACGCCCCGTGGGCACTCTCGATCGACAGCGCCGACCAGCCGTAGTAGCGCACCCGTACCGATGATTCCATTCGCGTCTCCGTTGTTTGACTGCTGTCCCTGGCTGCCACGCAGAAGACTGCGTGAGCGGCCAGCTGACTCAGGTTGTCGTCACGCCGCGACCGGGCCGCGCGGGAAGAAGTGGCGGTAGGCCATCTCCGAGTTGACCGTGACTTCGTCCGCCCAGAAGACGACCCGGCGTGCCCACGTGCGCTGCGAATCCACGACCTTGGCGAACAGCGGATTCTCGCCCGAGAACTTCTGGACCACGCCGTCCCAAGCCTTCAACTGCGCATCGAGAATGGCCGGCGGCGTCTTGATCGCGCGCACGCCCTGTTTGGTCTGCAGCTCGATGTAGTCGGTCGACATGCGATCCATCGCCTTCCATGACATTTCTGCGCTGCAGGCGTCCGCCGCCACCCGCATCACCGACTTCAGGTCGGCGGGGAGCGCCTCGAAACGCTTGCTGTTGACCATCAGCTCGAACACGTTGTTGGCCATATGGAAGCTGCGCTGGTAGTAGAACTTCGCCACGTCGGGAAAGCCCAGCAGCCGGTCGCCCGTGGCGTTGGCGAACTCCGCCGCGTCGAGCACGCCGCGGTCCAGGGCCGGCACGATATCTCCCGGGGCCATCTGCACGGGCGACATGCCGAGGGCCGCCATCATCGGTACCGCGAGCCCGGCAGTGCGGTACTTCACACCCTTGAGATCTGCCAGGGTCCGGATCTCCTTCTTGAACCAGCCCAGGGGTTCCGTGGGGACCGGGCCGTACATGAAGCTGTGAATGTTCAGGCGCGCCGCCGCTTGGATCTCGGCGTAGAGCTTGTCGCCCCCACCGTGCTGGATCCAGCCCAGCAACTGATTGGCATCCATGCCGAAGTTGGGTCCCGCGCCATACAGGCCGAACGCCGTGTTCTTGCCGAACCAGAACCCGGGTACGGCGTGGCCGCCGTCGAGCGTGCCGCTGCTCACCGCTTCGACGACCTGCAGGCCGCCAACTACGGTGCCCGCCGGCAGCATTTGAATCTGCAGGCGCCCGCCGCTGATCTCGCCCACCTTCTTGGCGTAGTCGGTTGCAAACTCGTGAAAGATGTCCTTGGCCGGCCAGGCGCTCTGCATGCGAAGCGCGATGGGCGCTTGCGCGCGAACGACGGCAGGTGCCGCAACGGCGGTGACGCCGACCAGCGCGGCCGTGCGCAGGAAGCGTCGCTTGGCCGCGGTCTTGCTTGTGGCATTGGTCATGGAAACCCCTTGGCATGAGTGGGAAGTGGTGGGCGGTCGATGTGACGCCGCGGACTGGAGCACTAGCGAGGACCGTGCCAAGTGTTTCCGATTTGGAAACTTGTGGAAACGGCTCTTCCTGCGTTTCTTCTGCTCTTTCTCAGTGCAAGAACGCACCGATTGATCGCAAACGACGGTTTCCGTTGCACGATTGTGTTTCCTTTCTAGAAACAAGACCTGCTGGCTCGATGCGGCGACGCGCAGCCTGATGGAGGCTCCGGTGAAGTTTGGATTCGTCATGTACCCGGGCGTCGAGCCCATCGATCTGGCGGCCGTGGGCGTGCTCTCGATGGCACGCCGCATCGAGCCCGCGTTGTCATTTGCGCTGGTAGCCGCGAGTGCGGCGCCGGTGGTGTTCAGCAACGGCCTGCGCGTGCTGCCTGATCACACGTTCGGCGCGGCGCCGGCGTTCGACGTGCTGCTGCTGCCTGGGGGACCCGGCTGGGTCGCGGCGCGTGGGGACGAGGGGCTGCTCGCCTACTTGCGCGGCGCCACGCCACCCGCGCGACTGGTCACGTTGTGCACGGGCGCCATGATTGCCGCTGCGGCTGGCCTGTTGGATGGCAAGACCGTGACGACCAAGGTGGAAGCGGCGCCGGGCGAGACGCCGCCGATCGAGATCCTGGCGCGTGAGCATCCGGTGATCGCCCGCCATGCACTGCTGGTGGACACCGGACAGGTGATCAGCGGCGGCGGCGTGTCGCTGTGCATCGACACCGTGCTGTATGTCCTGGAGCAGGCACTCGGTCCGGACAAGACGGCGGAGATCGCCCGCGTTCTCGAGTACAGCGCGGCACGCCGGGCGAATGCGCAGCGGCTGCCGATCGTGCAAACCGTGGGGGCGGCGGCATGAGCACCGCTCAACGCGCCAAACCAACGCGGCCCAAGTCTGCGCCAGCCCCTGCGCGCAAGGTTGAAGCCAGCGCCCTCGACAAGCTGGGCGCGCGCATCCAGCACTGTCGCAGCAAGCAACAGCTGACGCTCGAGGGACTGGCCGAGCTGTCGGGGCTGTCCAAAGGCTATCTGTCGCGCATCGAGAACGGTTTGCAGACGCCGCCGCTCGGCACCCTGATCCGCATCGCCGGTGCGCTCAACGCCGATGTCACTTCGCTGATCAATGGTGAGGGCACGCACGGCGCGCCCGCCTCACCGTTCGTATCGATCGTGCGGAAGACAGAGCGCTCGCCAGTGATCCGGGGCGCCTCCGCGTTCGGCTACGACTATGCCAGCCTGATCGGCGGCAACGTCACCGCCAAGATGGAAGCGTTCCTGTTCACTTTCCCCAGCAACATCGACAAGTACGTCTTCTTCGAACACGACGGCGAAGAGTTTCTGTTCATCCTGAGCGGTCGTGTGGAGTGGCAGATCGGCCATGAGCGGCATCTGCTGGAGGCGGGCGATGCGGTGTACTTCGACGCACGATTGCCGCATCGGGGCAGGGCGCTGGATGGCGAGGCGAGCGCGCTGGTAGTGGCACATCGAGCCGGCGGTTAGTGGGCCAAGGGCCTGTTGGAGTACCTGCACGTGATGATGCCGTTCGACGATCCGAGCAAGCTCGATGAGGCGCAGAAGCCTGCTGTTGCCGCCTACATGCTGGTGCGCAACGGCAACCTTGCTGCCGCGACGTCTCGCTGCCCGTCGGCGGCAGCGGCGCGGCGATCAAGTGATGCCTAGCCTGCTGCCCGCGGGCAGCAGGCTGATCGGACCACCAGCCGATGTCTCGTCGCGCGGCGGCGGCGCGGCGAGGTGTGCTGCGCATCCCTAGACCCGCGATGCTTGCCTTCGAGAACCCAGCGAGGAGCCGCTCCTCGGCCCCTGCTCAAAATCGCTGATGGTCACTGCCAGATCGGACAGCGGACCTACCAGCGCGTTGGGTCGATCGGAACGGCAGGCGGCGACGTAGTCGAGCGGCAGAATGCTCGGGCGGGACTTCACGATCTGCAGGCGGCCGCTTTCAATGTCTTTGCGATGAAAGTCGCGCGGCAAGAAGCGCATGCCGCTCCACGCACGTCGATCCGACCCAGACCGAGCGCTGCGCCACGAACTTGGGGCCACGCCGCACCACTGGGCAGCGATCGATGGTCGTCGTCCCTGGCCTGCGTTTCACCAGTGGCAGGGGATCTGCAGCGTGATCATGGGGCCCGTTCGTTCGACCGCACGACATCCCCGAGGACATCAGCGCTTGAGCCACGCCTCGAGCGCCGGCGCGAGCGCAGTGCTGGCGCGGTTACGCGCCGCGGCCAGGCTGCCCAGTTGTGCCTTGGGCAGTCGCAGGCGCACCAGCATCTCGGCCAGCGCCACCGCCGCGGTCGCGCCGTCGATCAGCGGCACCAGCACGGTCGACTGAACCGGGGCCGCGTGTCCGGCGAACACCGCGCCCGCCAACACGATGGCTTCCGCACCGTGGTGAGCCAAGCGCTCGCAGTGCTCGCGCAGCGCCTCGCGTGCGTCCAGCGGTCTGCTCAGGAAGTCCTGCGGGGTGAGGGTCAGCGCCTCCACCACGGGGACGCGGCTCGAAAATCCGTGGTGCGCGATCAGTTCCGCGTACATCGGCACCATGCGAGGGCCGAGCGTGAGCAGCGCGGCGCGGCGTGACACCAGCGTCGCGGTGATCAATGCCGCTTCGGTCAGCCCGACCACCGGCACGTCGAGCGCCTCACGCAGTGCGTCGAGCGCGGTGTCGAGCGACACCGCCAGCACCAGCGCGTCATACGGCTGCGGCTGCGTGAGCGCGGCCTGCAGCGCGGCATGGGCAGCAATGGCATTCTCGGTGCGCGTGCCGATCACGGCGGCACCGAACTCGCCGGTGGCCTCGACGATCTCGGTGCCCGGCAGCGCGCAGGCGCGGGCGCTGGCAGCGACCTGCGCCGTGATGGCAGGCGTGGTGTTGGGATTGAGCAGCAGCAGTCGCATCACAGTCCCCGCGCCCGCCAGTGGCGGGCAATCGCATCGCGGCGGGCGATCCACACGCCGCCGCGGCTGCGCATGTGGTGCAGGATGGTGCGCAGCGCGCCGATGCGCGCCGGGCGACCCAGCATGCGCAGGTGCAGGCCGACCGACATCATCTTCGGCTGCGTCGCGCCTTCTTCCCACAAGGTGTCGAAGGCGTCGATCACGTAGCCGGCGAAATCGCTCGCCCGCACGAAGCGGTGGGTGTGTTGGAACTGCATGTCGTTGGTGTCGAAGGCGTAGGGAAGGAGAACGTAAGGTGTATCGCCGTGGCCGCCGCGCGAAAGCGTCACTGGCAGGTCGTTGCCGCAGAGGTCGCTGTCACACAGAAAGCCGGCGGCGCGCAGCAGCCTTCGCGTGTTCGGGCTGCTGGCCGAGCGGGTATGCCAGCCGACCGGCCGCGTGCCGCAGGCAACCTCGATCGCATTGATCGTGCGGCCGATCGCATGCGTTTCATCATCCTCGTCCATGCGCGCGTGCGTTCTCGCAAGTTGTGTGCCATTGGGCAGGGCAGCGCAAGGGCGCAGGTCGCCGCGTGGGCGGGCGGCGTGATGCGATACCGACGGTCCCGCATTGACTCAAGACAGATCGACGTGGGCGAGTCGACCTAAAACTCGACCTGAGACTCGACCTGAGACTCGACCCAAGACGTGACCTCCGCACCTTTCTGCCTAAGCGAGATCGAACAGACGGCCCCAACCACGCACGCGGCGCGCATCCACGCCGGCGGCGCGCAGCGCACCCCAGGCGGCGGTCGCCACGGAATCCAGCAGCAGTGCGCCGCTGCGCTGTTCGAAGTCGGCCGCCAGGGCGGCGCCGTCCATGTTGGTACACAGGACCATCACGGCCTGCGGACTGGCCTGCGCAACGTCATCGAGCATGCGGTCGATCACCGCGGGCTCGATGGTGGAGAAGTCGAAGTTGACGCTGATGCCGGCGTGGCGCTCGGCCACGCACTCGAACCCGGCGCGCGCGAAGTTGGCGACGATCGCCCGCTGCACGTCATCGGTGTAGGGCGACACCAGGCCAAAGCGCCGCACGCCGGCCAGGTGCATCGCCTCCACCATCGCCAGCACGGAAGACGACGCCCGGATGCCGGTGCGCTCCTCGATCGCGCGACACAGCGATACATCACGGTCGAAGCCGAGCCAGCCAGCCGAAGTGCCGTTCCAGCAGATCGCCTGGCAATGGGCGTCGGCCAGCAGGTCGGCGGCCGCCAGCATGGGCGCCATGTCGAACTGCCCCAGCGCGTCGGCGCCGAGCGCGATCTGGGTGACGCGAAAGCGGCCGGCGTGCACGCTGACCTCGGGCAGCCCGGCGAGCATCCGCGCGCTGACCGGCTCCAGGGTGGTGTTGGACGAGGGCGTCAGCATCCCGAGCAGGATGCGGTCGCGCTTGAATGACGCTGAGGCAGCAGACATGGTGTGTCAGGTCAGGGCGGCGGCGAGGTCGACTTCGATCTCCTCGTCGCCGCTGAGGTCCAGGTGATGTTCGACGTGGTTCAGGTGCTCGACCATCAGCGCTGCCACGCGGCGCGCATCGCCGTCGGCGATCGCATCGGCGATCTCACCGTGCTCCTCGCCCAGGCAGGACGGCTTGGCCGGCTTGTCGTACAGGGCAATGATCAGGCAGGTGAGGGACGCCAGTTCGCGCAGCGTCTTGGCGAGCAGCGCATTGCCCGCCAGCTCGGCCAGCAGGATGTGGAACTCGCCGGACAGCCGCACGATCAGGCGCGCGTCGTTGGCAGCGCGCGCCTTGCGCTCGGCGGTGACGTGCCGGCGCAGCTGTGCCACGGCGCCACGGCGGTCGGGCTGGCGCGCCAGGCGCATTGCGATGCCGGGCTCGATGAGCCGGCGCGCCTCGAACACGTCACGCGCCTGCTCGATCGTGGGCTGGGTGACAAAAGCACCGCGGTTTGGCTCCAAAGTGACGAGGCCTTCGTGTGCCAGTCGCGGCAGCACCGCGCGAACGCGGGCGCGCGATACCCCAAAGATCGCAGCCAGCCCTTCCTCGCCGAGCTTGGTTCCCGGCGGCAGCCGGTGTTCGAAGATCGCCGTCATCAAGCGGTCGTAGATGCCGTCGTCGGCGGCGGCTGGCACGGGGGCGGTACGCCGCTTGGTCACCAGGCTGGTGCTGCGTGGCGCCGGCTTGGTGCGTCTGGCTGCGCTCCTGGTGCGCGCAATGCGCGCGTTTGGCTGGGTCTTCATGGTTGGCTACAGTCTTTAGCAGAATTGGCGCCAACCCGATGGTCGGCTGGCGCCGTCCGTGACGGCAATCGAAGGGTGGATTGTCCAGCCGACCCAGGTGCGGCCGGCGGTCCCAAGCTGAAGTGTCCAGCAATGGCCCGGATTTTGCGAAACAGCCCGCATGAGCACATCCTTTGATCTGGTCATCCGCAATGCCCTTGCCGTGACGGCGGCCGACACGCAACAGGCTGACATCGGCATCCGCCAGGGCCGCATCGTGGCACTGGGCGAGGGTCTGGGCGCCGGCGCGCGCGAGATCGACGCTGCGGGGCGCCATGTGACGCCGGGCGGCGTCGACGGTCACTGTCATCTGGACCAGCCGATGCCGCCGCCGGTGAAAATGGCCGACGACTTCATCACCGGCACCCGCTCGGCGGCCTGCGGCGGCACCACCACCGTGATCCCGTTCGCGGCACAGGAGAAGGGCAGTTCTCTGCGCGCTGCCGTGGAGGACTACCACCGCCGGGCCGACGGCAAGGCGAGCGTCGATTACGCCTTTCACCTGATCGTCAGCGACCCGACTCCCACGGTGCTCAACGATGAACTGCCGGCGCTGATCGATGCCGGCTACACCTCGTTCAAGCTGTACATGACCTATGAGGACCTGAAGCTCGACGACGGCCAGGTGCTCGATGTGCTCGATGTGGCGCGCCGCCACGGCGCGATGGCGATGATCCATGCCGAAAACAGCGACTGCATCGAGTGGCTGACCCGTCGCCTGGAAGCCGCCGGCCGCACCGCGCCGCGCTGGCACGCGCACGCGCGGCCGATGCTGGTGGAGCGCGAAGCCACCCACCGCGCGATCGCGCTGTCGCAACTGGTGGATGTGCCGATCCTGATCGTGCACGTCTCCGGCCGCGAGGCGGTGGAGCAGATTCGCTGGGGACGCGCGCATGGCCTGTCGATCTTCGCCGAGACCTGCCCGCAGTACCTGTTCCTCACGGCGGAGGATCTTGGCATCGACAACAGCTACATGGGCGCGCGCTGCGTGTGCAGCCCGCCGCCGCGCGACAAGGCCAACCAGGAGGTGATCTGGGACGGCCTGCGTGACGACCTGTTCACCGTGTTCTCCTCCGACCACGCGCCGTTTCGCTGGGACACACCCGACGGCAAGCACCCCGGCGGCAAGGAGGTACCGTTCCGCCACATTCCCAACGGCATTCCGGGCATCGAGACGCGCTTGCCGCTGCTGTACTCCGAAGGCGTGCTGACCGGGCGCATCAGCATCAACCGCTACGTCGAACTGACCTCCACCAACCCGGCCAAGGCCTACGGGCTGCATCCGCGCAAGGGCACCATCGCGGTGGGCGCCGATGCCGACCTCGTGATCTGGGACGAGAAGGAGGTCGTGATCGACAACGATCGCCTGCACCATAACGTCGACTACACGCCCTATGAAGGCATGAAGCTCGGCGCCTGGCCGGCGCTGACGCTGCTGCGCGGCCAGGTGGTGTGGGACGGCACGCGCTTCACCGGCGCGGTGGGGCAGGGTCAGTTCCTCGCCTGCGGCAAGCCGACCCTGGTGCCGCAGCGCCGCTGACCTGGGCGCATCGACGTCGTCACTGTGACTGAACTCTGGCGTCTGTCGGCCGCGGACCTGGCGCGCGCGTACCGGCGCGGAGATACCGATCCACTTGCGGTGTTCGACGCGGTGATGGCACGCATCGCGGCGGTCAACCCGCAGCTCAACGCGATCATCGAGTTCAATCCGGATGCGCGGGCGGACGCGGAACGCAGCGCGCAGCGCATCGCGCGCGGTGCGCCGCTCGGCCTGCTCGACGGCGTGCCGGTGTCGATCAAGGACAGCATCCTGATGGCCGGGCTGCCGTGTCGCTGGGGCAGCCGGCGCTATGCGGATTTCGTGCCGCCTGCCGACGAGCTGCCGGTGGCGCGCCTGCGCGCCGCGGGGGCGGTGCTGCTGGGCAAGACCAACGTGCCGGAGTTCACGCTCGAAGGCTTCACCACCAATCCGCTGTTCGGCACCACGCGCAACCCATGGGACACGCGGCTCACCCCCGGCGGCTCCTCCGGTGGCGCGGTGGCCGCGGTCGCCAGCGGCTGCGGCCCGCTCGCTCTCGGCACCGACGGCGGCGGCTCCATCCGCCGGCCCGCCGCGCACGCGGGGCTGGTCGGACTCAAGCCCTCGATCGGCCGCGTGGCGCGCGGGCCGAGCCTGCCGGCCACGCTGCTCGACATGGAAGTGATCGGGCCGATGGCACGCACGGTGAAAGACATCACACTCGCGATGAGCGTGATCGGCCAGCCCGCGCTGGCCGACCGCCGCAGCCAGCTCGCCGCCGATCCGCGTCCGCCGCACCGCCCGCTGCGGCTGCGCTATGTGCGCCGCTTGGGCGACGCGCCGGTCGATCCGGCGATCCTCGCCAGCACCGATGCCGCGGCGCGTGCGTTGGCCGCGCTCGGGATCGAAGTCGATGAAGGTCCGCTGCCGGTCGACCCGGCACCGATCGTCGAGATCTGGCCCACGCTGGGGCAAACTGGTGCGGCCTATGCCGCGTCGACCCGACCGGGCCGCGACGAGGACCTTGGCCCGTCGATCCGTGCGATGGTCGAGGCAGGCCGTGCGATACCCGCCTCCGCCTATGCCGCGGCGATTGCGCGCATCGAGGCGTTCCGGCGCGACATGACGCTCGCGTTCGAGCAGATCGACTTCGTGATGACGCCGTCGATCGCCGCACAGCCGTGGCCGGCGGATGAGCTGTTCCCGCCGGTGATCGACGGTCAGCCGGTCGGGCCGCGCGGGCATGCGGTGTTCACCGCCTGGGTCAATGCCTGCGGCCATCCGGGGCTTGCGCTGCCGTCGGCGCCGGGGCCCGACGGCATGCCGATCGGCTTTCAGCTGGTCGGCCGCTTTGGCGCTGACGATCTTCTGCTCGATCTTGGGCGCAAGTTCGAAGCAGCCCAGCCGTGGGCGCAGCGCTGGCCGTCGCTCGGCATCTAGTCCTGGTCGGCATTGCGAGCAGTGCGCACACGGCGCGCTGTTCAAACCGCGAACCTCACCTGCGCGCTGCCCACGCCGGCAAAGCGCGCCACCACGCTGGCCCCGGTAGGCACCGGCAGCATCCCGCACCAGCTGCCGGTGGTGACGATGTCCCCCGCGCGCAGCGGCACGCGCGCGGTGGCGTGGGTCAGGAACCAGGGCAGCAGCAGGCGGGGGTCGCGCAGCGGATGGCTGCCGACGCCGCTGAACGCGACGGCGCCGTCCACCCACACCTCACAGGTCAGGGCGGGATAGTCGATCGCGCCCGGCGCCACGCCCGCTGCTCCGACCACGAGGCCCGCGTTCGACAGCGAATCGGCCAGCTTCCCCAGCGGTGAGGCAGCGCCCTCGGCCAGTCGCGTGTCGCACACCTCGATCGTCACCAGCACGCGGTCGAAGGCCTCGGCCAGCGTCAAGCCGGCAGCCTGCGCGGCGTCGATGTCGCGCGCCACGCGGAACGCGACCTCGGCCTCGACCGAGAGCGCGGTCACGGGCCCATCGATCCAGCGCGCCGGGCTCGGCAGCACGCGCAGGGGCGGGATCGGGGAAGCGAGCGGCGTCTCGTCATGGGTGGCAGCGCCGACCTTCCAGTGCGTTACGCGCTGGCCGGCGAGCGCCTGGGTCACGGCCCATTGCACGTCATAGGCAGCAGCGGCGTCGCGCGGGCCGTCGCCCGCTGAATCGGTGATCGGCTGCCGCGCCTGGCGGGCGGCAAGCAGGCGTTGCGCGAAACCGAGAGCGGTCATCTCAGCCGGCCGGACAAGAGATCAGCGCGGAGGCGCACCAGCACGTGTTGATGCATCAGGCGGGTGGGCAATGCATGCGCCAGTGGCGCGCAATATCACCGCGCCGCGCCAGCCACGCGCCGTCGCGCGTGCGCAGGTGGTCGAGGATCAGGCGCAGCGCACCGATGCGCGCCGGGCGGCCGATGATGCGCGAATGCAGGCCGATCGTCATCATGCGCGGCGCGTGCGCACCTTCGGCCCACAGCGTGTCGTAGGCGGCGCACACGTAGTGCGCGAAGTCCTCGGCCTGCACGAACGCATGGCTGTCGAAGAAGCGCATGTCGTTGGTGTCGAAGGCGTAGGGCAGGACCAGGTGCGGCTTGCCTGCCACCGAGACGTAGTGCGGACAGTCGTCGTCGTAGCTGTCGGAGTCGTACTCGACGCCGGCTTCCACCAACAGCCGGCGGGTGTTGACCGAGGCCGAGGCGCGCGTGTGCCAGCCGCGCGGCCGCTCGCCCCAGTGGTGCTCGATGCTCGTCAGCGTGCGGGCGATCACCGCGCGCTCGGCCGCCTCGTCCATGCCCGAGTGTGCTTCCCAGCGCCAGCCATGCGCGGTGATCTCGAAGCCGCGCTCGCGCGCATCGGCGCCGACCCAGGGAGCTGCTTCCAGCGCTCGGCCGCAGACGTTCAGCGTCAGGCCGACGCCAGCGGCGTGCAGCAGGTTCGTCACCCGCCAGTAGCCGGCCCGCGCGCCATACGCGAAGTGGCTCGTCATGTTGAGATCCGGCGCGCCGGCAAGATCGCGCTTGACCTCGTGCACCGATTCGTTTCGTTCGTCACCGTGGCTCAAGGCGAACTGAGCGCCTTCTTCGACGTTGAGCACGAAGGAGACTGCAACGCGCGCGGCCTGCGGCCAGCGCAGCGCCGGATAGCGGCCGGCGTAGCCGCGCAGCGCGGCGTCGCCACCGGGCGGGGGATAGGTCGGCGCGGTCATCACGCCCGTCACGTTCGCAGCCAGCTTCCCAGCGATCGGATGCGCCGCCGCACTCGAGCTCAGCCGACCCGCGCCGGGAAGGTCGGCGTGGCAAGGGCCATCGTTTCGCAGCGCTTGTAGACCTCGGCCATCACGCGGTGGATCGGCGCGACACTGGCTTCGGCTGCCTCATAGGTCGGCACCAGCGCTTCCACCGCGGCGGCAATGCGCCGCACCAGCGCCTGCTCGTCCATCCGCGTGAGCTTGCCGTCGGCGATCACGCGCTCGCCTTCGACCCAGACGTCGCTCAATCCCTGGCCGCGCTCGCCGTAGACGAGCTGGCGCAGCGGATCGTGCAGCGGCACGAAAGCCGGCGCATCGGTGCGGTAGGCGACGAAGTCGGCGATCTTCCCAACCTCGATCGTGCCGAGGTCCTTGTCCAGCCCCAGCGCCCGCGCACCGCCGAGGCTCGCCGCGCGGTACGCCTCCTGCGCGGTCAGCCAGCGCTCGTAGTTGGTGTCGCGTACCTTGGACAGCGCCGCCGCGCTGCCGACGGAGTTGAGCATGCTGCAGGTGAAGGTGGCGCAGCAGCCATCGCTGCCCATGCTGACGTTGATGCCGGCATCCAGGTACTCGCGTACCGGCGCCACGCCGGAGCCGATCATCAGGTTGCTCCACGGGTTGTGCTGCACCGAGGTGCCGGTGTCGGCCAGCATCTTCACTTCATCGGTGTTGGCCCAGACCACATGGATCAGCGAGGTC
The DNA here is from genome assembly GCA_022843955.1 of Burkholderiaceae bacterium. Classification (GTDB taxonomy): domain Bacteria; phylum Pseudomonadota; class Gammaproteobacteria; order Burkholderiales; family Burkholderiaceae_F; genus JALHMQ01. The sequence continues at coordinate 426,677 of JALHMQ010000001.1, forward strand.
TTGGGTCCGAGGAAGCCCAAGTCGTGCAGGTGCTTGATCATCGTCTTGCCGTAGAACAGCTGGCCCGTGATCACCTGCAGGCGCGTCTCCTGCACGTGGGTCACCACGGGGAGATCCAGATCACGCGCCATCGCCCGCACGGCCGTCAGGAACTCCGGCGTGCAGCGCTGCGGCGCCGAGGCCGACGCGATCACCGACACGCGGCTGCTGTTCGGGTGACGTTTCTGCGCCAGCTGCCGCGTGGTGGCGAGGATCTCGTCCGGGTCGGGCCGCGGCAGCGCGCGCATGCGCGCATGCTCTTCCGGCGTGACGAAGTCGGCGACGAACGGAAAGTTGTCGATGATCGGCCGGTCCATCATCGCGAAGCCCTGGAACGCGCGGATGCCCAGGTCCTCGTAGGCCTGCAGGCTGCCTTCGATCATCTCGTGATTGACGAAGTTGCCGAGCGTCATGTCGTCCAGCACGCCGGTGGAGCCGGTGCGCAGGCTCTCCAGCGCGGAGACCATGGTGCGCAGGTACGACTGCTCGCGATTCAGTGGCACCGGCAGCGGTGTGCGCACGTAGTGCATCCACAGCTCGAGCGGCAGGTTCTCGGTGCGACCCTTCTGGAATCCCTCGTGCGAGTGGTAGTGGCTGTTGATCATGCCGGGTGCGAGCAGGCGGCCGGACAGGTCGATCACCGCGGCATCGCGGATGGTGCCGGCCGGCTCGATCGCGGCGATGCGCCGGTCCTTGATCAGCACGTCCAGCGGGCGACGGTGGTCGCAGGCAAGGGTCTCGCCAACGAGGGCGATGCAGTTGCGCAGGACGGTGGCGGTCATGGGTGGGTCCAGGGTGATCAGCGAAGGTGACGCGAGATGCCGACCAGCCGCTCCATCACCACGATGGCAATGACGGTAACCGAGATCAGCACGCCGGAAACAGCGGCGGTGCGCACGTCGAGGTTGGACTCGACGTTGTGCCACAGGCGGATCGGCAGCATCTCGCTGCGCGCATCCGATAGAAAGAGCGAGATCGCCACGTTGTCGAACGAGGCCATGAAGGCGATGAAGGCGCCGGCGGCCACGCCGGGCAGCACCAGCGGCAGCGTGATCGTGCGGAACGCGAAGATCGGCCGCGCGCCCAGGCTGCGGGCGCTTTGCAGCAGCACCGGGTCCATCTGCAGCAGGCTGGCGATGGTGGTGCGCAGGATGTAGGGCGTGGTGATCGCCACGTGGCCGATCACCAGCGTCGAGAACGACAGCCCGACACCGATCACGTTGAAGGTCATCAGCAGCGCCAGACCCAATGCCAGCGTCGGCAGCATCAGCGGCGACATGAACACCGAGTCCGCCAGCTTGGCCCAGGTGGAGGTCTGCCGCGCCAGCGCCAGCGCTGCCGCCACGGCAAGCAGGGTGGACATGCCGGTGGCCAGCAGCGCCACCTGCACGCTCAGGCGGGCCGCCTTCCAGATCTCCGGCGACTGCGTGAACAAGGCCTCGTACCAGCGCAGCGAGTAGCCCGGCGGCGGGAACTTCAGCGAGAAGCCGTTGGTGAACGACGTGATCAGCACCACCACCGTGGGCGCCACCAGCAGCAGGACGGCGCTGGCGGCCAGCAACCCGAACACGAGGTTGAACGAGCCGCGCTCGATGCGACCGGCCCAACCCGGCCGGCGCAGGGCGACCGGCGCCAGCGCGCGCTCGAAGCTGCTAGCCATGGACGAACCCCTTGCTGCGGCGACCCAGCAGATTGACGAACGTCACGATCACCAGCACCGACACCAGCAGCGCCATGGCGATGGTCGCCGCGAACGGATAGTTGTTGGCCTGCACCGCCTGCTGGTACATGTAGTAGGGCATGAACAGCTGCTGACCGCCGCCCACCAGCGTCTGCGTGACAAAGGCCGACACCGCGGCGGCGAACACCAGCAGGCAGCCGGCCAGCAGCCCCGGCATCGACAGCGGCAGGGTGACCTGGACGAACGTGCGCCAGCGCCCGGCGCCCAGGGCGCGCGAGGCGTGCGCCAGATTGGGATCGATGTTGCCGAGCGCGGTGATCAGCGGCAGCACCATCAGCGCCATCTCGATCTGTGCCAGCGCGACCGCGACCGCGCCCGGCGTGTAAAGCAGCTTCAGCGGCGCCTCGATCCAGCCGAGATCGAGCAGCGCGCTGTTGATGATGCCCTGCCGTCCCAGGATCACGATCCACGCGAACGTGCGCACCACCGCGCTGGTCAAGAGCGGCAGCAGGATCAGAAAGATCAGCAGCTGCTGCACCCGACGCGACGACACCGAGTACAGATACGCGAGCGGATAGCCGATCAGCACCGTCAGCAGCGTGACCTGCGCGCCCAGCAGCAGCGTGTTGCCGAGCACGCGCCAGTTGAAGGCATCGCCGAAGAACTTGAGGTACTGGTCGAGGCCACGGGTGGTGAGCTGCGAGTCCTGGTGCAGGCTGACGAAGGCCAGCATCAGCAGCGGCAAGGCGACGAAGACGACGAAGAACAGCGCCAGCGGCAGCGCCAGCAAGGCGTCGCGCTGCGGCATGCGGCCGATGGGTGCCGCTGCTGCGGGGGCTGCGACGACTGCCGCGCTCATGTGGCGAACACGGCAACCGCAGCGTCCTCGGCCAGGCCGACGCGCACCGCGCTGCCCGGCGGGAGTCGGGCGCCGCGACCGGTGCGCGCGGTGGTTACCTTGATCGGCGTGCCGTCGGCAAGCTCGAGCTCCTGGACCACGGTCGGTCCGAGCGGCAGCACCATGCGCACGGTGGCCGGCAGGCCCTCGGATCCGTCCGCCGGATGCAGCACCCAATGCTCGGGCCGCACCGAGAGCACGGCGTTGCCGGTGCGCGAACACGGCCGCGCCGCAGCCAGATGCAGTTCCCCGCCGACGGCTGGAAGGAATGCAGCCTGGCCGGCGCCCATCTGCAGGCGGCCGCGGATCAGGTTGGCGCTGCCGATGAACTGGGCCACGAACAGGCTGTCCGGGTGGTCGTAGATCGACTCAGGCGGCGCGAACTGTTCCACGCGGCCGGCGTCCATCACCGCCACGCGGTCGGCCATGCTGAGCGCCTCCTCCTGGTCGTGGGTCACCATGATGGTGGTGATGGCGAGCTCACGCTGAATGCGCTTGACCTCGATCTGCATGTCCAGGCGCAGGTTCTTGTCGAGCGCGGCGAACGGCTCGTCCAGCAGCAGCACGCGCGGGGCGACCGCCAGGGTGCGCGCCAGCGCGACCCGCTGCTGCTGCCCGCCGGAGAGCTCGCGCGGGTAGCGCGCGCGCAGTGCGTCCATCTTCACCAGCGCCAGCATGCGCTCGACCGTGGCCGCGATCTGTGCCGCGGGCGTGCCGCGGGCGCGCAGCCCGTACGCCACGTTCTGCTGCACCGTCATGTGCGGAAACAGCGCGTAGTTCTGGAACACGATGCCGGCGCCGCGCTCGTTGGGGGGCAGCGCATCGACGGCGCTGCCGTCCACCTGCACGTGCCCCTCGGTCTGCCGCAGCAGGCCGGCAACGATGCGCAGCAGCGTGGTCTTGCCGCACCCGGACGGGCCGAGCAGCGCCACCAGCTCTCCCGGGGCCACCTGCAGCGAGACGTCGTCGACCGCCAGCGCCCCGCCGTAGCGATGACTGATGCGCGCGAGCGCCAGCGCCGCGCCCGCGCCGGCCGCCGGGACGGTAGCGGGCAGGGCGGCAGGGTGAGCGGCCGGGTGAGCGGCCGGGTGAGCGGACAAGTAAGCGGCCGGGTCAGCCTCAGGGTTTCTTTTCATGGCGCCAAGGCAATGAATGGTTTGGCGCCAATGCACAAGATTCATGCCACCAAAATGCGGGGTCAGCGGCGCCATCACGCACCAGCCAGGGTCGCATTCCGCTCAGAGCGCACCAAGCCGGCGAGCTTGTGCACTGTGCGGACGCATGGCGCGGGAGCGAGAGCGCCCCCCCGCGCTCTTGCGGTGGGATGGCATGGACCTTGCGGCCGCCCGTTGTGCAGTCTTCGTCCACTCCCGAGCACAAGGAACAGGTATGCACAAGGTTGATACGTCACGTCGACAGCTTATCCAGGGCATCGCGGCCGGCAGCGCGTTGGCGGCAGGTGGCCTCCTGCCCGCGGCTCACGCCACCGGCACGATTGCCGCCACCACCTATCCGGGCGCCTGGGAGACCTCGCACCGGCAGTACCTGATCCCGGCGTTCCAGGCGGCCACCAAGGGGTCGGTGAACCTGGTCGCTTCGCTGGCCGTCGATACGGTCTCGCGCATCGTCGCCAGCAAGAACAATCCGCCGTTCGACGTCGTGATCCTCGACGAAGGCCCGTACCTGAATGCCTTGCAGCACGACATCTTCGAGAAGATCCCGGTCGACAAGGTGCCAAACCTGAAGGACATTCCGGCGCGCTTCATCGACCCGCGCGGCCTGGGCGTGTTCGCCTCGGCGCAGGTGTTCGGCATTGCCTACAACAGCGAGAAGATCAAGACCCCGCCCAAGTCATGGAATGACCTGCTCAAGTCCGAGTTCAAGGGCCGCGTCGGCCTGGTGGGCCTGGGCTCCACGCTCGGCTCCGCATGGATGGTGGAACTGGCCAAACTGCGCGGCGGCTCGGAGGAGAACCTGGACCCCGGCTTTGACTTCATCAAGCAGCTGATGCCCAACGTCGGCGCGGTGGCCCCCAACCCGGGTGCGCTGGCCACGCTGTTCCAGCAGGGCCAGATCGACATCTCCGTGCACTACAGCAACAACGTCGGCGACCTGCAGGCGCGTGGCGTGCCGATCGCGCTGGCGCGACCCGACACCGGCTGGTCACTGGTGCTGGCCTGCTTCAACATCATCAAGAACACCAAGAACCTGGACCTGGCGGCGGCCTACATCAACGCCGCCATCAGCCCCGATGTGCAGACCAAGATGGCCGACGCGCCGTTCTTCGTGGTGCCGACCAACGGCAAGGCGATCGTCTCCAAGGGCCTGCAGCAATACGGCAAGAGCGTCGCCGACATGGAGAAGTACAACCGCGTGGACTGGGCCAAGCTCAATCCGCGCCGCCAGGCGATGATCGAGCGCTTCAATCGGGAGGTGAAGGTTTAGTCGGAACGGCGGCGGGGGGTGTCGCCTGTTCCCGCGACAGCCTTTCGCCGCCGCGTAGCGGGACGCGGCAGGGACCACATCCAGGGTCTCTCGCTCGACAGACCTGAACGCCGCGAAGACTCATTGAAACGCGGTCGTCATCAACCCGTACAGCGATGGCAGCCAACACTCAATAGTCGCCGACACGCGATTCAGACCACGTTCAAGGCAGTCCGACCGTCTTCCGTGGAAACGCCAAGAAGCCTTTGCTGCAGTTGCTTATCTCGCGCAAGTTCAGAGCTCGGCAGGATGCGATCAATCCGTCCGTTCACCATGACAGCGACAGAAGTTGCCACTTCGACGGCAACGGACAGATTCTGCTCAATGAGCAACAAAGAGATGTTCCCCTCGCGCAGCATCGTCTTCAGCGTTCGGACAATCAGATCGACCATGAGCGGCGCCAAACCTTCGGTCGGCTCGTCCATGATCAACAAGCGAGGATTGCAGAGCAACGCACGCCCGATCGCGAGCATCTGTTGTTCACCACCAGACAAGGCCGCACCGTAGTTGGCCCGCCGCTCCAGGAGGCGAGGGAACAACTCGTAGATTCGATCGCGCGTCCACCTGACCGCGCTTCCACGGCGTTCGACAAGACGCAGGTGCTCGTCGACGGTCAGGCTCGGAAAAATCCGCCGACCTTGAGGAACGAGGCTGATGCCACGCGACGCGATCTGATGCGGCTGGCGCCCCGCAATCTCAGTTCCGTCAAAAAGCACGCTGCCCGCTGTCACGGGCGCCATGCCCATGATCGCGTGGCAAAGCGTGGTCTTGCCCATCCCATTGCGCCCGACGACAGCGAGCGGCTGGTCGCCGACATCCAGCGTGACGCCATGCAGGATTCGGCTCTTGCCGTACTGAACCTCCAGCGCGCGGGCTTGCAGCAGCATTGTCAGTGACCCACGTTGCCAAGATAGATCGACCGGACCAGCGGACTTGCCGCTGTCTCCTGCGGAGAACCTTCGAACACCACGGCGCCCTCATGCATCACTGTGACGCGGTCCGCAACCTGCAGCGCGACATCCATGTCGTGCTCGATCAGCAAGACCGTAACGTCCTTCGGCAAGGTGCGCAGCATCGCAACCAGCGCCGGCCGCTCAAGGGGCGAGAGACCGGCGGCCGGCTCATCAAGCAGCAGGAGTCGCGGCTTGCCAGCCAGTGCCATGCCGATCTCGAGCTCGCGCTGCTCCCCATGACTGAGTTCACTGGCCATCAGCTCTATTCGCTCACTCAGGCCGACCTTCTCCGCTAGCTCGTGACTGAGCAAACGATGCGCGTCACCGCCTCGAGGCAATCGCAGGCTGAAACGGAACCGCTCGACTCCGCGCACTGCCAAGTAGAGGTTATCTAGAACGCTCAGATTGCTCAGCACTCGTGACGCTTGATAGGTTCTCGAAATGCCGAGCCGAGTGCGACTGTAGGCAGGCAAGCGGGTAATGTCCGCGCCAAAGAACTGGAGCGTGCCCCGCGTGGGCGGAAAGTCTCCGGCAATGACGTTGAAAAGCGACGTCTTGCCTGCACCGTTGGTGCCCAAAATGGCGCGACGCTCACCAGGTTCGATCTTGAACGAGACGTCACGGACAGCGACAAGGGCCCCAAACGCTTTGGTGACGCCACTGATACCGAGAGCAGTCATGCGGGGCGACCGAGCAGTCCGTAAGGACGCCAGGCCAGCACTGCGACCATGATCACGAATGAAATGACAACCGAGTACGTTGGAAAGTACGCAAGTCCCACTTGCTCGGCCAAGCCAACCAGCAGGGCGCCGATCGCGGCCCCCGGAATGCTGCCCATTCCACCAACGATGACCACGACCAGCGAGGAGAGCAGGTAGCGGGCATCCTCCCCGGGCGCAATCGAAAGCGCGGAACTGCCGACCACTCCTGCCAGTCCGACAAGCGCTGAGCCAAGGCCAAAGACCAACAACGAAACGCGTGTGAGGTTGATGCCAAGTGCGCCGAGCATCTGGCGGTCGTCGACTCCCGCCCGGATGATGATGCCAAAACGAGTGCGCTGCATCAGAAGCCACAGGCCAACATAGAGCGCTATGGCGAAGCCGATCAGCGCCAGCCGAAAGATCGGATAGCCGCCAACGATAGGAAGCGGCAGGCCTCCATAGAGCAGCTCCGGAACCTCAAACTGATAGCTCAAGCCGCCATAGCGCGCCAACAGGAGATCCGCTGCGATGATAGAAAGGCCGATGGTGACAAGCGCTTGGCGAAGATCCTGACCTTGGTACCGGTCAAGTATGAAGAAGTGCATCGCCACCCCAACCAACGCGGCCCCGATCGCTCCGCCGAAGAGGGCCAGGAACCAGTAGCCCGTCATCGTCGCGACGTCGTAGCCGATGTAGGCGCCAATCAGATACAAGGACCCGTGCGCTAGGTTGACCACGCGCATCATCCCGAATATCAAGGTGAAACCGCTCGCGACGATGAAGTAGAGCGCGGCAAGCGTTATGCCGTTCATCATCGCGAGCAGAAAGAGCTTCACGGGCAGGACGGGTTATCGCGGCTCGGCACACCACGGGCGACAAACGCATCGCGCGGTTGGCCCAGCGTTTGGTTGACACTCGGAATTACCTTGAGCGGGCGGTTGTACAGCGAACCGTCAGCACGTCGAGCCACTTCCGTCACGTAGATGTTGGCGATCGCCTGCCGGTTCTCGTCAAGACGCACCGGCCCGTATGCCGTATCCAGCTTGACAGCGGCAAGCGCCTGCCGGAACTTCGCCTGATCGCCGCTGAGGTCACCGTTCACTTGGTTCAGTGCTGCGAGCACAGCCTTGGTGGCGACGTAGTAGCCGTAGTACGGAGCCGACGGCGACGACAGTGCGTTGGGGAAACGCTTCTTGTACTTAGCAACGTAGTCGCGATACACCTGAGTATCAATCTCATCCGCCACCATGTGGGCTGATGGTATGCCGACCAGCCGCCGCTGGAAGGGGCCCTTGGAACTCAGCACCGTTTGATCGACGACGTTGGAACCTGCGATCAAGGGCTGCGAAGCGCCGGACTGGTCATACTGCGTCAGGAAGTTGACTGCGTCAGCTCCGCCCAACATTACGTACACGGCGTCGGCCTTCGCCGGAATGCGCGCAATCGACGAACTGAAATCCTTGGTTCCCATGGGCACCCAGATTTTCTCGATTACCTTGCCGCCTTTGGCGCAGAACTCGGTCATGAAGCCCAAGACCTGCGTATAGCCGAAGGAGTAGTCGCCAGCGACCACTGCCACGTTGCGGTAGCGCTTGGTGTCATAGGCAAAGGTACCCAGACCGGCTTGCCACTGCGCGCCATCAGTGCTGAAGCGGAAAAAGTTCGATGCCGGCGAGACGAGTGTCGTTTCCTGCGCTGCCGAGAATCCGTTGACGAATGTTCGGGTCGGAACGGACTTGGCGTACTCCTTGATCGCCAGGCCCTCACCGCCGGACATCGGGCCAATGAGGATGTCGACCTTGTCTTGCTCGATGAGCTTGCGCGCTTTGGTCAAGGCGACGTCGGGGCGCCCGTCCGAAGATTCTTTGATCCACTCAATCTTGCGCCCACCCGCCGTGTAATTGGCTTCCTCGAGCGCAAGTTCCATCGCTCGGAAGGCTTCTTGGCCCAAGACAACAAAGGGGCCATCCAGCGTTGCCAGCCCGCCGATGCGCACGGTGCCCTGTGCGTATGCCGATACAGAAAACGCCGCTGCGATGCTTGCGGCAGCCGCGATGCGACCAAGTTTTCGACCAACCATGTGTGATCTCCTCATTTTAAGTTAACACGCCTTACTGTCTTGGTGTAACAACAACTCCTCCTAAGTTCGTCCGGTCACCGCGCATCCGCCGCCAGAGGCCAGATAGACCGTCCGGCGACAACATCACGATGACGAGGAAGACGAAGCCGATGAGCGAGTTGAAGCGCTCGTTGCCGACCAGGTCGACAGCGAAGATCTGAATCAACACATACGTCAGCGCGCCGATGAATGCGCCGCGAGGATGGCCGAGTCCGCCGATGACTGCAGCGATCAGCACGCTGACCGTCGCTGTCATTCCGATGGATCCTGGGGAGATTCCGCCGTGGTACCAAAGCGCGAGAACTCCCCCGACCGCCGCGATGAATCCTGCTACGCCGTAGGCTGCCACCTGGTGCCACGTCACCCTGTAGCCCAGCGAAGTCATCCTTCGGGGATCGTCGCGGATACCCTGAATCACCAGACCGAAGGGTGTGCGAACCAAGTAGATCACCAGACCGTAAAGCAACACACCACAAGTCAGGCACAGGTAGTAGAAGGGGAGTGGGTCCCGCAGGGACGTACCGCCAATCGTCGGCACAGCCACGCCGTGGAAGCCATCAAACCCGTGCAGCAAGGTCGTGTTCTGCTGGGCGAGATAAAACAGGATCATTGCAATGGCGAGCGTGCTCATCAGCATGTAGATGCCTTGGCTGCGCGCCGCAACTATCCCGATCAGCAACCCCGCACCGGTTCCAACGAGCATTGCCACCGCCACCGCCGATGGCCATGGCAGCAGCGCGGCGCCGCCGCTTGCCGAATGCAGGCTCACGATTGCCAGCGTGTACCCAGCGGCGCCCGCGATAGCCATCTGAGCCATGGAGATCATTCCGCCGTAAGCAGCGAGAAAGGTCATGCTCATCGCAATGATGCCGAGCACGATTGCATACGCGCCAACACTGACGATCCAGAAGTTGGGCACAAGCTGCGGATAAGCAATGAGCGCGATCACGAGCAGCGTGCGAACCGTCCAGAGCTGCTGCTTTGCCATCACCGGCCCGCGTGCGCTTGCGGGTCAGCGGGAACGACCTCGCGTACGTGTTCAACCACGATCTGCGCGAAGGCAGGGTCATTGATGTGGTGCGGTACGCGAATCAGCTGGTGTCGGTCGCTGGTGACGAACGAATCTTCGATCGCCGCAAACAACGCCGCGTCTGCTTCCGGATCAAAAAACACCTGCCCAGGTGCATCGATCGCCGACAACCCTCCCTCAGGAAGCAGCCAGCGTATCGGCCCAGGCGAGGCATTGAGCTTGTTCGCGATCCAGCGGCCAACTAGCCTCAGTTCTTCCGCGGTCGTGCGCATCAGCGTGACGTTGGCGTTATGCGAATGCAGCAATCGCGCTCGGTATCGCTCCGGCACAGTCTCCAGCGCCCAGAAGTTCACCATGTCGAGTGCGCCGCACGACCCCACCCATGGCAGGCCAGATCGAACGATGGCATCGAACCGCTCGCTGCCGGCGCTGCAGACACCACCGCACAAGTAGTCGGCTGCTTCCGTCGTCGTGATGTCGACGATCCCGCGGAGCAAGTCCGCGTCGACAAGCGCCTCCATCGCGCGACCACCAACGCCCGTCGCATGGAATACCTGACAGTCGAAGTCGTCGACCAACGCCGCAGTGACTGCCTGTACGCACGGCGTGGTGACGCCGAACATCGTGACGCCCAGTGCTGGCCGAAGATCAGCGACTGTCGGCGGGGAGCGCAGCACCATCCCTGCAATTGCATGCGCTGCGTTCCCCAAGACCTGGCGAGACAGGCGATTGAGGCCGGCGATGTCGGTTACTGGAAACAACATCATGATGTCCGAGACATCGACGTACGGAGCCGTGTTTCCAGACGCCAGCGTTGACACCATGAGCTTGGGCACGCCGAGGGGCAGGGCGCGCATGGCGGGCGCGATGATCGCAGTGCCACCGGAACCGCCCAATCCGATCACTGCAGCGACATCTCGTCGCGAGGCGATGAACGCCTTGAGTGCGACAGTCATTGCCGTGACTGCCTCGCCACGGTCTGTGCAACGGAGTACCTCGGCCGCGCCGCGCGGATGGCAGCCCGCAACCGCCTGAGCCGTCACTTCGACGTCGCTGGCCGCGCTCCTGGTTCCTACGTCGACCCGAACCGTAGGTACGCCCGCCGCGCGAATCAAATCCGACACGTAGTGCAGCTCGGCTGCCTTGGTGTCAAAGGTACCGACTACGTAAGCGCAGCGCGCCGCGTTTCCCGCTTGAGACATATCGAGTCAACCGCCGTTGGACGAAGGCCGCAGTTCCTTGAACGTCTTGATGTGCGCCGTCATGGCAATCTCGGTGGGAAGTCGCTCCATGCTGCTGGCACCGTAGAAGCCATTGCAGTGCCGGCTGTGATCAAGCACGTACTGGACGTCCTGAGGAGAGGAGATCGGCCCGCCGTGCGCGATGACGATGACGTCTTTGCGGATACGCCTCGCCGCTTCCGCCCATTCGTCGATCAACGCGACGCACGTGGCGAGCGTCTTGGCACTGCTGGCGCCTATCGTTCCACCAACTGTGACCCCCATGTGCGGCACGATGAAGTCCGCGCCGGCCTGGGTCATCGCGACCGCCTCGTCGGCGCTGAAGACGTAGGGAGTCGTCAGCATGTCAAGCTCGTGCGCCTGCCGAATCATGTCGACTTCGCTCGAGTAGTTGATGCCCGTTTCCTCGAGGCTCACGCGGAACGTTCCGTCGATGATGCCGACCGTCGGGAAGTTCTGCACTCCGGAAAATCCCATCTCCTTCAATTGCCGCAGAAGCAGAGGCATGATGGCGAACGGATCTGTCCCATTGACACCGGCGAGCACCGGCGTGCGCTTGACGACTGGCAGGACTTCGAGCGCCATCTCCTTGACGATCTCGTTGGCGTTGCCGTAGGCGAGCAAGCCCGCAGAAGAGGCACGTCCAGCCATTCGATAACGCCCGGAGTTGTAGATGACGATCAGATCGATGCCCCCGGCCTCTTCGCACTTGGCGGAGATGCCCGTGCCGGCACCGCCTCCCATGATCGGAGTGCCCTTCGACACCATTTCTTGAAAGCGATTGAGCAGATCTTTGCGTTCGAAGCGAGGCATGGCCGCAGGTCGTCGGTTGGGTGAACCAGATGGACTGTGAGTAAGCTTCAACACGCATGCTAGGCCGCAAGAGCGACGTCGGACCATGGGCGCAAGACACAGCAACCTACTTGAAAAGCACATTCTCGGTCCGGACACTTTGCAGTTCATCGTCCGTGAGGCTGACTGCCCCGCGCTTGCTGCAAAGCACATTTCGCACGTCGGCATCGGGGATGGTGCTGTACCGCTGCACGTCGTTCGAACCCATCTGAGCGGCGCCTACTTGCATGGCACGCTCGGAGGCGAGGGTCGGATGCTGCTCGATGGACGCTGGCAACCACACCGGCCCGGCAAGACGTCGCTCGCACCAGCGCATGTCCTGCATGCCTTTCGAGCAATCGCGTCTACGCGATGGAGGTACTGCTGGGTTCGCTATACGCCCCAGGCGCCGTTATCGACACGGACGGTGATGGCACCCGTCCTGGCCGATTTCGACGCACGCCCGTTGGCGCACGCGATCATGGGTCTCTATCTGGAGATGCAACAGGCGCAGGACGCTGGCAGTTGTCAACTGTGGGTCGACGCGGTTGAGCGATACATCGACCGTTTCGTCGCGCCGTGGCGCGAGGAGGAACGATTGGTAAGAGTCTGGGAAGCCGTGCAGGAGGATCTAGCCCGACCCTGGTCGCTCGATGATCTCGCCAGCGTTGCCAGAACAAGCAGGGAGCACCTGCGGCGGCTCTGCCAGCGAAGCTTGGGTCGAAGCCCGATGCAACAGCTAACGAACCTTCGTGTACAGCATGCTGCGCACTTGCTAGCGACGACGAACGAGACGATCGACGCTATCTCGCGCATGGTCGGCTACCTGAATCCGTTCGCGTTCTCCAACACCTTCAAGAAGATGACGGGGATCCGTCCGTCCAACTATCGCGCGCGGAAGGCAGCGGGCAAGGCAGTTTGAAGTGGGTGGCACTATTGCTCAGGAACAGGGAACGAGCACGACCAGTGCCCACCCGGGGCGCGCCTCGGCGGATCAGCGAAGTCCAAGTCGCCTGTTGAGGATCGCCGGCGCCCCCTTCTTGCAACTCGTTGTCGACCAGGCTACCTGGCGATCTGGCGATCGACTCTCGTCACGACACCGGCGTGAAAGGTCACGATGGTCAAGGTCTGAGGATCTCGGACGTCGGGGAAGTAGGTCCAGGTCTTCTCCTCAGGGTGGCCTCTGACGACGCGGATGAACGCTTCGTGATCAGGCTTGCCGATCTTGAAGAGCACTTCTCCCTCGCCCATGCCTAGTCGAATGAACTTGCGTTCCACTGCGTCTGCGGCGATGGCCGATGCAGATACGGAAGCGGCCAGGGCCAGCACGGTGAGTTGTTGAATCCAAAGAATTTGCATGACTCGCTTTTCAGTTGCACGGCCCGGTCGACCGCCCATAGCACGGATCGAGGCGTCACCGCACACGGAGTTGAGATCAGGCCGCGAGTGCACAGTGCAGACCGTGCGAGCCGCGTGGCGACGCAGGTTCGAAGGTGGCATGGTGCGGGGCAGGGCGGTCATTGAGGCTTGCGCGCCACGACGAAGACGCGGATGTCCTTCCGCTTTGAACCGTGCCGCTCGACTGCCTCGATCTCGAATCCGTGACGCTCGAAAGTGGACAGCAGCTGCGTCGCATCGAAGCTCAGCACGTCCGGTGCTTTGCCGATCGCGCGCATCAGGGGCACGAGAACGCGCGGGATCAGCGGATTCATCTCGGCAAGGCAGGGGGTTTTCGAGATGAACAGGCCGCCCGGCTTCAGCTCGGACACGATTGCGCGCAGGGCGCCGTCCAGGTCAGACACGAGATGCATGAGGTTGAACGCCAGGACCGCGTCGTAGCACTCCGCACCGCTCACAGGCACATCGGCATCGGCCGCCTCGAACCGCAGTTGCGGCAGCGACTGCGCCGCCAGCTTGTCGCGGGCGATGGCGATCATCTCCGGTGAGACGTCCGTGGCGAGCATGCGCCGGGTGCCCGCCGCGAGCCGCAATGCGGTGGTGCCCGTGCCGCAACCAAGCTCCAGCACGGCGTGGCTGGGCGACAGCAGTGCTGCCACGCGTTGCAGCGTGGCCTCGTAGCCGGCCATGTCGCCGATCGGTTCGGCGGCGTACTTGCGCGCGATCCGGTTCCAGAAGCGGGCCTTGGCAGCGGCCACGGCGTCGGCCTGGGTTGCCGCGGGAAGGGAAACGGAGCTTGAGAGCATCTGCTAAGCGCAGCGTGCGGCTGCGTGTTGGGCAAGGCTCGGCATACTATTCATGCGCGCCATCTCTGACATCGCCGGGAATCGCAGACACCTCATGCATTGACGTATGGATCAACTTGACTGGAACCAGCTGAAGGCTTTCCTCGAGACGGCGGAGACCGGCTCGTTGTCGGCCGCAGCGCGCAAGCTCGGCCTGACGCAGCCCACCTTGAGCCGGCAGGTGGCAGCGATCGAGAAGCATCTGGGCGTGACCTTGTTCGAGCGCGTCGGCAAGGCGATGGTGATCACCAGTACGGGGCTGGCCCTGCTCGATCATGCGCGACTCATGGGTGCGGCCGCCGACGACGTGAGGGTGGCCGCCACCGGCCAGTCGCAGTCGGTGGATGGGGTGGTGTGCATCTCGGCCAGCGAAGGCGTGGCGGCGTACCTGCTGCCGCCGGTGATCTCCCGACTTCGCCAGCAGGCGCCGGGCATCGTCATCGAGGTCGTCTCGTCGGATGCGCTGAGCGATCTAAGGCGGCGCGAAGCCGATATCGCCGTGCGCCACGTTCGCCCCGATCAACCGGATCTCATCGGACGCTTGATCCGCGAGGCCACTGCCAGCTTCTATGCGTCGACGACGTGGGTGCATCAGAACGGCCATCCGCGCACGGCCGAGGAGGCGGCTCGACATGCGTTCATCGGCAGCGACCGCACGGGCCGCTATCTGGAGTACCTGCGCCAGCACGGCCTGCCGCTTGGCCCGTCCAACTTTGTTTGCTATGCCGAGAACACGATGATGAACTGGGCGCTCGTGCGCCAGGGCTTGGGCATCGGGCCGATGATGGACGAGATTGCATGCGCCATGCCGGACGTGGTTCGCGTGCTCGACGACGTGCCACCCGTGCGTTTTCCATTCTGGCTCGTCACGCACCGCGAGCTGCGCACTGCGCGAAGGATTCGATTGGTGTTCGACATGCTTGCAGATGCACTCGGCGCGGGAGTGCAGCCGACCGGCTCATAGCCGTTGACCGGTCGAGCCGTCTCGACCCCGACACTGCGATTGTTCCGGCGCCGGTACGCGCCCTCGGTTTGCGCAACGCGCAAAGCGCACGCCACCCAACCGACCCACGCTTCGAGGTCAGAGCAACAACGGATTCTTGCTGGCCGCTCTCTTCGTCGTGCAGAGCGCTTCGCTGACCCTGCGACCCAGGATGCTTCGCGGCGCGCTCAGCAGACGGAACTGGCACCGGCAGCCGTGCCAGTGCCAGCTCAAAGCGTTGTGGCGCCTACTTGTTGATGGCGTCTTTAACCACTTTCTTGATATCGCCGAACGTTTTCTGCGCCTTGCCTTCGACTTGCTTCTTCATGCCCTTCAGGCGTTGTGCGTTGCTACCGATCACCTTGCCGGTGGTTTCCTGCACCTTGCCAGCGGCGTCCTTGAGCGAACCCTTGACTTGGTCCTTGTTCATGATCTCTCCTTAAGTTGAAGTTGCCGATACAGCGCAGACGGGTTTCGGCGCAGCGGCTCAATTGGTCGAGTACGGCGTGCCGTAGAACCTGTGCACGCCGCTGGCCCATGTCCTGTCCGACATCGAGGGCCACTTGTCCTTGTCGAAGCCCGGCGCGTCGCTCAGGGCATTCTTCATGACATTCAGCGTGAAGCGCTTGTTGGCCGTGTCCAGCGACAGTGCCGCCCATGGCACGGCGAACAGTTTGTCGCCCATCCCCAGGACGCCGCCGAACGACAGGACCGCGTAGGCGATCTTCCCGGAGGGCATGTCGATCATGAACTCCTTGATGTCGCCCAGATCATCGCCGTCCTTGTTGTATACGTCGTTGCCCAGGAGCGTGTCGGCTCCCATCAGCGCGGGGCCTGGTCCGGAAGCACTATTGGCGTACATGCCGAAGTTGTCGCGATTGACGTAGTTGGTTGTCATGTCGGTTCCTTGAAGTGAGGCATAAATCGGAACCTTATTGCGTCTTGTTTGTGACACCCACGGCGCTGAGTCCCGATGGGAGGCCGAGGCTTTGAGCCCGCGACCACAGTGAAGATCGTAGGATCCGGGGCGACGGCTGTCTGTGCGCAACCGAACAGGGATCCTCGTGCGTCACTTGCCGAGGCATGCAGCGAGTTCGTGATGCACCTGTCCAAGATCTTCGGCAGGGGCGGGCAGCTTTGTGCAGCTCGATGCCGACGGAAGTAACTTCACCCGTGACTGCCCCCTGAATCTCCGATTGATGACCCACGATCTCAATCGTGGCACTCCGCCGCCCTGCAACTGGCCTGTCGCTTCGGGTCGGGGAAGGTCCTACGCACTTGCTGAAGCGCAGTGCCAACGGCAAGCCAGGTCCTGTCCGGCGGTACACGAGTGCAGTACCGCCGCCTCGCTTTCCTTGTGGTGCCTGGCTGGAGCGGCGGCCCCTGCGTTGCCAACGCTCTGATCGGCCCCCGGTGGCTGCGATGTGTCGGCGGTGCCGCTTCGCGGGCAGGGCTCCGTAACCGCCGAGGCGGACTTATCGAACTCTGCCTGTCGGGCAGACCAAGGCCAGGGCCCGACACACGACACCGGCCGGAGGCGGTGCCACAACGCGCCGCCGCGGCCGCAGGCACCACTCACCAATTCAAAGGACAAGCTGATGAACATCAAGACGAGAGTCGCGCTCACCCTGGGGGCGCTGCTTCTGGGCGGATGCTCCGTGATGGGCGCTCACCATGGGGCCGCGGGCCACGGCGGTAACCGGGCGACCGCCTCGCACGGACTCGTTGCGCTGAAGAGCCCACACTCGCCAGCCGAAACGATGAACCGGCTGGAAGTCGAGGTGAAGAAGCGCAATCTGGCCGTTGTGTCCCGCATCGACCACGCTGCCGCCGCCCAGCGCATCGGCCAGGCTCTGCGGCCCACCGAGTTGCTAGTTTTCGGCAATCCACAGGCCGGTACGCCACTGATGCTGTGCGCCCAACTCACTGGCATCGACCTGCCGATGAAGGCCCTGGTGTGGGCAGATGAGGCCGGCCAGACATGGCTTGGATACAACGATCCGCAATGGTTGATCCACCGCCACGGCGCCCGCGACTGCCCTCCGGCCGAGCAGGTGGGCAAAGCGCTGGCAGCGATCGCGGCTGCGACGGTCGCGAAATGATCGGCGCCCTGCGCGTCCACGGCTCGCCGCAGGACGGCCGCTGCCACAGCGCCCACATGATCAGGCCCGCGGTCCCGCGCATCGGGCACGTGCTGGCATCGAGTGTTCTACGGTACGACACCGTGCAGCAGATGCTCGATGGTCCCGTCTACCCCCCAGTGGTCAAGGAGGGCTTGCGCAAAGCGCTGCGCAGGCCAACCCCAACGGAACGTCATCTCGACTGCGGGCCTGAGGCATGAAAGCCGCCCAGTATGCAAGCGCGGCTCGCATGCGCATCTGGCTGGACCTGCCCCCCAGCGGCGGTACGGGTGCACTCAAGGGTGCACTGATCGCGATGGGGCTGATCCCCCAGCCCCTGCCCATTGATGAAGTGCAGCGACGGCAGGCCCTGGCCACCCTGTCCGATGGTGCGCTGGCCTTCATCGACGTGTCCGACCCGGCGCTGCACGGGCGCCGACCGCTGGGTAGGCTGCTGCAGGACCTGCCGGACACGGCCGCTCGCGGCCGCGTCATGCTGAGCCGCGCCCGTGGCGGCCATGTGAGCGCGCAGGACCGCGACTGGATGATTCGGCAGGGTTTTGCTGACATGCAGCCCGACTGGCTGGGTGGGCCGGATCGCACGGTGCTGCGTGCCGTGCTGGCCTGGACCGCCCGGCTGACAGGCCTGAACGAGCCCGCGCCGAAAGACCTGTTGACCTACACGCGCGTGCTCTCTGGCGGCAGCGGCGGCGATGACGCTGTCGCGGCGCGGGCGATCGTGTGGGGCTTGACGGGTGAGGCGCCGGAAGCCTTCGTCGCTCGGCTGGCGACTTTGCTGGACATCGCCGATCGGCGCTGGCGCTTCACCGACTACCCGCGCTGCTTTGTCGGCAGCGAGGCCGTCGAGCGGCTGACGAGCACACTGCGGCTCCCACGGCAGGAGGTCATCGCCCTCGGCCAGGCCATGAACGAACTGGGCCTGCTGACGCATGTGGTGCAGGAGCACCCGTTTCTCGATCAGGGCCTGTACTACCGTCTGGCTTGGTCAGACGCGCTCGACCGCGTCGATGCCTCCGCCTTGTGGCAGACCGTCGAGGATGGACTCCCCGCTCGAACGTCGACTCGAAGTTACCTCGGCACGGCCTATCGGGAATGCTTCATCGGTGAAGAACTCGTCACCCTCCTGGTCGACGAGCATGCGCTGCAGCGGGTGGACGCGTGGCTGGCGCTGCACCGCATGGCGCAGTGGCGCTGGATCGAACACGTGACCCGCGCGCGGCCGTTTATCGACGGTCCCTTTTTCTACCGATGGAAAGGCAGATTCGCCGTTGAGTGAGCTCGCCTGCTGAACTACAGCGGCGACAACCGCCACCACCGCGGGGCTTGCTGGCTCAACAAGGACGCCGATTCTTTCGAGGTCTGTAACCAGATGAGCGCAGTGGACGAACTGGCCGGTACGCCGTTGCCTTCCGTTCACTCAGGAGCCCTTGATGATCCGTCGCGTCTTTGTCACTTCGCTCGCCTTGTCGCTCATCGGTGTGTCCGGCATCGCGCATGCCATCGACATCCAGCCGTATGACGCCGCCGCTCTCGCCAAGCTGCAGGCGGCCGGCAAGCCGGTCGCCCTGCATTTCCACGCCGACTGGTGTCCGACCTGCGTTAATCAGACCCGTGCGTTGGAGCAACTGAAAGCCGGCGGCCAGTTGCAGGGCATGACCGTCCTGGTGGCGGACTACGACAAGGAGAAGGACCTGAAGCGCCAGTACAAGGTCCGATCGCAGTCTGTGCTGGTCGTCTTCAAGGGGGCCACCGAGGTCGCACGCAGCGCCGGGCAGACCCAACCCGAGCAACTCCAGCAGGCACTCGCCAAGGCGCTGTGACCGCCTGAACCCGCCTCGACATGGTTTCCGCACCTGAACTCGGGCTGGCCTGGGTCGCCGGTAGCCTGACCACGCTCAACCCCTGCGTCTTTCCTCTGCTTCCCCTGGTGCTAGGCGGCGCGGTGCAGGAAAACCGCCTGGCGCCGATGGCAATGGGTGCCGGCATGGTGGCCGCTTTCGCTGCGCTGGGCCTGCTGGTTGGCGTCGCGGGTGATGCAATTGGCCTGGATCCCGATCACATCCGCATCGCCGGCGCCGTGCTGTTCATTGCATTCGGCGTAGTGATGCTTGTGCCGCGCTTGAACGAACGCTTCACCCATCTGATGGCGCCGATGGCAACCAGCGCCAACAACGCGTCCTCGCGCTTCAACCCCGGATCGCTGGGTGGGGCGTTCGTGATCGGCGGCCTGCTGGGCATGGTGTGGAGCCCGTGCTCGGGGCCGATGCTGGCCAGTGCGCTGACGATCGTCGCCACCGAGGGCGGGGCGCTGCGCGGCGCCTTGATCCTGGGCGTGTTCGGCCTGGGCGCTGCATCCGTGCTCGTGGCGGCAGCCTATGCGTCGCGTGCCGGCTTCGGTCACGTACGGGGCTGGGTCATGGCGAACATGGATCGCGTCAAGCGCGGTTTCGGCTACCTCATGCTGCTGCTGGGTCTGGCCATCCTGCTGGGCGGCGACAAGTGGCTCGAGGCAAGACTCTTGCAGGTGTTGCCGCAGAGCTGGATCGACCTGACCACGCGGTTCTAAGGGCATAGATCGAGGGCGTTCACCAGTGCCACGATCTCCGCAGGGGTGAACCGTGGCGTAATGGCGAAGACCGGTATGTGCAGGGTGTCGCCGCCGCGCCAGTTTCACTTGGGCCGAGACGATTCCCCCCATCTTTTCGCCAGAGGCGGTGGGCATCTCCCAGTTGGACGCGTTTGCAGGCCTGAGTGCTGATGAATCACCTTGTTGCCGGCGCCGCAGTGCCTTGCCAACGGATTGCAAGCGTGGGGCGTTCTCAATTTTCACTAGTTAACATAATATGAATTAGTCGCATCACAGCTGAAGTACGAGAGTTTGACCCGCCGAGCTGCCCGAACCCTGCGTTCTCGAACCAGTCCACGTTCACGTCGACCTATCGACGTCAATCTGCCCATCTACGTGGACACTGGCCCCCGAAGGAACGGTTGGTCTTCCCGAACGCGCACTTCGCCAGCCGGTCACTGCATCGTCTGCCATCGCGATGCCCGCTTCCGCATCAACGAGGAAGACTTGGTCGGCTCCAAGGCTGCGCAGCACGTCGATTTCGTCGGCGTACTGCACGATGGCGACGATGTAAGCCGAGAGTTGGCCAGCATGGGACTGCCGCTTGAGCTGCGACAGCGCAAAGATGTTGCCGGCGTGAGACGGCATCGCCAGCAGCACCAGTTTCACCGAGTTGCTGATGACAAGCTTGTCCCAGAAGTCGGAGTCCACCGCATCGCCTTCAATGACGTTACGGCCGGCGGCTTGGTGTACCCGCAAGGTCTCTGCATCGTTGTCCACGCCCAGGACATTCATGCCATGGTGGCTGCTGAGCCGCTGGTAGGCACCGCTGCCGATGCGGCCCATGCCCAGCACCACGGCGTCTACCGCGCCCAACGCGATCGGCTGGTCGGCGGCCAGCAACTGTTGTGCTTGCAGGCCGATCAACGGCGCACTGAAGCGCTGATAGAGGCGTTCGCTGGCCGCGTTCAGTGGCGCAGCCAACACGAAGCTGCCTGCCAGCGCCAGCGAGATCACCACCAACCACTCCGCCGAGAGCCAGCCTGCCGTGGCAGCGATGGCGACCACAATGAGGCCGAACTCGGAGTAGTTGGTCAGCGCGAAGGTCGACAGCAAGCCCGTGCGCGTGCGCAGCCGAAAGCGCATCAGAACCAGCAGGTACAGGCCGCTCTTCAGTGGCAACACCAGCAAAAGCAGCAGCGCCATCACGACCATCGACAGATCGGGCAGCGCCCCCAGACCCACGCTGATGAAGAAGCCGACGAGGAACAGCTCCTTGAGGTGGAACAGCGACTTCGCGAGCCCGGCGGTGGCGGGGTGCGACGCGAGCAACATGCCGACGATCAGCGCGCCGAGGTCGCCCTTCACACCCACCGACTCGAACAGGCTGTAGCCCACCGCCAAGGACAGGAAGGCGCCATAGAGCACCTGCAGATCGCCATGGCCCACGCGGTCCAGCATCATCTTCATCAGCTTGGCAGCCGGCCACAGCAGGACCAGCCCAAGCGCCCAGGGGCTGGGCAGCGTGCCGCTGGACGCGCTGAGGAAGATGACCGCAAACACGTCCTGCATGACCAGGATGCCAACCGCAATGCGGCCGTACAGCGAGTTCAGTTCGCTGCGATCCTCCAGCACCTTGACTGCGAACACCGTGCTGGAAAAGCTGAGCGCAAAGCCCAGCAGCACCATCGCCGTCCAGCCCAGTTCAGTGGCCATCGCCAGGCCGGCTGCCTTCAGTACGAACAGGACCCCCGCCAGCAGCACCGTCGAGCCGAGGATGTGGAGCGTCGCCGATCCCCAGACCTCGCCGCGCAACAGGGTCTTGATGTCCAGTTTCAAGCCGATGGTGAACAGCAGCAGTGTCACACCCAGGTTGGCGATGGTGTCGAGCGCTGCCGTGCGCTCGAAGCCGAGCGCGTTGAGTGCGAAACCGGCCGCCAGGAAGCCGACCAGCGGGGGCAGCCCGACCAACTGCACGGCGAAACCGGCACCGAAGGCCAGCGCAATCATGATCGGTTCCATCGGGTCCTCTAGGTTGGCACCCGACTGGGTGTGGTCGCGCGGATGCTAACGGAGGCTGCAGCACGCCGAAGGCGACCGCGTTGTCCATGAGCGGTTCGGCCTCGGCATCATTCAGGCGCACAAGCAGTACGAACACCTTGCGACCGGAAGCCAGCCGGTCGGCAGTAGGCCCTACCGGCCTGGAGCGCCGCGATGTCGGCGTGTCAATTGCCGCGCTTTTGGGGCAGCGACTGGTCCGCCAGCTGAGACTGCCCAACCCATGCGAACCGGAGCGCCGAACAAGCGCATCAATGCATGGTGAGGCGGTCAACATGCTGAAGTCGCCACGTCCGCCGGACCACTGCTGCCACGCGGCCCTGCCGTCATCGCTGGCGCTTCGGCGGGTATCCCCGGCGTCTCGTTGGCGGGTTCGCCAGGGCGCTGAACCACCAGACAGCCGGCGATTTATTTAAGATTCGAAATTAAGTATGTATTCTAATCCATTGTTTTTACAATATTTACCAACTATTGAATTGAAGGAGCGTGTTGGCGACGCGCTCCACAAAGACGTTCCAATGCCAAACCAGGTCGCGCCGCAAGCCGCGCTGCAGTACAACGTGTTGGCCGAGCCCGCGGCCACCCCAGGCTTCCCGATGAGTTCACCCGCGTCACACCTCCATCCCACCGACCTGATCGCCACCCAACGGATGGTGATCGACGCCGTCGCCGGCATCACGCGGCTGGTCGAGTCCATGCACCACACCATCGTTCAGGTGCCGGCACCGCTTGGCGCGGGGCTGTCGGGCCGGCCGGGCGGGATCACCGGGTTCGTCTATCGCTGCATCCACGGAACCACGCGGCTGGTGGACGGCGGCCTCGACCTGCTGCTGGCCGGGTTGCTGCCACTGCTCGGTTCGAGGGCGCAGGCCGTTGCGTCGCCGCAGCGCGAAGCGGTGCTGGCGGCACTCAATGGCGTGCTGGGCGATTACCTCGCGCGCAGCGGCAATCCGCTGGCCACGTCGATGTCGCTGCGGCACGCGGGTCGCCCGCTCGAGCTCACGGCCGCGTCGCTGGCGACGGCCATTACACAGCCGCGCCCACGCATCCTGCTGCTGGCGCATGGCTTGTGCATGAACGATCAGCAGTGGCAGCGCCGCAGCGCGCGCGCAACCAGCCCTGGCGGACCCGGCGCGGCGGTTCCGCGCACGCACAACCCCTGGCCCGCCCTCGCCCGCCGCCTCGGCTACACGTTGATCCACCTGCGTTACAACAGCGGCCTGAACGTCTCGACCAATGGCCGCGCCTTGGCCGCGCAGTTGCAGGCGCTGGTGGCGCACTGGCCGGTGCCGGTCGAGGCGCTGTCGATTGTCGGTCACAGCATGGGCGGGCTGGTGGCCCGCAGCGCCTGTCACTACGCCGCACTGGAGCACCAGGCGTGGCTCAAGCGCCTGCGCCAGCTGGTGTTCCTCGGGTCGCCGCACCATGGCGCGCCGCTGGAGCGCGGCGGCAATGGTATCGACCGACTGCTGGCATCGAGTCCGTACACGGCGCCGTTTGCCCGCCTGGGGCAGATCCGCAGCGCCGGCATCACCGACCTGCGCCATGGCAATCTGCTCGACGAAGACTGGCAGGGGCACGACCGCTTTGCCGCCGGCCCGGATCGTCGCCAGCCGATCCCGCTACCGGCCGGCGTAGGCTGCTACGCGATCGCCGCGAGCACCGGTGCCGCCGCCGGCACCCTGGCCGACCGCCTGCTGGGCGACGGCCTGGTCACGGTCGACAGTGCGCTTGGCTGGCACGACGAGCAGGTGCGCCGCCTGCCATTGGCACAGGACGCCACCTGGATCGCCTATGGCCGCGGTCACCTCGATCTGCTCACCGATCCAGCCGTGCGCGCCAAGGTGGCCGCCTGGCTGGCGACCTGAGCACTCCCGCGGCAGCGGCGCTCACCAGCGCCGGACCCGCCCGGTGTCGATGTGCACGAACTGCTGCGCCGGATAAAAGCCCACGCCGCCCACTTGCAGTGACACCGCCGCATCGCGCAGGTCGGCCAGCGCCACACCCGGCAGCCGCACGTCGATGGCGCGCCCTTGAACGTGCAGGCTGTTCTGTGCCACGCCGCCGCCGCGCGTGTGCCGCAGATGGGCGTTGGTCGCCGGCGCCCGGTACCCCGAGATGACCTCGAACGGCCGCGCGGCGCCAAGCAGCCGATGCACCTGGTGCAACAGGTCGTACAGCCGCGGATCCATCTCGCCCACTTCACCCGAGTAGTGATCGCGCAGGAAGTGGTTGAGCGAGTCGAGCGCGTCGGGGAGATAGCCCTGCGCCACGGCGTACACCAAGGCAATGCGCTCGCGCGTGTGGGTGTGGGCCAGCGCCAGGTCGCGCGCCGAGGTGGTGCCCGCCTGTGGGCGCGAGATCGGCAGCAGACCCGCGGCGGCCATGCCGGTCGAGCGCAGGAGGAAACGGCGGCGATGCAGGACACGGGTCAGTTTCATGGTGTCATCCGGTGAACGCGAACCTCAGGGCAGCAGCGGCGGACGGGGCTTGCGCAGTTGCGCATCGAGCTGGCGATCATGGCCATAGATGTCTTCGAAAAAGTGAATGCGTCCCTGCTTGACGAGCGCCGTGCCGTAGGTGATGAGCACCGGCAGCGGCTGCGCCAGCCTCACGGTGCTCGCCGCCCCGGCCTCCATGGCCTGCCGGACGCGGGTCTCGGTCCACTGCGGCATGCCCTGCAGCACGAAGGTCGCCAGCGCCAGCGGCCGCTCGACGCGGATGCAACCGTGACTGAGGTCGCGCCGGTCGCGCTCGAACAACTTCACCGACGGCGTGTGATGCAGGTAGATGTGGTCGCGATTCGGAAACACGAACTTGATCGCACCCAGGGCGTTGCGTGGCCCGGGCCGCTGGCGGATGCGCGCCGTGCCGCCGAGCACGGCGTCCAGCATGTCGACCGACAGATGCGTGACCACGGCGCCCTCCCCGGTCACGAACTCGAAGCCCTCGCGATCGAAGTACGCCGGGTCGCGGCGCAGCTGCGGCACCACTTCTTTGCGTGCGATCGAGGGCGGCACGTTCCAGAACGGGCTGAACTCGATGAAGCGCATCTGCTCGCCGATCAACGGGGTGCGCGTGTCCAGCGCCTTGCCGACGATGACCTTCATCGACTCGCGCACGACAACCTGACCGTCGTGCGTCTCGTACGCGCGCAGCACGAATTCCGGCAGGTTGATGACGACCATGCGCGAACTTTGCAGCAACGGCGTCCAGCGCAGCCGCTCCAGCGTGAGGCTGATCTGCTGGAGGCGGGCGGCGGGCGTTACCTCCAGCTGCGCCAGCGTTGCCCTGCCGATCACGCCATCGTCGGTCAGGCCATGCCGCGCCTGGAATGAGCGCACGGCATCGACGAGCGCGCCTTCGTAGACTGCCGACGAGGTCGCAGTGGATGCCAGGTCGCCGAGCGCCAGCAGACGCTCGCGCATGAGGAAGACGCCGTCGTACGGCTGGCCGGGCTCGAGTTTCTGGGGACCGCGCTTTGCGCCGGCAGGCAGCGGCGGCAGGGCTCGCTGCCATGCCGGGTGGTCAACGAGTTCGCCGTAGCGCGCCAGCGCCGTACGCAACTGCTCGTACTGAGCGAAGCGCGGCGCCGCCTCCTGCGCGGCCGTGCGCAGTCGACCCGCCGCCAGCGCCGCTTGCAGGTAGGCCGCGGCGTCGAACGGCTCACGCGGCGCAAAGCCGCTGTTCAAGGGCAAGTGCGGTGGACCGATGCGACCCCGATGAAGGTCATCGAGATAGCGCTGCATGGCTGCGGTCAGGTGCTGGTTCGCACGGGCGAGTGCGGCGGCGTCCGACGTCTGCCCCTGCGTTGCGCGGCGCAGGCTGATTGCCAGGACGCCTGCGTCGTAGTCGGGCGGACTGAGCCCATGGCTGTCAGCCGCCATCAGCAGGTCGACGGCCTCTTGCGCCTGCGCGGTGGGTCGTCCTGCTGCGTTGAACCAGGACACAACGTCCGCACAGCGCGCGGCGGCAGGCAGCAGGAGCGCGACGAAGCAGATGAAGCAGACAACGCAACGTCTCACGCACTCATTGTGCGACGTGCGAGCACCGCGTTGATGACCTGGCGCATGACGGGCGCGCACGCCGCCTGCGCGCGCTGCCGTTCTTTCATTGCCCAGCCGCTGGGCGCTCCTCGCGACCGTCGGGATGGCGGGCAAACCGCGCCGGATCACGGCCGTGCACGGGCGCCTCGTCCGGCCACGGCCAGCCGTCGAACTGGGTGCGCTGGTAGTCGGCAAAGGTCTGCACGATCTGCGCCTGCGTGTTCATCACGAAGGGGCCGTGCTGAACCACCGGCTCGCCGATCGCGCGTCCCTGCAGCAGCAGGCACTGGGCTGGCGCATCGCCGTTGATCAACTCCACCTTCGCATCACCGCGCAGTTCGATCGCGGCCTGGCCATCCACGCGGCGGCCAGCCACCTGCAGCGAACGTCCTTCGAACAGATACAGGCAGCGCTGGGTGGCGGCGCTGCGCGTGGCCGGCAGTGTCCAGTGCGCGCCGGGCGCCATGCGCAGTGTCCAGATCGCCACGTCGGCTTCGTCGCGCGCGGCCCAGGAGTCCGGCGGCGGCGGCAGTGGTTCGGCGGCGGCCGGCTCGGTCAAGCGGCCGGCGATCACCGAGATTTCGGTTGCGCCGCCCTGCGCGTCGATCACGGTGCGGCGCGGAATGTCGCCCGCCCAGAACATCGTGAAGTGCGGGGCCGACATCTTCGACGCTGCCGGCAGGTTGAGCCAGATCTGAAACAGCTCCAGCGGATTGTCGGCGTCGCTCGACAGCAGCGGAAACATCTCGGCATGCACCACACCGCGGCCGGTGGTGAGCCACTGCACATCCCCCTGCCCGTAGCGCGCCGCGGCGCCGAGCGAGTCCGCATGATCGACGAGCCCGCGACGCACGATCGTCACGGTCTCGAAGCCGCGGTGCGGATGCGCCGGAAACCCCGGCACGCGCTTGCCGTGATACATGCTCCAACCGTCCTTGCGGCTGAAGTCCTGGCCCAGCGTGCGACCCGCAAGGGGCGCATCCGGCCCGAGCTGCGCGTTGGCGCGCGGATAGGCGTCGTCGTGGTGGACGCAGAACAGGAACGGATCCACCGTTGGCCAGGGAAAGCCCAGCGGTCTGACTTGAACGATCGGGTGGGGCGTCATGAGGTGCTTATCGACTGGGACCAGGGATGGAGCGCGCCATGATTGAGGCAGCTGCGCACCCGCAGCGCGGGCAGACAATGCGCAGCGATTCTGCCAGTTGCGGCGGACCGCCCCGCCGATCACGCACGCTCCGCAGCGTCGCTCGGCACGCGTGGTAAGGCTTGCGGCCCGCTCCAATGCGTGACGCGGGAACTCCCGTGACATGAGGGCTTCCAATCCGCTCTACAAGCTGCGACGCTGAGCCGATGCACCCGCCTCGCCCCAACACGCCCGCCCCTGTGACGCGCCGCCGCTGTCTCGCCGCCGCCGGCGCACTCGTCGCCGCCAGTGCCACCCTGCCTTCGCGCGGCGCCGTTGCGGCCGCAGCCGATGTACCGCTGACCCGGCGCATCCCGTCCAGCGGCGAGGCCATGCCGGTCGTGGGACTGGGCACCTGGATCACCTTCAACGTCGGCAGTGACCGCACTGCACGCGAGGCCTGCACCGACGTGGTACGAGCCTTCTTCGCGGCGGGCGGTCGGATGATCGACTCCTCGCCCATGTACGGCTCCTCGCAGCCCACGATCGGGCATGCGCTGTCGCAGCTTGGCCGGCAGGCGGCGCTGTACTCGGCCGAGAAGGTGTGGATCAGCGACGGCGCACGCGGACCAGAGCAGATGGAAGCCTCCCGCAAGTTCTGGGGCGTGGCGCGCTTCGATCTGATGCAGGTCCACAACCTGCTGGCCTGGCAGGCTCACCTGCCGCGCCTGTTCGAGATGAAGGCCGCGGGGCAGCTGCGCTACGTGGGCATCACCACCTCGGAAGGGCGGCGACACGCCGAGATCGAGCAGCTGATGCGCACCCAGCCGCTCGACTTCGTGCAGGTGAGCTACAACCTGCTCGATCGCGAGATCGAGCAACGCATCTTGCCGCTGGCGCAGGAGCGTGGCATCGCCGTCATCGTCAATCGGCCGTTTCGCGAAGGCGCGCTGTTGCGCCAGCTGGCGCGCCATCCGTTGCCTGCCTGGGCGGCGCAGATCGACTGCGCGCATTGGGCGCAGGTGGCGCTCAAGTTCGTCGTCACCCATCCGGCGGTGACCTGCGCGATTCCGGCCACCAGTCAGGTGGCGCACCTGGTGCAGAACATGGCGGCAGCGCGCGGGCGCATGCCCGACGCGGCGTTGCGCGCGCGCATGGCGCGCGACGTCGCCGCGCTATGACCC
This sequence comes from Burkholderiaceae bacterium, assembly GCA_022843955.1. GTDB lineage: Bacteria > Pseudomonadota > Gammaproteobacteria > Burkholderiales > Burkholderiaceae_F > JALHMQ01. The sequence continues at coordinate 454,997 of JALHMQ010000001.1, forward strand.
CCGCGTCCAGCCACGCGAGGCGCTGGTGAGCGAGTGGTGGACGTACCGGCCATCGGACTTTCTCATGTTCTCGCCGCGCATCTACTGGCGGCTGTTCGCCTCCCTCAACGAGGCCTGGTGGCCAGCGCAGGTACTTTTGGTGGGCGCGCCGGTGGCCTGGCTGATTCATCGCGGCGCGCAAGGCGCCCGTGCGAGTGGCGCGAGCTTGCGTGCGGCCGCCGCTTTTCTCGCGCTGTGCTGGCTGCTGACCGCCTCCGCGTTCCTGCAGCAGCGCTTTGCGCCGATCAACTGGGTGGCGAGCGGCTACGCCGCGGCGTTCGCCCTGCAGGCGCTCGGGTTGCTCGCCTTGGCCGCGGTGGGCGGCATGCAGGCATCAGTGCAAAAGGGGCGTCGTCGCATCGGCCTCGCCCTGGGCGCCGGCGCGCTGCTCGCGTATCCATGGCTTGCCGTCGCATCCGGGCGGCCATGGCAGCAGGCCGAGGTGTTCGGCCTGGCGCCGGACCCGACGGTGATTGGCACCCTCGCCGTCCTGCTCCTCATCGCGCCCGCATCTGCGTCAGCGCGTTGGCTGATGCGCTTGCTCTGGCTGATCGCCGTGCTCTGGTGCGCAGTCAGCGCCGCCACCCTGGCAACGATGGGGTCGCTGCAGGCGTGGATCGTCGTGGCGGCGATGCTGGCGGCCCTGGCGGCCAAGTCGATTCATGACGCGCGCTGAGCGCAGGTCTGCATCAGCGCTTGGCTCGACTCGCCTTCGGCTTCACCGCGCGACTCGGCGTCGCCTTTTCGAACGCGGTGATCTCCTCCTCCAGGATCGGCACCGCCAGATTGCACGCATGGATCCCGAGCACCGTCGTCAGTTGGATCGTCTCCAGCACCTCGGCGCGCGTGGCGCCGTGCTGTAGCGCGTTGCGGATATGTCGGCGCACACCCGGCGCGTACAGGTGCGTGGTGGCGGCGTTGATCGCCACGAGGATCAGCTCCTTGACCTTCATCGGCAGCGGGCCTTTGGCGATCGGCACGCTACGCAACTGCAGGTAAGCCTCCAGGAAGTCCGGATCCGCGCTCTCCAGCGTGTCCCACATTGGGTTCCAGTCTCCGGCTGCCTTGTGCGATGCCGTCATCGGTCGCTTTGGCGCAGTTGGCTTCTTCATTGACTTCTCCCTTATCTCTTCGCATCCGACAGCAACAGGTCGGCGGCTTTCTCGCCGAGCATCATCGCGGGTGCGTTCGTATTGGACGAGACGATGCGCGGGAAGATCGACAGATCGACCACCCGCAGGCCCTGGACGCCGCGCACGCGCAGACGATCGTCGACGACGGCGCCCGCGTCGTGTCCCATGCGGCAGGTGCCCACCGCATGCCACGCGGTCTGGCCGGTCTCCTTGGCATACGCGATGAGTTCATCGTCGGTGACGATGCCGGCGCCGGGCCGATGCTCGGCAACCGTCACCTTCTGCAGCGACGGACCTGCGGCGATGCGCCGAATCAGCTTCAGCAGGTCGACCGCGGTTCGGCGGTCCGCTTCGGCAACAAGGTAGTTGGGCTGGATGGTCGGCGGCTGCAGCGGATCACGCGCAACGATGTGCGTGGCGCCGCGCGACTCGGGATACAGCTTGAAGCCACCGATGGAGAAGCCCGAGTACGGGTCCATGCCCTGGCCGGCGGTGCGCGAATAGCGATCCTTGCCGCTGTAGTGGTAGATGCGAACCATGACGTCGGGCCGCTCGAGCTCGCCGCGACTGCGTGTGATCGCATGCGCTGTCGACGACGTCCCTGCCATCAGGCCGCGCCGCGTCAACAAATACTGCAGCCCGGCGCGCCATCGATGCCAGCGACTGCGCATCACGTCGTTGATCGTGATCGGCAGCATGGTCTCGTAGGTGCAACGCACCTGCAGGTGCTCCACCAGGTTGCGGCCGACCTCCGCGCTGTGCAGGACCACCGGTATGCCCAGCGCCTGCAATCTCTGGCCGTCGCCGACGCCTGACAGCTCAAGCAACTGCGGCGAAGCGATCGTGCCGCAGCAAAGGATCACCTCGCGCGCCGCGAGCGCGCGCTGTGTGACGCCGTCCCGCAGGTACTCGACGCTGGTAGCACGCTTGCCTTCGAAAACAACACGTGTGGCCACCGCACGCGTCTCGATCGTCAGGTTGGGACGTTTGCTTGCCGTACGCAGGTAGGCCGTCGCCGCGCTCCACCGACGGCCCCGATACGCGCTCTGCTCCAGGTAACGCACGCCTTCGTAAGAGACGGCGTTGTAATCGCTCGTTGGCGCTATGCCGACGTTCGTACAGGCCTCGACGAAAGCGTCCGACAGCGGATCGGTACCGCTCAGTCGGCGGTCGGTGACCTGCACCGGTCCGGTCTTGCCGCGTGTTGGCAAGGTGGACGTCGGCACCGACTCCATGCGATGAAAGTAAGCCGCCAGATCCGCGTGACCCCATCCGACGCAGCCGTCGTCGCGCAGCCCGTCGAACTCCAGCGGATCACCCCAGACGTACGCCATGCCGTTGATCGAACTGGAGCCGCCCAGTACCTTGCCGCGTGGCCAGTAGATGCGCTGACCACACAGGCCCGACTGCGGCTCGGTCTGGTACTTCCAGACATAGCGTTCATCGTTGAGCAGCTTGCCGACGCCGAGCGGCACATGGATCCACGGATTGCGATCGGGCCCACCCGCTTCGAGCAGCAACACCGTATGGCGGCCGGACTCGCTCAGCCGATTCGCCAGCGCCGCGCCGGCCGAGCCGGCACCGACGATGATGAAGTCAACCGCGGCGTTGCTCATTTGCGATGCTGAGCCGCTGATCTACATCACGATCCACTTCGCTCAGCAGCATCATTCACTTGGCCGCTTTGTCGCGATGCTTGAAGGAATCGCGCCGGAAGCTGTACAGCGCACTGGGATCGACGTGGATATCGACGATCGCCGGTTTGCCGCAGCTCACCGCGGCGCTGACGATCGGGCCGATGTCCTCTGCCCGGTCGACCCGAAAGCCGCGTGCGCCGTACAGCTCGGCCAGCTTGTCGTACGGCGGATTGGGCACGTCGGCGCCGATGTATCGACCATCGAAGAAGTCGCGCTGATAGGCCTTCTCTGCACCCCAGCAACCGTTGTTCATGACGATGCACACCGTATTGATGCCATGGGCGACCGCGGTGCCGATCTCGCTCACCGTCATGCCGAAGCCGCCGTCGCCCATCAGGCTGACCACGGTGCGATCCGGACAAGCCAGCTTCACGCCCAGCCCCGCCGCATAAGAGAAGCCGACCAGACCGAAGTCGAGCGGCGTGAACAGCGCCGGCGGCTGCCGATAGAGCATCTGATCGGTCGCCTGCAGGCACAAGGTGCCCGCATCCATGGTGAACATCGCATCGCGTGGCAGGGCGGCACGCAGCGCGCCGTACAGCGCCGCCGGCTGGATCGGATGACCCGGACGGGCAGCCACCTCGTTGCGCTCGGCCAGCAGCGCGGCGCGCTTGACGCCGAAGTCGCGTGCCCACTCGACCGCGCCGACCGCGGCTCGATGGCCGTCCAACGCATGCGTCAGGGCGACCGCAATCTGACCGGCATCGCCCTCGATGCCCAGCTCGACCGGAAAAAAGCGCCCCACGGCGGATGCATCCGCATCGACCTGGATGATGCGGGCCGTCCGACTCAGGTTGTCGTAGTTGTAGAAAGTCGTGTTGAAGCCGAGCCGCGTGCCGATGGCGAGGATGACGTCGGCTTCCCGAGCGAGCGCGGAGGCGACCACATTGCCGCGTGGACCGACCTGGCCGGCGTACAGCGGATGCTCGCAGGAGATCGCGTCCCCATGACCGGGCGAGAGCGCGACCGGTGCCTGCAGCAACTCGGCCAGCGCCGCCACTTGAGTCGCACAGCGCCCGTTCTTGACGCCGCCGCCGGCAATGATCAGCGGCCGCGCAGCACCTGCCAGCAGCGTGGCCGCCACTTCGATCAACTGTGCATCGCCGCCCACGCGCCCCATTGACTGGCGACGGTGAGGGCGGATCGCCTCAGGCATATCCGTCACATCGGCCAGCAGATCACGTGGCAGGTTCAGGGCGACCGGGCCGCGGCGCGGGGTCAGCGCGGTGCGGAACGCCTCGCGCATCATCTCGGGGATGCGGGCCGTTTGCGTCAGTGTCCAGGTCTTCTTCGTGATCGGTCGAAACAGCGCCTGCTGGTCGACCTCCTGGAAGGCGTCGCGATACACGTGGGCGGAAGACAGCGAACCGGCCAGTGCGACCACCGGCGAGAAAGCGGCATAGGCCTGCGCCAGCCCGGTGACGAGGTTGGTCGCGCCGGGACCGTTCTGGCCGGCGATCACCACGCCAGCACCGCCCGACGCACGCGCATAGCCGTCTGCCATATGCGTACCGGTGCGCTCGTCGCGCACGCCGACGAACTTGATCTCCGGTCGGTCGTACAGCGCATCGAAGACTTCCATGCCAGCCGAGCCGATCAGCGCAAAGACGTGGCGAACGTCCTCCGCGCGGAGTGCTTCGACGACCGCCTTACCTCCGGACATGACCGGCATGGCTGCTGCTCCTCGACGTCCGCAAGACCGGACGGCTGCTGCCATATTGCCCGAATGTCGACATTCGGGCAAACGCCGTAACCGCTCCGCGGCAAAGGCGGGATTAACATCCGCCTCGCCATGGACGCCACCACGATCGGTTCAGCGCTGACGCGCACCCTGCCCCTGCAACTGGCCGACCGGCTCGCTGCCGCCATCATCGAGGAGCAGATCGCACCCGGCGAACGGCTCAAGGAAGTCGATCTCGGGCGCAGTTTCGGTGTGAGCCGAGCCACCGTCCGCGAGGCACTGCGCCTGCTCGAGCAGCGCTGCCTGGTGACCATCGTCCCGCAGCGCGGTGCACAGGTCACGAAGCTCGAACGTCGCGAGCTGGAAGATCTGTTCGAGATCCGCGCGGTCCTGCTCGGCCTGGCCTCCAAACGCGTCGCCCGCGTCTACACGCCGGAGAACGGCGCGGTTCTGACCGCCGGCTTGGCGAAGCTGAAGGCAACGGTGTCAGACGGCACCGCCTACGCGCGCGCCAGCGCCGATCTGGTAGCTGACATCGCGCAACTGTCAGGCAATGTTCAACTGGCCGCTTACGTTGCCGACTTCGCGCTTCGCATCGGCCGCTATGCCCGACTTGGCCTGGCCACGCCCGAGCGCCGCGCCCGCTCGCTCGCGACCTGGGGCCGCCTGGTGCGTGCGATTGCAGCGAGCGACGGCGAGAAGGCTGAGGCGCTCCATCGCCAGTTGTCGACCGAGAACCTGGTGGCGGCCCTCAGCGAACTCGAGCGTCGCGAGCGCAACGCGCACGCGGCGCACCAGCCCAAGCGGCGCAACCCGACACGACCGGCGCGACCGAAAACCGCCTAGCTTGCCCGGCCAGGCGGCGCACCCTCGCGCAGAACACGCCTCGACCGGTCGCCCTCAGCCCATCAGCACATTGACGATCGCATTGCCGATCCCCATCAACGCCGCGCCCGAGATCAGGCCGGCGCAGATCGGCTCCAGGCCCTCGACCCACAGTGCATGGCCCGCGGTGCCCTTCTCGCTGTGGCGACGGCCCATCACCCAAAACAGCATCGCCCCGACCCACATGGCGAAGGTTGCTTCCGGCGGCAGGACCACACCGAGGCCAATAGAGACTGCCGACAGGCCGAACCGGCCCTTGGTGGCAATGCGCGCCAGCTCGATCGCGGCCGCGCTCACGGCAGCGACGATCATCGACACGATGGCCGAGGTCGGCAAGGCGCCCACGCCCTTGGCGATGATGTCCGCCACGCCCTTCCATTGCAGCGCCGCCGGGAACGCAAACTGATCGGACACCATCGTCGACGCGTTGCGCACGCCGTTGGCATCGGCCGGCAGGAACAGCAGGAAGAACAGCGGCACGCAGGCGATGGCGCCGGCGAAGATGCCGATCACGTGGCCGATCGCCTGCTGGCGCGGCTTGCCGCCGAGCATGTAGCCGGGCTTGATGTCGGACAGCAGGTTGGCCGAGTTCGAGGCGATCTCGGCCGTCATCGCCGCCGGGATCAGGTTGCTGGCCGGGTTGCTGCGGTCGATCGCACCCATCGTGAACTGGGTGATCTTCGACAGCGAGCCGGTGGGCGTCCACGAGGTCAGCGCCATCGAGTTGGTGCAGATCACCGAAAGCACGAAGATCAACGGCAGCGAGATGAACGCCAGCAGCCACGGCACGCCGAAGAACGCGTGCGTCACCCAGGCGCCGAGGACGCTGAACAGCGGAATGCCGACCACCGAGATCCACAGCGGAAACTCGATGTGCGCGAGCACGTCGGCCCCCTGCTCCTTGCTGCGGCGCTTGAACAGCCCGCGAAAGATCTCGGGGCGGCCGAACAGGCTCACCAGCGAGCCGACCACCATCATCGTCACGCCCCACCACAGCGACCACTGGTTGACGATCTCCGAGCGCGAGATCGGCACGGTGGCGCCATCGGGCCCCACCCGCGCGACGATGTCGCCCGCCTGGATCATGATCGGCGCCAGCACCACGAAGTTGACGAAGGCGCCGAGCAGGCAGCTGGTGGCCACCGCCACGCCCATCAGGCCACCCACGCCGAGCATGGCCGCATCCAGCGTCAGCCGCAGGCCGAGCACGCGGATGTCGGTGCCCAGGATGGTGGGGATCCAGCCGCCGACCTTGGTGGCGGCGGCGTAGTAGTAGCTGTCGAGCCGCTCGTGGAAGGTCCACGGTGCTTTCATTCCCGCCCACTGGTCCATGCGCAGCAGTGAAAACTGCACGAGCTTCATCCAGCCGTCGCTGATGACCGCCTGGTACAGGCCGGCGCCCAGGGCGGTGTAACCGAGCAGCCGCGCCTTGAACATGCCGGCCGCGGCCGCGCCGGTGTACAGCGCATCGAGCACCACGCCGCTGGCACGGCCCTCCGGAAACGGCAGCTGCTCCTCGTTGATGAAGCGCCGCTTCATCGGAAACGCCAGCAGCACGCCGATGATCGAGACCACGCACATCCAGATGATCATGTGCCACCAGGGAATGATGCGGCCGGTCACCAGCATGTAGGCGGCCAGGCTGGAGATCATCGGCGCCACCATGTAGCCGGCCGCGGTGGCGATCGACTGCGTGCAGTTGTTCTCGAGGATGGTGAAGTCCTTGGCCAGCCCGGCACCGGCCATGATCCGGTACAGCGCGAACGCCAGGATCACCGAGGTGAGTCCCACGCCGATCGTGATGCCGGTCTTGGCGCCGATGTACATCGCCGTGGCCGCCAGCACGCCGCCCAGCAGGAAGCCGGTGAGCGCCGAGCGCAGCGTCAGCTGCGGCATGTCGCCGCGGTAGACGTTCTTCAACCACCAGGCATCCTTCTGCGCCCGCGACCACGTGCGGATCTCGTCTTCCTGCAGTTGAATCAGTGCCATGGAGGCGGAGCCCGGTGATCGAAACGGGCGCCATCTTGGCAGAGCAGCGTCGCTGAATCAGGGTAATTGCTAGTGGCGGCTGCTTTTGATCAAGTTCGCCGTGCCGAGACGCCGCAAGCGATGCTGGCGGTCGTCGCCTCAACACGGCTCGGCACCTTGATCCAGGCATCGGCCCGCACATGGCACCATCCGGCTGCCTGACCGCAGCCAGTCCACCGTTGCCGCCCCCGTTGTGCCCCGTCTGACATACAACTCGATGAAGATCACCATCCTCGGCAGCGGCGTCATCGGCACCACGGCCGCCTACTACCTCGCCCTAGACGGTCACGAGGTCACGGTGGTCGATCGCCAGCCAGGCCCGGCACGCGAGACGAGCTTTGCCAACGCCGGCGAGATCTCGCCCGGCTACTCGGCGCCGTGGGCCGGTCCGGGCGTGCCGCTAAAGGCGATCAAATGGCTGCTGATGCACCACAGTCCGCTGGTGATCAAGCCGATGCTCGATGCGGCGATGTGGCGCTGGGGCGCGCAGATGCTGCGCAACTGCACGCAGGCGCGCTACCGCATCAACAAGGCGCGCATGCTGCGCCTGGCCGAGTACAGCCGCGACTGCATTAAACAACTGCGCGCCGACACCGGCATCCGCTACGACGAGCGCACCCAGGGCACGCTGCAGCTGTTCCGCACCCAGCAGCAGCTCGACGCCACCGCCAAGGACATCGAGATCCTGCAGCAGTCAGGCGTGCCGTACCAGGTGCTCGACCGCGCCGGCTACCTGCAATACGAGCCGGCGCTGGCGCAGGTGCAACACAAGTTCGTCGGCGCGCTGCGCCTGCCGGGCGATGAAACCGGCGACTGCTTCCTCTTCACCCATCGCCTGGCCGACCTCGCGCGCGCCCGCGGCGTCACGTTCCGCTTCGGTGTGACCATTGACCGCCTGCACAGCGACGGCCGCCAGATCACGCAGGTGGACACCGACCAGGGACCGCTGCATGCCGACCGCTACCTGCTGGCGCTCGGCAGCTATTCCACCGCCGCCCTCGCCCAGGTCGGCCTGGAGATTCCGCTCTACCCGGTCAAAGGCTTCTCGATCACCGTGCCGATCACCGACGCCACGCAGGCACCGGAGTCGACCATCATGGACGAGACCTACAAGGTGGCCGTGACACGGCTGGGCGATCGCATCCGGGTTGGCGGCACCGCGCAGCTGTCCGGCTTCGACCTGCGTCTCGACCCTGGCCGGCGTCGCACGCTGGAGTTCGTCGTCACCGACCTCTTTCCCCGGGGCGGCGACGTTGCTCGCGCCGAGTTCTGGACGGGTCTTCGGCCGATGACGCCCGACGGCACGCCCATTGTCGGACCCACCCGCCTGTCCAACCTCTGGCTGGCAACCGGTCACGGCACGCTCGGCTGGACCATGGCCGCCGGCACCGGCCGCCTGCTTGCCGACTGGCTCGCCGGACGCACGCCGGACATCGATACCGAGGGCCTCACGATCGCGCGCTACGACCCGCGGCTCGGCGCCGCCTGAGGCCGCTGGCGTCTGCCCATGCATGCGGTCACGCTCCAGCCACTAAGCTCGCGACAGCGTGTCGCGCGGCGCGCGCCTTCGCCCGGCGCCGCGATCGCCTGCTGCAGCATTGATGACTTGAGGCAGCCATGACGCAGATCCTGTGTACCGACTGTGGCCACGTGGGCGAGCCGCGGGCGGGCTATTGCTCGAAGTGCGGCGGCACCACGGTGCTGCCGGCCGATGCGCCGGCCGCGCGCCGCTTCATCGAGCAGCGGCAGAAGATCGAAGGCGGCGAGGCGAAACCTGCGCCGCTGTCGGTCCGCGCCGAAGCCACCGGCAAGGTGCTCGGCCGCATTCTCGGCAAGCTGACGCGTCCGTAGCCGGTGCGCCGGCGCGGCGCGTGAACTCAGGTACCGATCAGCCCGCCATCGAGCTTGCGGATCACCACCGTGGCCGAGCGCGGGCGGCCGGTCGGATGCTGGTCGGGCCAGCTCGAATGGCGCTGCGGGTCGGTCGGGTCATTGCGACCGCGCGGTGCCTCGCCGGGGTGCTGGACGTTGACGAACAGGCTGCAGCCATCCGGCGTCGCAGTGATGCCGGTGATCTCGCAGCCGCGCGGACCGACCAGGAAGCGGCGGACGTCGCCGGTGCGCGGATCGGCCGCCAGCATGGCGTTATTGCCGAGCCTCGCAAACTCGCCGCGCCCAACGGCCGAGTTCGAGATGTCGGTCTGGATCCACAGCACGCCACGGCCGTCGACCCACAGGCCGTCGGGACAGGCGAAGGCATCGCCCTGCACGTTGCCAACGGCTTCCGGCCGCGTGTTGGCCGGGTCGCCGGCGAGCACGAAGTGCTGCCAGCGAAAGCGCTCGCTGCCGACATCGTCGTCCTCGCGCCAGCGGATGATGTGGCCCATCGCGTTGTCGGCGCGCGGATTGGCGGCGTCCACCTGCGGTTCACCGATGTCGCCGCGCTTGGTGTTGTGGGTCAGCGAGCAATAGACCCAGGCGTCGGCGTCCACCGCGATCCATTCCGGCCGATCCATCTTGGTGGCACCCAGCGCATCGCTGGCCTGACGCGCCTTGATCAGCACCTCGCCCTGATCGGCAAAGCCACCGGCGGCGCCCAGCGGCCCGTCACCGTGACGCAGCGCCAGCCAGCGGCCTGTCCCATCGGCGTCGAAACGCGCCACGTACAGCGTGCCGTGGTCGAGCAGCGTGGCGTTGGCGGCTGCCCCACCCGGCTGGATCGGATCGCGGCTGACGAACTTGTAGATGTACTCGAAACGCGCGTCCTCGCCCATGTAGACCACGGCGCGCCCATCGCGCGCCACCGCCACCGTGGCACCCTCGTGCGCAGCGCGACCCAGCGCCGTGCGCTTGACCGGCGTGCTGCGCGGATCGAACGGATCGATCTCCACCACCCAGCCGAAGCGGTTGGGCTCGTGCGGATGGCGGCCGGCGTCGAAACGCTCGTCGAACGCATGCCAGCGGTAGTAGCTGAAGCTGCCTCGGCGCAGTCCCCAGCGCTGCTCGTGCGCAGTGAGTGCGGCGGGCGGTTTGAAGTAATCGATGAAGTTTTCTTCGCAGGTCAGGTAGGTGCCCCAGGGCGTGATGCCGCTGGCGCAGTTGTTGATCGTGCCGAGCACGCGCCGGCCCGTTGGATCGGCGGCAGTCCGCATCAACGGGTGACCCGCCGCCGGGCCAGCCACAGCGATCGGCGTACGCGCCGTGATGCGGCGTGCAAAGCGCGATGGCCGCACCACCTGCCAGCGACCCTCGCGCTGCGCGATCTCGAGCACCGAGACCCCATGCGCGGCTTGCGCCTTGCGCACCTTCTCGGCGCTCCAGTTGGCGATGCCGTCGGTGTGCAGCAGGCCGTCGTCGACATACTCGTGGTTGAGTACCAGGAGACCACTGTCGGAGCCAGCCCGCGGGAAGTAATGCATGCCGTCGTGATGCATGCCCAGCTGCGCCGCCTGCTCGGCGGCGCTGTTGCCGGCGTCCAGACGAAACGCTGGATTCGATCCCGGCAGGCCAATCGGATCCCCCCAGGCTGCCAGCACGTCGGCGCGATAGCCCGGCGGCACCGCCACCGTATCGGCTGAGGATGGCGGCACGCTTGCGAATCCGAGCAGCGGCGCGTCCCCGGTCGTGCCGGCAGCCAACGGCGCAAGCAGGCCTGCCAGCGCTGCGCCGGCACCCTGCAACAGCGTGCGCCTTCCCGGACACGACACGGCATACACGGTCGGGTTGGCGGAGCGGTTACTGTCCTCTGGGTCAGGACGACTGCGATGGACGGCCACGGCGTTTTGGAGAAATGGAAACGATGCCATTGTGCCAACGCCCCGCTGGCGGCGTATGGTCGGCACCGCTCAGTTGCTTTCCTTGCCGCGAAACTGCACCAAAGTCACGCGAGCAGATCCGCCGCAGGACATCCGCGGGCCGCGATCCGCGACGTTCCGATCTCAGCGGTGACGTCGCACAAGTCGCTCAGCAGCGGTCCGCGCGCTTCCTGCTCATCAGGAGCCCGATGCCCACCGCCGCCAGGGCCGCGTAGTTGAGCGCGATGAACCACGGCGTGGTCCATGCGATGCCATCGAAGCCACGCTGCGTAAACGGGTACAGCACGGGCACCGCGTAGTAGTCGGCCGAGTGCGTAAATACATCGACCACGATGTGCGACCACCAGCCCAGCAGCGGAATCCATAGCGTGCGCCGAAGCCACCATAGTCCAAGCGAGACAAGCCCGGCGATCGGTGCACTGTGCATCGCGCAATGCAGGTGGTGCGACCACGCCCCGACCAGCGGTGGCAGAACGGGCTCCTGTCCAGGGACCGCCATCGCATAGGCCCACAGGACAGAGAACGATCCGTCGGCGAGGAGCCACCAGCCTGCGATGGGCAGGAGATGGATGACATCCGGCAACGCCGCCAGTCCCAGCGTGGCCAGCACCGTGCTGCGCGACAGCGGTCGCCGGCGATGGATCAATGTGACGCCCACAGCGGCCCACAGCGTATGGGCAACGATATCCACGTGGTGCAGTCGTCAGTACTGCGTCAACACGGCGAAGTGCAACCGCGTCGCCTTGCCGATGACAGACGCCGAGCTTGGGCTCATTGCCAGGCCGCGATCAGTGTGTTGGCGGGTGTAGCCAGGTGGGCCGGGGGCGTCCATGCGTCGCCCACAGCAAACAAGAGGCCTGCTTGTCGGGCTCCGATTTCTGGCTGAGAGCTAGGGTGCGCCAAGAACGCGTTACCGCGACCCGCCTGATTCCCGCGAGTTCGACAGTCCAAGCGCATACACCTCATCGCAGGCCTGCCACGGATCGCACCACTGGCCATTGCACAGCATCACGACGCCGATCCCGCTCTCCGTCCACAGACGCAGGTTGCTGACAAAGCCGTCATCTTCCCCGTCGTGTTGCATCACCTTCTCCGCATGGCGGCGGTTGATCCACCAACCCAGCGCCGGCGCTTCGCCGCCGCCTTCGCCGATCGTGTGCAACTGCATACGCCACATCTCGCCGTAGGTGCTGGCCTGCAGGATGCGCACGCCGTCCACTTCGCCTCGCTGCAGGTTCACCAGCATCCAGCGCGCCATCTCCGCGGCGCTGCTGGCAATGCAGCCACACGGCACATGCATGCGGTTGTACGGGTAGCGCGACTCGACGATGCTGCCATCCTCCGTCTGCTCATAGCCCGTGGCGACCAACCCGTGATGCGTCGCGCGAGGCGCCATCAACGTGGTGGTGGTCATGCCAAGCGGATCGAAGATGTGCTGCTTCATGTAATGCTCGTAGCTCGTACCGCTCACCTTGGCGATCAGATCGCCCAGCACGTTGAACGCGATGTCGCTGTACGAGGTTGAGCTGGGCTCGATCTCGACCAGCTTGTGCGATCGCAGTCCACGCACATGCCGTTCAAGGGATTCATCATCGAACTCCGGCGTGTCCCAGCCGTAGTCCACCGGGTGACCGATGCCGCTGGTGTGCATCAGGCATTGACGGATCGTGATCGCGTCGGAGCGAGCGTCGTCCACTTTGAAGTAGGGCAGGTGCCGGACGATCGGGTCGTCGAGGTCGACCCGTCCGCGCTCGAGCAACTGGAAGATCGCCGTGCTGGTCATGGTCTTGGCGACCGAGGCGATGTGAAAGAGTGTGTGCGCCGTGGCGGGCTGGCCGGTGGCGAGGCTTTGTACGCCGTAACCGGCACTGAACAGGACCGCGCCGTCTCGCACCACACTGATCGACAAGCCCGGCACGCGCCACCTCGCCACATAGGCACGCACAAAAGCATCAACTTGCGTTCGTATCGTCATGCTGGCGTCGGCCTCGGTGACTGGGTCCTGTGAAAGACGGCGCCGCCGTCAGGTCGTCGTCTGCGGCCCTGCGGCGGCGGGTTCTTTCGGCTGAGAACAGACCGCGCGCACCAGCGCGCGCGTGTGGCGCGCAATCATCTGCTCCTCGTCGGTCGGGATCGACAGCACGTCGACAAGCGATGTCGCGCTGCTGATCACCGGGCCACCGGCCGCATTGGCCTCGGCGTCGCAATCGACGCCGAGCCAGGCCGCGTCCTGCAGCACGCGCGCGCGGATGACCGGCGAGTTGGCGCCGATGCCGGCAGTGAACACGATCGCATCGAGGCCGCCGAGCACCGCCGCGAGCGCGCCGATCTCGCGCCGGATGCGGTAACAGAACAGATCCACCGCGAGCCGGGCACGCGGCGCATCGGAGGCGAGCAGCGTGCGCATGTCGCTCGACAGCCCGGACACGCCGAGCAGGCCGGACTCGCTGTACAGCAGCTGCTGCACCGCCCGCACGTCCATGCCGTGCTGCTCCATCAGGTGCAGCACCAGGCCGGGGTCGAGCGAGCCGCTGCGGGTGCCCATCAGCAGCCCGTCGACTGCGGTAAAGCCCATCGTCGTGGCAACGCTGCAGCCGCCGCGCAGCGCGCAGATGCTGGCACCGTTGCCCAGATGCAGCACCAGCGTGCGCCCGGCGGCGGCGCGCGCCGAGAAACGCGGCAGCACCCCGGCGATGTACTCGTACGACAAGCCGTGAAAGCCGTAGCGCCGCAACCCCTGCGCGAACATCGGTTGCGGCAGGCCGAACATCTGCTCGAGATCGGCATTGGTGCGATGAAACGCCGTGTCGAAGCAGGCGACCTGCGGCAGGTCGGGCCAGCGCTCGAGCAGGTCGTGGATCGGCGCCAGGTTGTGCGGCTGGTGCAGCGGCGCCAGCGGCACATACTGCGCCAGCTGTGCGGCGATTGCTGCATCCACCCGCACCGGATGGGCGAACTGCAGGCCGCCATGGACCACGCGATGGCCGACGCCGATCAGCCGCACCGACCCCAGCTGCTGCGTCAGGTAGTCCATCACGAAGCAGACCGCCTCGCGGTGAGCCAGCGGATGCCCCTGCGGCCACGCGGTGTGGGCCAGCCGACGCCCATCGGCCCCGGTGACGGTGAATACCGGCGCACTGAACAGTTCCTCGATCTGGCCGTCGAGGAACAAGCGCAGCGTGTCGTCGTCCGCCACGAACACCGAGAACTTGATGCTCGACGAGCCGGCGTTGAAGACGAGAATGGCGTCGCTCATCGGCGCGGCCTGTGGAGTCTGTGTCTATCAGGCAGTGACGCTGGTGCGACGCGCGTGCGCCACCAGCACCATCACCGCGGCGGAGGCCAATCGGGTGCGCACGTTGTCGGCCCGGCTGGTGAGGATGATCGGCACGCGCGTGCCGAGCACGATGCCGGCGCTGTCCGCGCCCGCCAGGTACTGCAACTGCTTGGCGACCATGTTCCCCGACACCAGATCGGGCACCAGCAGGATGTCGGCCTGCCCGGCCACTGCCGACTCGATGTTCTTCGCGCGCGCGGCCTCCACGCTGATGGCGTTGTCGAACGCCAGCGGCCCGTCGAGCAGGCCGCCGGTGATCTGGCCCCGCTCGGCCATCTTGCACAGCGCCGCCGCGTCGAGCGTGGAGGGGATGTCTGCCGTCACCGTCTCGATTGCCGACAGGATCGCCACCTTCGGCAGTTCGATGCCGAGGATGCGCGCCAGATCGATCGCGTTCTGCGCGATGTCGAGCTTGTCCTTGAGCGACGGCTGGATGTTGATCGCCGCATCGGTGACCAGCAGCGGCCGCGGATAGGCCGGCACGTCGAGTACGAACACGTGGCTGATGCGGCGCGCGGTGCGCAGCCCGGTGGCCGATGGCACCACCGCCGCCATCAGCTCGTCGGTATGCAGGCTGCCCTTCATCAGCGCATCCACTGCACCGGCGCGCGCCAGTTCGACCGCTCGAAACGCGGCCGCGTGGCTGTGCTCGGTACTCACGATCTCGCAACCGGCCAGATCCGCGCCTTCGGCTTGCGCCACCGCACGGATGCGCGCCTCCGGTCCCACCAGCACCGGGATGATCAGTCCGCGGCGCGCCGCCTCGAGCGGCCCGAGCAGCGAGTCGCGGTCGCAGGGGTGGACGATCGCGCAGCGCACCGGCGGCAGCGGTTCGCAGCGGCGCAGCAGCTTGGCGAAGGCGTCGTTGCGACGCAGGATCATCTCCGGCGTGGCAATCGACGAGTAGCGGATGCGCGAGGTCGGCACCTGCACCAACGACTGGCCGCTGACCAGCACCTCGTCGCCGCGCCGGACCTCACAGTCGAACAGCGCGCGGTGGCCGACCAGGCGCTCGCGCACCGTCACCTGGGCGGTCAGTTCATCGCCGGCGGCGATCACGCCGTGGAACTTCAATTGCTGTTCAAGCACAGTGGTGCCGGGGCCCGGCAAGCGCCGGCACAGCAGGCCGGAGACGATCGCCTCGGCACCGGCGGCCTTTGCGGTGATCGCAGCCCGTTCGCCGCTGACACTGGCGTCGAGGTGAAAGGTGTCGATGTCGCCGCTGACCAGCGCCAGCGCCTCCACCTCGGTGGCGCTGACGACGCGCGTGACGCGCGCGCTGGCGCCGACCTTCAGTTCGTCATAGGTCGTGTTCTCGACGCTGTGCATGCTGCGCGTTCCCATGATGGTGGCGGTTAGTTGAAGCGGACGCCGTGCTGCTGCGCGGTCAGGCGTGGATCAGTCGACTTCACCCGCACCGGCTCGCCACGCAGCAGCTCATCACAGCG
Source organism: Burkholderiaceae bacterium (assembly GCA_022843955.1). Classification (GTDB taxonomy): domain Bacteria; phylum Pseudomonadota; class Gammaproteobacteria; order Burkholderiales; family Burkholderiaceae_F; genus JALHMQ01. Next base: position 471,060 of record JALHMQ010000001.1, read on the forward strand.
CTCCAGCGTTTCTGCTTCCAGCCGCTGCATTGCCTCGCGGGTGAAGAAGGTCAGGTGGGGCAGCAGGATCACGTTGTCCATGCCAAACAGCGGGCTCAGCGGGTGCCCGGAGAGCGTGAGCGGTTCGCGCGAGTAGACGTCGAGCCCGGCACCGCCCAGGCGGCCCTCGCGCAGCGCCTGCACCAGGGCCGCCTCGTCGATCATCGCGCCGCGCGAGACATTGATGACAATGGCCTCGCGCTTGAGGCAGGCCAGTTCGGCGGCGCCGATCAGGCCGCGGGTGCGCTCGTCGAGCACGCAGTGGATCGACAGCGCATCGCACCGGCGCAGCATCGCATGCAGATCCTCTTCCTTCTGCACGCCGGCCTGGCGCATCTGCTGGGCCGACACATGCGGATCGAAGCCGAGCACTTGCGCGCCAAAGCCGGCGCCTGCCATGCGCGCCATGCTGCGGCCAATCCGTCCGACGCCCACCAGGCCGAGTGTCTTGCCGGCGATGTCGGCGCCCAGCCACGGCGCGCTCGGCCACAGCCAGCCGTCACGCCGCATCGCCACGTGCATCGGCGCGAGCTTCTTGCTCAGCGCCAGCCACAGCGTGAAGGCGCCCTCGGCCACTGTCTGCTCGGCGTACTCGGGAATGTTGACCACCGGAATGCGGCGCGCGCGCGCGGCAGCGATGTCGATGGCATCGATGCCCACACCGTACTTGACGATGCCCTTCAGCCGCCGCGCCGCATCGATCACGCCCGCGGTGATCGGCGTGTAGCACATGAGCAGCAGGTCGGTGTCCGCCACGGCCTCGGCCAGCGCGGCCTCGCTCACGCCGTCGGGCAGCACGGTCAGTTCGACGCCGCGCTCGCGCAGCCCGGCATCGATGTGCGGGCACTCCAGTTCGCCGTCGGTGCGGACGGCTTTCGGCCGGCGTTCATGCGGACTGGTCATCGGCTCGTCGTTCCATAAGTGTGACCCCGACGAGAAATCGGGGGACCCCTGATTATGTCGTCGTCGTTCATCGCGCTTTTGCAGACCATGTGTCCATGACAACGTTAGACGCCGAATTAAGGGCGAAAGCCAGCCTCAAGCGATCCGTGTGCTGTGCCGATGACCTGGGACATATCCTTAGGGAAGCACCGTCAGATGATCACCGGCCTCTACGTTTCTCCGGCCCACATGTCATCGATCTCGATTCGGCCCGCCCCCCGACCGTCTTCCTCTGCCGGCTCGGATCCGCGGGCGGCCGAAACACTGCGCTTCTACCAGTCACTCACCAGCGGGCCACCGCTGCCCTTCGTCGTGGTCGACGGAGACGGCCGCTGCGTCCACGCCAACCCGCGCTTTGCCGCCCTGGTCAATCGGCCGGTGCCGGCCCTGCTCGATGTTGCCTGGATCGGCCTGCTGCTCGAGGCGGACGCCCTGTCACTGCGCGAGGCTCTGCTGTGCGCGCGCCGGGCCGGTCAAGGTTTCGACCGCGCCGTGGAGTTGAAACCGCAGGACCAATCGCGCCGCTGGGTCCACCTGTATGTCGAGGCGACCACCGGCCAGATCGGCGAATGCCTTTTCGTGATCGCCGCGATCGATGTCACGCGCGAGCACTCCGCGCACCTGCGCATGACGTCGATCATCGAAGCGATCGACGATCCGGTCTTCATGATCTGCGAGGCAGGCCTGATTCGCGGCATGAGTCCGGCCGCCGAGCGCCTGATCGGGATCGACCGCCAGGAAGCGATCGGCACCGCCGCCCACCTGGTGCTGGACCTGATCGACGAAGACGACGAACCGATGGACGTCGCCGGCTTGCTGCCGCAGGAACGCTTCAGCAGCAGCAGCTTTCGCTGTTCGTGGAGCGCGCGCGGACGCATCGCGGTGGAAGTCCTGTGGCGCCGTTTCGGTGCGGTGGACGCCAGTTCGCCCTGCGGCGTGCTGACCGTGCGTGACATCGAGGTCAAGAGCCGGGCGATCCGCCAGGTCACCTGGGAGGCCGAGCACGACAGCCTCACCGGCCTGAAGAATCGGCGCGTGTTCGACCGCGAATTGCGTCGCGCGCACGGCGTGTTCGCCGCCGACGGGCGCAACAGCACGCTGATCGTGCTCGACCTGGATGGCTTCAAGCAGGTCAACGACGGCGGTGGGCATCGCGCCGGCGACGAGATGCTGTGCAAGGTGGCCGACGTGCTGACCCACACGGTGCGCTCGTCGGACCTGGTGGCGCGCATCGGTGGTGACGAGTTCGCGATCCTGCTGCACGGGTGCTCGGAGGACCGCGCCGTGCAGGTGGCCGAGACGATCCGCACGGGCGTGTTGGGCCTGGCAGTTGCGGCCAGCGATGGCACCGCGCTGAAGATCGGCGTCAGCCAGGGCATCAGCTCGTTTGCCGCCGCCGACGACTTTCCCGACTGCCCGCTCAAGCGCGCCGACGCCGCCAGTTACCAGGTCAAGCGCGACGGCAAGAATGGCGTTCGCGTCGCCGCCAAACAGTCGCGCGAACAGCTTGCCGCCAACGCGCGCGGCTCGTTGCAGCAGGACCCGCACAGCGACTGCGCCGGGTGTGCCGGTTTCGGCGAGTTCGGCGGTCGCTGCCAGACCGCGTGGATCGACGGCGTGGCGGACCGCCCCTGCGAAACCGCTGCCGAGCGTGCGATTCTTGCCGCGGCGACCGCGCACATCCGTGTGCGCGAAGAGCAGCCCACCGCGGACACGCCGCAGCGCTAGCCGGCCCTTGCAGGTCCAGCCCGTGCCGGCGGCACCGCTGGCGACCCGGGGTGCCGGTCGATCCCGCGGTCGAACAGCCGATCGAACGGGAACAACGCACCGAGTGCACCGCCCACCGACGACAGGTTGTCAAGCGAGCGGATCGCCTCCAGCGCGAACTCCTGCATCACGATTCCCTCGCTGAACTCCTCCCTGCCGCCCTCCTTCACGCGCGACAGCGCATGCATCACGTACAGCCCGGCCAGCGCCGACAACGCGAACAAGAACTCCCAGTGAGCAAACTGCAGCACCGTGAACTCACGCGTCTGCGACGACGAGGCGAACCGCAGCACCGCCGTCAGTTCGCTGGTCTCGAAGCCATGCGCGAGCACGCCCGCCACCAGCGGTGACAGGCCGCCGGCGACCGATGACACCAGGCCGATCGCCGCCAGGTACGAGGTGCCCTGCCCTTGCGGCGCCAGCTTCAGGCCCAGGTTTCCCATCGCCAGTCCAATGCCGCCGCTGGCCACGCCCATCACCACGTGGATCAGCACCAGCAGGCTCAACTGCAGAATGCGCCCGTGCACCGCATCGCCGAACACGAGGGCGAAGGTGCAGGCGAAGTACGCCGGCAGGGCCACCGCCAGGATCGCCTTGTTCGAGAGCCGATCGGACAGCCGGCCCCACAGATAAATGGTCAGCGCGTTGGCGACCTGGCTCGTCACCCACAGACCCGTCACCGTGGTGAGCGGGTAGCCCAGCTGGCGTATCAGGTAGACGGCGAAGAACGGTGCCGCGAGGTTGGAGGCGATGTTCCACGCGGAAGTAAAGACCAGCAGCTTGCGGAAGCCTGAATCCTGAAACGGCATGAGCAGCAGCGAGCGCAGCGTGCGCTGCTGCGCCGGCGGCGGCATCTGCGGCTCCGGCGCCCGCGCCAGGTAGTGCGAACTGACGAACCCTGCCAGTGCGGCCAGCACGAAGGCCACCGCGTAGGCGTGCAGCGGATTGGCGAGCGGCAGATGCTCGATCAGCGCAGCCGCCGCCAGGGTACCCACGCACGACACTGTGGTGCCCCAGAGCAGGCGACGCGAGAAGAAGCGGCCCAGATTGTCACGCGGGATCAGCTGGTGCAGCCACGAATTGACCGCACAGGCCCCCGTGCTGTGAAGCACCGAGATGAGGACCTGCGCGCCGATCAACAGCGTGAGGCCGAGGCCCGGGTCCGGCACGAACGCGATCACCGCCAGCAGCAGAATCAGCACGCGCGCGCCGGTGATCACCAGGACCGCGATCCGGCGGCGTTGGCGCACCCGAGCGATCAGCAGCGTGGCGGGCAACTGACTGGCCTGCGCGGCGAACGGGATGGCCGCCAGCAGACCGATCTGCATCGGATTGGCACCGAGCGCCAGGGCGAACGCCACCAGGATCACGCCGCTGTAGAACGCCCCGGTGAGGCTGGCCCAGGCAGCATCCATCACCAGCGCCTGCTCGCCGGCGGCGAGCGCGGCAGGCGTGACGACAAGATCGGGTCGCAGGCGCATCAGGTAAGAAGGTGCCACTGGCGCGGGCCGCGGTTCGTGCAAGCGCGATGCCCTGCATCCAGCGGCGGCGGCGGGACGCACGACCTTGCGCGCTGCGCCGGGCCCGGCGCGCCGCTTGCCGCGCCGAACCCATTGCCGCGCCCAACCCATTGCCGCGCCCAACCCATTGCCGCGCCCCACCAATTGCCGCGCCCGATGATTTGCCGCGCGCCCATCGACTCAACCGGCCTGTTTCACATGAACCTGCTGCATGGCGTGCCGCCGTCGCGCTTCCTGCGCGACCTGAAGTCATCGATTGCCGAAGACAACGTCTTCAATGGCGCGGCCGCGCTTGCGTTCTTCCTGACGCTGTCGATCTTCCCGGCGATGATCTTCCTGATGGCGGTGCTGCCTTACCTGCCGGTGCAGCGCATCGATCAGGCGATCATGGATCTGCTGCGCCAGGCCCTGCCCAGCGACGCCGCCACCCTGTTCGCTGAGGTGGTCGACGAGGTCACGCGCGAGCGACGCGGGGGCCTGCTTTCCTTTGGCTTCGTCGCTGCGCTGTGGGCTGCCTCCAGCGGCATGTACGCGATCATGCAGCAGCTCAACATCACCTATCACGTGCAGGAAGCGCGCTCGTTCGTGCGGGCGCGCGCGGTGGCGCTCGGGTTGACGCTGCTGTTCGGCCTGCTGGTGGTCGGCGCGCTGTCGTTGATCGTCACCGGCGGCACGATCCAGGACTGGATCGGCAACCGCTTCGGATCAAACGAGGGGCTGCTGATCGCGTTCAGCGTGTTTCGCTGGGTGATGATCGTGCTGGCTCTGCTGCTCGCCTTCGCGCTGATCTATTACTTTGCGCCGAACGTCGAACAGAAGTTCGCCTTCATCACACCGGGCAGCGTGCTCGCCACGGCGTTGCTGGTGTTCGCCTCGCTGGGGTTCTCCCTGTACGCCTCCCGCTTCGGCGACTACGACGCGACCTACGGCAGCATCGGCGCGGTGATCCTGCTGATGCTCTGGCTGTACATCGCCGGTCTCGTGATCCTGGTCGGCTCCGAGGTCAATGTGCTGGTGGAGCACTACGCACCCGCGGGCAAGGTCAAGGGCGAGCGGGTCGAAGGCGACGCGGCGGCCGGCAACGTGCATCCGCTCAGTCGCCCGACTGCCGAGAACCTGCAGGCCGACGGGCGCGTGCGACGCGCACCGTCGATGGCACCTGGGCGCGACTCGCGCGCCCGCTGAGTCTCGAACCGTGCGCCAATCGGCGCGCGCGATGATTCATGCGTGAGTGCGCTCGATCGGCACTCGCGTCCGCATGACGCACTCGAACCGCCGTTGCGACGCGCCATAGTCCCAACGTTCGACATCGCAGTGGCGGGCCGCGGTACGCAGCAGGTTCACCGAGTTGGGCACACCGCGCCGCACGCGGCGCGATACCGCCGTGCCGGCCTGAACGCACCACACCGTCCGGGCGCCGGCCTGCGGCTCAGCCGTGACCTGGGCCACGTACGGCAGATGGATGTGGCCACCGAGCACGAGGTCTGCCCCGGCGGTGGCCCAGCGCCGCAGCGCCAGCGCGCTGCCGCGCAGCAGGTTGTGGCGCTCGCTGTCGCGCATCACGAGCACCGGCTGATGGACCACCACCACCCGCACCTGCGACGGACGAGCTCGGCGCAGACGATCCGCCACCGCGCCGACCTGCCGTTGCGATACCTCGCCATGCTTGTGGCGCCAACGTCGGGTGGTGTTCAGCCCGAGCACCAGCAGATCATCGACGTCGTACACCGGCTCCAGCGCCGGACCGAATTCGGACAGAAAGTTGCGGTAGGGGGCCAGCAGCCGAGTCGGCAGGTCGAACAGCGGCACGTCGTGATTGCCGGGCACCGCGAGCAGCGCCGGCGCCTTCAGCGCGTCGATGAAGCGACGCGCCGCGGCGAACTGATGCCTTCGCGCCCGCTGCGTGATGTCGCCTGACAGAACCACCAGATCGGGTGACTGCGCGTGCGCCAGCGTGATCAGCGCCTCGACCACCGCCGGCTCTTCGGTGCCGAAGTGCGTGTCCGAGACATGCAGCAGCACCGTCATGCGGCCGGCACCGCATCGGCGGCGTCCGGAACCAGCAGGTTCAACGGGCGGCTCGCTCGAGCAAAGCGCAGCGGCGGCGTCAACTGCACGACCTCGCCGTCGATCGCCACCTTGACTGCGTGGCTGGCGCCGAAGCGCCTGCGGCTGCGCCACGGCTGCACCGTGAGTCGGCTGAAGGCAAAGCTGTCCACCGCGAGCGCGTTGCCAAGCTGGCCGGCGGCGCCGCGCAGCAGCAGGCCGAACATCGCCAGCGTGCCGACCGGGCGCACGACCACCGCCGCCAGGTGACCGCGCTCGAGCGCATCGGCTTCGGCCAGGCCGAGCCGGCGCAACTGCAAAGCGTTGTTGACGACCATCAGCGTGGTGGTGCGCAGCACGCGCTGCGTCTCCTGCAGTTCGACCACCAGCTCGCTCTGGCGATGCTCGCGCAGCACGCTGTTCAATGCGGCCCAGAGGGCGGCGGCGCGGCTGCGGCCGAAGCGGCGGGTGAACGCCTCGCGATCCTCGATCAGTTGCGGGTACAGGCCAATGCTGGCGTTGACGAGGAAGATGCGCTCGTTCACCTGGCCGACCGCAACCTCCTCCAGATGTGCGCCGAGCAGCGCGCGCAGCGCGTCAGCGAGATCGGTCGGGATGCCGTGCGCGCGCGCCACGTAGTTGAAGGTGCCCTGCGGCAGGATGCCCAGCGGCAGACCGGTGGGCAGGACGAGCTGCGCAACGGTGTTGATGGTGCCGTCCCCACCGGCGGCGATCACGGCGCCACCTTGGGCACGAGCGAGCGCCACGGCCTGCGCGGCAACGGCCGGCAGGCTCTGCGGTTCGGTCACCGGCAACACGTCGAACGGGCGCGCGGCAGCGCCGAGCACGCCTGTGACGGCCGCCATGCTTTCGCGCGCGTCGTCCGCGCCGGCGCCGGTGTTGAGGATGACGAAGAACGGCGCCCCCGGCGCCAGGCGACGACCGATTCTGTGCGTCGGCAACGCGGACATCGGGTCTCCCTCGGATCGTGCAGACCCCCTATCCGAGGCAATGCCGGTGCCGGCCCCGCGCGTGCGCTCCGTGCGGCGCGCGCGAATCGTCCGCGGACGGTGGCAGCCGTCCGCAGGACGTCAACTCAGCGCGTGGTCTTGCGGGTACTCGTGCGCGTCGATGCCGCTTTGTCGGCGTCGTTCGCGATGTCGCCGGCGGTCGACTGCACCTTGCCCTTGACCTGCTGCGCCTTGCCCTTCGCTTCCTGGCTGCGATCGGCCGTGGCGCGGCCGGTGGCTTCGCGGACCTTGCCCGCGGCCTCGCTGATGCGACCCTTCACCTGATGCTTGTTCATGTGCGCCTCCTGCGTTGAACGCCGACGGCGCTCAGGCAAGCGCTGTTCCCGTGGCGCGGCGGCGGCTCAACGGCGCGGCGAGAGCAGCGCCTGGCTGAACAGTTCGAAGCGCTTGCGCTTGGCTTCCAGATAGTCGCGGTTGAACGGCGTCGGCGCGATCTCCAACGCGAGCGTGCTTTCAACCACGATGCCGGCCTTCTGCAACTGCTGCACCTTGTCCGGGTTGGCGGTGAGCAGGTGCAGGCGCGCGATGCCCAGTGCCTGCAGCATGCCGGCGGCGCTGTGATAGTCGCGTGCATCGGGCGGAAAGCCGAGGGACTCGTTGGCGGCAAAGGTATCCAGCCCCTGGTCCTGCAGGGCGTAGGCCTCGATCTTGGCGCGCAGGCCGATGCCGCGGCCCTCCTGGTGCAGATACAGCAACGCGCCGCCATGATGGGCCAGGTGAGCGAGCGCGGCATCGAGCTGCGGCCCGCAGTCGCAGCGGGCCGAGCCGAACAGGTCGCCGGTCAGGCAGGCCGAATGCACGCGCACCCACGGTGCCCCGGTACCGGTACGCGGAAAGACGAGCGCGAAATCGTCCGGGCGATCCAGGCCGTCGAAGGTGACCAGGTCCGGCGTGGCGCCGCCGGCGCGCGCCATCGGCAGCGCGATCGTCTGCCGTACGGCGATCGCGGCGCGCCGGTCCGCAACCGGCGCGTTGGCCGCCGGCCTGACTGCATTCATCGAATCCTCTGGCATGTCACATCGGGTAGAGCGTGCAAGGCTAGCGCGATTCGGCGATGGCCGCCGGCCGCAGGTCAGGCCATGGTGATGCTCATCGGGACCTCGAGGCGGCGGCTTCTGCCCGCCGGGCAATCCGTCTTGACGGCGCTGGACCTGTCGCGGTGTCATGGACACGACACTGCCGGTCGCTGCCCGCACGCTGGTTGCCACCTGCTGATGTCACGTTCGACCGTCCCGCCCCTGCCCGCTGCCGCTCATGTCACGCGACTCGTTCGCCCACCAGCTTTACTTGTACCTGTGGCCGTTCTGGCTGTTCCGCGATGCCAGTCGCGGCAATCTGATCGAGCGCGCTGCCGCCTATCGCCACAACCGCGCGCAGCGCATCTACCTGCCCGGCTACGCAATCAAGTGGACCGTGCTCACTGGATTGCAGGCCGCGCTGCTGGCCGGTGTGGATCGCCAGGCGCGCAGCGTCGACGACCTGCTGCTGTGGCTGTGCGCCGGGCTGGGCACCAGCGTCAGCGTGAGTGCCGTGGTGATCGCGCTGTGCGTGGCCGCCTGGGGTTACCTGTCCTGCGTTGGCGACTGAGGCGCTCGCCGGGCGGCTGTCCACGGAGGTGGCACCGGTGCTCGCTTGGCGAACGCGGCAAACGACACGCCGCACGCAGCACGACCTGGTCTGCGCGCCTCAGTAAGATCGCGCGCTCGCCCCGACCAGGATCTGCGCCGATGCCGCCCGTGCCCGCCCGACCGCTTGCCACGCCTCTGTCACCCCACGCGCTGCGCGTACTGCTGCTGGGCGCCGGCGAACTGGGCAAGGAAGTCATCATTTCGCTGCAGCGGCTCGGGGTCGAGGTGATCGCCGCCGACCGCTATGCCAACGCGCCGGGCCACCAGGTGGCGCACCGCGCGCACGTGCTCAATATGGCCGATCCGCAGGCGCTGCGTGCCCTGGTCGAACTGGAGCGTCCCCACATCATCGTGCCGGAGATCGAGGCCATCGCCACCGAGGAGTTGCTGGCGATCGAGCGCGACGGCCTGGCACAGGTGATCCCGACCGCGCGCGCGGCCAACCTGACGATGAACCGCGAAGGCATCCGCCGGCTGGCGGCCGAAACGCTGGGACTGCCGACCTCGCCGTACCGCTTCGCCGATTCGCTGGCGCAGTTGCAGGCGGCCGTCGCGCATACCGGCCTACCCTGCGTGATCAAGCCGGTGATGTCATCGTCGGGCAAGGGTCAGAGCAAGGTCGACCGCATTGAGGACCTGCCACGCGCCTGGGACCATGCGATGGCCGGCGCGCGCGTCGGCCTGGGCCGCGTCATCGTCGAAGGCTTCATCGACTTCGACTATGAAATCACCCAGCTGACGGTGCGCCACCGCGCGGCCGACGGCAGCATCGCCACCGCGTTTTGCGAGCCAATCGGCCACATCCAGGTCAACGGTGACTATGTCGAGAGCTGGCAGCCGCATCCCATGCGCCCGACCGCGCTGGCCAAGGCGCGCGACTTCGCGCAGCAGGTCACCGCCGACCTCGGCGGGCTCGGGGTGTTCGGGGTGGAGCTGTTCGTCAAGGGCGACGATGTCTGGTTCTCCGAGGTCAGCCCGCGGCCGCACGACACCGGGCTCGTGACGCTGGCGAGCCAGTGGCAAAGCGAGTTCGAACTGCATGCGCGCGCCCTGCTCGGCCTGCCGGTGGACACCACGCTGCGCTCGCCGGCCGCCAGCAGCGTCATCTATGGCGGCGTCGAGGCCGGCGCGGTGGTCTTCGACGGCGTGGCCGAGGCGCTGGCGCTGCCCGGCACCGACCTGCGTCTGTTCGGCAAGCCGGAGTCGTTCAGCAAGCGCCGCATGGGCGTGACCCTGGCGCGCGCCGATGATGTCGACGCCGCTCGCCGGCAGGCGAAGGCTGCCTCGGCCTGCATCAAGCCACGCGCCGCTTGACGCGGTGTTCACGTGCTGCGTCCCAATTGCCTGACCGGTTCGTGGTATTCGCGGCGAACGCGTTGCGCGGGCGCAAGGCGGCAACGCCTCGCACCTGTCACCTTCGCGGCCGCGACTAGAATGCGCGCCACCAAGCGTCGGATGGCAATGGCTGCCGCCTGCGTGGCACTGCCCTGTGAAGAAAGCCCACAATGAAAATCCTGCTCGTCGATGACCATTCGCTGATCACGGACGCGCTGCGCGTCCTGCTGCTCGACATCGATCCGAACGCGAATGTCTTCACCGCCGGCGACGCCGATGGCGCCGAGCGCCTGCTCGATCAGCATCCCGATGCCGACCTGATGCTGCTCGACCTCGGCATCCCGGGCGCCTCGGGCACCAGCGTGCTCGAAGCGCTGGTAGCGCGCGCACCCGATCTCAAGATCCTCGTGTTGTCAGGCGTGCAGGACCAGCGCAGCGTGATGCGCGTGCTGCAGCTTGGCGCCGCGGGCTTCGTGCCGAAGTCGATGGCCAGCGACACGCTGGTCTCGGCCATCAAGTTCGTGCTCAGCGGTGGCGTCTACATCCCGGCTGACCTGCTCGATGAGGTCACGCGCGGTGCCGCCATGCTCGGCCTGCCCGAGCGCGGCCGCGACATGCTGGGCCAGCCGACGTCCAGCCGCATCCAGCTCACCGAACGCCAGGAACAGGTGCTGCAGCTGTTGGCGCGGGGCGCGCCGATCAAGATCATCTGCCGCGAGCTGGGCTTGTCGGAAGGCACCGTGAAGACCCACGTCACGGCGATCTACCGTGCCTTCGGCGCCTCGAACCGCACCGAAGCCCTGCTGGCGGCACGCCGCCAGGGGTACGACGTCGGCTAGCGGACCCGCTCCTCGGAGCCCTCGGTCACCAGCTCCACCGGCAGGGTCGGTCGCACTCCCGGCTCCGGCTGCGGCACGCCGAGAGCGTCAGCCAACGTGCGGTTGAGCACCACGGTGGTGATCGGCTTCTGCAGCACCACCGGCTCCTCCACCCGGCTGCGCGCAATGGCCGCCGCCTGATCCGGATTCTTCGACAGCCGCTCGCGCATCACGCGCTGGAATTCGCTCAGCACCTCGAGCTGCTGGACTGCGGTCAGCATCACCACCGGCACCGGGAACGACACCAGTTCGCGGATGCGGAAGGCCGCCTCCACGCCGCTGATGGTCGAGTTGCCGAGGTTCTGGTCAGCCAGGATCAGGTCAACCTTCGGGCGCATCGCCAGCTTCTTCACCAGCGAGGCGTTGAAGCTCGTCGACGACAGGATGTCCGCGCCCCAGGAGCGCAGCAGCCGCGTCATGCTGTTGAGGATCTCCTCGTTGTCTTCCAGCACGACCACGGTGAAGCCGGCCAGCGACCGCAACGGCACCTCGGTCGGCTCCGGCGCCCGCGGGCGGCGGGTCGGCTGGGACGACAGGTGCGCCTCAACGCGAAACACGGTGCCCGAGCCCGGCCGCGTGGTGACGATGAGCGGGTGGCCGAGCACGCCGCAGATGCGCTTGACGATCGACAGGCCGAGGCCGAAGCCACCGCCGCCGCCTTCGCTCTTGCCGCTTTCGCCGCGATAGAACTCCTCGAACACGCGGTCCAGTTCCTGCTGCTTGATGCCGGCGCCGGTATCCCACACCTCCAGGCTCATCACGCCGCCGCGCGGTCGCGCCGCCAGCAGTACCCCGCCCTTGGACGTGTACTTGATCGCGTTGGCGAGCAGGTTGCGCACCACGCGCAGCAGGAGCAGCGGATCGGAATCGATCGCCGCACCACAGCGGCGCACGCGCAGCTCCAGGCCCTTGTTGGCCGCCATCGGCGTGAACTCCTGCTCGAGCGCCTTGAACATGTCGTCCAGCAGCACCTGCTGCACGCGCGGCACGATCGCGCCAGAGTCCAGCCGCGAGATCTCAAGCAGTTCCTCGACCAGCTTGGACAGCGACTCGACCGCGGAGGACAGGTTGTTGACGAGCGGCTCGGCCGGTCCCTGTACGCGCTTCTTGAGCAGCGACACATAAATGCCGATCGCCTGCAGCGGCTGACGCAGGTCGTGGCTGGCGGCGGCGAAAAACTGGGTCTTGGAGCGGGTCGCGTTCTCGGCATCGCGCCGGGCGTCGTCGGCCACGCGCTTTTCGGTCATCAACTGGCCGACCAGCACTTCGTTCTCGTAGTTGTTCTTGACCGACTCGAACATCGCCTCGCCGAAGTTGCGGCCGAAAAACGAGGCGAAGCCGAACACCGCCAGCATGACGATCGCGGCGGTGAAGTACGCGGGATCCTGCTCGGCCAGCATGCGGCCCACCAGCGGCAGCAGCGCCAGCGGCAGGAAAAAGAACAGCGCCGGCCGGTGCGTGGCGTACAGGGTGAGCGAGCCAAAGGCCACCCCCAGGATCACCGCCACCAGCACCAGCTGGTGCGACGGCACCTGCGGCGAGAAGAACAGCACGCCCGCCACGCCCCACAGCACGCCCGCACTGGCGGCCAGGGCGACCCACCAGGTGGCCCAGTTGTGCACCTTCTCGACGGTCTGGGTCGAGTCGGCGAACGCACGCGCCACGCGCAGGCGGATCAACGACTCGATCAGCATGGCGATGAACCAGGCGATCAGCGCGTTCTGGTCGTGGGTGTTCCAGAAGGCCGCCACCAGCGCGAAGCCGAGCACGATGCTGCCGAGCACCGACTGCGGCACCTGGCGATACACCGTGGCGATGACGCCGGCGAGGATCTTCTCCTGGCGCTGCTCGCGCGACTCGGAGTCGATGCCGAAGCGGGTTAACGGACCGGACATGGCGGTGAATGATAGTGGGCTGGCGAGACAAGGGATGAAAGTAAGACCAGCTCAGCTGAACTTCTTGCAGCACGTTGTACCGTAGCACCGGTTAACGTCACCGCTCCTAGCGAAGCGGACGCCGCTACCGCTTATGAAGCCCCGGTCAAGGCGTAGCAAGGTCGACCTGGCCCGCGGCATCGTCGGCGGAAGGTTGCGTACGAGCTGCGTGCTACCCTGCCGCGCCCGACCGCCACCAAGCCACTAGAGCTTGCCCCTGACAGGTTGGTCGGCGGACGGAGAAAACCCATGATCACGCCCATTTCGCTGCGCGCGCTGCTCGGCGCCGCCCTCGTGTCGACCTGCCTCGCGGCTGCAGCCCAACCGGTCAAGGTCGGCATTGCGCAGGACCTGACCGGACCGTTCGCCGCCCTGGGCGCCGAAGCTCGCGACGGCTTCAACCTCGCCATCAAGCAACTCGGCGGCAAGCTCGGTGGCGTGGACGCCGAGTTCCTGACGCAGGACATGGCGGGTAACCCGGACGCGGCGCGCCAGCTCGTCGAGCGCTTCATCAAGCGTGACAAGGTCGACTTCTTCACCGGCCCGATCGGCTCCAATGTGGCGCTGGCGGTCGGCCCCGCCCTGTTCGCCGAGAAGATCCCCTACCTGTCGAACAACGCCGGGCCATCGCAGTTCGCGGGCAGCCAATGCAACCCGTTCTTCTTCGGCACCGCCTACCAGAACGACTCCTACCACGAGGCGGCTGGCCGCTTTGCCGCGTCGCGCGGTTTCCAGAAGGTGGCGATCCTGGCGCCCAACTACCCTGCTGGCCAAGACTCGTTGAACGGCTTCAAGCGCGGTTTCGGCAAGCCGGTGGCGAGCGAGACCTTCACCAAGCTGGGCCAGCTCGACTACGCCGCCGAGCTGGCGCAGTTGCGCGCCCAGGCGCCCGATGCGCTGTTCATCTTCCTGCCGGGCGGCATGGGCATCAACTTCATCAAGCAGTTCGTCGGCGCCGGCCTATCCAAGCAGACCCAGATCATCGGCCCGGGCTTTTCGGCCGACCAGGACGTGATCCGCGCAGTAGGCCAGCCCATGCTCGGCATGTTCAACTCTTCGCACTGGAATCACGACTTCGACAACCCGGCCAGCAAGGCCTTCGTCGACGCGTTCCGCCAGGAGTACAAGCGCACGCCGTCGATCTACGCAGCGCAGGCGTTCGACGTCATCATGATGCTCGACGCCGCCGTGCGCGACGTGAAGGGCAAGGTCAGCGATCGCGAAGCCGTGCGTGCGGCGCTGAGAAAAGCCAACTTCAAATCGGTGCGCGGCGAGTTCCGTTTCGGCCACAACCAATTCCCGGTGCAGGACTTCTACCTGCGTGTGATCCGCCAGGACGGTGCCGAGATCAACAACCGCACGTTGTCGAAACTGATGGAAAAGCACGTGGACGCGTACGCGTCGCAGTGCGCGCTGAAGTGATGCCCGGCGCCGTGCGTTGTTCATGTCGTCGTCGTTGCCGACGATCGCCGGACGTGAGGTGCTCGCACGGCGGTGACGCCGCGGCCCTCGGCGGAGCGTCGACCGGAACGCCGCAACCGGAACGCCTCAACCGAAACGACATGTCCATCAGGCGGCTGCAACGCCAGGCACCGCGCGCGTAGCGCCCTCCTGGGCCCGCGGGCCCCTCATCGCTGCCTCGGGCGGCACCATTCATCAGCGCGGCCCAGCGAGCCGCAACGTCCATCATGCAACTGATCGCCGAACAGATGCTCAATGGCCTGCAGTTCGGCCTGATGCTGTTCCTGCTGGCGGCTGGCCTGACGCTGGTGTTCGGCATCATGGATCTGATGAACCTGGCGCACGGCTCGCTGTACATGATCGGCGCCTACCTGATGGCCACGCTGGCCCTGGCCACCGGCAACTTCTGGCTGGCGCTGCCGATGGCGATCCTGGGCACCGCCCTGATCGGCCTGCTGCTCGAGCGCGTGCTGTTTCGCCACCTGTATCGGCGTGATCACCTGGCGCAGGTGCTCGCCACCTTTGCCGTCATCCTGATCACCAATGACCTCGTGAAGATGATCTTCGGCCCGGCGCCGCTGCTGCTCAACGCACCGGCCGCGCTGTCCGGCCCGGTCGAACTGCTGCCGGGCTTCTTCTATCCCGCCTACCGGCTGCTGATCATCGGCGTTGGCCTGGCCTGTGCGCTGCTGCTGTACTTGCTGGTGACGCAGACGCGCGCCGGCATGCTGCTGCGCGCCGGCGCCAGCAACCGCGAGATGGCGGCGGTGATGGGCGTGCGCGTGTCGCGTCTGTTCGCCGCCGTGTTCATGCTCGGCGCAGCGCTGTGCGCAGTGGCCGGGGCCCTGCTCGGCCCGTTGCTGTCGGTGCAGGTGGGCATGGGCGAGAACATCCTGATCCTCGCGCTGGTGGTGATCGTGGTCGGCGGCATCGGCTCGATCCGCGGCGCCCTGGTGGGCGCGCTGCTGGTCGGCGTGGTGGACACCGCTGGCCGTGCGTTCCTGCCCGCGCTGCTCAACGCGTTCCTGCCGCTGTCCGTGGCCTCGAACCTCGGCCCGGCGCTGGCGGCGATCGCGATTTACCTGCTGATGGCCACCGTGCTGTTCTTCAAGCCAAGCGGTCTCTTTCCGGCGCGCGGCTGAACGGTGCTCGCATGAATCACGCTGCCCGACCCACGGAGCTGCCGGCGCCGCTGCTGGCCGCTCGCCTGCTGGCGGCCACACCGTGGCTGCTGCTGGCCGCCGGCATCGCACTGCCGTTCGTGGCGCAGGCGCTCGGCCAGGAGTTCTACATCGGGGTGGCGCGACGCATCCTGATCTTTGCGCTGGCGGCCACCAGCCTGAACCTGATCCTGGGCTTCGGCGGCATGGTGAGCCTGGGCCATGCGGCGTTCTTCGGCATCGGCGCCTATGCGCTCGGCATCCTGATGGTCGAGGGCGTGGTGAACGCCTGGATCGCCTGGCCGCTGGCGATCGGCGCGGCGGCCGCCGCGGCGCTGATGATCGGCGCGGTGTCGCTGCGTACGCGCGGCGTGTACTTCATCATGATCACGCTGGCGTTTGCGCAGATGGTCTACTACCTGGCGGTCGGCCTGCGGACCTACGGCGGCGAGGATGGGCTCAGCCTGCCCGCCAAGTCGATCCTGCCGGGACTCGACCTGACCGACGACACCACCTTCTACTTCGTCGTGCTGGGCTGCTTTGCGCTGACGATGCTGCTGCTCAACCGCCTCACTGCATCACGCTTCGGTCGCGCGCTGGTGGGGATCCGCGAGAACGAGCAGCGGATGGAGGCGCTGGGCTTTGCCACGTACCAGATCCGCCTGATCGGTTTCGTGATTGCCGGCGCGCTGGCCGGCCTGGCGGGCGTGCTGTTCGCCAACCACAACAGCTTCGTCTCGCCCACCGTGCTGCATTGGACCCAGTCGGCCACGCTGGTGATCATGGTGCTGCTCGGTGGCATCGGCTATCGCTATGGCGGGTTGCTCGGCGCCGCCGCGCTGCTGCTGCTGGAAGAAGTGCTGTCGCTGTACACCGAGTACTGGCACCTGGCGCTGGGCGTGATCCTGCTGGTGGTCGTGTTCGCCGCGCCGCGCGGCCTCGCGGGCCTGCTCAACCGGAGGCTGCGGTGAGCCTGCTGGCGGTGCACGAGCTGACGCGGCGCTTCGGCGGCCTGCGCGCGGTCGACGGCGTGTCGATGCAGGTCGAGGCCGGCGGCATCCACGCGTTGATCGGTCCCAATGGCGCCGGAAAATCGACGCTGATCAACCTGCTGTCGGGCAGCCTCGCCGCGGACACCGGTCGCGTGAGCTTCGATGATCGCGACGTCACCTCCCTGCCGATGCACCGCCGCGTGGCGTGCGGGCTGGCGCGCTCCTACCAGGTGAGCAGCCTGTTCATGCGCTTCTCGCCGCTCGACAGCGTGGCGCTGGCGATCCAGGCGCGTACCGGCAGCAGCCTGCGGTTCTGGCGACCGGTCAGCGCCGAGCGGGCGCTTTTCGACGAGGCGGCTGACCTGCTCGCCCGCGTCGGCTTGAAGGCGCGGCAGGACGTGCCGGCAGCGGCGCTGGCGCATGGTGAACAACGCCAGCTCGAGCTGGCGCTGGCGCTGGCCACGCGCCCCAGATTGCTGCTGCTCGACGAGCCGATGGCTGGCCAGGGCCCCGAGGAGTCAGCCCGCATGGTCGAGCTGCTGGCATCGCTCAAGGGCAGCGTCACCATGCTCCTCGTGGAGCACGACATGGACGCGGTGTTCCGCCTCGCCGACGTGATCTCGGTGCTGGTCTACGGACGCATCATCGCCAGTGGACCGCCGGCGATGATCCGAGCCGACCCGCAGGTGCGCAAGGCCTACCTGGGCGACGACGATGCCGACGCCACGCGCCACGTTGCAGCGAGCGCATGACCGCCACGCCGCCCAGCCTGCTCGAGGTTCGTGCGCTGGCCGCCGGCTACGGCGCGAGCGAGGTGCTGTTCGGCATCGACCTGCGCATCACCGAAGGCACGGTGGCCACCTTGCTGGGCCGCAACGGCATGGGCAAGACCACCACCATCCGCACTCTGCTCGGCCTGCTGCCCGCCCGCGCCGGCGAAGTCCACTTCAGCGGCCAGCGCATCACCGGCATGGCCACCGATGCCATCGCCCGCCTCGGCATCGCGCTGGTGCCCGAGGGCCGGCAGGTGTTTCCGAACCTCACGGTGCGCGAGAACCTGGTCGCCTTCGCCGCCAACCGCGCGCAGCAGGAGCCGCCATGGACGTTGGCCCGGGTGTTCGAGTTCTTTCCGCGCCTGCGCGAGCGCGCCGACAACCTGGGCAGCCAACTGTCGGGCGGCGAGCAGCAGATGCTGGCGATCGGCCGCGCGCTGATGACCAACCCGCGCCTGCTGATCCTCGATGAAGCCACCGAAGGCCTGGCGCCGCTGGTGCGCGAGGACATCTGGCGCTGCCTGGCCGCGCTGAAGGCGGCGGGACAGACGATCCTCGTGATCGACAAGTACGTCGAGCGGCTGATCGCGCTGGCCGACCAGCACACCATCCTCGAGCGCGGGCGCGTGGTCTGGCAGGGCAGCTCGGCCCGCCTGGCGGCCGACCGCGCCCTCTGGCATCGCTACCTCGGCGTCTAGCGGCAGTGCAGCCCCCCTAACCGGGCGTTGCCGTGCCCGACGCAAGCTTCATCAGGTAGTTGCGTTGCGACGGTGTCTCGATCGCGCCGCGCCGATGCCGCTGCACCCAGGTGATCGCAGCATCCGGCGCGGCCCCACGTTCGATCAGCACACGCGCGGCCACGGTGCCGCTGCGACCGAGCCCGGCGCGGCAGTGGATCGCCACCCGCTCATCGGCCTTCAGGCACGCGTGGACGCGCGGGCCGATGCGCTGCCACGCCACCTCGAACGCCGCTCCCGGCGCACCGAAGTCGGTGATCGGGCACTGCGCCCACGGCAGCCCGCGCGCTTCGCACTCGGCACCGAGGCGCGGCACGCCGAGCAGTGACAGTTCGTCGTTGTCGAGCAGCGTGACCAGCAAGGCGATGCGCAGCGCCGCCAGCCGCTGCAGATCGGCATGCAGGCCGTGTGCGTCGACGCCGGCGATGCCGCCGGTCAACCCGGGACAGGCAAGCAGTGCCAGATGGCCCGCGCTGCCCGCCACCGGAACCAGCGAGATGCGATCGGTCGCGCCGAACGAAGTCATCGGCAGCGCCGCGGTCACGCCTTGGACCAGTCCGCCTGCAGGCGCGCTTGGCCGTCGGCGACCCGCAGTTCGGCGCGCACGCCGATCGGCAGCGTGAGCTTGTGCGCCACATGACCGAACGGCAGGCCGGTGAAGACCGGCACCGTCAGCCGTGCGCGCAGGCGGGCCACCACGCTGTCGAGGCAGAAGCCGTTGTCGTTCGGCATCGCGGTGATCGGATCGAAATGGCCAAGGACGATCGCCCTCTGCCGCTGCAGCACGCCGGCTTGCTCCAGCTGCACCAGCATGCGGTCGATCTTGTAGGCCGGCTCGGCCACGTCTTCCAGGAAGAAAATGCCGCCTCGCACTCGCGGGAAGTACGGCGTGCCCAGCAGCGCCGTCACCAGCGCCAGGTTGCCCCCCCACAGCACGCCGGCATGACGACCATCGGGCCCGTTCGCGGCAAAGCCCGCATCGCAACCGCGCGCGTCGAGCGCGGCAAAGAAGTTATCGAGCGTGGGCGCGTGCGGCGGACTGGCGCCGAAGTCGGTCGCCGACGGCCCATGAAGGCTCCAGCCGCCGGCGCGCGCCAGATACGCCAGGTTGAACGCAGTGAAGTCGCTGTAGCCGCAAATCACGCGACCGGCCTTGCGGATCGACTCGAAATCGAGCTGATCGAGGATGCGCGTCATGCCGTAGCCGCCACGCGCCGACAGCACGAGGTCGAGCGAGCGATCGGTGCAGAAGCGCTGCATCTCGGCGGCGCGCAGCTCATCGGTGCCGGCAAAGCGCTCGTGGCGTTCAAAGCACGCGTCGCCGCTTTGCACCCGCCAGCCGCGCGCGGCAAACACCTGCGCCGTGCGGTCGATCACCGCGACATCGGGCAGGAAACCCGAGGGCGCGACGATGCCCACCGTGCGTGGGCGCGCCTCAGCGTTGCGAGCCATCGTCCATGTCCTCGCTCGCGGTCGCACCCCGCTTGATCTCGCGTCGCTGCGCAAAGAAGCGCGACAGCAGCGTGCTGCAGTCGGCGGCGAGCACGCCGCCGCGCACCGTGGTGTGATGATTGAGCCGCGGCTCCGCGAACAGGTCGACCACGCTGCCGCAGGCGCCGGTCTTCGGATCGGCCGCGCCGTATACCAGGCGGCCGATGCGCGCGTGCTGCATCGCGCCGGAGCACATCGCG
This sequence comes from Burkholderiaceae bacterium, assembly GCA_022843955.1. Taxonomy (GTDB): domain Bacteria; phylum Pseudomonadota; class Gammaproteobacteria; order Burkholderiales; family Burkholderiaceae_F; genus JALHMQ01. The sequence goes on from JALHMQ010000001.1 coordinate 490,994, forward strand.
CAGGGCTCGAGCGTGACGTAAAGCGCGCAGTGGCTGAGCCGGTAATTGCCGAGCAACTCGGCCGCCGCACGCATCGCCTGGATTTCGGCATGGGCGGTCGGATCGCTGTTGCCGATCGGCTGGTTGAACCCGGTGGCGATCACCTGGCCGTCCTTGACCACCACTGCGCCCACCGGCACTTCGCCCAGGGCCCAGGCGTTGTGCGCCTGGTCGATCGCCAGGCGCATGAAGGTCTCGTCCTCCACCGGATGCTCGGCCGGTGCCGGCACCGCCAAGATCACCTCGACCTCACCGTCCGCGACCGCCGCGCCTGCCTGCTGCGCGAGCCAGGCGGCCTTGCGCGCCGCGCGCTGGCTCGCTTTGGCATTGCGTGCGTCACTGACGGCTTGCGCAAGCCGCTCGGAATCGAGCGTGTCAGCCGCGCTGGCGAGCCAGGCCGGCAGGTGGCCGCGCCGGTAGTCGGTGCCGTAGTCGCTGCGGTGAATGAAGGCGAGATCAGCCAGCCAACGACGCAACTCGACATGATCGGTGTCGAGCATGACGCCGGCCGTGGCAAGGAAGTGCTTCAGGCAGCCGTTTGCGCCCCGCTCGTCGAGCAGTTGTGTCGCCGGCAAGAACAGCGCAGCACTGGCCAGCACCAACTCGAAGTCGCGCGCATCGCGCTCGCGCAAGGTCGACAGCAGCAGCCCGTCGCGCTGCGCCAGATGCGCCAGGCGCGCGCACCAGGCGTCGGCACTGATCTGGGGCAAAGGCGACATCGACATGGCGCGCAAGTGTATCGGGGCGCGCATGATCGACCGTCACGCGTGACGTCGCCAGTCAACTCGATCGATGCACAAAGGCATCGGCACTGCCGCGTGGCACGCAATCAAGTTTTATTGAGCGCTGCCGCCTGCGGCAGCGCTCGCTCAGCCTCGGCCGTCGCGCTTGGCCTGGTTGCGCCGACCACGTGCGGCGATGTGCGCGTGAACGTTCTGCTGGCCGGATTGCTTCGGCTGCATGGCATGGCGCGCGACGCGCGCACTTTCGCTGCTTGGGCCGACATTGCGGGCCGCGACCGGCGCTTTCGAGGGGGCCTTCGGGCTGCGGGGCGTGGCACCGACCTTGGCCGTCGCCACCTTGGATCGCGGTGTAGCCGGAGCCAGCCTGACCTTGGTCTTGACCGCAGCGGCCTTCTGTTCAGCACGCGCCTGCGCTGCTTCGACCTGCGCCAGGCGCCGCGAGAAGGACTCGAGGACGTCGGCGAAGAGGGCGGCCTTCTCCGCAGTGCGCGCGTTGGCAGCGCCACTGCGGCCCATCTTGGTGCCAGCGCGATCGCGTGTCGCAAGCTTCTGCCTTTGCAGGAGGTCGCGATACTTCTCGCTCAAGGTGCGCGCACGCTTGACCTTGCCGCGCAATTGCACCGCGCTCAGGCCTGTCAGCCCCTGTCCGCGGCTGACGACGAACACCTCGAGTTCAGCCGCAGTCAGCAGCTTGCGAGCCTGGATCAGGGTGGTCGCCATTGCATCTCCTGGTTGTTGTCGAGGTCGGTCCGAACCGTATCACGCGTCGCCCCGCGCCCCCTTACTCTCACCCCGGAACCGTGTTCGTCACTGACGGCCTGTGCGAGCCGCCCCAGGTCGAGCGCACCGGCGGCGGGGCTGACTGCACCGGGGGCGCGCGCTCTCGACGACCTCAAGAGAAGCGCCGCACCCACCACAGGCGTGCACGGATGCCTGCTTCAGTGGTGTAGCCGCGCGTGACACTTCGCACCTGGCCGGCGCGGTCGACGAACAGCAGCATCGGCACCGCATCGACGCCGAGGCGGCGGCTCAGTGTTGCGCCCTCGTCATTGACCGTCGGCCAGCGCAACTCGCGCGCCGCCAGGTACTGCACCACTGCCGCAGGTGCGCCGGACTGCATCGCCACGGTCAGCACGGCATCGTCGGCTGCGACCGCAGAGACATTGCCCTGGATCGTCTTGCACACCGCGCACCAGGTGGCCCACACATACAGCACGTAGCCATCGCGGCCATGCACCTCGCGCCATTGCTGCACGGTGACGGCTGCACTCGCTGCGCCATCGATCAGCGGCGCATCGAACGCAGGCAGCGCGCCACGCACGACGTCGCGCGTGAGCCAGGCTTGCAGTCCGACAAAGACCGCCGCGACCAGCGTCAGTTCCAGCGCCCAGCGCCCGTAGCGCCGTCGACGCAGCCGCGTGCGCGCCGCCGGATCATCCGCGGGCGTTTCAGGCTGTTTGTCTGCTGGGAAGCCGGGCTGCATCGCAACTCTTCACGTAGTGCTTGCCGTCTTTCATCAATCATCCGCGTTGGCGTGAGCTGCCGCTTCGCTCGCGCGCGAGCGCCAGATTTCCATCAAGGTGCTCGTCACGGCGAGCACGACCGGGCCGAGGAAGAATCCGACTGCACCGAAAACGATCACCCCGCCGATCATCGCGATCAGCAGCGGTACGGTGTGCATGCGCAGATAGCGGCCAACGACTGCCGGGTACAGAAGATTGTCGGCGATGCCGACGACCGCCGCGCCCCAGACGACCAGCACGATGGCCTGCACCCAGGCGCCGTCGAGCAGCAGAAACACCCTCGCCGGCAGCCACACGAGCGACGGGCCGACGATAGGCAGGATCGACAGAATCACCATGACCAGCGCCCAGAACCAAGCGGCGGTAAAGGCGCATCAAGTACCGTAAGTACTTGTCGCGCATCACTTTTGCGGACAGTTTTTTACCGTCAGCTTGGCGAAGCGCCCTCGAAGTCGACGACACAGCGATATTTGCTGTTCAGTGAAGATTCGCGCCGCCCGCGTTACGGCTCTCGGCACCTGTCGACACTCTACTGAACCCCCTCCATCAGGCTCTCGTACGGGATATTCAACCCGTCGTGCAGCCTCTTGACCATCCGCAGGCTCAACGGGCGCCTCCGGTTCAGCACTTCGGAGACGCGGCCGCTCGGCCCGATGTACGGCTCCAGATCGCGAGGCGTCAGCCCTTCCTGCTCCATGCGGAACTTGATCGCCTCCACCGGATCGGCGGGCCCGAAGTCGTAGTGCTTGTTCTCGTACGCTTCGATCAGGGTGACGAGCACATCGCGCTCGTCAGCCTGCGGGGTGCCCTCCACGGCCTGGAAGATCTTCTCCAGGCGCCGGAAGGCGCGTCGCAGGTCGTCGTCGTTGCGGATCGGCTTAATAGTCATTCACGGTCTCCACGTCGATGCGGTCGTACTGCGCGTGCGTCCCGACGAACTTCACCCACACGATGCCCGCCTGGTACTGCACCTCGACCACCAGCCGGTACTTGTTGCCGCCAATGTTGAACACGACGCGGTTGTTGCCGCAGATGCTCGCGCTGGCGTACTGGTCCTTGATGTCCTGCGGGCTGCGCCAGGTCGCCTTGATCGCCTCGGCGTACCAGCTGTGCAGCGGTCCCCGGGCATCGGCGCAGCCCGGCCGTTCCCAGAATTTCTGCAGGCTGCTCTTGGCGATGATCCTCACCGCCGGCAGTATCTCCCAATTTGGGAGAAATGGCGACTGGCACCGATCTCGTGTCGAGGCTTCGACCGACCTTCTCGCCACCGCCACGGGCAACATCTTCAAGGGCCCGAGCTCGGACCCGAAGGTGCCTCCTTCAGGGTCTAAGCTCGTTGACATCTGGACTCTGCGCCGTCGTCAACCCCACATGGCGGCTTGGACTCGGCGATAGATCCCGATACACCGCGATAGGTCTCGAAAGACCCCTACTCCCACTCGATCGTCGCCGGCGGCTTGCCAGAGATGTCGTAGACCACGCGGTTGATGCCGCGCACCTCGTTGATGATGCGGTTCGATGCGCGCCCGAGTAGATCGAACGGCAGGTGCGCCCACTGCGCTGTCATGAAGTCCTGCGTCTGCACCGCGCGCAGGCTGACCACCCACTCGTAAGTGCGGCCATCGCCCATCACGCCCACGCTCTTCACCGGCAGGAACACGGCAAAGGCCTGGCTCGTCTT
>JALHMQ010000002.1:0-335986 GCA_022843955.1 Burkholderiaceae bacterium
GGCCGCGGTGGCTGCGCCCGGCGCGTCGAGGTGCTCGCCGTCGGGGCCGTGGGCGCCGGGCGCGGCCTGCGCGACGATCGTGGCGCAGCACAGCAGCAAAGCAAGGCAGCGCTTCATCGCGTGCCTCCCGCGGCCAGCGCAGAGGCAGTCGACGCCCTGCGCCGGCGCCACCACCACCACCCACCCGCTGCGAGAGCCAGCAGGCCACCACCGGCGATCAGCGCGTCCGACAGATGCCAGTGGCCGTGATGATCGTGATCGTCGTGCGCGTGCTCGGCGCTGCCGGTCACGAGCGTGGCGTCGAGCAGGTCGGCCTCCTGCCCGGCGGTGAGCGTGAACACCAGCGGATGCTGGCCCGGCGTCGCGAGCGCCCGCACGAAGGCGGCGTCGGCGACAACGTAGTCGCCTTGCGCCGGCCGGAACACGGCGTCGGCGCGCGCTTCGCCGCGCTCGACGACGAGCGATGCGCCAAGCACCGGCTCGTTGGTCTCGTAGCGGTCGACAAAGATGACGAACTCGCCGCCGCGCAGTTCCGCCACCAGCTCGAAGGCGTCGGTCTGCGCCTGCAAGCGTGGCAGCGCAGCGGCCGTGCTCGCCGCGCCGGGGGCGTCGAGGTGTTCGCCGTCGGGCCCGTGGGCGCCGGGAGCGGCAGCAGTGATCAGCGGCGCGGAAAAAGCAAGGGCGACAAGCGTCGCCCGCAGATGGGCAGCAAGACTCATGGAAGCACTCCGGATACGGTCATCAAACGGGCCTGGGCGGCCCCGAAACGCGCCTGCTGGCGCAGGTGTGCTGCCTCGGCCTCGCCGGCAGCAGCGAGCGCGCGCAGCAGTTCGGCCAGGGCCGACTCGCCCGCCGCAAACGAGCGTTCGATCAGGCGCGCGCGCTCGCGCAGCTGCGCCGCACGCTGCGCTTCGAGCGCACGCTGCGCCGCCGCCGACGCCAGCGCCGCCTGCGCCAATGCCGCCTCGGCGCGCAGGCGCTCACGCAGCGGGCGCAGCGCGGCCTCGGCCACGTCCAGGTCACCCTGGGTCGATGCGATCTCGCGGGCGCCTTCGGCCGTGCCGAGCGGCACGCGCACGCGCAACTGCACGCTGCCCTGTGATGGTTCGCCGCGGCCGGGGATCTCCTGCCGCGCGCCCACCGCCAGCTCGGGCGCCTGGCGCCGCGACTGCCGCGCCAGGGTCAGCCGGGCGCGCGCCTGCGCTACCGCCGCCTGCGCCAGCAACAGTGCCGGGTGGCGGTCCTCGTCAAACGGCGGCCGCGGCTGTGCCACCGCATCGATCAGGGGCAGCGGCAGGCCGGTGAGCTGCTGCCAGTGCGACTGCGCGGCCGCCAGCGTATCTGCGGCCTGCGCCGCTTGCACCTGTGACGCCAGCCATTCGCCCTGCGCGGCCAGCTGATCGGTGCGGGCGAGATCGCCGCTCGCCACGCGCCGTTCGACGTCGGCAGCGAGTCGCTGCAGCACGTCGTTCTGCGCCTGGACGGCAGCGCGCTCGGCCGCTGCGGCCGCGGCGGTCCAGTAGGCCTCGCGCACCTCGCCCGCCAGGCGCAGGCGGGCGGCGCGCAACTGCGCGTCGGCCGACGCGCCGGCAGCATCGGCGGCGGCGCCTGCCGCAGCGCGCTGGCCGGGCAGCCACAGCGGCCAAGCGACCCCCACTTCGCGCTCGCGCTCGCCCTGTCCGCGATGCCAGCGATCATCCCGCGCGGCCAGTTCGAGCGCCGGGCTGCCCGCCGACCAGCGGCGCGCCGCCTCCTGCTCGGCCTGGGCGCGGGCTGCGAGCCCGCCTGCCTCGGCTGCCGCGGTCGCCCGCTGCCAGGCAGATTCGATCGCGGTCGCCAGCGGATCGGCCGCGCTCTGGGCGTGCAGCGGCGAAGCGAGCACCAGATACGTGGCCAGACACGTGACCAGACTCGCGCCCAGTCTGCCCGCCCGCATCGCGAGCGGCGTAACGATGAACCTCATGAACACTCCGGAGACTCGCCCGACAGCACATGGCCACAGGCACAGCGAAGGGCACCGTGCGGTGCCCGCAGGGGATCAGGCCGTCCATGCGCAAGCGCACGAACGACTGCCGCAGCGGAGTGGAAAGTCAGCGAGGCGGGCGCAGCGGCCCGTCGAGCCAGGGCGGCGGAGCGTGCGCCATCAAGGCGTGACGCGGCGCCAGATGGGCGAGGTCGGGCGGGGTGGTGCTCGCGGCCTGCGAGGGCAGACCGACGCCGCTGACGGCATCCGCAGCGACATGCGCGAGTGCGTCGGCCGATCCGCCCAGGTCATAGCCGCCGTCATCGTGATGATCGTGCGCTGCGCCCATCCAGTGCAGCAGCGCATGACTGTCGAGCGTGCCCGAGCCAGTGCCTGCACCGGCATGGGTGGCTGGCGACAGCGGGCCGAGCATGACCAGCGCGGCCACAACGAGAATCAATCGACGCAACATCGACCGATGGTAACTGACCCGGCCTAGGGCTTGTCTGATGGGCTACCTACGGTTTAGCCGACGGCCGCGCGGACCACCCGCGCGCCCGCGAAACGACCGGGCATGGCCCTGCCCACCACCGGCATCAGTGCTGCGCCGGCCCGGCGGGTTCGATGGTGGCGGCCACGCGCCGGATGGTGGCGCCGTCCATCGCGACCACCGTCAGCCGGATGCGGTCGACGCGAACGCTGTCCCCCTCCACCGGGGCGCGATGCACGCGGCAGATCGCATCGGCCAGCGAGGCATCAGGTGCGGCGGTGGCGCCGGGTGCGTACAGGGCCAGCACGTCGGCCAGCGATGCCGCGGCATCGAACACGAAGTGCAGCGTCTGCGGCGAATGATCGGCGCCGCTGCCGAACAGATCGCACAGGCGGTCGACCTGCGCGGGCGGGCTCGTGAACCACAGCGCATCGTCGGCCCGCAACGCGGCGGCCACTGCGGTGGTCAGGGCGTGACCTGCGCGGCCCACCGCGAACAGCTCCGTATCAGGCGTCAGCTGCAGGCCGTCGGCGCGCGCGCCGAGCCACGGATGCTCGGCGGGCAGCACGAACATCACCATCTCGCGCCGGCCGCTGGGGTCCAGCGGCGTGCGCAACGCGGGCTCAGGCCGTGGATGCAGCGCCACGCCGAGCTGGCGCGCTGCCAAGGCGATCGTCATGCCCTGCGCCAGCAGCGAGGCCAGCACGACCACCAGCACCACGTTGAAGATGAGCGACGACTGCGGCACCCCGGCGAGCAGCGGAAAGAGGGCCAGCACGATCGGCACCGCGCCGCGCAGGCCGACCCAGCTGATGAAGACGGTCTCCTGCGGCCGGAAGCGAAACGGCAGCAGGCACAGCGCACACGCCAGCGGGCGGGCAACGAACATCAGCGCACCCGCCAGCGCCAGCGCCGGCAGCAGGATCGGCACCAGCGCGCTCGGCGTGGCGAGCAAGCCGAGCAGCAGGAACATGCCCGCCTGCGCCAGCCACGCCAGCCCGTCCATCGCCTGCAGCGCGGCCGCCGACGGTGGCGCGCGCCAGTTGCCGACGATCACGCCGGCCAGGTAGACCGCGAGAAAGCCGCTGCCACCGGCCATGTTGCAGGCGGCAAAGATGACCACGCCACCGGCGGCGATCAGCAGGGCCAGCAAGCCTTGATTGACCTGCACCGCCCGCAGCAGCCACGCGAGCGCGACACCGAACACTGCACCGAACACCAGACCGAGGCCGATCTGTTGCACGAACATCAGCGCCAGCGGCAGCGCCGACGGCTGCATCGATCCCGTGATGAGCCCGATCAGCGTCACGGTCATGAACACCGCCATCGGGTCGTTGATCCCCGATTCCACTTCGAGCGTGGTGGCGGCGCGCTCGTTCAGCCGCACGCCGCCGGATTTGAGCAGCGCGAACACCGCCGCCGCATCGGTGGAGGCCACCACGGCCCCCATCAGCAGCGCCAGCAGCCACGGCAGATCGAACAGCCAGCGCGCGGCCAGCGCCAGCAGCACCGCGGTCAGTGCCACGCCGACCGTGGCCAGCATCAGCGCCGGACGAAGAGCTGCGCGAAAGGAAGCGACATGCGTGCGCAGGCCGCCGTCGAGCAGGATCACCGCCAGCGCCAGGTTGCCGACGATGAAGCTCAGCTGGAGGTTGTCGAACTCGATGCCGGCCGGCCCGTCCTCGCCGGCCAGCATGCCCACCACCAGGAACACGAGCAGGAACGGCACGCCGCGGCGCGACGACCATGCGCCCAGCACGAGGCCGACGAGCGCGACGAGCGCGCCGACCAGCAACCACTTGTTGGTCAGTTCGATGAACACGGGCGGGAACCTGATCGGGGACCGATCAGCGCGGAGACGATGGCCCATGGTATCGGCCGCCGCATCGACTGCGGTTCACCATCGGTCGGGCAGCGAGCCGCCGCGGTTTAGCGAGCGTCGCGACAAATCGATGGCGAATGGGCAATGAGGATGACCATGTTCAAGACCTGTCGACAGGCGCGCGGATGACCATCACCGCGATCATCACCGCAAAGATGGCGCCGAGGCCAGGCGCCAGGGCATCAACCCAGCGCCGGAAGATCGATGCGCAGCACCCGCGCGACCGCTCCGTCGATCCCCCGCTCGACCATCGTCAGCGCGCCCAGGCGATCGAGCCTGCGTATCGAAACCTCGATCGCCGCGCCACTCGCGGCCGCCTGGATCGACGTCAGCAAACCGTTGAGCAGTTGCCGCAGCAACGTGGGTCGATCGGCGATTACGCGGATCGGCTGTACCTGGCCCCAGACGAACTGCACGGACGCGACCCGGGCTTCGGTCTGCAGCAACTCGATCAGGTCGGCCACGAGGTCGGCCAGGCGCATCGATTCGGTTTCGGCCGTGTGGCCGAGCGCCAGCGCCCGCCATAGCGCGGCCTGGCGCCCGAACTTGCGGCTCAGCTGTATCGCCACATCGATCGTGGTGGTGGCATCCGTCCCGCCGGCGATCTGCCGGGCGGCCAGTTCCAGCCGCAGGCGGGTCACTGCGATCCGCTGCACCATGTCCTGACGCAGTTTCTCGAGCAGCGGATCGACCTGCGTGCTCACCGCGTCTGTCAGCCACGACGACAGCAGTTCGCAGGCGGCGGCTTCAGAAGCGCAGAACAGGATGTCGCGCACCTTGTCTGCCGTTTCCAGCCGCCGCACCGACATGCTGAGCACGCCGGCGCAACCCCCTGCCGGACCTTCCAGCGGTGCGCCCTGGCAGGTGAAGACATGGAAGCCTTCGATGAAGTGCTCCGGGCCGACCAGCTCGACGTAGCCATTTTCGGCGAGCGCGGTGCCGACCCCGTTGGCGCCCGAGGTCCGCTCGGACAGCAGCGCGCCTGGACCGGGAAAGTTCTCGTCGGCGGCGGTTTCACGGTCAGCCACGACTTGCAGCAACCGGCCATCGCCATCGGCCAGCATCGCCGCGTGCCGGTCGGCGCCGGCGGCGGCAGACAGCGCGCTCAGGAACGGGCCGACCACGGTGACGAGTCGTGCCTGCTGTGACAGCAGTTCCTCGGTGTCGCGCGCCGACAGCAGGTGCGCCTTGCCCTGGTACGGATCACATCTGGCTGCACGCGAGCGCTCCCATGCGCGCGCCACGTAGCTGCGCAGGCGTGGCGACGGCGGCGCGCCCGAGACGACGAACTGCTCCCACGCAGAGCGAACGTGTGAGAGGTCGGGCTGCTGGGGCGGGGCGAGAAAGCGCAACGTCGTTTCCGGCTAGCGGGCGCGATGGGCGGCGATCACCTCTTCGATCCGCTGCAGCAGTTGCGACAGGCTGAAAGGCTTGGAGAGGTGCCCATCGAACTTGTGTGCAGCGGCCGTGCTCTCGACGTCGCGCATGGCCGACACCAGAACGGCAGGCGCCTGCAACCCGGCATCACGCATCTGTGCCAGCGCGGCAGGACCCGAGAGGACCGGCATCCGATGATCGACCAGCACGACATCGGGCGCCACCCGGCCCTCACGTACCCGTACCACCGCATCGACGCTGCTCGTGGTGGACGTCACCTTGAAGCCTTCGAGTCCGAGCAAAGTACTCGTGCTCAGGACGAAGTCCTCTTCGTCGTCAATGAGAAACACGTGCCTTGCCATTGCCTCGCTCCAAACCACGGGGTGTCGCAAGACCCATGCCGCAACGTCGCCCCGACGGGCAGCGTTGCCATGGTCCCAAACGGTCCGGACGCGAGTCGGGCAGAAGACTCGGTACGCGAGCTGACGGCAGGTGTCTGTGCGCTGACGTACGAAATCAGATCTCGACCGTGCCCGCTTCAACAGGTTCAGGCTGCCACGGACCGGCGCCGGGTGAGCAGCAGCCAGAGGCCAGTGAGCGCCAGCACGACATAGTTGAGCGCCATGAACCAGGGTGTGTTCCACGCGATGCCATCGAAGCCGCGCTCCGTGAACGGATAGAGCACCGGCACCGCGTAGTAGTCGGCCGAATGCGTGAAGACATCAATCACGATGTGCGACCACCAGCCCAGCAGCGGGATCCAGAATGCGCGGCGCGCCGCCCAGACGGCCCCCGTGACGAGCGCGGCGATCGGCGCGCTGTGCATCACGCAATGCAGGTGGTGGGACAACAAACCGACCAGCGGCGGCAGAAAGGGTTCCTGCCCGGGTACCGCCACGGCATAACCGCGCAGGGCAGCAAAGCTTCCGTCGCCGAAGAGCCACCAGCTTGCGATGGGCAGCAGATGAATGACATCAGGCAACGCTGCCAGCACCAGCGTGACCAGCGCAGCGCTCCTCGTCAGCGGTCGCCGACGATGGATCACCGCAGCGCCCGCAGCAGCCCACAGCGTGTGCGCAACGATGTCCATCGCCGTGCCGGCTGTCAGTCCTGCTTCAATGCGGCCTGGCGTAGGCGCAGCGCATTACCGATCACCGACGCCGAGCTCAGGCTCATCGCCAGTGCCGCGATCAGCGGCGACAACAGCCAGCCGGTGAAGGGGAACAGCACCCCGGCCGCCAGCGGCACGCCCAGCGCGTTGTAGACGAACGCGAAACCGAGGTTCTGCTTCATGTTGACCACGGTGGCGACCGACAGCGCGCGCGCCGCCGCGATGCCGCGCAGGTCGCCCTTGACCAGCGTGAGCTGGGCGCTGTTCATCGCCACGTCGGTGCCGGTGCCCATCGCGATGCCGACATCGGCCCGGGCCAGTGCCGGGGCGTCATTGATGCCGTCGCCGGCCATCGCGACGACGCGACCCTCCTTCTGCAGCTTCTCCACCATCGCCAGCTTGTCGGCCGGCTTGACTTCGCCATGCACCTCGTCGATGCGCAGCCGCTGGCCCACGGCGCGTGCCGTGGTCAGGCCGTCACCTGTGGCCATCACGATGCGCAGGCCCGACCTGCGCAGCGCGTTCAGGGCGTCGAGCGTCGTGGCCTTGATCGGATCGGACACCGCCAGCAGGCCGGCCAATTTCCCGTCGACCGCCAGGTGCATGACGCTGGCGCCCTGGCCGCGCAACTCTTCCGCTTGAGCCTTCAGGCTGTCCACCGGCACGCCGAGCTGCTCCATCAGTGCGGTGTTGCCCAGCGCCAGTGCCTTGCCCTCGACGCTGCCGCGCACGCCGATGCCCGAGCCGGAGTCGAACTGCTCGGCCTTCGCCAGCGCCAGCCCCTGCTCGCGAGCTGCCGCGACGATGGCCGCGGCCAGCGGATGTTCACTGCCCTGGTCCAGGCTTGCCGCCAGGCGCAACACCTCCACGTCGGTGAAGCCCGTCGTGGCCACGGCCTTCTCGTACACCGGACGGCCTTCGGTCAGCGTGCCGGTCTTGTCGACGATCAGCGTATCGACCTTGCGCAGGTTCTCGATCGCCGCGGCGTCGCGGAACAGCACGCCGCTGGTCGCGCCTTTGCCGGTGGCGACCATGATCGACATCGGCGTGGCCAGGCCCAGCGCGCAGGGGCAGGCGATGATCAGCACCGCCACCGCATTGATGAGGCCGTAGACCCAGCCCTGCTCGGGCCCGAACAGGCCCCAGGCGAAGAAGGTCAGCACGGCGATGATGACGACGGTGACCACGAAGTAGCCCGCCACGACGTCCGCCAAACGCTGCATCGGCGCGCGCGAGCGCTGCGCCTGCGCCACCATCTGCACGATCTGCGACAGCACCGTGGCCGCGCCCACGTGTTCGGAGCGCATCACCAGCGCGCCGCTGGTGTTCATCGTGGCGCCGATCAGTTTGTCGCCGACGCGCTTGGTCACAGGCAGCGGCTCGCCGGTGAGCATGGCCTCGTCGACGGCGCTGCTGCCTTCGGTGACGACGCCGTCGACCGGCACCTTCTCGCCGGGACGAACGCGCAGCAGGTCGCCGACATGCACGTTGCTCAGGGGAACGTCTTCCTCGGTGCCGTCGGCAGCGATGCGGCGTGCCGTCTTCGGCGCCAGGCCGAGAAGGGACTTGATCGCCGCCGAGGTCTGCGAGCGCGCCTTGAGCTCCAGGATCTGGCCGAACAGCGTTAACGAGATGATGACGACAGCGGCTTCGAAATACACCGCCACGGCGCCGTTGACGACGAAGGTGGCCGGGAAGGTTTGTGGCGCCACGGTGGCGACGACGCTGTAGACGAAGGCCACGCTGGTGCCCAGGCCGATCAGGGTCCACATGTTGGGGCTGCGGTTGATCACCGACTGCACGCCGCGCACGTAGAACGGCCAGCCGGCCCACAGCGCCACCGGCAGCGACAGCACGAGTTCAATCCAGGTCTGCGTGCGCGGCTCGAACCAGCCCAGCCAGTGGCCGCCCATCGCCAGCACCGTCACCGCGACGGTGAACGGCAGGGTCCACCAGAAGCGGCGCGAGAAGTCGACCAGTTCCGGGTTCTCTTCGTCGTCGAGCGACGGCAGCACCGGCTCGAGCGACATCCCGCACTTGGGGCAGTTCCCGGGATGATCCTGGCGGATCTCGGGGTGCATCGGGCAGGTGTAGATCGTGCCGGCCGCAGCGGCAGGGGTCGGCTCGGCAGGGGCGGCCACAGGCGCCAGGTACTTCTGCGGCTGCGCCAGGAACTTCGTGCGGCAGCCGGCGCTGCAGAACCAGTACGGTCGGCCAGCATGCTCGGCCTTGTGCGGGGAGTCGGTGGTGACCGTCATTCCGCACACCGGATCCTTCATCGCCTCATCGGTGGACCCGGACGCGGGATGCTCGTGACGAACGCGCGCCGGCCCATGCTGATGACCGGCATGGCCGCTGCGCTCAGGCTGCGTGGGCATGTCGATGGTCATCTCCTTCGATCGTTGCGCCAGATGTCGAGGACGAGAAGCATCAACCTACCCGTCGTTGGAGTGCGAGCGCCATCTTGTTGGCCGCAGGGCGCCGTTGCACGAAGCGGCTGGACCGGTCAGGCCAGTGCCGCGCAAACGCGCTCGAGCCTGGCTCGCACCTCCTGCGCGACCGCTGCCACTTCAGGGTTGCTGGTCATCCGCATCACGGCGACCGGGTCCATGAAACCGACCACGAGCCCACCGTCTGCCGATTCACGCACGACCACGTTGCAAGGCAGCAGCAGCCCGATGTCGGGTTCGGCAGACAGGGCGCGGTGGGCCAGCGGCGGGTTGCACGCGCCAAGAATCCGGTAGGGCAGGCCGTCGATGCCCAACTTGGCTTTCATCGTGGCCTGGACATCGATCTCGGTCAGGATCCCGAAGCCCTCGGCCTTCAGCGCTGCCGTCACCTGCGCCAGCGCACGCGCGAAGTCCTGCTTCGGCAGGACGCAGTGGAATCCGTAGCCCGAAGGTGTCGATGCATGGGTCGCATCAGGCGTGCTGTTCATGGCGTCGCCCTCACTGGCCCGCTGCGGCGGGAGGCATCCGGTCGGCCATCATGTCCATCATCATCTGCATCATGGCCATGTGGTCCGCCATCATCTGGTGGCGCGTGGCCATGTCGGCCGGCATGCCCGTGCCGTCGCCCATGCCGGCCATCGGAGCGCTGGCGCCGTGCGAACCCATCATGCCCATGCCCCCCGTGCCGCTGCCGGCTTGCATGCCGTGCATTTCCTTCATCATGGCCATGCCGCCTTGCATGGCCTTCATGTGATCGGCCATCAAGGCTTGGCGTTCTGCGGGCGCGGCCTTCGCCATCTTCTGGTGCATCTCCTGCATGGCCTTCATGCGGGGATCCATGGCGGCCGTCGATCCGGCTGGACCCATCGCCATGGGCGCCATGCTGGCGGAGGCTGGCGTGGCATTCATGTACCCGGGGCTTGCGCAGGCGGTCGCGAGGGTGGCGACGGACAGGGCGGCAAAGGTGCGTACGACGTGCATGGGGAACTCCTGACGGATTAAGGTGTGCGGCTCGTCGTCAGGAAGTCTGGCGGCCGAGGTAAGTGCCGCGTGGGCTCACGATGTCGCCGGCGCAACGTGAGTGAATCCAAACGCGTGAAAGTGGTAAACGCAAACTACGAGCAACCCGCCCCGGCGTCTGTGCGGCACCGAACCTGCGCAGACCTGTTCTGCAGGCCGAGCGAACGCCCCTGGAAGTGCTCACCCCGGCTGCGGACGTTCGATGGGAGCCTTGGCGTCCGCAAACCGCTCGCTCAGCGACGGCAGCAGCCGCTGCGGGGCGCAGACCGCTCCACCGGTGCCCCGCTCCGTCGTCAACCGGCACGGGCGTGTAGCCGGCCTCACGAATGGCGTCGCTCAACTCAGTCCCGTTCGACTCGGCCGGTTCGACTCGGCCGGTTCGATCCGTGCCCGGCGCATCGCCAGGTCAACGGTGACCTGGGCGCCCTGGTCGATCGCTCGGACTGCCTGGGTGATGCTGCTGCCGCAATGTCCGCAGGTCATGGCTTGGACTTCGAAGGCGATCATTTGATCTCAAAAGCTCTTTGAGCAGTCCTCCTTCCTGCCGTGGGAAGGTCAAGCCCTTTCGCAACAAGGGCCGAACGCGTGGTCCGCGCTTGACCTTGGCGCGGTGGAAGGGCCAAGCGCGCCTCCGCGCGTCGGAGCACGGCCCGTGCCTGCTCCGGCCCACTGGCCTGGCTGGCTTTCAGGCGCGCCGATGTTCGGCAGCGCACGGACAGTTCGATGGCCGGGGCGGACGATGTCTGCCCATGACCAAGATACGCACCGGGCAGGCGCCCGCCCCGCTGACGCGCGAGCAATTCCAGGAGCGCTTCAATGTGCGCTTCTTCGACCCGGCGTTCGATGCTGAACGCGACGCCATCGCCAGGCTCGAAGTCATTGCGTGGGATGCTCTGCAGGAAGGCCGCAAAGCGCCGATGACCCGGCCCGCCGGGACCGGCTTCGCCGACCCCACCTATGAGTTGTCGCTGCAGTGGCTGGACACGCGCGCGCGCCTGCAGGCGGCGCAGAAGCTGTGGGGCGACAGCGCAGCGCCGTCGCGCGTGCTGCTCGTGTGCGGCAGCGCCCGCAATGACGGCACCTGCCCGGGCGAGGTGTCGAAGACCTGGCGCTTGACCGAATTGGCTCGACGTGTTGTCGAAGACGCAGGCATGCAGGCCGACGTGCTGGACCTCAGCCTCGTCACCTCGGAGTACGGCCGCAACATCCACCCGTGCAAGGGCTGTGTGTCGAGCGCGATGCCGCTGTGCCACTGGCCCTGCAGTTGTTACCCGAACCATGCACTGAACCAGGCCGACGACTGGATGGCCGAGATCTACGAGCGCTGGGTGGCAGCCCACGCCGTGATCATCCTGGCGCCGACCTACTGGTACCAGTCGCCGAGCCCGCTGAAGCTGATGATCGACCGCCTGGTTTGCGCCGATGGCGGCAACCCCGACCCGACGACGACCCATGGCAAGCGCGTGGCCGAGGCCAAGGCCATCGAAGAGAAGGGTTGGGACTACCCCAAGCACCTGTCCGGCCGAGCCTATGGCGTCGTGGTGCACGGCGACGTGGCCGGGGTCGAGGTGCACCGGCGCAATCTCACCGATTGGCTGGAGTGGATGGGGCTGATCGATGCCGGTGCGGCGGCCAAGCTCGACCGCTACATCGGCTACTACGAGCCTTACTACAACAGCCACGACGCGCTCGACGAGGACCAGGCCGTGCAGGCAGAGGCGTGCAACGTCGCGCGCTCGGTGGTGCAGGCCGTCACGGCGCTGCGCGCCGGGCGGCTGAGCCAGCCCGACAAGCAGATCAAGTGGCCACGCTCGAAGTGAGCCGCCGTCTTCACCACCGCAGGGAGTCACCATGAGCGAGAAATCCGCAAGCGTTCTCTGGACGGGTGCGGGCAAGAAGGGCTTGGGCCAGGTCAGCACCGAAACCGGGGCGTTGCTGATCTACCCCATTGGATTCGCGAGCCGCTTTGACGACGACCGCCGCGGCACGAACCCTGAAGAGATCCTGGGTGCCGCATACGCCACCTGCTTCACGATCGCGTTCTCGTTCGCCTGCGACAAGGCCGGCTTCGCGACCCGCACGGCCGACACCCGGGCCCAGGTGCCGCTGTCGGCATAAGGTGACGGCTGCGTAGTCGATCGGATCGCGTTGCGCCTGAACGCCGTCGTGCCCGGGCTCGACGAAGCCCGGTTCCAGGAGATCGCTGCGGGGGGCCAGGCGCGATTGCCCGCTGTCCAAGGCGCTGGCGAGCGTTCCCGAGATCAACCTCGTGGCCATAGTCGAGATGAATTCGCCGGCCTGACCCTTCGCGCCGCGTTCCTCGTGGAGTTCGCTGCCGTACAGACACGACCGGCCTGCCGGCGCAGCCTGACCAGCATCGATCAGGTTTGCAGTTGCCTAATGCGGAAACTGCTGGCCATCCCGAGCTGATCGCTCAACGAAGGAATGACATGAAGAACCTGTTTGCAACCGCGGTAAGCGTCGCTGCCGCGTTAACCACCGGTGTCGCTTCGGCGCAGAGCGGCTCCATGATGAATGGTGGCCACTGGGGCGGCGGTTGGATGGGTGGCTACGGCGGCGTATGGGTGCCCGTCCTGCTCGTGGTCGTCGTCGGGCTCGTGGCCTGGATCGTCATGCAGAAGCGCAAGTGATCGTGGTCGGAGGCCTCTGGGATATGAACTTCCCGCGTGTCGTATCGGATGCTGTCTTGGCGGCTTGCGCGGGAGAATGCCCGTCGAACTCCTCGACATGAGCGGTGAGTGAACGCTTGCTGAGTGATCCCGCCGCTCCGACGGAAAGAGTGCCAGCGCTCCATGGGTCGGCAGCACCTGTTCAAACGCTCGAACTGCGCACGTACGGCCTGCATCCGGTGTCGACAAGCGCCGCCGACCCTTGAGCTGACCGCTTTGGAGGATCAGCGCCTTCGAGCGGCCGCCGGCTATGGCAGCTGTACTTTCAAACCGGTCGTTCGTGAGTCCAGCCTCTGGACGACCGGATGTCCGCGGCTGGCCGAACGCCGAAGTCATCGGAACGGCGCGTTCTCGGACATTCCAGCCGATCCGAAAACCGGCGTCCAGCGTTTCGACGGCTTGCGCAGTTGCCTCGCAGGAAGGCTGTAATCGCCGAGGCCAGCGGCTGGTGCTTCGTCAATGGTTGGCTGATGCGTCCCCGAACTCGGACGCAAGCCTCCGCACAGCCAAGCGGCAGGCGTTGGCCAAGCCTCGACGATGGCGGGCCATTACAACTCGCTCACGAGCGGCCATCCAACGCAAAACGGCTCCGCTCTTGGCCGCGTCCGTCGGAAGCGGCTCCTGCACCTGATCGCGAGGTATCAGGCTGTCGAAAGGCGCACCACGCTGCAACTCAGAATGCTCTGCTCCGCCGGCGAGAAGAGAACGCCAAAGACGGGGCCATGACCAAGGGCCACCACTAAAGGCAGGCCGTAATTGCTGGAAACAGCGTGTTCTCGCCAAATACATTCGAAAACTGGGCGCCATTGATTCCAAAGAGATTTTCGCAGGCCGACGGATCTCGTCTCAGAGGACAAATTCAGAAGCTGGAACACGTCGCAGGCCGATCTGGACTCTGATACCTCGCCGTGTCGAAAACTGGCGGGACCAAGAGCCGTCACCGAGCCAAAACCCCGGTATGCACTTCGACGTGACCGCGTGGCGAGCGAGGATTGAACCCGCCTCGCCGGCGAAGTACAGACAAACGCGGCGTCAGAATGTCGTGCGGCTGTTGGCGCCCCCCGAGGACCAGTCATCCACGACGCCAGTAAGCGGACGTTCCCAAGGTGAACTAACGACCCACTGCAGACGCAGCACCAGTGAATCCAGCCGCCGGAAACCAGTCAATCAATGGATCGTTGCAACAACTTCAGGGTGCGTTTCGCAGTCGCGCCAAGGCATTGCATTTCGGCTTACAGGGCGGGCTCTTACCGAAACCTGTATCCCTGGGCAATGCGCCCTGCACCGTCAGCGCCGCCTGCCCGGTGCGCGAACTGAAGGCTCTCCGGCAAGGGCATGGGCGACCTCGGTTTGATCGAGCGATCGGGCCTTGGTCGTATCGAATTCGTTCTCGGCAACGCAATTCGAGCCTCCTCTTCAACCAACTGCCGCGTGAGGTTCGCCTGACGGCTCACAAAGCTGCGGATCACCCTGCTTCGATCCGCCCCATTGCGCTCCACCACCACTGAGCTCCGGTGGACTCCCATATACTTGACCAAAATACTCAGGTATCCATCCGAGCAACGAGGGCTTGATGACGAATTGATCGGGAAGCGAGGCGTCACGCCCCGGTCGGACCTTATTGGACGGATCGGACATTTTTTTGCGAGTTGCCCATCAGGGCTTGCGGCAGTCGCCTCATCAGACAAGGAGTTCGAAGATGACCATGACCCTGACCGAACGAGCCGCAACACAGATCCGGCGTCAGCTCGACAAGCGCGGCGCGGGCATCGCGCTTCGCATCGGCGTCAAGAAGGTCGGCTGCACGGGGCTGACCCACACCTTCGAGCTGGCCGACGAGGTTCGCCCCGGTGAACACAGCTTCGTGTCGCACGGCACGCAACTGCTGGTCGATGCCGAGAGCCTGGTGTTTCTCGATGGCTCGCACATCGACTTCGTCACCGAAGGCCTGACGCAACGCTTCAAGTTCGACAACCCCAACGTGGACAGCGAATGCGGTTGCGGCGAGAGCTTCAACGTGAAGAAGCCGTCGGCCGCTGCCGTGG
Source organism: Burkholderiaceae bacterium (assembly GCA_022843955.1). GTDB lineage: Bacteria > Pseudomonadota > Gammaproteobacteria > Burkholderiales > Burkholderiaceae_F > JALHMQ01. The sequence goes on from JALHMQ010000002.1 coordinate 15,029, forward strand.
CGGACACGCTCGCCGGCACACCCAAGGAACCCTCATGAGTGCCGTGCTGCAGCAACTCGTCAACCAGCCCTACAAGCACGGCTTCGTCACCGACATCGAATCCGATGTCGCGCCCAAGGGCCTGAGCGAAGACACCATCCGCATGATCTCGGCCAAGAAGAACGAGCCCGCATGGCTGCTCAACTTCCGGCTCGACGCCTACCGCACCTGGCTGCAGATGCAGGAGCCGACCTGGCCCCACCTGCACTATCCGAAGATCGACTTCCAGGCCATCAGCTACTACGCCGCGCCGCGGCAAAAGGCCCAGCTCAAGAGCATGGACGAAGTGGACCCGGAGCTGCTGCGCACCTTCGAGAAGCTCGGTGTGCCCTTGCATGAACGCATGGCGCTGGCCGGCGTGGCGGTCGACGTGATCTTCGACAGCGTCTCGGTGGCCACCACCTACAAGCACAAGCTGGCCGAGGTGGGCATCATCTTCTGCTCGATGTCCGAAGCCGTGCAACGGCACCCTGAGCTGGTGCAGAAGTACCTCGGCTCGGTCGTGCCCCAGGGCGACAACTACTACGCCGCGCTCAATTCGGCGGTGTTCACCGACGGCTCGTTCTGCTTCATCCCCAAGGGGGTGAAGTGCCCGATGGACCTGTCGACCTACTTCCGCATCAACACCGAAGAGTCGGGCCAGTTCGAGCGCACGCTGATCGTGGCCGAAGAGGGCGCCTCGGTGTCGTACCTGGAAGGCTGCACCGCGCCCGCGTTCAGCACCAACCAGCTGCACGCGGCGGTGGTCGAGCTGGTGGCGCTGGACAACGCCGACATCAAGTATTCGACGGTGCAGAACTGGTACGCAGGCGACGAGAACGGCGTCGGCGGCATCTACAACTTCGTCACCAAGCGCGGCCTGGCCAAGGGGGTGAACTCGCGCATCTCCTGGACCCAGGTCGAGACCGGATCGGCCATCACCTGGAAGTACCCGTCGGTCGTGCTGCGCGGCGACCACTCGGTCGGCGAGTTCTATTCGGTCGCCGTCACCAACCACCTGCAGCAGGCCGACACCGGCACCAAGATGATCCACCTGGGCAAGAACACGCGCAGCACGATCATCAGCAAGGGCATTTCGGCCGGCCGCTCCAGCAACAGCTACCGCGGGCTGGTCAGGATGGCGCCCACCGCCGCCGGGGCGCGCAACCATTCGCAGTGCGATTCGATGCTGATCGGCAGCCAGTCCGGCGCCCACACCTTCCCGTACATCGACGTGCGCAACCCCACCGCCCGGGTCGAGCACGAGGCCTCGACCTCGAAGATCGGCGAAGACCAGTTGTTCTATTTTGCGCAGCGCGGCGTCGGTGCCGAGGCCGCCGTGTCGATGATCATCAACGGCTTCTGCAAGGAAGTCTTCCAGCAACTGCCGATGGAGTTCGCGGTCGAGGCGACCAAGCTGCTCGGCCTCAAGCTCGAAGGCAGCGTCGGATGATCTATGCAGACAGCCCGGTCTTGCTGGAAGTGCGCGGCCTGTGCGCCAGCGTCAATGGCACCGAGATCTTGAAGGGCCTGGACTTCACGGTCAGGCGCGGCGAGATCCACGCCATCATGGGCCCCAACGGCTCGGGCAAGAGCACCTTCGCCAAGGTGCTGGCCGGCCACAGCGCCTACGTGGTGACGGCCGGCAGCGTGCAGCTTGACGGGCAGGACCTGTTCGCGCTGGCCCCCGAGGCGCGCGCGCTGGCAGGCGTGTTCCTCGCCTTCCAATATCCGATCGAGATCCCCGGGGTCGGCAACAGCCAGTTCCTGCGCCTGGCCTACAACACGCTGCAGACGCAGCGCGGGCAGGATGAACTCGACCCGCTGGAGTTCGATGACTTCGTGCGCGAGAAGATGAAGCTGCTCGAGATGAGCCCTGAGTTCCTCGACCGCAGCGTCAACGAAGGTTTCTCGGGCGGCGAGAAGAAGCGCAACGAGATCCTCCAGATGGCCTTGCTGGAGCCGCTTCTCGCGATCCTCGACGAGACCGACTCCGGCCTTGATATCGATGCGCTGCGCATCGTCTCGCAAGGCGTCAACCGGCTGAGCCACCGCGACAACGCCATCGTGCTGGTCACGCATTACCAACGCCTGCTCGACCACATCGTGCCCGATTTCGTCCATGTGATGGAGGCCGGCCGGATCGTCAGGACCGGGGACAAGGAACTGGCGCTGGAACTGGAGCAACGGGGTTACGAGGGGATCGCCGCCAGGCACGTGGCCGAGCCCGTGGCGGTGGCCCCGTGAGTGCGGTCATCGACCTGCGCCGGCTGGCCGCGGCGGACAGCCCGGCAACCCTGTGGGCCGGGCATCCGCGCCTGCCGCCCAGTCCCTGGGCGTTCGTCGATGCGCTGCGCAGCCAGGGCCACGTCGACCTGGGCTCGCTGGCCATGCCCACCTTGCGCGACGAGGCCTGGCGCTTCACCGACCTGGCGCCGCTGGCCAGGCTGTCGTTGCAGCCGGCAGGCCGCGCCGGCGCCGTGTCGGCGGCCGACATGGCCGGCTTCCAGCTCGACGAGGCGACGACACGGCTGGTGTTCGTCGACGGCTTCCATGCGCCCGAGCTTTCCAGCCGGGCCACTGATCTTGGTGGTGCGCTGGTGGCCAACCTGCCCGTGGCGCTGGCAGCGCAGGCCGCAGCCGTCCAGGCGCATCTCGGCCGCCACCAGCCCGCCGGCAGCGATGTCTTCGCATCCTTCAACACGGCCTTCCTGCGAGACGCGGCGGTGGTCCTGGTGCCTCGCAACGTGGTGCTCGCCGCGCCGGTCCACCTGTTGTTCATCACCACGCAGGCGGGCATCGTCAGCCACCCGCGCTGCCTGCTCATCGCCGAGGCCGGCAGCAGCCTGACCCTGATCGAGGACCACGTCTCGCTGCAGGGCGCCGCCTGCCTGGGCAACGCCGTGAGCGAGATCGTGCTGGCCGAGCAGGCCCGGGTGCAACACATACGCGTGCAACGCGGCGGCGCGCAGGCCTTCCACATCGGCAACACCACCGTCTCGCTGGGGCGCGCCAGCCGCTACCGGTCGGTGGCGGTGGACATGGGCGCGCAACTCGCGCGCCATCAGCTCGACGTGACGCTCGGCGAGGGTGCCGACTGCGCGGTGGACGGCCTGGCCGTCGTGGCCGTCGTGGTCGGCAACCAGCTGGCCGACACCCACAGCTGCATCGTCCACGCCCAGCCGCACGGGCGCAGCCGCCAGTTCCACAAGTGCATCGCGGGCGGCACGGCGCGTGCGGTGTTCAACGGCAAGGTCAAGGTGAGCCCCGGCGCGCAGCACACCGACGCCGCGCAGATGAGCCGCAACCTGCTGCGCGGCGCCCGGGCGCGCATCGACACCCAGCCGCAGCTCGAGATCCTGGCCGACGACGTGAAGTGCGCGCACGGTGCGACGGTGGGCTCGCTCGACGCGGAGGAAGTGTTCTACCTGCAGAGCCGGGGGCTGTCCGACAGCGCCGCGCGCGAGCTGCTGACCTATGCCTTCGGCGCCGAGATCATCGCGCGCATTCCCGTCCCCTCGCTGCGCCTGCAGTTGCAGCAACACCTGCGGGCGCAGGCCGGCGGCCGGTCATGAACGCCCGCCAAGCCGACCTGGGCCGCGCCACGGCGGCGGACCGATCCGCCGAGCCCTTCGATCTCGAGCGCATCCGCGCCGACTTCCCCATCCTGCGCCAGCAGGTGCACGGCAAGCCGCTGGTGTACCTGGACAACGCGGCGTCCAGCCAGATGCCGCAGCCGGTGATCGATCGCCTGGTGCGCTACCAGACGACGCAGCACGCCAACATCCACCGCGGGGTGCACCTGCTGTCGGAGTTGGCGACCAGCGAGTACGAGGCCGCCCGCTGCACGCTGCAAGGCTTCCTGAACGCCGCCCAAGCCAGGGAGGTGATCTTCACCAGCGGCACCACCGACGCCATCAACCTGGTGATGCACGGCCACGGCCGCAAGTTCATCCGTTCCGGTGACGAGATCATCCTGACCACGATGGAGCACCACGCCAACATCGTGCCCTGGCAGATGCTGGCCGAAGAGACCGGCGCGACGATCCGCGTGGTGCCGCTGCTGGACACCGGCGAACTGTGCCTGGACGCGTACGCGGCCTTGTTCAACGCGCGCACCCGCTTTGTCGGCGTCACCCACGTCTCCAACGCCCTGGGCAGCATCAACCCGGTCAAGGCGATGATCGCGACGGCGCATGCCCACGGCGTGCCGGTGCTGGTCGACGGGGCGCAGGCCGTGCCGCACATGCCGGTCGACGTGCAGGACCTGGACTGCGACTTCTATGTCTTCTCGGGCCACAAGCTGTGCGGCCCCACCGGCATCGGCGTGCTCTACGGCAAGGCGGCCCTGCTCGAGGCGATGCAACCGTTCAAGGGGGGCGGCGACATGATCCTGTCGGTGTCCTTCGGGGGCACCGTCTACAACACCATCCCGCACAAGTTCGAGGCCGGCACGCCGCCCATCGCCGCAGCCATCGGCCTGGGCGCCGCGGTCGACTACCTCGGCACCATCGGCCTGCCGGCCATCGCCCGGCACGAACACGCACTGCTGCAACAGGCCACCGCGCAGCTGGGCGCACTGCCCGGCGTGCGGCTGGTCGGCACGGCGCGCCGCAAGGCCGCGGTGCTGTCCTTCGTGCTCGACGGCGTGCACCCGCACGACGTGGGCACCCTGCTCGACCAGGAGGGCATCGCGGTGCGCACCGGCCACCACTGTGCCCAGCCGTTGATGACGCGCCTGAAGCTGCCGGCCACGGTGCGGGCCTCGTTCGCGTTCTACAACAGCCCGGCCGAAGTGGACGCGCTGGTCGCCGGTGTGCGCGCCGTGCAGAAGGTGTTTGCATGACGGCCGACCCGAAGGCGATGTACCAGGAAGTCATCCTCGACCACAACCGCAAGCCGCGCAACTTCGGCCCGCTCGAGGGGGCCAGCCACCGTGCCGAAGGCCACAACCCGCTGTGCGGCGATCACTTGAGCGTGGCGCTGGCCATCGAAGACCAGACCATCGCCCGTATCGGTTTCGAAGGCGAGTCCTGCGCGATCTGCAAGGCATCGGCGTCGATGATGACGATGGCCGTCAAGGGCCAGGCCCTGCCACAGGCGCGGTCGCTGATCCAGGAGTTCCTCGCCATGACCACCGGCAGGATCGACCTGGAGGCTGCTCGCCAGATCGGTCGCCTGGCCGTCTTCTCCGGCGTGCGCAACCTGCCCACGCGGGTGAAGTGCGCGATCCTGCCCTGGCACACGCTGCAGGCGGCGATCGACTCGCAGGCGCGAGTCTCCACGGAGGCTGGCGCCGACCCCTCTCTCCCCACCGAACGGACCCGCCATGACCGCTGAAGAACTCAGAAACCACATCGTCAGCGGCTTGCCCTGCGACCACGCGCAAGTGCAGGGCGACGACGGCCGGCACTTCGAGGCGGTGGTCGTCAGCTCGCAGTTCATCGGCATCAACCGGGTGCAGCAGCACCAGCGTGTCTACCAGGCGCTCGGGGACCGAATGCGCTCGGAAATCCACGCGCTGTCCCTGACCACGTTGACGCCCGAGGCCTGGGCGCAATCGAACCACCCATGACGCCGGAGCAACAACCATGAACACACACGAAACCATTCACCAGCAGGTCAACGCCAACGCCGTCGTGCTCTACATGAAGGGCACGCCGCAGTTCCCGCAATGCGGGTTCTCGGGGTCGACGGTGCAGATGCTCCAGGCCTGCGGCGTGAAGAACCTGACGGCCGTCGACGTGCTGGCCGATCCGGGCATCCGGGCCGGCATCAAGGCCTATTCCAACTGGCCGACCGTCCCCCAGCTCTACGTCAAGGGTGAGTTCATCGGCGGTGCCGACATCGTGCGCGAGCTCTACCAAACGGGTGAGTTGCAGACCCTCCTGGACGCCGCCCTCGCGTGAAGACGACGCGGCCAGCGGCTGGCAGCGACATGCCGCAGCAGCGGCAGGAGGCCCGGTGATGCCGAAGATTGCAGAGATCGACGACACCCCCAACCCGAACGCGGTGAAGTTCACGCTTCACGAGCCGCTGACCTGGGGCATTTCACATTCCTTCGAGAACGCCGATCAGGCCGCGGGCGACCCGCTCGCTTCGGCGCTGTTCGCCATCGAGCACGTGAGCAACGTGTTCTACGTCGACCGCTGGCTCACCGTGACGCAGGACGGCGACGCCGACTGGCCGGCGCTGGTGCGGCTGATCGCCGTGCCGCTGCGCGCAGCACCGGCGGCCGCGGCGCAGTCGGCCGACGCGGTGTTTGCCGCGCGCGCATCGATCGCCGATCTGAGCGAACACGACCAGGCGCGCCTGGAGGCCATCCGTGACCTGCTCGATGCCCGCATCCGACCTGCGCTGAAAGCCGACGGCGGCGACCTGCACATCGTGGGCCTGGCGGGCAATGAGCTCAGCATCCACTACCAAGGGGCTTGCGGTAGCTGCCCGAGTTCCATCTCCGGCACGCTGAGCGCCATCGAGAACCTGGTGCGGACGATCGAGCCCGACATGGACGTGGCGGCGGTGTGACCTGCGGACCACCCGACTGTTCCGACAGCACGACGTGCTTCTCCTTGCTTCCGTCTCGCCGAATCCAATCACCATGCGACAGCCCGCGCCAGAAATGACAGTCATCATGAACGAGACCTCGACCAGCAAGGACAAGATCAAGTTTCTGCTGCTTGAAGGGATCCATCCGTCGGCCATCGCCGTCATTCAGGCGGCGGGGTACACCCAGATCGATTGCGTTGCGGGCGCGCTGTCCGGCGATGAACTGGAGCGCAGACTCGCCGGTGTGCACTTCCTGGGCATCCGGTCGCGCACGCAACTGACCCAGCACGTGCTGGAGCAGGCCGGCAGGCTGGCTGCGGTGGGGTGCTTCTGCATCGGCACCAATCAGGTGGATCTGGCGGCGGCGCGGGACCTGGGCATCGCGGTGTTCAACGCGCCGTTCTCGAATACCCGCTCGGTGGCCGAGATGGTGCTTGCCGAGGCCATCCTGCTGATGCGCGGCATCCCGGAAAAAAGCGCCGTGGCGCACCGCGGCGGTTGGCTCAAGTCGGCGAAAGATGCCTTCGAGGTGCGCGGCAAGACCCTGGGCATCGTGGGCTACGGCGCGATCGGCACGCAGCTCTCGGTACTGGCCGAGGGCATGGGCATGAAGGTGATCTTCTTCGACGTCGTGAGCAAGTTGCCCCTGGGCAATGCCAGCCAGGTTTCCCGTCTGGACGACTTGCTCGGGCAGGCCGACGTGGTCAGTCTGCATGTGCCCGAGACCGCCGCCACGCGGTGGATGATGGGCCCGGCGCAGATGAAGGCGATGAAACAAGGCGGCGTCCTGATCAATGCATCGCGCGGCACCGTCGTCGACATCGAGGCTTTGGCGGACGCCTTGCGAAGCAGGCGCCTGGCTGGCGCCGCCATCGATGTCTACCCCGACGAGCCGCGTAGCAACGACGAGCATTTCGAGTCGCCACTGCGTGGCTTCGACAACGTGATCCTGACGCCGCACATCGGCGGATCCACGGTGGAGGCACAAGAGAACATCGGCATCGAAGTGGCAGAGAAGCTGGTCAAGTACAGCGACAACGGGACCTCGACTTCATCGGTCAACTTCCCTGAAGTCGCTTTGCCGGCCCACCCGGGCAAGCACAGGCTTCTGCACGTCCATCGCAACGTGCCGGGTGTGCTCTCCGAGATCAACAGGGTCTTCTCGCAACGCCAGATCAACATCGCCGCGCAGTATCTGCAGACACGCGCGAACGTGGGGTATGTGGTGATCGACATCGATGCTGAACACTCGGACCTGGCGCTCGTCAAGTTGGCCGAGGTGCCGGGAACCTTGCGCAGCCGGGTCTTGTTCTGAACGGGCACCAACCATGAATTCATGGTCTGTAGGCATGGTCTGTTGTAGTAAGCGGACATTCCCAAGGTGAACTAACGACCCGAAGTCGACATCCGCTGCCACGAATTTTTCGCCCCGAAGCGGCCGGTCGGATCAGATCGAGACCAAGGGTGAAATCCCGCCGCACCTCCGCAGTCTGCTGACTCAGGCTAAAGAGGGGCGAAGCCGATTGAAATCCGTATGCGCTGGACCAGATCGTGCACCGCTTGCAACTGGTGCAGATCAACGACGCGATCGCGAGGCTGCCTTCGCTTTCACGATGTTTATGGGCAACGAGGTGTAGCGGCGCAGGGCATTCACCAGGCAAATGCCCTGCGCGCAACGAACATCAACGCCTGAGTTGGACTAGGGCCGCTCGCGCGCCGGCACCCTGGACTCTAGGGTCGGAGGGGTGTAAGACGGGGCGAAACTGCAACCCACGCCTGCACTGAAGTTCGTCGCTACCGAAGTGCAGGCGTCTGCGATGCTCTGCGGTGTCGGCTTCTGGCCATTCTGGGCCCACTGCGCGAGCGAAGACAGCAAGGTCACGTAGGTGGCATCGCTGATGTAGCTGTGCGACTCAGCGGCACTGACGAAGGTCTGAACCAACCGGTCCGCCGTGCCGGACTGCTGCATCAACGTTCGGAAGTGGGCGTCGAGTTCCACAAACGCGGTTGGATCGTTGATCCACTTGACGGTGAGCACCGGCACCGGAATGCGCCCGGCGTAGTCGGTGTCCTCGGCGAAGCTCCGGAAGGCCGCGGCGTCGGCCCTGAAGCGAGGGACGCTGGCATTCAGTGCAACGTCATCGGTCGAACCAACGTAGGACGCACCGATGTTGCCGAACGGACTGCCGCCATGGCGCTGGCTGATGTTCTGGAAGTGCCGTGTGCCCCAGGCCAAGTGGCTCACGATCTGGTTCTCGGCAATCTTGACCACATTCAGGATCGTGGCGATCTTCGCTGCTTGTTCGGGCGTCCGCAGTGCAGGCGCCAGGTTCAGTGCCAAGCACTCGTTGACGCGGGCGGTGAGGTTGGCGTTGGTCGGGGGGGTGACGCCTGCAGGGAACCCAATGTTCAGCGCGTACTGTGTTTCGGTAGGGCGCGGATGGTTGTTGCACAGGTGCTGGTAGATCGCTCGCAGATCCATCCTGAAGTCATACGACCGTGTGCCGCCAGCGAGCACGCCGGCGCTGAGCAACACGGCGTCATAGGGCTGTTCCCCGACGGTGTCACGGGTGTAGGTCTCGGCGGCTTTGGCCGCGACGCTGCCGCCCCACGATTGCCCGTGCAGAATGGTCATGCTGGGCCGCCCAACGTGATTGCGGAAGATGCCCCGCAGTCGCTCGGTGTCCTCGGCGGCGCGGCTCACCTCGACACCAGGCCGGAAGGCTGTGCCAGCCAAGGCATACCCAGCCCGTACCATGATGTCCCAGCGGTCCAGGACTTCGGTGGCGCGGTTTAGATTGGGATTGAGGTCGGGACCGCCGTGTGCGTGCAGCAGCAGCCGGCCATTCCAGTTGGGCGGTACGGCGATGATGTAGGCCGACCCCTTCGAGTTCGTGCCGGTGTAGCAGGCCGTGTTGGTGGGCACGTCCACTGCGAGCGGCGCGCCCGTTGAGTTCACGGTGGGGCAAGCCGATCGTGTGGGCGCCGCTTCCGTGGCCGCTACTGGACCGGTAATGACGGGGTCGTCGTTACCGCCACAGCCGACCAGGGCTGATGCTGCCGAGGTCAGCGCCAGCATGCGCAGCGCACGCTGCATGTTCAATCGTGTCATCCGGGTCTCCAGTCGTGTTTTTAGGTGACCGGAATGTTCGGGCGGATAACCGCAGAGATCAAATAGCCGGGGCGTCGGAATTCCATATGTAAAACGTATGGAAAGTGCCTGAAAGCTCACCTGGCCGACACGGCCTCGCATACCATCTCCATATGGACATCAGGCAACTGCGTTATTTCGCGGCGGTGGCCCAGTCGGGACACCTGACGCGTGCTGCGGCATCCTTGGGTATCCAGCAGCCACCGCTCACCCAGCAACTGCATCGGCTCGAGGCGGAGATCGGCTTGGCGCTCTTTGAACGCCACCCCAAGGGCATGCGACTGACCGAGGCCGGGCAGGCCCTGCTGGTGGATGCGGAACGGCTCCTGGCCGACTTCGATGCGCTGCGCCAGCGGCTTCGCGAGCGCGCCGACGGCGAGCGGGGCACGCTGTCCGTCGCCTTCACCAGTTCTTCGGCGGCCCACCTCTTCACGCCGATGGCCCTGCGCGAGATGCGCCATCACCACCCGCATGTGGACTTGCATCTCACTGAAGATCATGCGGGTGCCGTCATCGAGTCCGTGGATGCGGCCCGGCTGCACGCTGGTCTCATTCGCTGGCCCGTGTCGCAACCACCAGGCCTGCGATTCGAGACGCTGCTGCGCGAGCCGGTGATGCTGGCGTTTGCAGCCGACCATGCCCTGGCAAGGCTGCCTGCGGGCAAGCCGGTGCCGCTACGGTGCTTGCACGATGAGCCCCTGATCCTGGTGCGCCGGCCCGGGGCTCCCGGCCTGTATGCTCGATTGCTGGAGATCTGCGAACGCGCGGGTGTCAGGCCTCGTGTAGTGGCCGAGGTAGAGCGCATGATGACCAACCTGAATCTGGTGGCTGCCGGAACCGGCCTGACGGTGGTTCCGGCTTCGATGAGCGGCCACCACCCGAACGCCATCCAGTACCGACGGCTTCAGGCGTCGGTACGCCTGGATGCACCGCTCACCCTGGTCACGCGCAAAGCCGATGTGTCGCCGCTGACGCGGCTGTTTGGCAACCGCCTGCGTGCTCTGGCCCGCCAATGGCCTGCCTGACGCGCCGCGCGGCGCTGGGCTTCGCGCTGGCAAGCGCCCTGCCTGCTTGGGCTGCCACGGCCGCGCGCTGGCCAGTGCCCAGGCTAAGGCTGATGCTGGCCTACCCGCCCGGCGGCATTTCTGACCGCCTGGGCCAGGATCTGGCTGCCCGCCTGCGCCGCAACTTCGGCCTGACCGTGTTCGCAGACTACAGGCCGGGCGCAGGCGGTACCTTGGCCATGGAGCGGCTGTCGCAGGCGCCTGGCGACGGCAGCGTGCTGCTGCTGAGCGCGGTCACACCGCTGACACTGGCGCCCTGGTTGGGAACTCTGCGCTACGACCCGGTGCGCGATGTCGCGCCCTTGCGTGCCCTGGTGGACACGCCTGTGTTGTTGGTGGGCTCGCCCAAGCTGCAGGCTCAGGACTGGGCGGGCATGGTCGAACAGGCCCGCACCCAGGCGGGCGGCCTGCGCTGGGCCACTTCAGGGGTTGCCAGCACGGGACACCTGGTAATGGAGCAGGTGCGCCTGGACACACGGGCACCGTTCGTCCATGTGCCCTATGCGGGAGGTGGGCGGCAGCTGCAGGATGCACTGGCCGGGCACTTTGAGCTGCTCAGCACGAACCTCGCGGCAGACCAGCTGGCCTGGCTACAGCAGGGGCGCCTGAAGGCCCTGGCACTGGGTGCGCCCACCCGCCACCCGATGCTCCCCGAGCTGCCCACGCTGAGCGAGCTGGGACACCCAGCGGCCAACCGGTGGTCGACCTTCGGTCTGTTTGCTCCGGGCGCGATGTCGCCAGCCCTGCGCCAACGTTTGCATGGGCTGCTTGCTGAAGCCCTGGACGATGATTGGCAAGCTTTCGTGCGCAGCCAGCACAGCGAGCCTGCCTCGGTGGGTGGTGAGCGTTTCGCTACATGGCTGGCAGAGTCGTCGCGCCGCACCCGGCAGCTCGTGAACGAGCCGGGCTTCGCCCGCTGATGGGGGCCGCCGCGCGGCGGCCGTGTCCTGTCCGCCGCGCTGCCCGTCAATGGCGCCTTTGCCACCCGCCGCCATACCAGCGGCTCGACAGCGGCTTGGGGAACTGCTGCCCCGCTTTGCCGTTTCCTCTGGCGCCGCGCCCGATGACCATGGATGCCGCTGCACCTCATTCCCTGGCTTCGCCGATTGTGCGCGGCCGTCTGCGCCCCGACCTTCCCACCACACAGCGCTGGCCGCACGGCGCCTAGCCGGGATCGGCTTCGCCACCTGAGCCGCGCCGGACGTCGCCGACCAGCGCAGACATGCATCAGCGCGGGCGCCAAACTCAAGCAGTTAATGTCGACTCAGCGCGGTCCTCCAGCCTGACTTGGACGTCCATCAGGGTGACCAAAACTCGCTGGCCTACCGTGGCCGATCAACACGCCTGAAAGCGGCCTGCCGCGGATGACCAGTCCTGGCCGCAAGTCGAAGTCACCAGCGCGCCGCAATGCCGACATTCCAGCCGATCTGAAGCGCGGCGTCTAGCGTTGCTGTGTGGCGCGCAGTCATGGCCTGCAGCCCGTCCAGTTTGCGAATGTATTGACCAGTTTTCGAATGTAACTGGCGAGAACAGCGGCTCGCGCATTGACGTGACCAATCGGTCACATTTCAATCAAGCGCTTGATTCACGTGCTATCTTGCATCGCCATGTCACCCCGCCCCCAGGCGCACGACGCGCCCGCCCCTGGCCTGCCCCCCACCGCGCCGCACAGCGCGCGCGAGCAGTTGATTCGTCACGCGACGCCGATCTTCGCGAGCAAGGGCTTCGTGGCGGCCAGCACGCGGGAGATCTGCGACGCCGCGGGCGTCAACGTGGCGTCGATCCACTATCACTTCGGCGACAAGGAAGGCCTCTATCGCGCGGTGCTGCTGCATCCGGTGCGCGAGATGGCGGCCGCCTTCGGCGCGTTCGACGATCCGGCGCTGGATTTCGAGTCGGCGCTGCGCATGTTCCTGGCGCCGTTCATTGCGACCCCCTCGGCCGAGCACGATGCAGCGTTCGACGCGCACGTGATGAAGATCCACATGCGCGAGATGCTGGAGCCATCGGCGGCGTTTCGCGAGATCGTCGAGCAGGGCATCGCACCACTGCACCAGGCGGTGTGCGGCGTGGTGGCGCGCCACTGCGGCCTGCCGCAGCCCGATGACGACATCCACCAGCTGGTGTTCGCGCTGGTGGCGATGGCCAACGATTACTGCATGTCACGCGAGTTCATGAAGCTGCTCGCGCCCGGCGTGCTCGACCGTCCACGGGCGAACGAGCTGATCCTCGAACGCCTGGTGGGCTACAGCCGTGCGCTGCTCGATCACGAGATCAGGCGCCGGCAGCCGGCCGGCCCGCCCCCGGCAAAGCGAGCCGCAACGCCAACCGCGCGCGGCAAGCAACACACGAGCAACAACCCGACGCTCAAATCAGGCCATGACCCGCAACCCCGAACCCGATCAGCGCGCAAGCGTTAGCCGCCGACCCGCTCATTTCACGCTCGCCGCCGCTGTTGCCACCGCAGCGCTGGCCGGCTGTGCGCTGACGCCGCCCGGCCCGGCACCTACGCCTGCCACACCCACGACATGGCAGGCACCGCTGCCCGCGTCGACCGCACCCCACGATGGCAGCGTGGGTGCCCTCACGCAGTGGTGGTCACAGTTCGACGACCCGCTGCTGGCGCGCCTGGTCGACGCCACCCAGCGCAGCCACGGCGACCTGGCGCAGGCGGCCGCCCGCATCGAGCAGGCGCGCGCCAACACCCGCATCGCCGGCGCCAGTGCGTGGCCGGCGTTGAATGCCGGCGCCAATGCAACGCGCGCGCGCATCGAGGTGCCGCCGCCGCAGGCCACCACCACCAGCACCGGGGTCGGCCTAGACATGCTGTGGGAGATCGATGTGTTCGGCGTCACCCGCAGCAACGTGGCGGCGGCGCGGGCCCGCGTCGAGGGCGCTGCGGCCAGCTGGCACGACCTGCGCGTGAGCCTGGCGGCCGAGACCGCCACCACCTACATCGGCTACCGCGCCTGCGAGGCGCTGGTCGATGTCTACACGCAGGACACGACGTCGCAGAGGCGCACCGCCGAACTTACCGGCATCAAGTCCGGTGCCGGGCTGGAATCACCCGCCAACGCCGCCCTCGCCAATGCCAGCGCGGCCGATGCGAGCAACCGCCTGATCGCGCAGCGCGCCGACTGCGACGTGCAGGTCAAGGCGCTGGTGGCGCTCACCGGCCTGGCCGAGCCCGACTTGCGCACGCAACTGGACACGCGCCGCGCGCGCCTGCCGCAACCGGCGGTGTTCGCCGTGGATCGCGTGCCGGCGCAGTTGCTGATGCAGCGCCCTGACCTGGCGGCACTCGAGCGCGAGGCACGGGCCGCCTCCGGCGAGGTCGGCGCCGCGCAGGCTGACCGCTGGCCGCGGCTGTCGCTCGCGGGCACGGTGTCGCTGGCGAGTGCGCGCAGCGGTGGCGCCAGCTTCAATGGCACCAACTGGTCGATCGGCCCGGCGCTGTCGTTGCCGCTGTTTGACGCCGGCCGCCGCGCCGCGCAGGTCGATGCGGCACGCGCCCGCTACGACGAGGCTGCGGCTCGCTACCGACAGCGCGCTACCGAAGCCGTGCGAGAAGTCGAGCAGGCGCTCGTGCTGCTGGACGCCGCCACCCGTCGCGAGGCCGATGCGCTGATCGCCGCGCAGGGGTTTCGTCAATTCTTCGATGCCGCGCAGGCGCGCTTCGATGTCGGTTCGGAGTCGCTGCTCGACCTGGAGAGTGCGCGCCGCAACGCGCTGCTGGCCGCCGCCGCCCTGGTCGGCGTGCAGCGCGAGCGCGTGACCGCGTGGGTGACGCTGTATCGCGCGGTCGGCGGCGGCTTCGCAGCCACTACCGACGCCCCAACCCAAGTTTCCGCCAACAGGTGATCCGCATGTCCGTTTACTTCCAACGCACCACCCCGCGCCTGCTGCTGGCTACCGCGGTCGTCGTGATCGGCGCCGCGGCCCTGTGGTCGCTCACCTCGAACGCGCAGGACGGCAAGGCCGACGCGGCCAAGAAGGCCGCCGCGGCACGCCCCGCACTCACCGTCACCCTGGTGGCGCCGCAAGTCGTCGACTGGCCGCAGGTGGTGGCCGCCAACGGCAACGTGGTCGCCTGGCAGGAAGCGGTGATCGGTGCCGAGATCAGCGGCTACCGGCTCACCGACGTGCTGGTCAACGTGGGCGACGTGGTGAAGAAAGGCCAGTTGCTGGCGCGCGTGTCCGACACGACCGTGCAGGCGGAGCTGGCGCAGGCGCGCGCCGCTGCCGCGGAAGCGGAAGCCACGCTGGCCGAGGCCCGCGCCAATGCCGATCGCGCCCGCCAGATCCAGGCCACCGGCGCGCTGTCGGCGCAGCAGATCAATCAGTACCTGACCGCCGAGCAGACCGCGCTGGCACGCTTGAATGCGGCGCAGGCCCGCGTGCAGGCCGACCAGCTGCGCCTGGCGCAGACGCGCGTGGTGGCGCCTGACGACGGCGTGATCTCGGCGCGCGGCGCCACCGTCGGCTCGCTGGCGCAGCCGGGGCAGGAACTGTTCCACCTGATCCGTGGCGGTCGGCTGGAGTGGCGCGCCGAAGTGACGTCAGAGGAACTGGCGCGCATCAAGCCGGGGATGAGCGCGCAGCTGGCGCTGCCCGGCAGCGAAGGTCAGCGCGTGACCGGCAAGGTGCGCACGGTGGCGCCCACGGTCGACCCGCAGACGCGCAATGCGCTGGTGTATGTGGACCTGCCGCGCGACAGCGGCGCCCGCGCCGGCATGTTCGCGCGCGGTCAGCTGGAACTCGGGCGCGCGCCGGCGCTGACGCTGCCGCAGACCGCCGTGCTGATGCGCGACGGCTTTGCCTTCGTCTACCGCGTCGGCAACGACAACCGGGTCGACGAGGTCAAGGTCGACACCGGCCGCCGCAACGGCGACCGGGTGGAGATCGTGCGCGGGCTGGCGCCGGCCACACCGGTGGTTGCCACCGGCACCGGCTTCCTGAACGCCGGCGATGTGGTGCGCGTGGTCGAGGCGCCGGCGCAGACCGCCAGCAAGTGATGCCGCAATGAACGTCTACCGGACACGGTCATGAACTTTTCCACCTGGTCGATCAAGAACCCGATCCCGTCGGTGATGCTGTTCATCATGCTGACGGTGGTCGGCCTGATGTCGTTCAAGGCGCTCACGATCCAGCAGTTCCCGGACATCGAGCTGCCGTCGGTCACCGTGACCGCCAGCCTGCCGGGTGCGGCGCCGTCACAGATGGAGACCGAGGTCGCGCGCAAGATCGAGAACGCGATCGCCACCCTGGATGGCGTGAAGAACGTCTACTCGAAGAGCCAGGACGGCGTCAGCTCCATCACGGTCGAGTTCCGCCTGGAAAAGCCGATCCAGGAAGCCGTCGACGACGTGCGTGATGCGGTGGCGCGGGTGCGCTCGGACCTGCCGGCCGACCTGCGCGACCCGGTGATCCAGCGCATGAGTCTGGCCGGCGCGCCGATCCTCACCTACGCCCTGGCTTCCGAGCGCATGGACGCCGAGCAGCTGTCGTGGTTCATCGACGACCTGGTGACCAAGACCATGCTGGCGGTGCGCGGCGTCGGCGCGGTGTCGCGCGTGGGTGGCGTCAGCCGCGAGGTGCGGGTCGAGCTGGACCCCGGCCGGATGCTGGCGCTCAACGCCACCGCGGCCGACATCTCGCGCCAGCTGCGCCAGGTGCAGCAGGAGGCCAGCGGCGGCCGCGCCGACGTCGGCGGCATGGAGCAGTCGGTGCGCACCGTGGGCACGGTGCGCTCGGCGGCGGAGATCGGCGCGATGGACATCGTGCTGTCCGACGGTCGTCGCATCCGCCTGGATCAGGTGGCGCGCGTGTTCGACACCGTGGCCGAGCCGCGCAGCGTGGCGCTGCTCAACGGCGCGCCGGTGGTCGGCTTCGAGGTGGTGCGCAGCCGCGGTGCCGGCGAGGTGGAGGTGGCCGACGGCGTCAAGGCCGCGCTCGACCGCCTGGTCGCCGCGCATCCGGACCTGAAGGTCACCGAGGCGTTCAACAACGTCGATCAGGTGTATGACAACTTCGTCGGCTCGATGTGGTTGCTGATAGAGGGCTCGCTCCTGGCCGTGGTCGTGGTCTGGTTCTTCCTGCGCGACTGGCGCGCCACGTTCGTGGCGGCGGTGGCGCTGCCGCTGTCGATCATCCCGACCTTCGGCGCGATGTACCTGCTGGGCTTCTCGCTCAACGTGGTGACGCTGCTGGCGCTGAGTCTCGTGGTCGGCATCCTGGTCGACGATGCGATCGTCGAGATCGAGAACATCGTGCGCCACATGCGCATGGGCAAGACGCCGATGCAGGCCGCGATCGAGGCGGCCGACGAGATCGGCCTGGCGGTGATCGCCACCACCTTCACGCTGATCGCGGTGTTCCTGCCAACCGCGTTCATGCCCGGCATCGCCGGCAAGTTCTTCGTGCAGTTCGGCTGGACCGCGGCGATCGCGGTGTTCTTCTCGCTGGTGGTGGCGCGCCTGCTGACACCGATGATGGCGGCCTACATCCTGCACCTGCCCAAAAAGGACCACGGCGAGCCCACCTGGATCCCGCACTACCTGAAGCTGGCCCGCTGGTGCCTGAAGAACCGCCTCCTGACGCTGGCAGCCACGGCGGCGTTCGTCGCGATCTCGTTCGGGCCGCTGTATGCCGGCTGGATGCAGGGCGGCTTCATCCCGCCCGCCGATCCGGCGCAGACGCAGGTCACGCTGACCCTGCCGCCCGGCAGCACGCTGGCGCAGACACGCGAGACGGCCGAGGCGGCGCGCGCGATCATCACGCGCAACCCGCATGTGCGCTCGGTGTACACGGCGATCGGCGGCGGCGCCACCGGCAGCGATCCGTTTGCCGCGCAAGGCGCGGCCGAGGTGCGCAGGGCGGCGCTGACGATCAAGCTTTCACCTCGCGAGGAACGGCCCGGCGTCTCGCAGCAGCGGATCGACAAGGAGTTCTCGGAGGCACTGCAAGTGCTGCCGGGTGCGCGCATCAATGTTGGCCTGCTCGGCGCGAGCACACCGCTGCAGATCGCGCTCGCCGCCGATGACTCGCGCGTATTGGTGGAACACGCCCGCATCGTGGAGCGCGACCTTCGCACCATCCCGGGCATCGGTGCAGTGACGCCGAGTACGGACTTGGCGCGGCCCGAACTGGTGATCCGCCCCGACTTCGCGCGCATGGCCGACCTCGGCGTGACCTCGGCCGCCGTGGCCGACACGCTGCGCGTGGCCACCGCCGGCGACTACGACCAGGGACTGGCCAAACTCAACCTGTCGCAGCGGCAGATCCCGATCGTGGTCAAGCTGCCACCCGAAGCGCGCCAGGACCTGGATCTCCTGCGCAAGCTCACCGTGCCCGGCAAGCACGGGCCGGTGGAGATCTCGCAGGTGGCGCAGGTGACGATCGACAGCGGCCCGGCGGCGATCGACCGCCTGAACCGATCGCGCAGCGTGACCTTCAACATCGAGTTGCAGGATCAGCCGCTCAATCTGGTGCAGGAGCAGGCCTTCGCGCTGGCGAGCCTGGCCATTCCGCCCGCCGGCGTGAGCGCGCGCGTGCTCGGCGATGCCGAGGCCAACGCCGAACTGCAGACGGGCTTCAGCGTGGCCATGCTCACCGGCGTGATGTGCATCTACATCGTGCTGGTGCTGCTGTTCGGCGGCTTTGCACAGCCCATCACCGCGCTCGGCGCACTGGTGCTGTCGGTGCCGGGGGCGTTCCTGGCGCTGTTCGTCACCGGCACCGACATCACGATGCCGGCGCTGATCGGTCTCATCATGCTGATGGGCATCGCCACCAAGAACTCGATCCTGCTGATCGACTACGTGATCCTGGCGCGCAACGGTGTCGATGGCGGGCCGCCGCTGAACCGCTGGGACGCGGTGATCGACGCCTGCCGCAAGCGCGCGCGGCCGATCATCATGACCACGCTGGCGATGGGCGCCGGCATGATGCCGATCGCTCTCGGTTTCGGCACCGACCCGAGTTTCCGCGCACCGATGGCGATCGTGGTGATCGGCGGCCTCATCACCTCGACCTTCCTGTCGCTGCTGGTGATCCCGGTCGTCTACACCTTCGTCGATGACGCGATCAACCTCATCAAGCGCCTGCTCGGGCGCGCCCAGGTGAGCCCGGAGCAGCGCGGCAGCCTGCCGCCTGCCCGCCCTGCCGAAGGAGCCGCCGAATGAAACACTCGCTGACCCGCCGCCGCCTGCTGGCGGCCTCGCTGATCGGCACCGCGCTCGGCGCCGTCGCCCTCACCGGCGGCTGCACGGTGCGTGCGCGCACCACGAACAGCGACGGTTCGCCTTTCAACGACGCGCGCCGCAGCGATGTCGCCGGACAGGTGATCGAGCGCGACGGCTTTGCCGTGGTCGAGGCCGACTGGACCGACGCCGCGCGCGAGCGCGCGGTGCCGGTGCGGCTGTACCTGCCCGCCGCGTCCGGCCCGCGGCCGCTGGTGCTGTTCTCGCACGGCCTGGGCGGCTCGCGGCGCGGCTACAGCTACCTGGGCAGCCATTTCGCGCGCCATGGCATCGCCAGCCTGCACGTGCAGCACGTGGGCAGCGACCGTGCGATCTGGGGTGGCAGCCCGTTCGAACTGGCGACCCGCCTGCAGGCCGCCGCGCAGGAGCGCGAGGCAGTGGCGCGCGTGGCCGACCTGCGCTTTGCGCTGGACCGCCTGCTCGCGCTGCCGGGCAACGATCCGCTGCACGTTGCCGTGGATGCGCGGCGGATCGTCGTCGCCGGCCACTCGTACGGCGCCAACACGGCGCTGCTGGCCAGCGGTGCGCTCATCGAGCGCGACGGCCGCGCGGTGGACCTGCGCGACCCGCGCCTGACCACCGCGATCCTGCTGTCGGCGCCGCCGTTCTACGGCGAAAGCGGGCTGGCGGCGATCCTGGCGCCGGTCATGGTGCCCTCGCTGCACGTGACTGCCACCGCCGACGACATCCGCGTCCCCGGCTACTACTCGTCGGTGGCCGACCGCATCGCGGTGTTCGAGGCCACCGGCAGTCCACAGAAGGCGCTCGCGGTGTTCGAGGGCGGCTCGCACAGCATCTTCACCGACCGCACCGGCACCGGCGGCGCTGAGTTGAATGCGCGCGTGAAGCTCGCCACGCAGGAACTGTCGCTCGCCTTCCTCGCCAGTGCGTTCGAGGGTCGCCACCAGCCACTGGCGGACTGGCGTGCGCGCCATGCGCAGATCGTGGCGCGCTTCACGCGGCTGCCGGCGCTGGCCTGAGGCGTCGATCACGAGCGCGCGCCAAGGCGAATGCATCGGCATCGCGCCGACGGTGTCTGCGCCGGATCCTGACCGCCGCTGCTTCGGCTGAAAGCGCGCGCGCCTGACTCGCGGGTCGAGCCGCCAGCTTGGACATGGAGTGTTCCTAGCCGCGCGCCGCGCGCGCCAGGTAGGCCGCCAGGTCGCGCAGATCCTGCGGCGTCAAGACGCCGCGATACTGGGCCTTGGCGTTGGCTGCGCCCGGCTGCGCGCCGGCGATCGAGCGATCGAGCAGGTTGTGCACCGAGCGCGCATCGTCGGCACGGCCGCCGCGATTGCGGATCATCTCGCGCAAGGTTTCCAGATCGGCGTGGCAGGCGATGCAGTTGCCGACCGCGCGACCGGTGACGACGCGCGTTTCGGTGAAGAGCTTCGCGCCGCGGGCGATGTCCTGCGCCGACACCGGGCCTGCCATGAGCGCCAGCACGAGCAGCACCCGCAGCGGTCTGCGGCGGTCGATCAAGCCGTTCATGTGCATCACTGTCCTCCCGCGGAAGCTCAGGCTACCCCGCCGGTGCGCCGCCTTGTGCGCGCAGATCAAGGCTGCATTGCGTTTGCTACATCGACCGGGCACCCGTCGCCGACCCGCCCGCGGGCGCTGCACGGGTAAGCTTGCATCACATGAACGCGCAAACTGCTCCTGCCACCCTTGCCGCCGACGGCGGCGGGCCGCCCGTGGTGCCGGCCTTGCTCGCCACGCAGATCCCGCTCGAGGGCACCGGCGCGGTGGACCTCGCCCGCCAGCGCGAGGTGGTGGCCGCGCTGCGCCCGCTGCTGCCCGCGCACGCGCTGCTGTTTCGCGAGGAAGACACCCGCCCGTACGAGTGCGACGGCCTGACCCTGTACCGCCAGGTGCCGATGGTGGTGGCGCTGCCGGAGACCGAGATGCAGGTGGTGCAGGTGCTGCGCGTATGCCACAAGCTCGGCGTGCCGGTGGTGCCGCGCGGCGCCGGCACCGGGCTGTCGGGCAGCGCGCTGCCGCACCAGGCCGGCGTGCTGCTGTCGCTGGCGAAGTTCAACCGTATCGTCAAGCTCGACCCCTACGCGCGTACCGCGATTGTGCAGCCCGGCGTGCGCAATCTCGCGATCAGCGAGGCGGCGGCGCCCTTCGGCCTGTACTACGCGCCCGATCCGTCGAGCCAGATAGCCTGCACCATCGGCGGCAACGTCGCCGAAAACGCCGGCGGCGTGCACTGCCTGAAGTACGGCCTGACCGTGCACAACGTGCTGCGCGTGCGCGGCGTGACGATCGCGGGCGAGGTGGTGGAATTCGGCTCGCACGCGCTCGATGCGCCGGGCTACGACCTGCTCGCGGTGGTGGTCGGCAGCGAGGGCATGCTGGCGGTGGTCACCGAAGTCACGGTCAAGCTGGTGCCCAAGCCGCAGATGGCGCAAGTGATCATGGCGAGCTTCGACAACGTCGAAACCGGCGGTGACGCGGTGGCCGACGTGATCGCCGCCGGCATCATCCCGGCCGGCATGGAGATGATGGACAAGCCCGCCGCCAACGCGGTGGAGCCGTTCGTCAACGCCGGCTACGACCTCGACGCCGCGGCGATCCTGCTGGTCGAGTCCGACGGCACGCCCGAAGAGGTGGCCGAAGAGATCGACCGCATGCGTGCGGTGCTGGAGAAAAGCGGCGCCACGCGCCTGCAGGTCAGCGCCAGCGAACCGGAGCGGTTGCGCTTCTGGGCCGGGCGCAAGGCGGCGTTTCCGGCGGTGGGCCGCATCTCGCCCGACTACTACTGCATGGACGGCACCATTCCGCGCAAGCGCCTGGGCGAGGTGCTCAAGGCGATCCAGCAGATGGAAGAGCGCTACCAGCTGCGCTGCGCCAACGTGTTCCACGCCGGCGACGGCAACCTGCACCCGCTTATCATGTTCGACGCCAACGACCCGGCCTCGGTGCAGCGCGCCGAGCAGTTCGGCTTCGAGATCCTGGAGCTGTGCGTCGCCGTCGGCGGCACCGTCACCGGCGAGCATGGCGTGGGCGTGGAAAAAGTGCACCAGATGTGCAAGCAGTTCGACCGCGCCACGCTGGATGCCTTCTTCGCCGTCAAGCGCGCGTTCGATCCACCCGGCCTGCTCAATCCCGGCAAGGTGATTCCCACGCTGGTGCGCTGCGCCGAGTACGGCAAGGTGCACGTGCATGGCGGTGCGCTGCGCTTTCCCGACATCCCGAGGTTTTGAGATGTACCTCCTGCTCCCGGTCCGCGGACTGGTGCCGGCCGGTGACGATCCCCGCCCCGCCTGATGGAAGCCGCTCTGTCCGATCTGGCTGATCGCGTGCGCGCGGCGCACGCCGACCGCGCGCCGCTGGCGATCCGCGCCGGCGGCACCAAGGATTTCTACGGCAACGCGATGGATGCGGCGCAGGTGATCGATCCGCGCGAATACCGCGGCGTCGTCACCTATGAGCCGACCGAGCTCGTGGTGACCGTGCGCAGCGGCACGCTGCTGGTCGACCTCGAAGCACAGCTGGCCGAGCGCGGGCAGATGCTGCCGTTCGAGCCGCCGCACTTCGGCGGTGCCTCGCTCGACCCAACCGCCGACGATGGCAGCGGCGATGGCGCCACCGTCGGCGGCGCGGTGGCCGCCGGTCTGGCGGGTCCGCGCCGGGCGTCTTTCGGTCCGACCTACGGCGGCGTGCGCGACTTCATGCTCGGTGCCTCGCTGCTCGATGGGCGCGGACAAGTGCTGCGTTTCGGCGGCACGGTGATGAAGAACGTGGCGGGCTACGACGTCGCGCGCCTGCTCGCCGGCTCGCTCGGCACGCTGGGCGTTCTGCTCGACCTGTCGATCAAGGTGCTGCCCCGCCCGGTGGCCGAATGC
The DNA here is from genome assembly GCA_022843955.1 of Burkholderiaceae bacterium. GTDB lineage: Bacteria > Pseudomonadota > Gammaproteobacteria > Burkholderiales > Burkholderiaceae_F > JALHMQ01. The sequence goes on from JALHMQ010000002.1 coordinate 37,923, forward strand.
ACGCTGCGCTTTGCAATGTCGCAGGAAGAAGCACTCGCCCGCATGAACGAGTGGAGCGGCCAGCCGCTGCCGGTATCCGGCACGCTGTGGGTCAACGAACTGCTGTTCGTGCGGCTGGCGGGCGCCCAGGCGGCAGTCGAAGCGGCCAGCGCGCGCCTGACCGGCGCGCAGGAGGGCGAGCAGATCGATGCCGAAGGTGCGGGCGCGCTGTGGCGCGGCGTGCGCGATCATCGCCATCTGTTCTTCAGTCCCGACGACCTGGTGGACCGCCCACTGTGGCGCTTGAGCGTGCCCTCGACCGCCGAGCCACTGCAGCTGCCCGGCGCGCAGGCGATCGAATGGGGCGGTGCGCTGCGCTGGCTGCGCTGCGATGCGCCCGCCTCTCACATCCGCGCCCGCGCGCAGCAGCTCGGCGGCCACGCCACCCTGTTTCGCGGCGGCAGCGCCGAACTTCGTGCGCAGGGCGTGTTCACGCCGCTGGCCGCGCCGATCGCCACCATCCACCGCCGCCTGAAGGCCGAGTTCGATCCGGCCGGCATCTTCAACCGCGGCCGCATGTATCCCGAGTTCTGATCCGATGCAGACCCAGCTGGCCGACTTCATCAAGGACACCGCCGACGGTCGCGAGGCCGACGCCATCCTGCGCAAGTGCGTGCACTGCGGCTTCTGCACCGCCACCTGCCCGACCTACCAGCTGCTCGGCGATGAACTCGACGGTCCGCGCGGGCGCATCTACCTGATCAAGCAGGTGCTCGAAGGGGCGACGCCGACCGCCAAGACCCAGTTGCACCTGGACCGCTGCCTGACCTGCCGCAACTGCGAGACCACCTGCCCCTCGGGCGTGCAGTACGGGCGACTGGTCGACATCGGCCGCAAGGTGGTCGACGAGCAGGTGCCGCGCAGCACCGGCGACAGCCTCAAGCGCACCCTGCTCAAGCAGGGCCTGACCAGCCCGGCGTTCGCACCGGCGATGAAGCTGGGCCAGCTGCTGCGGCCGCTGCTGCCGCAGGCGCTGCAGAGCAAGGTGCCGGTACGGCAGGATGCCGGTGCCTGGCCCGCCCGCAGCCACTCGCGCAAGATGCTGCTGCTGGCCGGCTGCGTGCAGCCGGCGATGCAGCCCAACATCAACGCCGCCACCGCGCGCGTGCTCGACGCCGCCGGCATCGAGACCGTGATCCCGCCGGCGGCCGGCTGCTGCGGCGCGATCCGCTACCACCTGAACGACCACGACGGCGGCCTCGCCGACGCTCGCCGCAACATCGACGCCTGGCTGCCGCACCTGGACGCCGGCGCCGAGGCGATCGTCATGAACGCGAGCGGCTGCGGCGCCATGGTCAAGGAGTACGGCCACCTGCTGCGCGACGACCCCGTCTATGCACACAAGGCAGAACGCATCAGCGCCGCCACGCGCGACGTGGCCGAGGTGCTGCCGGCACTGGGTACCGAGATCCGCGCCCGCCTGGGCGAGCGTCCCGACGAGCCGCAACGGGTGGTGTTCCATCCGCCCTGCACGCTGCAGCACGCGCAGCGCATCAAGGGCACGGTGGAGGCGCTGCTGACTTCGCTCGGCGCCGACGTGGCGCCGGTGGGCGAGAACCACTTCTGCTGCGGCTCCGCCGGCACCTACTCGGTGCTGCAGCCGGAGCTGGCCACCGCGCTGCGCGACCGTCGCCTCGGCCATCTGGAGGCGCCGCTGCCCAAGGTGATCCTGTCGGCCAACATCGGCTGCATCACCCACCTGCAGACCGGGACCGAGACGCGCGTGATGCACTGGATCGAGTGGCTCGACGAGCGGCTCGCTGCCGCAGCACCCGCACCGGCCTGACATGTGGGGAGGCGTGCGCGCGGTGCAGCACGCGCATGTCCGCCCGAAGTGCAACCCTTTCGGTGCCTGCTTCGGCCTGATTGAGCCAGCCGCGATCCGATGATTCAGACGCTCGCCACGCTGCTCGTGTTCCAGTCGCTGGGCGAGGCGCTGTCGTTCGCGCTCGGCCTGCCGGTGCCCGGTCCGGTGATCGGCATGGCGTTGCTGGTGGGCTGGCTGCGGCTGCGGCCGGCAGCCTATGCGCAGCTGCGCGAGACCAGCCTCGGCCTGCTGCGACACCTGTCGCTGCTGTTCGTGCCGGCAGGGGTAGGCGTGATGCTGCATGCGGCGCGGCTGGCTGATGAGTGGCTGCCGATCACTGTCGCGCTGGTGGTAAGCACAGCGCTCACGATCGCGATAACCGCGCTGGTGATCGAATGGACCCGGCGCTGGCTGGGCCCGGCCGATATCGATGCGGATGCAGATGCCAATGCCGTCGCGATGCCGCCGACGCCGTTACGTTCGGGCGAGCCATGACGCCACGTCTCGATGACATCTGGGTGTACCTGTCGGCCACGCCCCTGCTGGGGCTGACCGTGACACTGATCGCCTACCTGGCGGCATTCCGTTTGTACGAGCGCACCCGCTTCAATCCGCTCGCCAACCCGGTACTGATCGCGGTGCTGCTGCTGGTGTCACTGCTGGCGGCCACGCGCACGCCATATCGGACCTACTTCGAGGGCGCGCAGTTCGTCCACTTTCTGCTCGGGCCGGCCACGGTCGCGCTGGCGATCCCGCTGTATGAGCAGCGCGCAAAGCTGGCCCGACTGGCGTTGCCGCTGCTAGCCGGGCTGACCGCTGGCGTACTCACCGCCGTGACCTGCGCCGTCGGCGTCGCGTGGCTCCTGGGCGCGAGCCGCGAGACCATGCTGTCGCTCGCACCGAAGTCGGCGACCACGCCGATCGCGATGGGCATCGCCGAAAAGATCGGCGGCCTGCCGTCGCTCACGGCGGTGCTGGTGATCCTGACCGGCATGCTGGGAGCGATCATCGCGCGCCCGTTGCTCGATCTGCTGCGCATACGTACCCCCGCGACCCGGGGTTTCGCCTTGGGGGTCGCTTCGCATGGCATCGGCACCGCGCGCGCGTTCGAGGTGAGTGCCGAAACCGGTGCTTTCGCTGGCCTGGCCATGGGACTGACGGCGCTGCTGATGGCGCTCGTGGTGCCGGCGCTGCTGCGGTTTGCCCCCGCATTGCCGTGACCTCTGCCGGCACCACGGGGCTGGTGCCAGCGCCCGATCGTTGCCAAGATGGTCGCCCGGCGGCCTAGGAGGACGACATGAAACCAGTATCCGAGCTGCTGCGCAGCAGGAACACGACCTTGTGGCACGTGAAGCCGGAAGACACGGTGTTCGATGCACTCAAGGTACTGGCCGAGCATGAGGTGGGCGCGCTGATGGTGATGGAGCGCGGGCGCCTGGTGGGGATCGTGTCCGAGCGCGACTACACCCGCAAGGTTGCGCTGCAGGGCAGAAGCTCGAAGGAGACGACGGTGGCGGAGATCATGACGCGCGATGTCGTCGTGGTGACGCCGCAGACCCGCACGCGGGACTGCATGGCGCTGATGAAGCAGCGCAAGATCCGCCACCTGCCGGTGGTCGACGGCGGTAGCGTGCTCGGCATGATCTCGATTCGCGACATTCTCGACGACATCATTGCCGACCACGAGCTGACGATCGCGCAACTGCAAAGCTACATCGCCACGTAGCGCGCTTGTCCGCAGCCCGGTGGAGCGCGGCCAGCGACGCCGACTTCAGCGCAGCCGCAGCACCTCGCCTGAACCCGCCACCTTCTTGGTGACCTTGGGCTCGCCGCGGTAGCGCACGTCGCCGCTGCCGGCGATGTCCACCTGCAGGCTGGTGGTCGCGTGCACCCGCACGTCGCCGCTGCCGCGGATGCGCACCGCTGCTTCGATCGCCTCGAGCTTGTCGACCCGCACGTCACCCGAGCCGATGATCACCACCCCGAGCTTGTCGGTGCGGCCGCTGGCGGTGAAGTCGCCGCTGCCGGAGATCGACAGCGCCACGGCGTCGCTGTCGAGCGAGTCGATCACGACGTCGCCCGAACCGCGGATGGTGGTGTCGAAGATCGGTGACTTGATGCGATCGGCGCGCACATCGCCCGAGCCACGGATCAGCACACTCGACAACTCGCGGAACTCGACCGTCGCGTACAAGTCGTTTCTGGTGCGAAACGATGCGTTCGACACTGCGCCGACGACGAGCTTGCCATCCTCGATGCGGGTTTCGATCAATGGCAGGATGTTGTGGTCACCGTGCAGGATGACCCGATCGGCGCTGGCCGCCTTCAAGCGAACGTCCACCGGACCCGTGACGATCAGCCCCGAGAACGGGCCGACGCTGCGGGTCTCCTCGATCACGTTGCCGGAGCCTTCGACGCGCGCGCCGCCGCCGCCGAGGACAATGTTGATCTGCGCATGCGCACTGCCCACCGCGGCGAGCAGGCCAGTCAATCCAACGATGAGAATCAGGCGACGGGTCGGGGTCATGGGCGTGTGAAGCTGGAGGTGAGGCGTGCAGTATGGCCATTGCCCGGGGCGCCGGGTCCGCATGCGACAGGTTGCGCAAAACCGCGGGCGAACGGCGGGCGCACGGGATACGCGGTGCGCACCGGGCACGCGACCGCCAGCGCCCCTGCTGGCGCACCCGCTGCTACAGGCCCATCTCCTTGAAGGTCTCGCGCGCCACGCGGAAGCTGTCGATCGCCGCCGGCACGCCGCAGTAGATCGCGCCCTGCAGGAACACCTCCCGGATCTCGTCCTTCGTCACGCCGTTGTTGAGCGCGCCCCGCACATGCAGCTTCAGTTCGTGCGGTCGGTTCAGCGCGGTGAGCATCGCCAAGTTTAGAAGGCTGCGCGTGCGCCGATCCAGGCCCGGCCGGTTCCAAACGTCGCCCCAGCAATACTGGGTGACCAGTTCCTGCATCGGCAGATTGAACTCGTCGGCGTTCTTGATCGATGCGTCGACATACTCGGCGCCCAACACCTCGCGGCGCGTGCGCAACCCCTGGTCGAACAGTTCCTGGTTCATGCAGTTCTCCGGTCGTTGATCTTCGCTTCTCGTTCGCTACGCACAGGCAAAAACGGCGCCGCACGGGCGCCGTCTTCGCTGGTGCGCGACCGCTCAGTGCACGTGCTGGCTCAGCTCGCCGGTGCGGTACTTCATCGCCATCATGTCCAGCGGCACGACCCTGATCTTGCCGGCCTGACCTTCGCAGCCGAACTGCTGGTAGCGCTGCTTGCAGATTGCCTTGGCGGCGGCGCGCGCCGGCTTGAGGTAGTCGCGCGGGTCGAAGTGGCCGGGGTTCTCGAACAGGAACTTGCGCACCGCCGCCGTCATTGCCAGGCGGATGTCGGTGTCGATGTTGATCTTGCGCACGCCGTGCTTGATGGCCTCCTGGATCTCCTCGACCGGCACGCCGTAGGTCTCCTTCATCTGGCCGCCGTACTTGCGGATCTCCTCGAGCAGGTCCTGCGGCACGCTGGACGAGCCGTGCATCACCAGGTGCGTGTTCGGGATGCGCTGGTTGATCTGCTTGATGCGCTCGATCGCCAGGATGTCGCCGGTGGGCTTGCGCGTGAACTTGTAGGCGCCATGGCTGGTGCCGATGGCAATCGCGAGCGCGTCGAGCTGGGTCTTCTTCACGAAGTCGGCGGCCTGATCGGGATCGGTGAGCAGCTGCTCGCGCGTCATCGTGGCCTCGGTGCCATGGCCGTCTTCCTTGTCGCCTTTCATCGTCTCCAGCGAGCCGAGACAGCCCAACTCGCCTTCCACGCTGACGCCCAGGGAATGCGCCATGTCGACCACCTTCTTGGTGGTCTGCCAGTTGTAGTCGTAATCGGCGATGGTCTTGCCGTCTTCGCGCAGCGAGCCGTCCATCATCACGCTGGAAAAGCCGATCTTGATCGCGCCTTCGCACACCAGCGGGCTCTGGCCGTGGTCCTGGTGCATCGCCACCGGGATGTTGGGGTAGCTCTCCACCGCCGCGATGATCAGGTGCTTGAGAAAGCCCTCGCCCGCGTATTTGCGCGCACCGGCACTGGCCTGCATGATCACCGGCGCATTGATCTCCTGCGCGGCCTCCATGATCGCCTGCACCTGCTCGAGGTTGTTGACGTTGAACGCCGGCACGCCGTAGCCGTTTTCAGCCGCGTGGTCCAGCAACTGGCGCATCGAAACCAATGCCATGGTGACCTCCTTGTGTTCGTTCGAAATGAGTTTTGTCAGCACGGCCGCAAGGCACGCGAAGCACGGTCTGTCTGTCGGAACTGCGCAGCAGCAAGCCGGGCCATTCTAGAAGAAGCCCACCGCACGGGAGACGCCGCCGCAGCGCTTCACGCGCGCTGTGTGACGCGTCTCAACACCTGTGCTGCGGAGTTACCGGCGAGGCAAGGCGTCGCCGGCCGGCAGGCGCTCGAGCAGGCGGCGGTACGCCTCGGCCAGCACCACGTCGCGGCCGGCACGCAAGTCGTCCAGCGTGGGCGACACGCGCAGATTGGGCAGCGTTGGCTCATCTTGCATGCGGGCCCCGCGCGCCGACAGGAAGCCGGTCTCGGCGATGCGCAGGCCACCGCCGTCGGGCAGCACGTACTCGACCCGTACCGCGACCGCGCAGCCGCAGGTGGGCTCACCCACCAGCAGGGCGGCGCGCTGCTCGGCCAGCGTGACCGCCGCCAGTTCCGCCGAGCTGGCCGTGCGGCCGTCGATGAGTACCGCGATCGGCTGCAGCAGCGGCGTCCGTTGCGGCGCGACCACGAGATCGTCGACGCTGCGCGCGTCCGGATAGCCGCGGCTGCGCGTGGCGGTGCGCATGGGCACCCGCTCATCCGGCATGAAACGGCCGACGAACCAGCGGTACATCTCCAGCAGGCCGCCGCCGTTGCCGCGCAGATCGATGATCAGCGCACGCGCGCCGGCAGCCGCGTCGAGTGCATGCTCGATCTCGCCGCGCACCGACGGGTGGAACCGGTTGAACGCGATCAGCGCCACCTGCCCGTCGAGCCAGCGCAACTGCGCCTGCGGAGGGCGTGCCCGCGGCGCTGCCATCACATCGACCAGCAGCGGCTGGCCGCGGGACGGCCGCTCGATGGCCAGGCGCATCCGCCGCGGCGCCGGCGGCGGGCCAGCGGACGGTACGTCGGCGGCTGCCACCTGGCTGCGCAGCAGGCGACGCACCGCGCGCATGGCTCGCACGCGGGCGGCGTCGGCAGCATCGGCCGGCAATGCTTCGGGGCCGTCGCCTGCCAGCGGCTGGGCCTGCAGGGTGGCGGGGTCGGCGGCGGCGGCACTGAGGAACGCCGGCGTGATCGCCGCGTCGTTGATCGCCAGCACCACGTCGCCCGCGTGCAGGCCGGCGGCGGCGCCCGGGGTGTCGGGCTCGACCTCGAGCACCGCGAGGCGGCCGTCGATCACCGACAGCGTGACGCCGTTGCGGGGTGCGACGAACTGGCGCAGGTCGACCGACTCGCGCGGGGTCAGCACCTCGGTATGCGGATCACGCAGTTCCGCCGCCATCGCCTTGAGCACGCGGTACAGCGCGGCATCGCTGCGCGCCGCAGCGGCCTGCGGCACCAGGCGCACGCGCACCTGGCCCCAGTTGACGCCGTTGAAGGACGGGTCGTGAAAGCGATCGTTCAGCAGTCGCCAGACGCGCTCGGCTGAGTCGCGCCGCGCACGCGCAGTTGCATACACGGGCGACAGGGCGGTGGTGGAGGGAGCAGCAACGTCCCAGGAGACATCGGTGATCGGCCCGGCGGCCGGTCGGTAGGGCAGTTGGGCGCAGCCTGACAGCAATACGCAGGCGAATGCCGCGAGCCAGGCAGGCCAGCGGCGCAGCGCGGCGGCCGGCGACGAGATGTCAGGCAGGGCAGGCATCGTGGCGGAGGACCCGACGCGACCGATCGCCGGGCGCCGGCACATGCCTCAGGCGTGTTCTCCGACCCGCACGATCTTCAACGCGTTGGTGCCGCCGGGCTGGTTCATCGGCTCACCCACCGTCATCACGATGAGATCGCCGCGCTTGACGACGCCCTGCTCCAGCAGGCGGCGCTCGGCGGCGGCCAGTGCCGCATCACGTTCGCTGGCCATCGGGAAGTGCAGCGGGTGGACATTGCGATACAGGGCCAGGCGCCGCGACGTCGCCTGGCTGGGCGTCAGCGCGTAGATCGGGATATCGATATCGTGCCGGCTCATCCACAGCGTGGTCGAGCCCGACTCGGTCAGCGCGCAGATCGCGGCGCAACGCAGGTGGTACGCGGTGAACAGCGCGCCGTAGGCGATCGACTGGTCGACCCGGGTGAAGGTCTGATCGAGGAACTGCTTGTCGAGCTGGACCGTCTCCGAGCGGTCGGCCTCCTCGACGATGTTGACCATCGCCTCGACCACCTCGACCGGATAGCGGCCGGCGGCGGTCTCGGCCGACAGCATCACCGCATCGGTACCGTCGAGCACGGCGTTGGCGACATCGCTCACCTCGGCGCGCGTAGGCGAGGCGTTGACGATCATCGACTCCATCATCTGAGTGGCGGTGATCGCCAGCTTGTTGGCCTCGCGTGCCCAGCGGATCATGCGTTTCTGCAGCGCCGGCACCGCGGCGTTGCCGACCTCGACCGCCAGGTCGCCGCGCGCGACCATGATGCCGTCCGATGCCTCAAGGATGTCCTTGAGCAGCGGGATCGCCTCGGCGCGCTCGATCTTGGCGATGATGAGCGGCTTGATGCCATGCTTCTCGCCCGCGATCACCGCGAGCCGCCGCGCCATCTCGACATCGGTGCGGTTCTTCACGAAACTCACCGCCACGTAGTCGGAGCCGCAGGCCATCGCGGTCTCGATGTCGCGCACGTCCTTGGCGGTGAGTGCGGGCGCCGACAAACCACCGCCCTGCTTGTTGATGCCCTTGTTGTTCGACAGCACGCCGCCGACGCGTACCTGGGTATGGATCTCGTGGCTGGTCACGTGCTCGATGTCGAGCACGATCAGTCCATCGTTGAGCAGCAGGACGTCGCCGGCCTTGACGTCGCGCGGCAGATCCTTGTAGTCGAGCCCGGCGCGCCCGGCATTGCCCAGTTCGCAGGTGGCATCGAGCACGAAGCGCGCGCCCGGTTGCAGCTCCACCTTGCCGCCTTCGAACTTGCCGACGCGGATCTTCGGTCCCTGCAGGTCGGCCATGATCGCGACCTCGCGGCCGCAGGCGCGCGCGCATTCGCGCACCAGCGCGGCGCGGGCCAGATGGTCCTCGGGGCTGCCGTGCGAAAAGTTGAAGCGCACCACGTCCACACCGGCGGCGAGCATGCGCTCGAGAACCAGCTTGTCGCTGGAAGCCGGGCCGAGCGTGGCGACGATCTTGGTCGAGCGGGGCATGAGTCCTCGGAAATGTCAGCCGGCAGCACGCTGCTGCAGGACGTCGATGGCCGGCAGGGTCTTGCCCTCGAGAAACTCGAGGAACGCGCCCCCACCGGTCGAGATGTAGCTGATGCGGTCGGCGATGTCGTACTTGGCAATCGCCGCCAGGGTATCGCCGCCGCCGGCGATCGAGAAGGCGCCGTTGGCGGTCGCGCCGGCGATCGCCAGGGCCATCTGGCGCGTGCCCTGCTCGAAAGCGGCGAACTCGAACACGCCGATCGGCCCGTTCCAGACGATGGTGCCGGCCTCGTTGATCACATGCATCAGCCCGAGCGTGCTCGACGGGCCGATGTCAAGGATCATCTCGTCCGGGGCGACGGCATCCGCACGACAGGTACGCGCCACCGCATCGGCCTTGAACTCCTTGGCCACCACCACGTCCATCGGCAGCGGCAGCGTGCCGCCCTTGGCGGCCAGCGTGGCGATGATCTTCTTGCACTCGGGCACCAGATCAGGCTCGGCAAGCGACTTGCCGATGCTGATGCCCTCGGCCAGCAGGAACGTGTTGGCGATGCCGCCGCCGACGATCAGGCGATCCACGCGCTCGGCCAGGTTGTTGAGGATGGTGAGCTTGGTCGAGACCTTGGAGCCGGCGACGATCGCCACCAGCGGCCGCTTGGGGTCCCCCAGCGCCTTGGAAAGCGCATCGATCTCGGCGGCCAGCAGCGGGCCGGCGCAGGCGAGCTTGGCGAACTTGGCGATGCCGTGCGTCGTCGCCTCGGCACGATGCGCGGTGCCAAAGGCGTCGTTGACGTAGATGTCGCACAGCGCCGCCATCTTGCGCGCCAGCTCGTCGCTGTTCTTCTTCTCGCCCTTGTTGACGCGGCAGTTCTCCAGCAACACCACCTCGCCGGGCGCCACGGTCACGCCCTCCAGCCAGTTCTGGCGCAGCGGCACCGGTCGCCCCAGCAGCTCGCCCAGGCGTTTGGCGATCGGTGCGAGCGAATCTTGCGGCTTGAACTCGCCCTCGGTCGGGCGGCCCAGATGGGAGGTGACCATGACGGCCGCGCCGGCCTTCAGCGCCATCTCGATCGCCGGCACCGAGGCGCGGATGCGGGTGTCCTCGGTGATATTGCCGGCGCCATCTTGCGGCACGTTGAGGTCAGAGCGGATGAAGACGCGCTGGCCGGTCAATTTGCCGGCGGCGACGAGCGATTCGAGAGTCAGCACATGCATGGCAGTCAGTGAACCGAGTGGTGTGGAAAAGGCGGGACGCGGAGGGCTGTGGCGGCTTCAGGAGGAGGCTTCACGCGGCAGATGCGCGGGCAAGGGCCGGACCGGTGCGTCGACAGGGGCAACGCGCTGCTGCCCGGGCAAGGGGCGGCGGTGCGCTGTCATCGGGTGGGGCATTATACGAACGCATCAGCGCATCAGCGCGCCAACCTGGCTGAGGTGGCGACGGTACGGGCGATCACCTCCCGGTGGCAACGCAGAGTCGCTCCACGCAGCACACCCAGCGCTCTGTCACTCACCCGTGCGTTGCTGCCTGGCCTGCTCCTTCAACCGCCCGTCACCACGGCTTGACCCTTCCGCTTGACGCTCCCCTCCGTGCGCTTGTTGTCACCCGCCGAACGAACCGCGCTGATCGGCGCGGCACTGCTGCTGCTGCTGCAGGCCATGGCCGGCTGGCACCCCACCCTCGAGTACCGCGCGGCGACGTTGGCGGCCGAGCCATGGCGATTGCTCACCGGGCACTTCGTCCATATCAACTGGACCCACGCGCTGATCAACGCGGCTGCCTGGTGGATCGTGGCGCGCCTGTATGCGCCTGAGCTCGTGCCGCGGCGCCAATGGGGCGTGGTCCTGGTGAGTGCGCTGAGCATCAGTGCCGGTCTGGCGCTGATGCATCCGACCATAGCCTGGTATCGCGGCTTCTCGGGCGTGCTGCACGCCATCTTCTTTGCCGGCGGCGTGCAGTGGTTGACGACGTCACTGCGCAACGAAGGTCAGCTCGACATGCGACGCCTGTGGTTGCCGGTGGTCCTGGTGCTCGGCGGTGCGATCAAGGTGCTGATCGAGCAGCCTGCGGGCAGCGCGACACCCTTTGCCGAGTGGCTGGGCGCCGGCACGGTGCCGCAGGCACATCTGCTCGGTGCCAGTGTGGGCGTGGTCTTTGGGCTGGCGGCCGGCCTGCGGACGCCGGTGCCGGATCCTGCTCGCTGACCGCTCAGCGCGTGAGCCCGTCGACCGCGATCGCCGCACCGAGCGTCGCAACGTCAGTCGCGGCGACGCACCTCGCGTGCGAATGACAAGACTCCGATCAGCAGCAGCGGCCACAACGGCATCGAGCCGCCACCACCACCGCTGGGCGGCGGTGGTGGCACCGGCTCCGGCGGCAACGCCGGCGGCGCCGGTGCCACCGCAGGTGCAGCGGGCAGCAAGGCAGAGACGGCGCGACCGACATCGAGCAGCCCGGCACCGCAGAGGCCCAGCCCCTCTGCACTGGCGCAGTAGCCGCCGGCCGGATGCGGGCGGGCATTCCCGGTGAGCAGGCTGCGCACTTGATCCGGACTCAAGCTTGGCTCGATCGACAGCAAGAGCGCAGCAGCGGCTGCAACATGAGGCGTAGCGGGACTGGTCCCGGTGAGCCCGAGCAGCGAATCGCCGCTTCTACCGTCAGTGCTAGATAAGGTGCTGGTCGGCGTGGTGGCGCCGAACAGCCCGGTGGACCAAATCACAAACGCGTTGTCGCTGGACGCCAGCGGCGGGTTTGTCTGCGCCAGCAGGGACGGCAAACCGCCACCGGGTGCGCTGATAGCAACTTCTGAGGGATTCGTTGGTCGAGCGACATTCGCGTAACGAGCGTTATCACCGTTGATGACGTGTGCAGTTACACCGATCACGCCAGGACAGTTTGCTGGTTGAAGTGCCGCCGCAACGCCGATTCCGTCTATTCCGTTGCCCGTAGCCGCAAGCACTACCGTTCCGCGATTCCGAACTGCGTCGACGGCGTCCGAGTAAGCCCGAGAGCAGGCGCCAGTGCTTCCTCCTAGGCTGAGGTTGATGACTCGCGCTGGATTCTGGTTCGGAGGGACTCCAGCAACGGGTAGACCCGCCGCCCAGCGCAAGCCATCGATGACATCGGATGTTGTGCCGCCGCACTTACCCAGAGCGCGGACCGGCAGGATGCGCACTCCGGGTGCAATGCCGGCGATGCGCGTACCCGGACGCAACTGATTGTTAGCGGCCGCAACATCGTTTCCCCACATGGCGGCGATGATGCCGGCCATGTGGGTGCCGTGCCATGAACTCGGGCTGGCGCTCTCCGCGCACACGCCAGGATAGGCGGCTTCCTCAGCATCAGTCACCCAATCGCCTGGGTCATTCGCGTCGGCATCACGACCATCCCCATCGTTAGCGACGAAGTTCGCAGGCAGATTCGACTGGAAGGGGCGCAGCGCATCTGAAGAAATGAAGTCGTAGCCCGGAAGCAGGCGTCCAAACAAATCTCGTTGGCTCGTCACCACACCCGTGTCGATCACCGCGACCGTGATGGCAGCAGTTCCGACACTGCGCGCCCACGCAGTTGGCAGATTGGCGCCACCGGTGGCGGTGAAGTCCTTGGTCCCGCCACTGGCAATCGCCGACTGGAATATCTGCGTCGGCCCAAAGAGATTCCACTGCAGCGTGGCAAAGCCCTGGTCCACCGGCACCTGCGTCTGCAGTCGACGCACCGGCAGGTCCGGCTCGGCCCACTCAACGTTCGGGTCCGCGCGCAGGCGATCGATCACCGCCTGTGCCTGCGACAGTGGCAACGCGGCAGGCAGCCGCATGACGGTGGCATCTCCCGACATCGGCCGCACCGATTCAAGATCCAGTCCGGCTGATTTAGACAACGCCGAGACGCGCGCGGCACCCAATCTCTGCACCCGCTCGGTCGCGGTCGGTTGACGCAGCTTGACCATCAGCTGCCCCACCATGGGCTCGGCCGCGGCAGTGGCCGGCTTCTTGATCTGTGCGGCAGATGCGGCAACCACCGTACCGGGGGAGCCGCCGGCAAGGGCGAGCAGCAAGGCAGCGAGCAACACGTTTCGATTCACGGACAATCTCCTGAAAGGCGGCAGACCACGCCATCACCGGCTTTATAGCTGCAATCGCCGCGCGCGGCAGGCCAGCCTTGCGGTCGACCCGTGGCTACCGGACATCGGAATCGCGCTGCAGTCAGAGACGCACGCCGCCCCCGCGGCGTTGACCCTGGCAACAAGCTGCAACAAAAAAGCGGCCCACTGGGCCGCTTCTTGCGAGGCAACGCGATCGCCTATTTGGCGTTCATCAGCGCAACCGTGGTGTCGAGCATGCGGTTGGAGAAGCCCCACTCGTTGTCGTACCAGCTCGACACCTTGACCAATCGGCCGTTCACCTTGGTCAGCGTGGCATCGAACGCACTGGACAGCGGATTGTGGTTAAAGTCCACCGAGACCAGCGGCTCCGTGTTGTAGCCGAGGATGCCCTTGAGCTCACCCTCCGATGCGGCCTTGAGGATGCTGTTGACCTCCTCCACCGTGGTGTCGCGTGCGGCGATGAACGACAGGTCGACCACCGACACATTGATGGTGGGCACGCGGATCGCGTAGCCGTCGAGCTTGCCGTTCAGTTCGGGCAGCACCAGGCCAACGGCTGCCGCGGCACCGGTCTTGGTCGGGATCATCGACATCGTGGCCGAGCGCGCGCGGCGCAGGTCCTCGTGATAGACGTCGGTCAGCACCTGGTCGTTGGTGTAGGCGTGGATCGTTGTCATCAGGCCGGACACCAGGCCGATCTTGTCGTGCAGCGGCTTGACCAGCGGCGCCAGGCAGTTGGTGGTGCAGCTCGCATTGGAGATCACCGTGTCGGTCGATTTGAGAACGCCATGATTGACGCCGAAGACGATGGTGGCGTCGACATCCTTGCCGCCGGGCGCCGAGATGATCACCTTCTTGGCGCCGCCCTTCAGGTGCGCGGACGCCTTTTCCTTGGTGGTGAAAAAGCCGGTGCACTCCATCACCACGTCCACCCCGAGGGCGGCCCACGGCAACTGCGCCGGATCACGCGTGGCCAGTACCTTGATGCGGTCGCCATTGACGACCATCGCGTCGCCGTCGACGCTCACCGTGCCCGGGAACGGTCCGTGCGCGGTGTCGTACTTGGTCAGGTGTGCATTGGTCTTCGGATCGCCCAGGTCATTGATGGCGACGATCTGGATGTCGTGCTTCTTGCCGCCCTCGTAATGCGCGCGCAGGATGTTGCGGCCGATGCGGCCATAGCCGTTGATGGCAACTTTGATGGTCATGTCGTCTGCCTCAAAAAATGTGAAACGAATGTCTAGGGCGGGGCCGTGCGGTCGACTCTAACCGCCGGCGAAGAGTCGCTGCTACTGCCGAGCTTGAATGCGAACGTGCGGGAAACCCGAATAGGATGTGGTTGCGGTTCGAACTCGTACTGAAGCAAGGCTGCAGCAGCGGCCGCATCGAGTTGTAACCAGCCACTCGCGCGTTCGATCTCAATACTGCGAACGCGGCCAGCTCGGTTCACGGTACCAACCACGGTTACCTCCCCTTCGCCCCCTCGGGCAGCCACATCAAGCGGGTACACCGGTTGTGGCGCCCGAATCGCCTTAAGTGTCGACGCTTCCGGCCGCGGATCCTGCGAGCGGCGTCGGTTCTCGCGCGCCAAGCTAAAGATGTAGGAGTCTTCGTAAACGCCATCCAGCGAAGTCGCGCCGGCCGATGAGGGCGCATAGAACACACTTTCACGAAACCAACGCAGCCCAGCGCTATCAAGGTCCGGGTCGCCGCTGCTGCCACATAGCCAGACTGAGATCGGCCGCCCTTGGACATCGATGCGATATCGCACCCACACCGTGCCTTCAACCTGCCGGGCGTAGGCTTCTTTGGGAAACTCTACCGAAGTGCTTTTCAGGACCACAAGCCCGGGGCGCCGCATGCCATCGCACGGTCCATCAGCAGCCAGCGCGGTCACACTGACCAATGCAGCGACCAAGAGGACCATGCACGGCAACTGCCACATATCGGTCAACCGCTCCCAAGCAATCGACGCACAACGGCAACAAGATTTTCAGCTGTCAATCCGAAGTGCTTATAGACCGTACCGGCCGGTGCCGATTCGCCGAAGGTATCCACGCCAAGCACCGCACCCTCGGCCCTGACGTACTTCCACCAGCCGTCGGTGACGCCGGCCTCCACCGCCACGCGCGGCAGACCGTCGGGCAGCACCTTGGCTTTGTACGCTACGTCCTGCCGGTCGAACACGGTGGTCGACGGCATCGACACCACGCGCACCGGCAGGCCCTGCTCGGCCAGCTGCTTCTGTGCCTCGATCGCCAGCGGCATCTCGGACCCGGTGGCAATGATGACCGCCTGGGCCTTGCGGATGCCGCCGGCGGCCTCGCTGAACACGTAGCCGCCCTTGCGCACCGCGTCGGCATCGGCGCCGTTGCGCAGGAATGCCACCGCCTGGCGCGAGAACATCAGGCTGGCCGGCCCATCCTTGCGCTCGATCGCAGCAGCCCAGGCGACGATGCTCTCGACGGTGTCGCACGGGCGCCAGACGTCCATGTGCGGGATGAGCCGCAGGCTGGCCACGTGCTCGACCGATTGGTGCGTCGGCCCGTCTTCTCCCAGGCCGATGGAGTCATGCGTGAAGACGAAGATCACGCGCTGCTTCATCAGCGCCGCCATGCGCAGTGCATTGCGGCTGTAGTCCGAGAAAGTGAGGAAGGTGCCAACGAACGGGATGAGCCCGCCATGCAGCGCCATGCCATTGGCAATGGCGCTCATGCCGAACTCGCGCACGCCATAGTTGATGTGGCGGCCGGGGGCAAACTGCGGCGCGCTCTGGCCGGCGGTCGAACTGGCGGTGTTGGTGGAGCGCAGGTTGGTCGCCTTGCTCCACTTGGTGAGGTTGCTGCCGGTCAGGTCGGCCGAGCCGCCGATCATCTCGGGGACCGCTTCGGCCAGCACATCGAGTGCAAGCTGCGATGCCTTGCGGGTGGCGACCGTTTCTTTCTTGACGAAGGCCGCCTTGACAGTGTCGGCGACGACATCCGCAAAGCGCTCGGGCAGGTCGCCGCGCATGCGCCGCTCGAACTCTGCGGCCTCGGCGGGGAACTGCGTGGTGTAGCGGGCGAACAGATCATTCCAGTCGCGCTCGAGCGCGGCGCCGCGCGGTCGCGCGTCCCAACCGGCATACACCTGAGCGGGCACATGGAACGGTGGATGCGGCCAGCCGATGGCCTGCCGCGTCAGCGCGATCTCGGCGTCGCCGAGTGCCTCGCCGTGCGCCTTTTCCGAGCCGGCGCGATTGGGCGAGCCCTGACCGATGACCGTGCGGCAGGCGATGAGGGTGGGCTTGTCGCTCGACTTGCTCTGGGTGATCGCCCGATCGACGGCACCGACATCGTGACCGTCGATCGGCCCGATGACGTTCCAGCCATAGGCACTAAAGCGTTGCGCGGTGTCGTCGGCGAACCAGTGCTTGACCTCGCCGTCGATCGAGATGCCGTTGTCGTCATACAGCGCGACGAGCTTGTCGAGCTTCCACACACCGGCCAGCGAGGCAACCTCGTGCGAGATGCCTTCCATCAAGCAACCATCGCCGAGAAAGACATAGGTGCGATGGTCGACGATGCTGAAGCCTGGCCGGTTGAACTGTGCCGCCAGCAGTTTCTCCGCCAATGCCATGCCGACCGCGTTGGCCAAGCCCTGTCCCAGCGGCCCCGTGGTGGTCTCGACACCCGGCGTGATGCCGACCTCGGGATGGCCCGGTGTCTTGCTGTGGAACTGGCGGAAGTTGATCAGTTCCCCGATCGGCAAGTCATAGCCGCTCAGGTGCAGCAGCGCGTACTGCAGCATCGAGCCATGGCCGTTGCTCAGTACGAAGCGATCGCGGTCGATCCAATGCGGATGCGCCGGGTTGTGCCGGTAATGACCCCGCCAAAGTGCCAGAGCAATCTCCGCCATCCCCATCGGCATACCCGGGTGCCCTGAGTTGGCCTTTTGTACGGCGTCCATGGCAAGTGCCCGGATCGCGCTGCACAGGTCACGGTCGGTGACGGTGGCTTGGCCGGCACGTGGGGCGGAGGTATCAGGCATCGCAGAGGGCTCCTCGCACGAGGCGAATGCGGCCGGCTAGGGGAAAGCCCAGGATTTTACAGCGCGGCATGTGCTGCTCAGACGCCCGACCTAGGCGAAAACACAACGCGTGCGCAGCGTCACGCTTCATGCTTGATCCAGAACCAGCCGCAACGCGGATCGACCTCGCGCGACCCGGCAGCGGCTCGATAACCAAGGGCCCGGCGGAGTCGAGACAGGCAACTGAGTCGGCGCGCTTTCAATGACGGGCCGTTTGCATTAGCATCCCCGGTTCAATTTTCGGTTCCGGAAACCTGGAAGCAACGGGCTGCCTTGCTGTAGGAGTGTTCACCAAGGCGTCTTCCCCCGCCAGATCCAATCGACGCGGCCGCTGACAACAGCACCGCAAATGATCCAGACGCCGCGCACCAGCGACTGGGTCCCGGACCGATGGGTTGCGGAGCATCTTCGGATGCCAACCGCGATTCAGGTCGATTGGGCGGACCTGCTGGGGGATGAAGATGCAAGGCATTCACCTGACTGGCGATCTGTTCGACTGCGGATGCAGCGCCAGCCTGTTCACCGATCTCGATGCACTGTCATCGCTGTGCCGCAAGGCCACGCTCGATGCCGGACTGACAATCGTCGACGAGAAATACCACGTCTTTCCTGAGTGGCAGGGCGAACCTGGTGGCATCACCGGTGCCGTGCTGCTGGCCGAGTCGCACCTGGCCATTCACACCTGGCCCGAGCGGCGCGGCGTGACGCTGGACGTGTATGTCTGCAATTTCACCTGCGACAACGAATCCAAAGCGCGCCATCTGTTCGACACACTGACGCTGGCGTTTCGGCCGCGCGACCAGGTGGTCAACCGGATCGTGCGAGGTGACGTCGCCGCCGGCACGCCGGTGGTCACGACCGAGGCCGCCGCGGCGGCGGGGTCATCGCAGGAATCACAGCAGCGCGATGCCCTGGTGTTCGACTGGCTCAACGCGCACGCAGGCTATGGCTACACCGCGAAGAAGCAACTGGCCGCGTTCGACTCGCCGTACCAGCGTGTCGAGGTCTATGACACCCATCAGTTCGGCAAGCTGTTCCGGCTCGATGGGCGCCTGATGACCTCCGAAGGCGACGAGTTTTTCTATCACGAGTGCATGACGCACCCGGCGCTGTTGGCACACCCCAATCCGCAATCGGTGCTGGTGATCGGCGGCGGCGATGGGGGCTCGTCGGAGGAGATCTTCAAGCATCCGAGCGTCAAGCGGATTGTCATGGCCGAGCTCGATCCCGCCGTCATCGACGTCTCACGCGAGCACCTGCGCGAGATTCATCATGGATCACTGGATGACCCGCGCTTGTCGATCAACATTGGTGACGGCTTCGAGTTCGTTAAGCAGTGCGAGGAGAAGTTCGACCTCGTGGTGCTCGACCTCACTGATCCGGATACGCCGGCCTTTCACCTGTACTCGGAAGAATTTTTCCGACTGTGCAAGCGCCTGCTCAACCCGGGCGGGATGATGACGATGCACCTGGGTTCACCGGTGTACCAGCCCGCCACCGTGAAGAAGAATGCGACCGCACTGCGTGCAGTGTTCAAGCAGGTGCAGCCGCTGTCGCTGTTCATTCCTCTGTACGGCTCGCTGTGGTGCCTGGCGGTCGCCAGCGACACCGCCAACCCGCGCAGCGTGAACGTCGAGGCCATCACCCAGCGGATGCGCGAACGCCGCCTGGTCGGGTTGCGCTACTACAACGCGGAAATGCATTGGGCGCTGTTTGCGCTGCCCACGTTCGTGCGCGAGTTGACCGATCCGGTGGCGCCCGTGGTGCCTGCCAAGCGGGCCGCCTGAAGCCGTGATGCTGCAGGCGTAATGCAATGAACGCCACGAACCCGGCTACGGCCGGGTTCTTCTTGCTTGCGGCGCATCCTCGCCGATGAACCTGCCTCGCTTCTTCGTCGACACCGATTTGTCCGTGGGGCAGCAACTGACGCTGCCCGAGGATGTCAGTCATCACGCACTGCGTGTCCTGCGACTCCCGGCTGGAACGCCATTGGTGCTGTTCAACGGCCGCGGCGGGGAGTACCCGGCGCACCTGGCTGGGGTAGGAAAACGGGCCACCGCTCAGGTCGAGGCGTTCGACGCCATTGAGCGGGAGTCGCCCCTGGCGGTGACGCTCGTGCAGGCTTGGGTGGGGTCGGACAAACTCGACTGGATTGTCGAAAAGGCGGTCGAACTTGGGGTCGCCCGCGTGGTGCTGATGCCGACCACGCGCAGCGTGGTGCGACTCGATGCGCAGCGCTGCGCCAAGCGCCTGGCGCACTTGCGGCAGCTGGCCGTCTCCGCATGCGCGCAATGCGGCCGCAACCGCGTGCCGACCGTGGCGGCCGCAGTCAACATGGCGCAAGCACTGGAAGAACTGGAGGGCGAGCGCTTCGTCATGCGGCCGGACGCCACGAGCGTGCTGGGCAGCTCAAGTCTCGCAGCGCGCGCAGCCGCGGTGATGGTCGGGCCCGAAGGCGGTTTCGATGACGCCGAGGTGCGTCTCGCCGAGCAACTTGGCTGTCGATCGGTTCGACTGGGACCCAGGGTGCTGCGTACCGAGACCGCTGGCCTGGCGGCACTTGCTGTCCTGCAGACAACGGCGGGCGACCTCGCCGCTTGATAGAGTGATGCCCGACGGCCTCGCAATCACTGCCGTCAGGTCGCCCGACGCACCACCCGGGTGGCATTGACGCGTTACGCTGATGACTGCCATCGTTGACCGATGGCGCTGCGTCATCCTGTTTCACCACCCCACTACGGAGCGACTCCATGCTCGACAAACTGATCACCGGCGCAATTCAGGGAATGAGCAGCGGCCAAGGCAATGCGACGAATCCACTGATGCAGGTGGTCGGCGCGTTGTTGAGCAACGGCGGCCCCTACGGCGGGCTGGCGGGTCTGATGCAGCAGTTCCAGCAGGCCGGGCTTGGACAGCAAGCGGGCTCGTGGGTGTCGACCGGCGAGAACATGCCGATCACGGTGGACCAGCTCACCAAGGTGTTCGGAAACTCGCAACTCCAACAAATGGCGTCGAGCGTTGGCATGGATTCGTCGCAGTTTGGCGGTCAGCTTTCGCAGATGCTGCCGCAGTTGATCGATCAACTCACGCCAAACGGCAAGGTTCCCACCGGCGGCGTGGAGGATCCGCTGGCCGCTTTGTCCAAGCTTTTCGGCCGCTGACGGCCCCAGCGCTACGTCGACGCGGAGTACAAGACCCGCAGGCCGACGCCGGCATCCGCGAAGGCTTCCGCTGCATCCCTGAAGACGTCCAGCAGCGCAGCGCCTTGCTCGTCGTCGAACTGCGGCGTGCTTGGCAGGTGCGTGATCACGATCAACCACGCACCGCCCTGCCCTCGCTCGGGCAGATCGGTCAGGCAGTCGTACAGCGCGTCCAGGTTGGCGCCGTACCAGGCAGGAAACGCCAGTGCGCGTCCGATCGCCCGCAGGACAGACTTCTTGTCGCGCGCATCGGTCAGATCGATCTCGACGAACTGCTGCTTGGTTTCTGCAGCCCAACGCGAAAGTGCCTGCAAGCTAAGCGAGCCGAGCGGCCGGACACAGTGCGCAGGAAAGTGCGCGAAAGGGCTTCTTGCAGCATCGCTCACCATCGGTCGCCCCGTGATCGTTGATCTGGACTCAGTTGCCGCGCGACCCTACTCGCGGATGCGACGGAACGTTTCATAGTGGTCATCGGTGTAGTAGTACACCCCGCTGGTCGCAGCCTGCCCGGTGTTTCCCTTGCCTGCAACGATGCGGCGGGCACCTCGGTCACGACTGCGGGGCGTTCGAACGGTGTACTCGGCGTAGTAGCCGCGTGGCCGCAAGGGCAACCGCTTCTCGCGGTTCTGAAATGTGCTGCCGTCCTTGCGATAGGGAAACGGCCCGCCGCGCTTGATCAGGGCGAGCGTCTCGCGCGCTTGCACCGGCAGGTCGGCGACCGAGATCTCGCCGATGGTTGGCGGCATGCGCGCGTCGCGCGCCATGGCGCCACCGACCGCGCTCGTCAGCACGGCCAGCAGCAGGATTGCGACGCTAGACCACCACCACCTTTGGCTCATGCGCGGACTCGGGTTCACTGGGTTCCGTCAGGAAGTCGATCACCGCCTGACGGCGCGACATGGTGTCTTCGAATCCCAAATCTATCAGCACGCGCGTGTACGGCGCTTCGAACATCAGATAGCTCGCCAGCGCTGCACCGTTGCCCTGTGCAGCACCCAGGCCTTCGAGCAGCGCACGCACCGGCCGCGGCAGACAGCGCATGTGCTGCGCGGCAATGCCGTCGAGCCGCTCGCTGGGCGATATCACGAGCGAACTCACCACCCGCAGGTCGAGCGTGCGCCGCTGCGCGGACGTCATCTCCTCGGCAATGCGGTTCATCCGTTCGAGGCGCTCGATGTCGGAGGCAAGCGCGTCGAGGAAGATGCTTGCCAACGCGTGCCCCGCGATCTGTGCGAGCGATGGATACGCGGCCGGATCGACTTGCCGCAGAACCCCCGGCTGGCCCAGTTGACCGGCCCCGACCACCAGCACCCGTTCGGCGCCCAGTTGCAGCGCAGGACTGATCGGGCTCACCTGCCGCATCGATCCATCGCCGTAGTGCTCGGTTGTGGCGCCGAAGGCGAGCGGCACGGCAGGGAAGACAAACGGGATCGCGCTCGATGCCAGCAAATGCTGGCGGGCGATGCGCGCGTGCACGTACTCGCGTTGCAGGCGCGCCGGAAACTGGTGGTTGTTGAGCGCCTGGTAGAAGGTGACGTGGCGACCCGAGCTGTAGCCCGACGCGGTCACGGCAAGCGCGCGCAGGTAGCCGCGTTCCAGCGCCTGCTGCAGTAACGCCGGATCGATCACGCTATCGATCAGCCCGGCCAGCGGCTCGTTGTCGAGCAGTGAGCGTGGACGCAGGCGCATCGATCGGCGCACCATCCAGCCGATCGACAACAGGGTCAACCAGCGCGCGCCGGAGCGCACCACGCCGAGGACATCTGAGCGATACACCTGTTCCGCGTGAATGTTCTCCCACACGTGGACAAGGCGCGCGACGGCTTGCTGGAAGTCATCGGCGTGCGCGGCCAGCGCCGCCGCGTTGATGGCACCGGCCGACGTTCCAACGATGATCGGAAACGGGTTGTGCCCTCGCTCGACGCCAGGGTCATGGTCGCGGCGCAGCTCACGCAGTACGGCGGCGACACCCTTGAGCACACCTACCTGATAGGCGGCGCGTGCGCCGCCTCCCATGAGCACGAGGCCCGCGGGCGTAGTGCGCAACTGCACGCTGCGGCGCGGGTGATCGAGCATGCCTGGAAGGCAGTTGACGAGGTCGCCGGACGATCAGTCGACTCGGAACTCAAGCCAACGGCAGGCTGGGCTGGCGCGCCGTATTGGCATCGAGCACCACCAGCGCTGTCATGTTGACGATGCGCCTGACCGTGGCTGACGACGTGAGTATGTGCAAGGGACGTGCAGCGCCGAGCAAAATGGGCCCAATCGCCACGTTGTTGCCAGCTGTCGACTTGAGCAGGTTGTAGCTGATGTTGGCCGCATCGATACCGGGGCACACGAGGAGGTTCGCCTCGCCGGACAGCGTCGAGTACGGCATGATGGTCTTGCGCATCGCCTCATCGACCGCACAGTCCGCATGCATTTCCCCGTCGACCTGCAGATCCGGCGCCTGCTCCCGCAACAGCGCCAGCGTGTTGCGCATCTTGACCGCGCTGGGCGCGTCACTTGAGCCGAAGTTCGAGTGCGACAGCAGGGCGACCCGCGGTGCGACGCCCAGACGGCGCATCTGTTCTGCGGCCATGATCGTCAGCTCGGCAAGTTGCTCGGCGGTCGGATCGATGTTCACGTGAGTATCGACGATCGCGATCTGGCGGTTGGACAGCATGAGGATGTTCATCGCGCCGTACACGGTGGCCCCGGATCGTCGGCCGATCACCTGATCGACATAGCGCAGGTGCAGGCCATGTGTCCCGAAGGTGCCGCAGATCATGCCGTCGGCCTCGCCCTTGTGGATCATCATCGAGCCGATCAGCGAGTGCCGGCGGCGCATCTCGATGCGCGCGTACTGCTCGGTGACGCCCTTTCGCGCAGTCATCTGGTGATAGGTCTGCCAGAAGTCGCGGTAGCGCGGATCGAGTTCAGGGTTGACCAGTTCAAAGTCCTGTCCGCTGCGCATCCGCAGGCCGTACTTCTCGAGCCGGCGCGCGACCACGCTGGGGCGACCGATGAGCGTCGGCCGAGCGAGCCCTTCGTCGATCACCACCTGCGCTGCGCGCAGGACCCGCTCGTCTTCGCCCTCGGCGTAGACGATGCGCGTGCGGCCGCCGTTGCGGTGCGCTGCCTTCGCGGTGGCGAAGATCGGCTTCATGAAGGTGCCCGAATGCCAGACGAACTGCTGCAACTGCGTCTGGTAGGCGTCTAGGTCGGTGATCGGTAGCGTCGCCACGCCACTTTGCATGGCCGCCTGCGCGACGGCGGGCGCAATGCGCATCATCAGGCGCGGATCGAACGGCCGCGGAATCAGGTACTCCGGACCGAACGACAGATCGGTCACGCCATAGGCGGTGGCCACGATGTCGCTCTGTTCCTCCTGCGCCAGGGCGGCGATCGCATGCACCGCGGCAATCTCCATTTCCTGGGTGATCGTGGTTGCCCCAACGTCGAGCGCGCCACGGAAGATGAACGGGAAGCACAGGACGTTGTTGACCTGGTTCGGATAATCGGAGCGGCCGGTGGCGATCACCGCATCGCTGCGCACGCTCTTCACGTCCTCCGGCAGGATCTCGGGGTTCGGATTCGCCAGCGCGAGAATCAGCGGTCGCGCAGCCATCTTGGCGACCATGTCCTTCTTCAGCACGCCCCCTGCAGACAAGCCGAGGAAGACGTCCGCGTCGTCGATCACATCGATCAGCTTGCGTGCGGTCGTCTTCTGCGCGAAGCGCGCCTTCTCGTCGTCCATCAGGACTTCACGTCCTTCGTAAACGACTCCCTCGATGTCAGTGACCCAAATGTGCTCGCGTGGCAGTCCGAGCAGTTCGAGCAGTCCCAAGCAAGCCAACGCGGCAGCGCCAGCGCCGCTGACGACGAGCTTGATGTCGCGAATGTCCTTGCCGACGACCTTCAGTCCGTTGAGCACCGCTGCGCCAACGATGATGGCGGTGCCATGCTGATCGTCATGGAAGACCGGGATCTTCATCCGCTCGCGCAGCTTGCGCTCGATGTAGAAGCACTCGGGTGCCTTGATGTCCTCGAGGTTGATCCCGCCGAAGGTGGGCTCCAGCGCAGCGATGATCTCAACCAGCTTGTCGGGATCCAGTTCGGCGATCTCGATGTCGAATACATCGATGCCGGCGAACTTCTTGAACAGAACCGCCTTGCCTTCCATGACGGGCTTGGCCGCCAGCGGCCCGATGTTGCCCAGACCAAGCACCGCCGTGCCGTTGGTCACGACGCCCACCAGGTTTCCGCGTGCCGTATAGCGCACCACGCTCGCAGGCTCATCGCGGATCGCCTCGCTAGCCGCCGCCACGCCGGGCGAGTAGGCCAACGCCAAGTCGCGCTGGTTGATCAACTGCTTGGTGGGCGTGACGGAGATCTTTCCGGGCCGCGGCAACTCGTGATACTCCAGCGCAGCACGACGCAGATCGAGGGAATCTTGGGGAGAAGCCATACGGAGCCTTTTTCAGCGGGTCGGGGATTATGGTCGCCTCATTAGCCCGCCGGCGACTGTGCCACCTGGGCATCGTGGCGGACAGGGGATCGTGCCGGCGACCCGTCGAAACGCATCCGCTTGTCCTAGACAGACTTGACTTCTTGCTCTCCGTCCATACACTCCCTCGCAGTTGTTTGCGGGCCTGTCCCATACTTGAGCGCAACACAACCCTTAGTCGGTGCCTCTCCTCCCTCCCTCCTCAGCCGAATTTGGGTGCGTTCAAGTGACAGGCCCTTTTTTTGGCCTGCTTTCCGTTAGAAGTAAACGCTAACGTCGTCAGCAAGCAAAGACCAGCAACATGTTTCCTGTCGCTGCGCGCAACGCGCAGATTGCGCCGTTCTATGTGATGGAGATCGTCAAGGCGGCCGCTCGCCGGCAGGCTGAGGGCCTGTCGGTCATCCACATGAGCATCGGTGAGCCAGACTTCTCGGCACCGCAATCGGTTCAGGAAGCGGCAATCGCCGCCGTATCGCGCGGGGCAACCGGCTACTCGGCCGCCCTCGGGATAGAGCCTTTGCGACAAAGCATCTGCGCACACTACGACCGTGCCTATGGGATCCAGGTGGATCCCGCGCGAATCGTCATCACGGCGGGGGCCTCCGGCGCGCTTTTCCTCGCCCTGGCAGCCGTGCTGGACCGCGATGCTGAAGTCTTGATGCCCGATCCCAGTTACCCGTGCAATCGGCATTTCGTGACAGCGCTGGACGGCCAAGCCAAGCTGGTCGCGGCGCGGCCGGAGGAGCGATTCCAGTTGACTGCCGAGTCGGTCGTCGCGCACTGGTCCGAGAAGACCGCGGGCGTGATGCTCGCATCGCCGTCGAATCCAACCGGCACCTCGATCACGCCCACGGTTCTGTCGGCCGTCCTGTCCGCGGTTCGAGAGCGCGGAGGCTTCGCCATCGTTGACGAGATCTACCAGGGACTCACGTACGACCACGGGCCGCGCAGTGCACTGTCACTGACGGACGATGCGATCGTCATCAACAGCTTCTCGAAGTACTTTGGCATGACAGGTTGGCGACTGGGCTGGATGGTCCTGCCGCCTGCGATGGTGCCTGTGGTGGAGAAGCTGGCACAAAACCTCTTCATCTGTGCCTCGACCGTCGCGCAGCACGCAGCGCTTGCGTGCTTCCAGCCAGAAACGCTTGCCACCTACGAGTCGCGTCGCCAACAGTTTCAGCAGCGCCGCGACTTCCTCGTGCCGGCGCTGCGGCGACTGGGACTGGACATCCCGGTCACGCCGGACGGGGCGTTCTACATCTACGTGGACGTGAGCCGCTTCTGTACAGACAGCTGGCGCTTTGCCTTCGACCTGCTTGCTGAAACCGGTGTCTGCGTCGTACCAGGCCGCGACTTCGGCTTCAGCGCGCCTGAGCGCCACGTGCGAGTGTCCTACGCCACGTCGATGGCAAACCTGGAGGAGGCCGTCGAACGGATGGGGCCGTTTCTGGCACGTCGTGCCGGCCCGAGGTCGTAACTGGCAGCTGTCGGCTCGGCGCACGCGCGCTAAACGGCAGCGTCAGGCCGGCCGGTCGTTCATCGCCCCAACCTGAGGCAAAGGCGTGGCGCCGGAGACCGGCGCGACGCCGCCTGCGTCAGACGCAGCCGCGGGAGTCACCACCGGAGCGGTGATCCGCGTGGCATCCGCCCGCAGACCGGCGCTCAGCGCGCCATCGACCTTGCCAGACGCAGCCAACTGGATGCGGGCGCGTTCGGCCATGACACGGCTGCCGTAGCCACCGTCGTCCGGCAGATTGCCGGCGCCGACATAGAGCTGCAGCCCACGTTCGACCGATCCACCGCGACGGACAAGGTCCTTGAGGATGGCAGATCCGACGTAAATGTTGGCAATCGGGTCAAGAGCTGCATGATCGCCGCCGTGCGCCTCGAACTTGTCGGTGTGGACGCGGGTCATCACCTGCATCAAGCCCTGCGCGCCGACGGAACTCTGAGCAAACGGATTCATACTCGACTCAACCGCCATGACTGCCAGGATCAGGAGAGGATCGAGTGCCAACTCTTCACCTGCGCGATAGGCCGCCACAACGAGACGCTGCACAGCCTCATCGGCGACCCGGTAGCGCCGCGCCAGATACTGGGTAATTTGCCGCTGCTCCGGCTCCAGGCCAACCTGCACCGAGACGGGCTGCGCTGCGCTAGTCTGGAGATCGCCCCGCGCCGTGACAGCGGCGGGTACAGCAGGCACCAGCCAGTGGCCGACAAGGGCGGGGGCGTGTTCAATAAACCTGGCACGTGCCGATTCGTTGGAGACGATCGCCGCCGCGCCGAGCATCGTCACACAGCCAACGAAGGTGACGATGACGCGCGACATCGACATGAACCCATTGAAAACGTCGCGGCCGACAACGGCCAGTCGAGCGACGACACGATTGGCTGCCCGGTTGGCGGCATGGTTCACCGTCAGATCCGCCTGCAGCGCACAATTTGAGACTTGTGACATGGTTCCTCCTTATGTCGAGCGGCCTTCGGACCATGCGGCCCTCGGGTCGTCACTCACAGGTTGGACGATGAACCGGCCGCAGCACGTGCGAAGCCGGTTCGCTTCTTGGTATTGCGGTGGCCCGACTCGCTGCCGTTGCCACCATCGTTTCGCCGGAACGGCTTCAGTCTGCTGAAGCCAGATGGTCCGGACCCAATCCCAGGCTGCTATCTGACGCCGCCGACGAATGCCGGTTCGACTGTCTAAAGGAAGGGCGCTATGCCAAACGGCTGCTGCATTTTAGGGGGTGTGAGCCTTGTGGCAATCAGGGAGCCGCCGGAATCTGCCTCATTCGATGAGTGGAATTCTCGCCATCCGGGCTGTCGGAATCAGGATGACGCCACTGTAGTTGTCTATTTTTCAAAGACTTACCGAGTTACAAGCACAATCGAGCATGCCGATCAAGGGTTGCTGCGTCGCAACAAATTCGATGAAATACTCTGACCTGCGTGACTTTCTGGCACAACTGGACCGACTCGGCGAGCTCAAGCAGCTTGAAACGCCCATCTCCCCGGTGCTCGAGATGACTGAGCTGGGCGATCGTCTCCTACGTGCCGGCGGACCGGCTGTCTTGGTCAAACAACCGCGCGGCCACACGATCCCGGTGCTCGCCAATCTGTTCGGCACGCCGCGACGTGTGGCGCTCGGCATGGGGGCCGACAGCGTGGCGGCGCTCCGCGACGTGGGCGAGTTGCTGGCGTCGCTCAAGGAGCCCGAGGCGCCAAAGGGCATCAAGGATGCGCTCGGCAAGGTCGCGATGCTCAAGAGCGCGCTGTGGGACATGGCGCCCAAGCACGTCAGCGGCGCTGGCTGCCAGCAGGTGGTCTGGGAGGCCGCTGACGTTGATCTCGCCCGCCTGCCGATCCAGACCTGTTGGCCCGGCGACGCCGGGCCCCTGATCACGTGGGGCCTCACCATCACTCGGGGACCGCACAAGAAGCGCCAGAACCTGGGCATCTACCGGCAGCAGGTGATCGGCCGCAACAAGCTGATCATGCGCTGGCTCGCTCACCGCGGCGGCGCGCTGGACTTTCGTGATCACCGGCTGGCACACCCGGGCAAGCCGTTCCCGATCGCGGTTGCCCTCGGTGCTGATCCAGCCACCATTCTTGGCGCCGTGACGCCGGTCCCCGATCATCTGTCCGAGTATCAGTTTGCCGGGCTGCTGCGCGGCGGCCGGACCGAGACCACCCGCTGCATCGGTCATGACTTGTCCGTGCCGGCGTCGGCCGAGATCGTTCTCGAGGGCCACATCTATCCATGCGAGCGACCGTCGCCCGCCCCAACTGGAGCGCCCCCGCGGCCTGCGAGCGACTATGAGTTGGCGCTCGAAGGCCCATTTGGCGATCACACCGGGTACTACAACGAGCGCGACTGGTTCCCGGTTTTCACGGTCGACCGCATCACGATGCGGCGCGATCCCATCTACCACTCGACCTACACCGGCAAACCGCCCGATGAGCCGGCGATCCTGGGCGTCGCGTTGAACGAGGTGTTCGTGCCGATCTTGCGTCGCACGTTCCCCGAAATCATCGACTTCTACCTGCCGCCGGAAGGCTGCAGCTATCGCATGGCCGTGGTGTCGATGCGCAAGCAGTACCCGGGGCACGCCAAGCGCGTGATGATGGGCGTGTGGAGTTTTCTACGGCAGTTCATGTACACCAAGTTCATCGTCGTGGTGGACGATGATGTCGATGCGCGCGACTGGAAGGAAGTGATCTGGGCGATCACGACGCGCGTGGATCCGATGCGCGACACC
The DNA here is from genome assembly GCA_022843955.1 of Burkholderiaceae bacterium. GTDB lineage: Bacteria > Pseudomonadota > Gammaproteobacteria > Burkholderiales > Burkholderiaceae_F > JALHMQ01. The sequence continues at coordinate 67,288 of JALHMQ010000002.1, forward strand.
GTGCTGGTGGAGAACACGCCGATCGACTATCTGGACTTTGCCTCCCCGGTCAGCGGCCTGGGCAGCAAGATGGGGATCGATGCCACCAATAAGATGCCTGGCGAGACGCAGCGTGAGTGGGGCCGACCGATAGCCATGGACGAAGCCATCAAGCGCCGCATCGACGAGCTTTGGCCGCAACTGGGCCTGTAGCGCCAACCGATTGGGAGCATGACCATGGCCATCGAGCGCAAACCCATCCGCCGCGGCGGCATCAAGTCAGCCGGGTATGACCGCAGCAATCGGGTGCTAGAGATCGAGTTCGACAACGGCTCGGTGATCCAGCACATTGCCGTGGGCGAAGAGATTGCCCGCCGCTTCATAGGTGCCAGCAGCCCGGCCAGTGCCTACAAGGACACGATCCAGGAGGAGTTCACCATCAAGCGGATCAAATAAAGCGTTACGCGCTAAACGAAGAAAAGCGTTGCCAGCCCTAGAAAGATGAACACTCCCATGCTGTCCGTGGTGAAGGTCAGCAGCACGGAAGATCCCATCGCCGGATCGCGTCCGTAGCGCACGAGCAGCAACGGCACAAACATGCCAACCAGCGAGCCCACCAGCATGTTGAGCACCATGGCGACCGTCATCGTCACGCCGATCAACCAGCCCTGCGGCGAGTCCAGATAGATCCAGAACGCCACTAGGCCCGCAATCCCGCCCCACACCATGCCGTTGAGCGCGGCGACCGCCAGCTCCTTGTAGACCAGGCGACGCGCATTGCCGCCGGTGACCTGCCCAAGAGCGAGCGAGCGGATCATCAGCGTCATAGTCTGGTTGCCGGAATTGCCGGCGATGCCCATCACGATCGTCATCAGCGTCGCCAACGCCACCACCTGCTGAATGGTGCCCTCGAACGCGCCAATCACGCGCGAGGCGAAGAAGGCCGTGCACAAATTGAGCGCCAGCCAGAGCCAGCGGTTCTTGGCTGAATTCCAGACGCTGGCGAACAGGTCCTCCTCCTCGCGCAGGCCGGCCTGCGCAAGTGCCGCCTCTTCGGATTCCTCGCGAATGACATCGACCACTTCATCAACCGTGAGGCGCCCGATCAGGCGACCGTTGGCGTCGACCACCGGCGCCGAGACCAGGTCATAGCGCTCGAACGCCTGCGCGGCTTCACCCGCGTCGTCGAACGGCGCAAGCGTCAGGATGTCGGACCTCATCACTGATGCGACCTCGGTCTCCGGCTCATTGATGAGCAACCGGTCCAGCGGCAGCGCCCCCTTGAGCACATCGTCACGGTCGACCACGAACACCTGGTCGGTATGGTCGGGCAGTTCGTCGAACCGCCGCAGGTAGCGCAGCACCACCTCCAGGGTGACGTCGTCGCGGATCGTCACCATCTCGAAGTCCATCCGCGCGCCGACGGAGTCCTCGGGGTAGCTCATCGCCGCGCGCAGCTGGGCCCGCTCCTCGATCGTCAACGACTGCTTGACCTGCTCGACGACGTCGTCCGGCAGACTGCCGGCAATCGCCGCGATCTCATCGGCCTCGAGCTTGCTGATCGCGGCGATCAGTTCGCCGCGCTCCATCGCTTCGATCAGCGTCTCGCGCACGCCCTCGCCGACCTCGACCAGGATCGCGCCGTCGGAGTCGGCCTTGACGCTATCCCAGACGACCATCCGGTCGTCGCGCGGCAACGCCTCGAGGATGTAGGCGATATCTGCCGGATGCAGGCGATCAATGATCGCCTTCAGTTCCGACAGATGCTGTCGGTGCACCAAGCCTTCGACCAGCGCCTTTTTCTCGTCGGCCGGCGCCTGCTCGCGGTGAACCAGCTGCTCCACCCGCCGCTGGCGCTCCAGCAAGGCCTGCACGCGCGCGAGCGCACGCTGCGCTTCTTCGGGGTCGCGCGCCGGAATGCTGACGCAGGCTTGTGTGAAGCCTCCAGCGGTAGGATCGGTGTTCGGAATCATTGGGGCGCAGATTCTAGGCGCGCCCCACGTGTCGGGCGGCTGGCGCGTTCAGGGAAGCTGGGCCGACGGCATGTAGCGGAGGATGGCTGCCGTACGGCCGTCCAGATAGCGCCCGCTGCGAATGCGACCGTAGCGCTTTGGGCTCGGCAGGAAGGCTGCCAGACGCGCCGCCTGCTCGGCGTCGACCTGGTGCGCACCCGCGCCGAAGTAATGGCGGGCGGCAGCGTCGGCACCAAAGATGCCGTCGCCCCACTCAACGACGTTCAGGTACACCTCAAGGATGCGGCGCTTGTCCCACATCCACTCGAGCATCGCCGTGATCACCAGTTCCTGCGCCTTGCGGGCATAACTTCGCTCGCCGGACAGAAAGAGGTTCTTGGCCAATTGCTGCGAGATGGTGCTCCCGCCCTTGACCGGGCGGCCACGCTTGAGATTCTCTTCGTACGCCTTCTGAACCGCGTCCCAGTCAACGCCTTCGTGCTCGACGAAGCGGGCATCCTCTGACGTAATCACGGCGCGCTTCAGATGGTTGCTGATCCGCTCGTACGGTTGCCACTGATGACGCAACTGCGCCTTCGGATTACGCGCCTGCAGACGTTCCAGCTCGCGCTCCATGAACGCGGTCTGGCGGGGATTTTCATACTTCCAGTAGGCAATCCAGCCGAAGTACCACAGTTGCACGGCGAGCACGCCGAGCACCGCCAGGATGAGAAGCCGCCACGTCCAGCGCAGGACGTGACGCAGGGCCGTCATCGCTGGATGACGGGCGACGGCGGCAATGCATCCAGCCGGCGCCGCAGCTCCTGATAGACCGCGTTGGTTTCCGGGCGCACGCCACGCCACGCCAGAAACGCCTCGGCGGCCTGTTCGACCAGCATGCCCAGGCCGTCGGCGACCTGCGTAGCGCCACCTTGCTTGGCCAGCTGCATGAACGGCGTCGGATGAGCGTCGTACACGAGGTCGTAGGCGAGCGTGCAGTCATCGAAGGTCTCGGGATCGATCTTCGGCGCGGCGTTGCTCAAACTGCTCGCCGTGCCATTGATCACGAGATCGAAGTGCTCGGCCGGCACCTCATCGAAGTGGATTGCCTCGACGCCGAACTCGTCAGCCAGTTCCACCGCCCGCTCATGGCTGCGGTTCGCCACCGCGATCCACTTGGGTTTTTCCTCGAGCAGAGAGCCGATCAGGCCGCGCACGCCGCCGCCCGCGCCCAGGATCAGGATGGCGGAGTTCTCGATCGTGAACTTGAGCCGACCGGTGACATCGCGCACGAAACCGACGCCGTCGGTGTTGTCGCCATGGATGGTGTCGCCGTCGAACTTGAGCGTGTTGACCGCGCCTGCCAGCCGGGCTCGGGCCGACAACTCGTCAGCCAGCTTGGCCGCATCGATCTTGAACGGGATCGTGACGTTCAGGCCGAGGTAGCCCGCGTCGCGCAGTCCAAGCGCGAACTCCTCGAATCCATCGATCGGCGCGAGCAGTTTCTCGTAGACCAGGTTCTGCCGGGTCTGCCGTGCGAAGAGCGTATGTATCTCGGGCGACAGACTATGGGCGATCGGATTGCCGACCACCGCGTAGCGATCAGCCTGTGCGGGTGCGGCCGCGTGTTTCGCGCTTGCAGTCTTGCTGCCTGTAGTCATTTGCCGGAGGTGCTGCCCGCGCCCGTGCGCGTAGCAAACTGATCGTTGGTGAACATCCAGGTGCGGGTGATTTCGAGGATATCAGTGTCGCGCGCGATGTCCGGGGGAAATGGAGGAAAAGGTGCGGCAAGTTTGATGATCTTGCGCGCCGCGCGGTCGAGCACGGGAGAACCCGAGGGGTTCTCGATGATCGCCTCGGCAAGGCTGCCGTCCTTGCGGATCGACACGGTCATGCGCAACGCACCGTAGACACGGCCACGTGCATCCTCCGGATAATGATCGTTGCCGATCTTTTCCACCCGCGCGCGCCAGTCCTCGACGTAGCGTGCGTAGCGGTACTCCGACGTGCTGGGCATGTAATGGTGCTTGCGCGGTCGTTTCTGATAATCCGACACCTGGCGCGCAATCTCGGCCTGCACGCGGGCGAGCTTGGCCCGCGTTTCCTCGGTGCTGCCGGTCGCGCTCTTGTCTTGACGCGTTTCCGGTGCGGGAACAGGCAGCGGCACTTCGCCGCCGGTGAGGCTGGTCAGCAGCTTGCGCTGCTCCAATTCGAGTTGCTCCACCATCTTTCGCGCCGACTCGAGCGTGTCGCCGTCGCGCATCTGGAAGCTCTCGGGCAGCGGCGACGTGCGCCGGCCCTGGTCGTTGGCACCACCGCCGTCGAGATTGGCCTGCGCCAGCGCTTCAGCCTTGGTCGGCTTGGACTCGCTGCGCGAATTGACGAGGATGATCTCGAGCGGCGGGTCACTCGATCGCACCTGCAGGAACTCGGGATCGACGAACCGCACCGCGAGCACTGCCGCGTGAAGTCCAATGGACACGGCGAACGCGCCGGTCAGCACCTTATTGGCGAACAACCCGCCAAACAGCGAGGACGAGACAGCAGACGCGCCGCCCAGCGCCGCCATCACCCATGCTCCCGTTGTCGAGGAAACTGCTCCAAGCGCCGCGCTCCCGGAAATCGCCTCGACGATTGTAGCCACGCATCCCGCCCGCGCAGCGCTGCAAAGCCGGTGACTGGCATGCGCAACGCAGCGGACTAGCCCGCGGGCGGTATCTCTTCGGCGGCAGGCGCATCCACCCGCGGACCGGCACCCGTCGTTACCGCGTCGGTCTCGGCGCCTGCGCCCTCGACCGGCGCGAGCGTCTCGTCTGCAAGCTCATCCTCATCCACCGGCTCGGTCGCCGGTTGGGTGAGCACCTGATGCAGACGTGCCTCCAGTGACAGCTCGATCTCGTCACAGTCGATGACATCGATCTCGATGCGCTGGCCGCGCGGCAACGCCGGCAGCCCGGGCAGCCGCGTCAGCATCGGCAAGCCGTCCAGGCGCAGCAGGTCCTCCTTCACCACGCTCGCGGCGATGCGCTTGACGCCCTCCTGCCGCAGCCAGCGCAGACACCAATAGCGCTCCAGCTTGGCCTGGAACTCGGCATAGCTGCCGTAGGCGGCATCGAAGCCGGACACGATGCCGAAGATGTCGGCATCGTTGGCGCCGTACGCGGGTGCGCGCCCAAGCGCGGCGGCGATCAGCTGGCGCTGGTTGACCAAATCGACATAACGCCGCAGCGGCGAGGTGCTCCAAGCGTAGTGGCTGACACCCATGCCTTCATGCGGCGCCGGCGTGGTGCTCATCTTGACGCGGCTGACGCCGTAAGCGCGTTGCTGCGACCGGTAGATGCCGACGATGCGCTGCTGAGCGAGCCAGCCGCCCCAATGACTGTTGGCAAGGATCATCAACTCGGCAACGATCAGGTCGAGCGGCGCTCCGCGCCGGCGCGGCTTGATCGATACATGCGCATGTTCGTCCGGCTCGTCGCCGGCGAAGTCGAGCTCGAAGCCGTAGTCGACACGGCCGATCGGCTCCGGCTTGCCGCGTACCGCCTCGCGGCGTGCAAGCAGCGCGCGCGCCAGGTGCCATAGCCGCACCAGTTGCGCACCAAACGGGGTGGCCACTTCCCCGCTCGCGATCGCTGCATCCGTGACCACATCGTCGAGCAGATCGTGACGCAAATTGGCGGCGATCCGCACGCGCTCCACGCGCGTCTCGACGTTGTGAATCTGGTGATCGGCATCGACGTCGACATACAGCGACAGCACCGGGACGACGCGGCCCTCCAGCAGCGTGAAGGCATCGATCCAGGCCGGTGGCAGCATGGTGAACTTCAGCCCCGGCGCATACACGGTGGACATGCGCGCCCGCGCCACCGCATCGAGGGCATCGCCCCGTGCGATCACGACGCCCGGCGCGGCGATGTGGATGCCAACGCGCGTGAAGTCGCCAGCCGGCTGCAGCGAGAACGCGTCGTCGATCTCGGTGGTCGCCGAGTCGTCGATCGAGAACACCTCGATCTCGGCCAGCGGCAAGTCGTCTGGCACCTGCGGCGCCGGCAGGTCGGCGGCAAATCCGGTTCCGCGCGGAAAGGTCGAGACGAGAAATGTCTCGAGATGCCATCGGTACGGCGAACGGATCGCACCCCGCGCCAGCAACAGCGCCAGTGGCGACATCTGCAACTGCTCCGCCGCCGCTTCAACCGCCTTGTACTCGACGCTGTTCTTGTCGGGACGTACCGCCAGCAACACGCCCTGCGCCGCGATCGATTCGGGCAGTTCGCCCGCCTTGAGCGCATCGACATAGGTCTGCTTGAGCAGTTCCTGCTGGCGCTTGCGTTCGACCGCCGCCAGCGCCTGCCGCAGGATCTCCGGTGGCGCAGGGCGGTAGCGCCCGCGGCCCTTGCGATGGAAGTACACCGGCGCGCCATGCAAACGAAACAAGATGGTCGCCGCCTCCACCGCGTCGGGGGCATGGCCGTGGTACTCGCGCGCCAGTTCGTCGAAGCCGAACTCGCTCTGCGGCGCGCACCCCCACAGGAAGTCGAGATCGATCTCATCGGCTGCGCTTTGCGCGCGCGACATCAGTTGCGCAGGCGCAGGCTGCTCGAAACGCAGCAGGACGTGCGAGCCCTTCACCTTGGTGCGCTTTCCCGTCGGCAGCTCGACCTGGAACGACACGTCCGCGCCAGACAGCACGGTGCCGGCACGGAACAGGCCGTCTTCCTCGAATAGCAGATTCATCGGGCGAGCTTAGCGTGCGCCGTCGGCACGACCGTCACCACCGTCGTGCTGGATACGACCGCGCGCTCAATCGCAGATCGCAAGTTCGATGCCGCCGCTCGCCCGCAGCAGATCGGACGGCGCGATCGCAAAGACACAATGCGGCGTCCCGCCTGCGGCCCACACGGTGTCGAAGCGGCGCAGCGAGGCATCCACGAAGGTCACCATGGGTCCAGCATGCGCCAAGGGCGGTACGCCGCCGATGGCGAACCCAGACGCATCGCGCACGAAGGTGGGCTGCGCCCGCTCGATCCGCTCGCCCAGCTGCGCCTGGATGCACGCTTCATCGACACGCCGGTCGCCCGCGGCGATCACCAGGACCGCCCTCCCCGATTCGGCGCCGCGAAAGATCAGTGACTTGGCAATCTGGCCCACCACGATGCCGAGCGCATCGGCTGCCTGCTGCGCAGTGCGGGCGGCAACCGCCAGTTCGATCACCTGGCAGCCGAGGCCCAAGGCATCGAGCGCCTGCTGGACGCGCTGTGCAGATGCCGGCAACGGGCGGGCTGCCGTGCTCATGGCTGCCTGCGCTGGAGGTGGGTTGGCCGATCAGACCGTGAGGCCGCCGGCCACCTCAATCACCGCACCGTTGATATAGGCCGCCTCATCCGACGCGAGGAAGGCATACACGTTGGCCACTTCTTCCGGCTTGCCCAGGCGCTTCATCGGTACCCGATCCGTCATCTGTGCCATTACCTTGTCTGGGATCGTATGCAGGATCGGCGTGGCAATGAAACCGGGCGCCACGGCATTGCACCGGATCCCCTTGGGACCGAGTTCGCGCGCCCAGGTCTTGGCCAGGCCGATCACGGCGAACTTGCTGGCTGCGTAGTTGCTCTGGCCGAAGTTGCCGTAGATGCCGACCACGCTCGAGGCGTTGACAATGGCCCCGCTGCCTTGCTCGATCATCGTCTCGATCACCGCCTGGGCGCAGTGGTAGGTGCCCTTGAGGTTCACGTCGATCACCTTGTCGAACTGCGCCTCGGTCATCTTCTGCAGTCGTGCGTCCAGCGTGATGCCGGCGTTGTTCACCAGCGCGTCGATGCGTCCGTACTTCGCCTTCACCGCCGCCACCATGGCATCGACCTGCGGGCGCTTGGTGACATCGACGACGAACCCGTCCGCCACGGCGCCCGGAATCTCGCGCAGTTGGGCGATAGCGAGGTCGACCGCGTCCTGGCGCAGGTCGCAGACGATGACGATCGCCCCTTCGGTGGCGAACTTCGTCGCGGTGGCGAGACCGATGCCCTGCGCGCCGCCGGTAATGATGCTGACCTTGTTCTTCAATCGCACGATGTTCGCCCCTCGGGATGCTCCGCCCAAACCGCGGCCCGCATTGTTGTTCACTCGATGCCGCAAAACCGCAGCACCTCGTCGAGATACTGCGCAAAGTCATGAATCTGGTGATCAGAACCGGCAATCACCCGCTGCCGGCAGCCAGCGTACTTGGCCACCATGGTGCGATAGTCGATCACTTCGTCGCCCGTGGCGGCTACCAGGAAGTAGCGGTCCGGCTGCGTGATGCATGGCGTATCGAGCGCATGCAGTTCGTCCAGGTAGGCCGGCTTCATGTCGATCTTGTCGGTCGAGAAGAACACCGGCTGCGGCCCGAGGTGCGCCTTGAGGTCATCGTACGGCGTGATCGCCGGGTTGAGCAGCACGGCGCGGCACCCGATCTGTTCGGCCAACCACGTCGCGTAGTAGCCGCCGAGCGAGGAGCCGATCAGGTACAGGGCGGCCGGATCTTCGCGATCGACAGCCCTCCGCGCGACGTCGACAGCCTCACGCGGCGACGCGGGCAGCTGCGGACACAGGTAGTCGTCGGCCCACCCGCGAGCCCTCATGGCCGACTTGATCTGCTGCGCCTTGCGCGACTGCGGCGACGAGCGAAAGCCGTGCAGGTACAGGATCATGTCGGCCGCACGCAGGTCACGCGTTCGGCGCCGAGGTCGCCTCGGCGACGCGCAGCCAGCGCCTCCAGCAAGCGCCCATGCACGCCGCCGAAGCCGCCGTTGCTCATCACCAGCACATGGTCGCCCGGCCGGGCAGCGTCGACCACTGCGCTCACCAGCGCGCCGATGTCGTGAAAACTGCGAGCCCGCTCGCCCAAGGACTGCAACGCTTCGGCAGGCTCCCAGCCAAGCGCGCCCTTGCCATTGCGCGCGCCAAAGCAGAACACCAGATCGGCGTCGCGCAATGCCGCCGGCAGCGCCGCCTTCATCGTGCCGAGCTTCATCGTGTTCGAGCGCGGCTCCAGGACCGCGAGAATGCGCGCGCTTCCGACCCGACGGCGCAAGCCGTCCAGCGTCAGCGCAATCGCGGTGGGGTGGTGCGCAAAGTCGTCGTACACGGCGATGTCGTGCTCAATGCCGCGCAGTTCCAGTCGACGCTTGACACCTTCGAAATGCGACAGCGCCTCGATCGACAGCGCGGGCGGTACACCGACATGATGGGCGGCGGCGATCGCGGCGATTGCGTTGCTCCGGTTGTGGCTGCCGGCTGCCGGCAACTTAAGGCGGCCATACGATGTCGCGCCGAGGGCGACATCGAACGCATGGACGGCACCCTCGCTCACATCCGCTGCGTGCCAGCCTGCCTCGACGTCGAACAACTCCACCTGCGACCAGCACCCGCGTGCAAGCACGCGCTGCAATGACGCGGCTTGGCCGTTGACGATCAACCGGCCGGAATGCGGCACGCAGCGCACCAGGTGATGAAACTGCGTCTCGATGGCACCCAGATCGGCAAAGATATCCGCGTGGTCGTACTCGAGGTTGTTCAAGATCGCCGTGCGCGGAAAGTAGTGAACGAACTTGCTGCGCTTGTCGAAGAACGCCGTGTCGTACTCATCGGCTTCAATGACGAAGAAGTCGCTGGCGCCACTGCGCGCCGAGACTCCGAAGTCCTGCGGCACTCCGCCGATCAGGAAGCCGGGGGCCAGGCCGGCATGGTCGAGGATCTTCGCCAGCATCGCGCTGGTCGTGGTCTTGCCGTGGGTGCCGGCGACCGCGAGCACCCACTTGGCACGCAGCAGATGTTCGCCGATCCATTGCGGTCCCGAAGTGAACGGTGCCCCCGCTTCCAATATGGCTTCCATCAGCGGGTTGCCGCGGACGACGACGTTGCCGATGACGAACAGATCGGGCTTGAAAGCCATCTGATCGGCGGCAAAGCCCTCCACCAGTTCGATCCCGGCGGCCGCCAGCTGATCGGACATGGGTGGATAGACGTTGGCGTCGCACCCGGTGACACGATGCCCGGCGGCACGCGCAAGCTGTGCCAAGCCACCCATGAAGGTGCCGCAGATGCCGAGGATATGCAGATGCAAGGGGCCCGTCCGATGCGTGTCGGTCCGGGCGACAAGACCCCCGAGCCGGCAAAGGCGGCGATTCTAGGGAAATACCGATGGCGGCGTGACGCCACTGGCACCGCCGCGCCGCCGGTCGTGCGCCGCGCGTCGCTACACTGCCCGGCAACTTCTTGCGGTTCCCGCCATGCCTGCCGAGCACCGAAACGATCTGCAGACCGAGATCGCCGCCGCCGCCGCCCGCCTGATTGCCGAAGACGGCTGCGACTACGCTACCGCCAAGCGCAAGGCGGCGGCCGAGATCGTCGGCGAGTCAGGCGCGCGCCGCGCGCTGCCCGACAACAGTGTGGTGGAACATGAACTGCGTCGCTACCTGCAGACGTTCGACGGTGACGAGCACGCACGCCGATTGGCGGCCTTGCGCATGCTGGCCCTGGAATTGATGCAGCGCTTCGCGCGGTTCAATCCGCACCTCGTGGGTGCCGTGCTCAACGGCACCGCCACCGCGCACTCGAACGTTCACCTTCACCTGTTCACCGACAGCGCCAAGGATGTCGAGATCCATCTAATGAACGAAGGGGTCGAGTTCGAGGTCGAGGAAGGCGGCGGTCGCGGCGAGCCGGGTGCGGCGTTGGAAGAACTGCAGTTCGTCATCACCACGCGACAGGATTCGCTGCCGCGCCGGGTGGGCGTGGTCCTGTCCGTGCACGACACCGATGCCATCCGCGTTGCCCCGCGCTTTCGTTCCACCGATCCGCAGCTGCACCCGGTGGAAGCCGCCGGCCGGGCCAACTCGACGGCCCTGAACAATCTGCTGCGACAGACGGCGCTGCCAGGATGAGTCGCCGCCAGTGGGTGTTGGGCGGATTGACCGCGATCGGCGCCACTGCGCTGGGCGCCTGGTTCTCCCACCGCCGAAATTCGCCATCCCCGGCCGCCGATGGCGCTGCCGACATCGTCTTTGCCCAGACCTTCCCGGATGCAGACGGCACGCCTCGACCCATGTCTCAGTGGCGCGGCCAGATCCTCGTGCTGAACTTCTGGGCGACGTGGTGCCCACCTTGCGTCGAGGAAATGCCGGTCCTGCAAGCCGTACGCGACGCCTACCGATCCAAAGGCGTAGAAATTGTCGGCATCGCCATCGACAATGCAGAAAAAGTCCGCAGCTTCAGGGATAAGATGAGCCTGACCCTGCCGCTTTTGGTGGCCGGCGTCGGCGGTTCGGAGTTGGGACGATCGCTCGGCAACTTGTCCGGCGCGCTTCCCTATACTGCCCTGATCAACCGGTCTGGACAGGTTGCGCAACGCAAGCTTGGCCAGATACATGCGCCCGAGTTGCAAGCCTGGCTTGACGCGCAGCTTGATTAACCGCAGAGGTTGCGTACCTCCTGCTGGACAACTAGGGGTTGTCGGACCCACAATCCGCGTCCTTCGCAATGCTTCGGCGCGCTTCCCGCGTCATTTGCCCTTAAAAATTTGTCTTTGAGCCTGTGATTATCCGCAGGCGATGGAACCTTCGGCAGTGGCGACACGCATCCTGGTCTTGAACGGCCCGAACCTGAACCTGCTCGGCGTTCGGGAACCTGCGATCTATGGCTCGCAAACGCTCGCCGACATCGAGCGTGCGTTGGCCGAGCAGGCCGCCGCCCATCAGGCCGCGATCGCATTCTTCCAAAGCAACCACGAAGGCGCCTTGGTTGATCGGATTCACGCATCGCACGCTGACGGAACCGATTTCATCATCGTCAATGCCGGCGCGTTGACCCACACCAGCGTGGCGCTGCGTGATGCCTTGGCGGGCGTGGCCATTCCGTTTGTCGAGGTGCATCTGACCAACGTGCATGCGCGCGAGCCGTTCAGGCATCACTCCTATCTGAGCGATCTGGCGTGCGGTTGCATCGTCGGCCTCGGACCGGCCGGATATCGCTTCGCCCTCGAATTTGCATTGACCGCGCGCGCGCCCTCCGGACGCTGACGCCAAGGAAACGCTATGGACCTGCGCAAGCTGAAGACGCTGATCGATCTGGTGGCCGAGTCCGGCATCGCCGAGATCGAAGTGACCGAGGGCGAGGACAAGGTGCGCATCGTCAAGCACGCACCGGCACCGCAGACGGTGACCATGGCGGCGCCGGCGACCTATCTTGCAGCCCCGCCCCCACCTGCTGCGTCGCCACCCGCGCCCGCCGCGGCCCAGCCCGCGGTCGTTGTCCCGGAAGAGGTCAAGGGCACGCTGGTCAAGTCGCCGATGGTTGGCACGTTCTATCGGTCGCCCAGCCCAGGGTCCAAGTCGTTCGTCGAACTCGGCCAGGCGATCAAGCCCGGCGACACTTTGTGCATCATCGAGGCGATGAAGCTGCTCAACGAGATCGAGGCCGAGATCGCTGGCGAGGTGAGGGAAGTCCTGGTCGAAAATGGCCAGGCCGTCGAGTACGGACAACCGCTGTTCGTGATCGGCTGACATCGTGGATCACCAGAGCGCGCGGTTCGCGCCATTGGAGTCGACGGGCAGCGAGCGGTCAGGCGTCGATCTGACTTCCGTTGTCGTCGACGTCGACTGAGGCGCGAGCACCCATGTTCGGAAAGATTCTGATTGCCAATCGCGGCGAGATCGCGCTGCGGATCCAGCGCGCCTGCCGCGAGATGGGCATCCGCACCGTGGTCGTGCATTCGACCGCCGACACCGATGCGAAGTACGTGAAGCTCGCCGACGAGTCGGTCTGCATCGGTCCGCCGCCATCCAAGGACAGCTACCTGAACGTGCCGGCGATCATCAGCGCGGCCGAGGTCACGGACGCCGAGGCGATCCACCCGGGCTACGGCTTCCTGTCCGAGAACGCGGACTTCGCCGAACGGGTGGAAAAGTCCGGCTTCGTATTCATCGGCCCACGTCCCGAGTCGATCCGCCTGATGGGAGACAAGGTCTCCGCCAAGCAGGCCATGATCGCCGCTGGCGTGCCTTGTGTACCCGGCTCCGAGGGCGCCTTGCCGGAGGATCCGCGCGAGATCGTCAAGACGGCGCGGGCGGTGGGCTACCCGGTCATCATCAAGGCGGCCGGTGGTGGTGGTGGGCGCGGCATGCGCGTGGTCCACACCGAGGCAGCACTGGTCAACGCAGTGAACATGACGCGCCAGGAAGCGCAGTCAGCCTTCAGCAATCCCGCCGTCTATATGGAGAAGTTCCTCGAGAACCCGAGGCACATCGAGATTCAGGTGTTGGCAGATCAGCATCGCAATGCAGTGTGGCTCGGCGAGCGCGACTGCTCGATGCAGCGCCGCCACCAGAAGATCATCGAGGAAGCACCGGCGCCGGGAATCCCGCGCAAGCTGATCGAGAAGATCGGCGACCGCTGCGCCGACGCCTGCCGCCGCATCAGCTACCGCGGCGCCGGCACCTTCGAGTTCCTCTACGAGAACGGCGAGTTCTTCTTCATCGAGATGAACACGCGCGTGCAGGTCGAGCATCCGGTCACCGAGATGGTGACCGGCATCGACATCGTTCAGCAGCAGATCCACGTGGCCGCCGGCGAGAAGCTGACCTTGCGCCAGCGCGACATTCCGACGCGCGGGGCGGCGGTCGAGTGCCGGATCAACGCCGAGGATCCCTACAAGTTCACGCCGAGCCCCGGCCGCATCACCGCATGGCATGCGCCGGGCGGTCCCGGTGTGCGGGTGGACTCGCATGCCTATGCCGGCTACTTCGTCCCGCCCAATTACGACAGCATGATCGGCAAGGTGATCTGCTATGGCGATACGCGCGAGCAGGCCATGGCGCGCATGCGCATCGCGCTATCCGAGATGGTGGTGGAGGGCATTCTCACCAACATCCCGCTGCACCGTGAATTGATGCTGGACGAAAAATTCATGCTCGGCGGCACCAGCATCCATTACCTCGAAAAGCGGCTCGCAGCGCGCCAGATGAACCAGGTGTAGCGGCGGCAGCGTCGTACCGGCGGCGCGCTTACGTGCCCAGCGGCCCGCAATCGCGGGCTCGTCGAACCGGGACATCGCCCAACACGACTGGCCGCCATGCTGCGCGAACTCACCTTCACCGTCGACCAAACGCAGGCAGATGCACTGTCGGACGCGTTGCTCGACCATGGGGCGTTGTCGGTCAGCCTCGAAGATGCGCAGGCCGACAGCGCCGATGAACAGCCGCTCTACGGCGAACCGGGCATGCCCATCGAGCGGCAGGCCTGGCCGACGAGCCGCCTGCGCGTGCTGGTCGACGCGGGTACCGATCCGGCACAGCTGCTCGATGCCGCCTGCGACACCGCTGGACTCGCTTTACCTGCACTGGAAGCGAGCTGCATTGTCGAAGATGCTGACTGGGTGCGACTGACGCAGGCGCAGTTTCCGCCAACGCGCATCAGTGACCGCCTCTGGGTCGTGCCGAGCTGGCACGAGCCACCCGACCCGCACGCGATCAACCTGCGCCTGGATCCCGGCGTGGCGTTCGGCACCGGCACGCATCCGACCACCCGACTGTGCCTGGCTTGGCTCGATGCCAACGCCCCCGTCGGCCGGCGTGTGCTGGACTACGGCTGCGGCTCCGGCATCCTGGCTGTGGCCGCGGCGCTGCTGGGCGCCCGCGAAGTGACTGGCACCGACATTGATCCACAGGCGGTGGCGGCGGCCCGCCTGAACTCTCGCGCCAATGGCGTGACCGATGTGTTGTCTCATTACACTGCGCCCGACACGCTGCCGACGGGGTCGGCGGCGACCTTCGACATCGTGCTCGCCAATATCCTCGCCAACCCGCTGAAGATTCTCGCGCCGGCCCTGCTCGGGCGCGTCGCGCCGGGCGGATCTCTCGTGCTGGCGGGCATCCTCGAACGCCAAACCGACGAGATGATCGCGCTGTATGCGCAGGTCGATCCGCGCGTCGCCCTGTCTGCCTGGCGCCGCGATGACGGCTGGGTCTGCCTCGCCGGGACCCGCGCCGCCTGACCGGTGGCCACCCGCACCCATGGCACTCGCAACCCGCTGTCCCAGCTGCCAGGCGATGTTCCGCGTCGTCTCCGATCAGCTGAAGCTGCGCGGTGGGCTCGTACGCTGCGGCAGCTGCCGCCATGTCTTCGATGCGATAGGCAGTTTGTCCTATATCGATGACGCGGCGCTCAGCGCGCCTGCCGCACCGGCCACCCTCGCCACCGCACCCCAGACGCCCGCAGCAGCGCCGCCTGTCTCAGAAGCTGCAGCGACGCCCACCGCACCCCCGTCCGCATCGGACGCGCCGCCCAACAGCGACGACCGTGCCGCCCCACCCACCGAGGTCGCACGCGAGAACGGGGAGGAGGCACCACGCAGTCTGCCCGAGGCCGTCGCGGCCCGTGTTCGCAGTGCGTCGGCGGAATCGACCGCTGCAGTCGATCCGCTTGCCGTGCCCACCTTGCTGGCACCCAGCGCGATCGAGCAGGACAGTTCCACCGATCCGGCGACGACCAGTGAGTCACGCGGCACACGCCGCAAGCGAGCAGCGCGGTCCGACACCGGCCGCGAGACCGCGGAATCGTCCGATGCCGCGAATGCTGCGCCGGCGCGGGAGGCGGCCGACGAAACGCACGCCGCCGCCGCCGAGGCCGCATTCCTGCGCGAGTCGCGGCAGCCGCGGGGATTCTCGATCTTCTTCGGCGGTGGCTCGGCCGTGCTCGCGGTGGTGCTCCTGGTGCAGGCGACCGTGCTGTTTCGAACCGAACTGATCACCCGCTGGCCTCAGCTGCGCCCGACACTCGTGCAACTGTGCGACGTGTATGGATGCAGCGTGGGGTGGCCAACGCGCGCGGAACTGCTGGCCGTGGTCGGCACCGAATTGCAGGCGATCCCGGGCACAGACATCCTTGAACTGACAGCAGTCGTGCGCAACCGTGCCTCGTTCAGGGTGGCACTGCCCGCCGTCGAGATCACACTGACCGATACCAACAACCGGACCCTGGCGCGCAAGGTCTTCGCACCGGTGGACTACCTCGCGTCCAGTGGCGAACCGTCCAGCCGCATCAACGAAGGACTGGGCGCCGGGGGCGACTACATCGTGCGCATCACGTTCGAAGCACGCGGGCTCAACGCCGCCGGGTTTGTTGTCTATCCGTTCTACCTGTAAGTCCTCCCCGACCACAACAGCGGCCTGCGCGCCGCGCCCTCACCATGCCCTCCACGCTGATCTGCGGCTCCATCGCCTTCGACTCCATCATGGTGTTCAAAGGTCGCTTCAAGGACCACATCCTCCCCGACCAGGTTCACATCTTGAACGTTGCGTTCCTCGTGCCCGAGTTGCGACGCGAGTTCGGCGGTTGCGCCGGCAACATCGCCTACAACCTCCGGCTTCTGGGTGGCAAGCCGCTGCCGATGGCCACCGTCGGCGACGATGCGCAGCCATACCTGTCACGGCTGGATGCGCTGGGCATCGACCGCCGCCACGTGCGCCACGTGCCGTCGACCTTCACGGCACAGGCGTTCATCACGACCGATCTGGACGACAACCAGATCACCGCGTTCCACCCGGGCGCGATGACCCACTCCCACATGAACGCCGTACCCGGCGATGGCTCGATCGAACTGGGCATCGTGGCGCCGGACGGCCGCGACGGCATGCTCCAGCATGCGCAGCAGTTTGCCGAGCACGGCGTGCCGTTCATCTTCGACCCCGGCCAGGGGCTGCCGATGTTCGGCGCTGAAGAACTGGACTGGTTCGTTGCACGCGCCCACTACCTGGCGCTGAACGACTACGAGGCCAAGCTCATGGTCGAGAAGACCGGTACCGATCTGGCCACGCTGTCGAAGAAGGTAAAGGCGCTGATCGTCACGCGCGGCGGCCTTGGCTCGGAGATCTGGCGCAACGGTGAGGCCACCGCCGTTCCAGTGGCAACCGCACGGCAGGTCATCGACCCCACCGGCTGTGGCGACGCCTACCGCGCCGGGCTGCTCTACGGGCTCGTCAACGGCATGGACTGGGAGACCACCGCCCGGCTCGCAGCCGTGATGGGTGCCCTGAAGATCGAAAACGGCGGTGCGCAAAACCACACCGCGGACCGGCCGATGATCGCCGACCGCTTTCATGAAGCATTTGGTTACCGCCCCTGGTGAGCTTGGCGGGTAGATTGGGTCACGAACTGCGCGGTCTGGCGGCCGACCGAGTCGTCAGTCGAGGCTCGGAACGCTCGGGCGCGTGCATGGTCGGAGCAGGAGTGGTCAGCGCGTGCTGACCCGTTGGCTTGGGAGACTCAGATGAACAAGGGTTGGATGGCGCTCGGCGCAGCCGTCGCCACGTTGGCACTGGCGGGCTGCGCCACGCAGCAGCGATCGGCTAGTGTTTACCGGGCGGGCGAGACGCAGCGTGAACAGATCGTCCGCATGGCGACGATCGAAAGCCTGCGTGAAGTCCAGATTGATCGCGGACAGACAGGTGTAGGAACAGGTGCAGGTGCCGTGATTGGAGGCGTGGCCGGTAGCGGCATCGGCGGCGGACGCGGTTCGGTGGTCGGCGCGGTGGCCGGCGCGGTAGTCGGCGGGATCGTTGGCCAAGCGGTCGAGGGCGGCACGAGCCTGCGCCCCGGACTGGAGATCACGGTGCGCCTGGACAGCGGCGAGTTGCGCGCGATCGTTCAGGAAACCGACGGTCAGAAGTTCATGCCGGGCGATCGGGTGCGGTTGCTGACCCAAGGCGGGGTTACACGCGTTTCCCGCTAAGCCGCGGACATTGAACTCACGGGGCGCCTGGATGGCGCCCCTTTTTATTGCCGGAACGATCGCGTCAGAGGCCTGCGCGGTTCACGACCAGCAACAGGATCTGGATCATGATGATGAGCGCCACGGGCGATAGATCGAAGCCGCCGACCAGCGGCAGGATGCGCTGGAACGGCGCGAGAAACGGCCGCAACAGCATGGAGATCGCCGGTGCGATCGGCGCATGCGGATTCACCCAGCTGAGCACCACGTGAATGATGGTCAGCCAGAAGACCAGGTTCAGCGCCCAGCGCAGTACCGTAAAGGGGGCGCGAATGAACGCGCGATCCCAGTAGATGAGCCCCATGGCTACAAGGTCCGTCAGCGCCATCGCAATCAAGGCGAGCAGCAGGACGGCCACCAGGGACGCCAGATCGAATCGCCCTGCCGCCGGAATCACGCGACGCAACGGTCGAACCAGCCAGTCCGTCAGCGCCAGAACAAACTGGGCCAACGGATTGCGGGACGGCATGCCCGCCCAATTCATGTAGAGCCGCAGAAGCAACGCGGCGCCAAAAATGGCGGCGGCCGTTTCGATCAACAGGCGGGCGATGTCAGTGAACATGGCGTCAGCCGAGAGAAAGTCGGCAGATTGTAGCCAGCGGGTTGGATCGCCAGCCGATGGGGTCACCGCAAGGGCGTACAGGAGACTGCCAGGGGCGTGCGCGCGCGTTAGGTGTCAACACGGCGGCACGACGGCGGCTCAACGGCAGCAAAAAGAAAAGGGGCGCTGATGACAGCGCCCCTCAGAGGCAAAACACCGTACCTCGTTACGGCCGGCTGCCCGTCGGGAACGGCCAGGCGGCAGCCGGGTTGAGCGCAGCTTTCGCGCCCGGTGCTGCAGCTGCGGCCGGAGCGCTCGGCGCCACAGGGGCGGGAGCAGCTGCAGGTTTCGCAGCTTTCTTCGGTGCAGCTTTCTTCGGTGCAGCGGGCTTTTTCGCCGCTTTCTTTGCCGCAGGTTTGGCGGCCGGTTTCTTGGCCGCCTTCTTCGGTGCAGCTTTCTTAACTACTTTTTTTTTTGCTGCCGGTTTCTTGGCAGCTTTCTTCGCAACTTTTTTCGCCGCTTTTTTCGCGACTTTCTTGGCGGCTTTCTTGGCCGGCGCCTTCTTCGCTACTTTCTTGGCGGCTTTCTTGGCCGGCGCCTTCTTCGCTACTTTCTTGGCGGCTTTCTTGGCCGGGGCTTTTTTGGCCGCTTTTTTCGCAGCAGGTTTCTTCGTTGCCATGAATGACTCCTTCAGCTTGCTAGGTTTGGAAGGAAACCCGGCGCGTGTGCGTCCGGGCTATTCATCGGCGCATGCGGAAGCTCTGGCGCCGCGGCAGACCCAGAAAAGCGTTTGAGGCGCAGATCCGAGTGAAGCGCGGAACGTTCAGGGCAAAGGCCGCTGACGCTGATGAATTCGGTACGGCGCGCCGCGACGGCTGGGTCGCTACGCGCAGGGGACAGGCGAGCGTGACGCTCGGCATGCCGCAGAAGGTTTGCGCCAGTGAGTGCGAAGTTGACCTTGGCATCTGGCACGAAGCAAAACGCCGGCAGGGAGCCGGCGTCTGGAAGAAAGCGCATGCGCTGCGACTTCTTGGCAGCGGAGACAGTCGATGAAGTCAGAGGAGAGTCGGGCAATTTGCCAGGGGAAACGACTCCACAGAACCGGAGCGTCCTGGATGCCAGTCGTCTGTTGAGCTTGACGATGAAGTGTGTTTGTCGACTGTCTGGGTTCAATTCAGTGGTCGATCGTCGTTTGTTTTTCACGCTGATCGAGCAACCAAACTTGAGGTTGCTTTTTACTCGCAATCGAATTTGATCGCAAGAAGAAATCGCGTGATCGATCGATGAGTGTTCGATTTTGCGCACGCTTCTTCGCATTGATCGACGCACGCGCGATCGACACGTCGCGCGTTCGCACTGCGATGTCGGCACGGTCGTGATCACACGCGCTCGTCCACTCGACTGATCCTCGTCATTCCCAGTTCAACGCGCCGCCCGACTGATACTCGATGACGCGCGTCTCGAAGAAGTTGCGTTCCTTCTTCAAATCGATCATCTCGCTCATCCACGGGAACGGGTTGTCTTCCTGCGCGAACATCGGCTCCAGGCCGATCTGCTGCGCCCGTCGATTGGCGATATAGCGCAGGTAGCCCTTGAACATCGGCGCGTTCAGCCCGAGCACGCCACGCGGCATCGTGTCTTCGGCGTAGGCGTACTCGAGCTCCACCGCCTTGAGAAATAGCGCGGAGATTTCCTTACGGAACTCGGCGGTCCACAACTGCGGGTTTTCGAGCTTGATGGTGTTGATCAGGTCGATGCCGAAGTTGCAGTGCATCGACTCGTCGCGCAGGATGTATTGGTACTGCTCGGCCGCCCCGGTCATCTTGTTCTGGCGACCGAGCGCCAGGATCTGGGTGAAGCCGACGTAGAAGAACAGTCCCTCCATCAGGCAGGCGAACACGATCAAGGAGCGCAGCAGGGTCTGGTCGGCTTCGACCGTGCCGGTCTGGAACTGCGGATCGGTGAGGGTGTCGATGAACGGGATGAGGAATTCGTCCTTGGCCCGGATGCTCGCGACCTCGTGGTACGCGTTGAAGATCTCGCCCTCGTCCAGACCGAGCGACTCGACGATGTATTGGTAGGCGTGGGTGTGGATCGCCTCTTCGAACGCCTGGCGCAACAGGAACTGGCGGCACTCGGGTGCAGTGATGTGGCGATACGTGCCGAGCACAATGTTGTTGGCGGCAAGACTGTCGGCGGTAACGAAAAAACCGAGGTTTCGCTTGATCAGCCGGCGCTCGTCCTCGGTGAGCCCGTTCGGGTCCTTCCACAGCGCGATGTCGCGCGACATGTTGATTTCCTGCGGCATCCAGTGATTGGCGCAGGTGGCCAGGTATTTCTCCCATGCCCACTTGTACTTGAACGGGACCAACTGATTGACGTCGGTCCGGCCGTTGATGATGCGTTTGTCGGCAGCGTTGACACGGCGCGTGTCGGGGGCGATGGATGCCGCCGGCGCGGCCACCACCGGCGCACGCAGCACCGGCTCGGCAGCGTTCGGCTGCAGGCGCAGAACCGGTACGGCGACGGGGTCGTCCCAGGAGAGCATGTTTTCTTTCCTCTTAATCGTGACGGGTGTCGCGCTGCCGCTATTGGCACGCCTCGCAATCGGCGAAGCCAGGATCGCCCGGCTTCAGCAGACAGACCTTGCCTTCAGGCTCCGGCATGGCCGACGCCGCCAGACCGCCGCCCGTGGGCACGGCGTTGAGCTGTCCGGTGCGGTTCGACGTGGATTTCTCCGCGTGGGTGGCGCCGATCGTGCGCAGGTAATACGTGGTCTTCAGGCCACGCACCCAGGCAAGCTTGTAGGTCTCGTCGAGCTTCTTGCCACTGGCGCCTGCCATGTAGATGTTGAGTGACTGCGCCTGGTCGATCCACTTCTGGCGCCGGGCCGCCGCCTCGATCAGCCACTTGGGCTCGACTTCGAACGCGGTGGCGTAGAGCTGCCGAAGTTCGGCCGGGATGCGGTCGATCTTGGCCAGGCTGCCGTCGAAGTACTTGATGTCGGCGACCATCACCTCGTCCCACAACCCGAGGCGTTTGAGGTCGCGCACCAGATATTCGTTGACGACGGTGAACTCGCCCGACAGGTTGCTCTTGACGAACAGATTCTGGAAGGTCGGTTCGATGCAGGCGTCCACGCCGATGATGTTGGAAATCGTGGCGGTGGGCGCGATGGCAACGCAATTGGAGTTGCGCATGCCGAATTGCCGGATGCGCGCGCGCAGCGCTTCCCAGTCCTGCGTGACGCTGGTGTCGACCTCGACGTAGCCGCCGCGCTCGGCAGCCAGCAGCTTGAGCGAATCCTGAGGCAGGATCCCGCGATCCCAGAGCGAACCGGTGAAGGACGAGTAGCGGCCGCGCTCCTCCGCCAGTTCGGTCGAGGCCCAATATGCCTCGAAGCAGACCGCCTCCATGCTGCGATCAGCGAACTCGACCGCCGCCTCGCTCGCGTAGGGCGTACGCATCATGTGCAGGCTGTCCTGGAACCCCATGATGCCGAGACCGACCGGCCGATGCCGCACGTTGGAATTGCGCGCTTTCGGCACCGCGTAGTAATTGATGTCGATGACGTTGTCGAGCATCCGCATCGCAGTGCGGATCGTCTTCTTGAGCTTGGCCTGGTCGAGCCGAAAGCCGCCCTGACCGTCAGCCATCATGTGCGCGGGCAGGTTCACCGAGCCCAGATTGCACACCGCGATCTCCGCCGGACCGGTGTTGAGCGTGATCTCGGTACACAGGTTGGAACTGTGGATGGTGCCGACATGCTGCTGCGGCGAGCGCAGGTTGCAGGCATCCTTGAACGTGATCCAGGGGTGCCCGGTCTCGAACAGCATCGACAGCATCTTGCGCCACAGTTGCAGCGCAGGCATCGTCCTGGAGTGCTTGATCTCGCCCCGCGCCGCCTTCCCCTCGTAGCGCGTGTAGGCCTCTTCGAAGGCGCGGCCGGTCTTGTCGTGCAGGTCCGGACAATCGCTCGGCGAGAAAAGCGTCCAGTCGCCGCCTTCCATCACGCGCCGCATGAACAGGTCCGGAATCCAGTTCGCGGTGTTCATGTCGTGGGTGCGGCGACGATCGTCGCCGGTGTTCTTGCGCAGTTCCAGGAACTCCTCGATGTCCAAATGCCAGGTTTCTAGGTAGCAGCACACCGCACCCTTGCGCTTGCCGCCCTGGTTCACAGCCACCGCGGTGTCATTGACCACCTTGAGGAACGGCACCACGCCTTGGCTCTTCCCGTTGGTGCCCTTGATGTGAGCCCCCATGGCGCGGACCGGCGTCCAGTCATTGCCCAGGCCGCCCGCGTACTTTGCGAGCAGGGCGTTCTCCTTGATCGCCTCATAGATGCCGTCGAGGTCGTCTGACACGGTCGACAGGTAACACGACGACAGCTGCGAGTGCCGGGTGCCGCTGTTGAACAGCGTCGGCGTCGAACTCATGAAATCGAAGCTCGAGAGAACCTCATAGAACTCAATGGCGCGCGCTTCGCGGTCGACCTCGTTGAGCGCCAACCCCATCGAGACGCGCATGAAGAACGCCTGGGGCAGTTCGAACCGACGCCCGTCGTGATGCAGGAAGTAGCGGTCGTACAGCGTCTGCAGGCCAAGGTAGTTGAACTGCAGATCGCGTTCCGGCTTGAGCGCCCGCGCCAACCGCTTCAGGTCAAACAGGGCAAGCTTGTCGTCGAGAAGATCGGCCTCGATGCCGTACTTGATGAACTGCGGGAAGTAGTCCACATAGCGGGCGGCCATCTGCCCTTGGGTGACCTCCTCGCCAAGCGCCTCCCGGCGCACCGTGTGCAGCAGCAGGCGGGCAGTGACGTAGGTGTAGGCGGGGTCGTTCTCGATCAGCGCGCGTGCGGCAAGGATCGCAGACTTGTAGACCTCGTCCAGCGGCACGCCGTCGTACAGGTTCTTGACTGTCTCGGCGAGGATGAGGTCGGCGGCGACCTGATCACCGAGACCGACGCACGCCGACTCGACCAGCCCGCGCACCCGGGCGAGGTCGAGCGGCACGCGGCTGCCGTTCTCCAGCATGCTCAGTTGCGCTTCGACCGGCGCCGTCGTGGCCGCGTGCTCGCGGGCCTTGGCCGCGCGCTCCTGCGTACGACGCTCTCTATATAGAACGTACGAGCGGGCAACGTCGTGCGCGCTGTCGCGCATCAGCGCCAGCTCGACCTGGTCCTGGATCTCTTCGATGTGGAAGGTGCCGCCGGCCGGCTGACGGCGCATCAGCGCCGCCACGACCATGCCGGTGAGCTTCTCCACCTGTTCGCGCACGGCTGCGGAGGCCGCACCCTGGCCACCACGCACGGCGAGAAACGCCTTCGTCATTGCCACGGCGATCTTGCTCGGCTCGAAGCCGACGACAGCGCCATTGCGCCGGAGGATCCGGTAGTCGGCGAGGGTCGTGGCCATGGCGCCGCCGGCAGTGACCGGTGTCATGGCCGACGCCGGCGACTGCATAGCCGTGATCGCACCCGCCGTGCCCGCCGTGATCGCCTCGCTGTATTGCATCGTGCCTCCACTGATCTTGTTCGGATCGTGGCGGTTCAGCGCCGACCTGGCGGTCGCTGACCCGCACCACAATCTATTGATTCGAATCTCGTTCGACTACCAGCCCATGCGTGCGGTCCGAGGCGCGCCAGAGAAGCGGCTGCATCCTTCGAGAAAGCGGCCGCCATGCTCGGTTAGCAGTCAAGCGATGCTTCTGAAAGCAAGCACCGCACGGTTTGTTTGCCTACTACATCTAGTACTAATAGATTCGACTTGCACAACAGTTAGTGCAGCGATCATAGGCAATCACTTGACGAAACTCAACAGGAAGTTGCTCGTTCGCGCACATCGACGAATCACCGCGCGCGCGATTCGTGCCGCACGACACTCGCGCCTGAACCTCCGGTCGCCGCTGCGCCGGCATCGACGCTAAAGGCCAGGACGATTCAGCGCAGCTAGCGATGGGACGCGGGACCAGTCGAAGTAGGGCCCGGGGTCCGTCTTGCGGTCCTGCGCGATATCGGCATGTCCACGCGCGAAGGCGATCGGGTAGGCAACTGCGAGCGAAGGCACCAGTGCAGCAAGCGTGTCGTACTGCGCGGGCTCGAACGGAGTGAAGTCGGTTCCTTCGAGTTCGATGCCGATGGAGTAGTCGTTGCAGCGGGCGCGACCGGCAAACGAAGATGCGCCGGCATGCCAGGCGCGATGTGCGCAGGAGACGAACTGGGTGAGTGCGCCGGTACGCTCGATCAGGAAGTGCGCCGAAACGCGGACGCCAGCCAGCTGCGTAAAGAACGGGTGAGTGTCAGGGGGCAACTCGTTGGCGAACAGGCGCTGGATATTGCCGGCGCCAAAGCAGCCTGGCGGCAGACTGATGTTGTGGATGACGATCAGATCGGTCGCGACGCCGGGCGGGCGTTCATCGAAGTTGGCCGAGGGACGATGAGATGCGCCGGTGACCCAGCCGTCGGCGTTGACGCGCAGGCGCAGCAGCATCAGAACGACACCCGCATCCGCTGTGCCGACCGCATCGCCGTCACCGCCCCGTGCTCAGCGTAGTCCCAGCCGATGCATGCGGTAACGCAACTGCCGAAACGTCAGTCCGAGCAGCTGCGCAGCGGCGGTACGGTTATGGCCGGTGCGAGCGAGCGCGGCGCGGATTGCATCGCGCTCCATCGCATCGAGGTAGGCGCCCAGGTCGCTGGGGATGCCGCCTTCGAGCCGGTAGGGACGCTCGTCCGACAGCAGCGCGGCACCGAGCAGGGTTGGCGGCGGTTCGTCGACCGTTTCTGCAACGGCGGCGTCTGCCGGTTCGGCCGGCTCCGGCTCGAGCAGCAGATCCACCTCCGGCTGCGGCAGCATCAGATCAATGGGCTGCAGCTGTTCTTCAGTCGCCAGCGCCACCGCGCGCTCGAGCACGTTCTCCAGCTCCCGCACATTGCCGGGAAACGGATGACGGCGCAGCGCCTGCTCCGCGTCGTCCGACAGATGCGCGCGTCGCTCGCCACTGCGCTCGGCGATCCGACCGAGCAGCGCGTCGGCGATCAACGGGATGTCATCGGCGCGCTCGCGCAAGCTGGGAACCCGCAGTTCGATGACGTTGAGACGATAGAACAGGTCCTGGCGAAAGCGACCGGTTGAGACGAGCCGCGCGAGGTCCTGGTGCGTCGCGCTGAGAATGCGCACATCCACCGGTTCTTCCGCCGTCGCGCCCACCTTGCGCACCCGCCGCTCCTGGATCGCGCGCAGCAGCTTGACCTGCATCGCCACGGGCAGCTCGGCCACCTCGTCGAGGAACAGGGTGCCGCCAGCGGCGGCCTGGAAGAAGCCATCGCGATCGCGATCGGCGCCGGTGAACGCGCCGCGCCGGTAGCCGAAAAACTCCGCTTCCATGAGCGTTTCGGGGATCGCGCCGCAGTTGACCGCAATGAAAGGCGCCGCATGGCGCGCAGAACACTCATGGATCGCCCGCGCCACGAGTTCCTTGCCGCTGCCTGACTCACCGCGGACGGCCACCGGCGCCATGGTGTAGCCAAGTCGGACGATCATGGCGCGCAGTTGCTTCATCGATGCAGATTCGCCGAGCAACCGCGCCAATGCGGCGGCACCACTGGCGCCCGGACTGCCCAGCGGGCGACCCGTTCGGTCCGGCACCTGCTGCAATGCAGAGCGCACCAGCAATCGCAGGTTTTCGATGTCGACCGGCTTGGTGAGGTAGTCGAAGGCGCCCGCCTTGAGCGCCGCCACCGCGTTCTCGGGGCTGCCGAATGCGGTGATCACGGCGATCGGCGGCGCCTCGCCCCACTTGCCCTGGGCGACCTCGCGCACCAAGTCCAGGCCGATTCCGTCGGGCAGACGCATGTCGGTGAGCACCAGCGCGTAGCGACGTTGGTCGAGAAGCTGCCTCGCCTGCGTCAATGACTCCGCGCCGTCAGCATCGAGCCCCAGCCGCACCAGCGTCAAGGACAGCAGCTCCCGCAGGTCGGCCTCGTCGTCGACCACCAGCACGGCAGGTGTTCGCCTGACCGGTTCGGCGGGAGGGCTGGCACGCGTCGAAGTCAACTCGTTCATTGGACCGGGATCGTATCGAGAAAGCCGACGTCCTCGGTGCCCGTGATGGCACGCCGGGTGAACCGCAGCACGAAGCCGTCGCGCGTGCTGCCGTCGAGTTCGCGACGGCCGGTATAGACGAGTTCGCAGCGATTGGCCACGCAGAACTCGCGTGCGATGTACAGACCGAGGCCCGTGCCACCGGACCGCGTGGTAAAGAACGGCTCGAACAGGGTCGACTGCCCCTCGGGTGCGACCCCTGGCCCGTCGTCGAACACCCACAGGCGCGCGCGCCCGCCATCGTCGACGGCATGCTCGATCACGATCTGCACGGCGCCCGCCTTGCCGCTGGAAAAGCGCAACGCGTTATCCACGAGATTGAACAAGACCTGCCGCAGGTGAGACGACTCGAACTTGACCATCACGCCAGCGCCCGCACTCAGCAGCACGCGACCAGGATGCAGCGATCTGTCTCGCTCAAACTCGGCCAGCCAGTCTTTGACGAAGCTCGACAGATCAATGTCGTCTCCCAGCGGCGCCTCGCGCCGCGCCACGCGCAGCACATCATCAACCAACCGGTCCAGACGCTGCGTGTTCTCCCGCACGATGCCGGCCAGCCGACGCTGCAGCGGCTCCTGTG
Source organism: Burkholderiaceae bacterium (assembly GCA_022843955.1). GTDB lineage: Bacteria > Pseudomonadota > Gammaproteobacteria > Burkholderiales > Burkholderiaceae_F > JALHMQ01. The sequence continues at coordinate 94,244 of JALHMQ010000002.1, forward strand.
CGTCTTCGGCCATCAACTGCCCGGCATGGCTGATCGCGGCCAGCGGATTGCGGATCTCGTGCGCGATCGAGGCCGTCAACCGCCCCATCGCCGCAAGCTTGAGCTGCTGCGCTCGCTCCTCGACCTCGCGAACGTCTTCGAGGAACACGACGAACTCGTCGCTTGTCTCGACCGGCGGCCGCGCGAAGCGTGCCCGCAATTGCAGCTCCGGCATCTGATGCTGCGGCTCGTCGACCATCGGCTGCATCACCGTGTTGGACCAGGCACCGGTCGCACGCTCGACCTCGCGCCAGCGCAGGAACGCCTGCGCCAACGGACGCACCGGCTCGAACTCCAGCAATTGCCGGCCGGTCAGCTGTGCGTTGGGCGGCAGGCCGAGCATCAGGCGGGCGGCGCGGTTGTTGGCCCGCACCCTCGTCTCGGCATCGACGACGAGCACGCCCTGCTCCATCTGGCCAATGACGAGGCGATTGATCTCCAATTGATTCTCGAGGTCACGACCGCGCGCCAGCGCAAGTCGCTCCTGGGTCGCCAGTCGCGCTGACAGCAGCCGCAACAAGCCGGTCACCGCAAACAGCGCCGCGCCGTACAGCCCGGTCTGGAACAGCGACGAGTCGGAACTCTGCCCCAGCATGCTGCGCCACACGCTGTCTGCGAGCAACGCCAGCACCGCCAGCGAGCAGACGAAGAACGCCGCACTGGTTCGCAACAGCAATGCGGCACCGGCCAGCGGCAGCAGGTAGAGAACCATGATCCCGCCCCGCAGACCGCCGGCGAGCACCACCAGCAAGGTGATCAGGACGAGGTCGGTCGCCAGTTGCGCCGCCAGTTGCACTCGGAACTGCCGGCGCAGGTAGATCGAAGTGATAGCGAGGACGCTGGCCACCGCGAAGTACGCAACGCTCAGCGTCAGTGTGAAGTCGGTGTCCGGCGATTCCGCGCTGATGGACGAGACGCCGAGCGCAGCGACTGACAGCAGCAAGCTGCTGGCGACGAGCACGCGTACCAGGGCGAAGTACTGCAGCGTGCGCCAGGGCGCATCGAACGGCAGCGGGGGCGTTTCAAGGGAGGCGTCGGCCATCGGGTCGGTCGCTGTCATCAGCCAGCACGGCGGCAGGCCCCGACCGGTCGGGGGACTGCTGCCCGGGACATTACCGCGCCGTCCCCTGCCGGCGGTGTTCCTCACAGCAGTACCAACGCTGCGGTTCGGCACCCGGTGCTGGCAAGGCATCGGACTGCGGCAGGTTCAACCCGCACGCATCGCAGCGCACGATCGCCTCGGGCGCCGATGCCTCATTGGGGCGGGACGGGGACTGCGGGCCGGCACCATCGGACCGCCGCTGAATGCGCAGATAGCGCCAGGCGATGTAGATGGCCAAGGCCAGAAGCACGAAGAAGAGGATGCGGCCCATGACGTGAGTGACGGCTTGGAAGCGGCGACGGACTCAGCCGCGGCCGAGCACGACTTCAAGAACGAAGCGGCTGCCGACATAGGCGAGGATCAGCATCGCGAAGCCGACGAACGTCCACCGCAGCGCGACCCGCCCCCGCCAGCCGAAAATCGCCCGACCGGCGAGCAACCCGGCGAACACAAGCCAGGCGGCGAGCGCAAACACCGTCTTGTGTTCGAAACGCAGCGCACGGCCGAAGAGGTAATCGGAAAACAGCAGGCCGGACCCGACCGTCAGCGTGAGCAAGATGAACCCCGCCAGGATCAGCTTGAACAGCAGACTTTCCATCGCCAGTAGCGGCGGAATCTGACGAAACAGCGGGCTGGGATCGCGTGAATCGCGCTTGCCGCGGTGCAGTTCGCGATCCAGGGCAGCCATCAGCAAAGCATGCAGAGCGGCGATCGTCAGCAGGCTGTAGGCGAGGATCGCGGCCAGCAGGTGAAGCTTGAAGGCCACACCGCGATCGGACGCGATCATGCCGCCTGGGAACAACAGGGGCAGCATCAATGCAACCGCGGCAACCGGCAGCACGAGCGGCTGCAACCCGCGCAGGGGCACGAAAAACCCCTCGAACCAAAGGATCAGCACAGTGAGCCAGAGCGTGGCGGACAGCGCCAGGGCGAAGCCAAAGCGAAACTCGCCATTGCCGAAAACGCCGATCGTGAGCAGGACTCCGTGGCCGACGGCGAGGACGGGCAATGCCCAGCGGTCGATCCCTGCCTTGACGACCGCTGCGCCGTCGACCGCGAGCGAGGTCCACACCTGTCTTGCCAGGAGAAGGTAGAGCCCCGCGATCAGCACATGGGGCGCGACGTAAAATGATCCGTTCGCCATACGTGCATTTATATAGCACGCAGGCTCCTCCTTGATGGCGCTTCGTCGCGCCCGATTCAAATGCTGGATCAACTGACAGACAAGCTCGCTCGGGTCGTCAAGACGATGCGCGGTCAGGCGCGCCTGACCGAAGAGAACATGCAGGAGATGCTGCGCGAGGTGCGCGTGGCGCTGCTCGAGGCGGACGTCGCCCTGCCGGTGGTACGTGAGTTCATCGCCGCGATCAAGGAAAAGGCGCTGGGAGAGGATGTCTCAGGCAGCCTGACACCGGGCCAGGCGCTGGTCGGGATCGTGCACAAGGAACTCGCACGGTTGATGGGCAGCGACCTGCCAGCGGCGGAGCGCGAAATCAATCTGGCGACCCAGCCGCCGGCGGTCATCCTCTTGGCAGGTTTGCAGGGCGCGGGAAAGACCACAACCGCGGCCAAGCTCGCCAAGTGGCTGATCGAGCAGCGCAAGAAGAAGGTGCTGGCGGTCTCTACGGACGTTTACCGGCCGGCTGCGATCGAACAGTTGAAGTCGGTCGCCACCCAGGCCGGCGCCTCCGTCTGTTCGAGCACGCCCACCGACAAGCCGGTCGACATCGCTCTGCGCGCGCTGGACCAGGCGCGCAAGCAGTTCTTCGACGTCCTCATCGTCGATACCGCCGGCCGCCTGGCGATCGACGAGGAGATGATGCGTGAGGTCGCTTCGCTGCACGAAGCGGTCCACCCGGTCGAAACGCTTTTCGTCGTCGACGCGATGCTCGGGCAGGACGCCGTCAATACGGCCAAGGCGTTTGCTGAGAGGTTGCCGCTGACCGGCATCGTCCTGACCAAGCTCGATGGGGATGCGCGCGGGGGCGCAGCACTTTCTGTGCGGCACATCACGGGCCGTCCGATCAAGTTCATCGGCGTCGCCGAGAAGATCGGCGGGCTGGAGCGGTTTGACGCCGAACGCATGGCGGGCCGGGTGCTCGGCATGGGCGACATCGTGTCGCTCGTCGAAGATGTGCACAAGTCGATCGACGTCAAGCAGGCCGAGCAGCTTGCCCGAAAAATGCAGTCGGGCGACAAGTTCGACCTGAACGACTTTCGCGACCAGATCGGCCAGATGCGCAAGATGGGCGGACTGTCCAGCATGCTCGAGAAACTGCCGGCGCAATTTGCGCAGGCCGCTGGTCAGGTGAATGACAAGGACGCCGACAAGCAGATCCGCCGGGTCGAAGGCATCATCAATTCGATGACACCGCAGGAGCGCGCCAAGCCGGAACTGATCAAGGCCTCGCGCAAGCGACGCATAGCCGCCGGAAGCGGCGTGCCGGTGCAGGAGGTCAACCGCATGCTCAATCAGTTCGAGCAGATGCAGTCGATGATGAAGCAGATGAAAAAAGGCGGGCTGGGAAAGATGATGCGCGGACTTGGCGCGCTTAAGGGAGGCATGCCCGGGCTGCCGCGGCGCTGAGGCGCTGCGCCGTCTTGATCAGGCCAGTGGCGCCTTGGATGGGTCGTATGCCCAGCCCTTCTCCCAAGCCGCCAGAACCGCATTCGGATACTCGGCCCGGCCGCGACTTCCGTTGTAGCGCCCGAGGGCCAGGAAGAGATTGCCTTTCTCCATGTCGAGGTAGTGGCGCAGGATCACGCAGCCGTAGCGCAGGTTCGACCGCATGTCGAACAGCCTGCGCGGATCGCCGTCACCGATAACCCTCGTCCAAAATGGCATGACCTGCATGTAGCCGCGCGCGCCGGCACTCGAGATCGCGTACTTGCGAAACGCACTTTCAACCTGGATCAGGCCCAGCACGAGCTGGCGGTCGAGGCCCGCCCGCGTGCATTCATAGTCGAGCGTTCGCAGAAACTCGACTCGCGTCTGGTAGTCGGCCTTGCGGCGTACCAGTCGGCTCGACATCTCGCCCAGCCAGTGAACAAAGGCGACGCGCTCCTTCGAATCATCGAAGCTGCGAACCGGCGGTCGTGCATCGGCGATCTGCGCCGCGAGTGCATTGCGCACGGCTGCGGCCATAGGCTCGTACTGCTGCGCACCGGCGCGGGCGCGCTGCGGCAACCACAGCAGCGCGATGGCGGCGGCCGGCACCGCCACCAACGCAAGGCGCCGACGCTGCTGCACGCGGCTACTGCTTGATCTGCTGCCGGACGAACGCTGCCGCATCCGCCACGGTGATCATGACCGGCTGTAACTGGCGCCGCGAGGCATACTCCAGTTCGCCGCTTTTGAGGCTGCGCTCACCAATCGTGATTCGGTGCGGCACGCCAATCAGTTCCCAGTCGGCGAACATTGCGCCAGGGCGCTCCCCGCGATCGTCAATGATGACATCGACACCGGCGGTGCGCAGCTCTTCGTAAAGCAAGTCGGCCACCTGTCGCACCTGGTCGGATTGTCGGTAATTGACCGGACACAGCGCCACCGTGAACGGCGCCAGCGCATCGGGCCAGATGATCCCCTTGGCGTCGTGGTTCTGCTCGATCGCTGCGCCGAGCAGCCGTGTCACGCCGATGCCGTAGCAGCCCATGACCATCGGTTGCGACTGGCCCTTTTCGTCGGTGAAAGCGAGCTTCATGGTCTCCGCATAAGGCAGCCCAGCGAACACGTGGCCCACCTCGATCCCGCGCTGGATCGCCAAGACGCCTCGCCCATCTGGGGACGGATCACCGGCCACCACGCTACGAATGTCAGCCACGATCGGCTCCGGCAGATCGCGCCCCCAGTTGACCCCGGTGAGGTGAAAGTCCTCCTCGTTCGCGCCGCAGACGAAGTCGCTCATGTTGGCCACGGTGCGATCGGCCACGACGGTGACCGGCATCTTGGTGCCGATCGGGCCCAGATAGCCTGGCTTGCATCCGAATGCCGCGCGAATCTCGGCCTCGGAAGCGAATCGGAATCCGTCCTTGAGACCCGCGACCTTGCCGGCCTTCACTTCGTTGAGTTCATGGTCGCCACGCACAAGCAACAGCCAGATCTGCGCTGCCGCCAACTGGCCTTTGTCATCGCGCCGCTCGACCGCCAGCACGATGGACTTCACGGTGCGAGTCAGCGGCAGACCCAGCAGTTCGGCAACGTGCTCGCACTTTTCCTTGCCTGGTGTCGGTGTACGGGCGAGCACTTGCGTCGGCAACGCTCGTTGGCCGATCAAGGGCACGGCTTCGGCCATCTCGACATTGGCGGCGTATTCCGAGGTGGGGCAGTACGCGATTGCATCTTCGCCCGTGTCGGCGATCACCTGGAACTCGTGGCTCGCCTTTCCGCCGATGTTTCCGGTATCGGCCGCGACTGCGCGGAACGTCAGGCCCATGCGGCTGAAGATTCGCTCGTAGGCTCGGTACATCGCCTGATAGCTCTTCATGCACGACGCTTCGTCACGGTCGAACGAGTACGCGTCTTTCATCGTGAACTCGCGTCCGCGCATGACGCCGAAACGCGGCCGCCGTTCGTCTCGAAACTTTGTCTGAATGTGGAAGAAGTTGACCGGCAACTGTTTGTAGCTCTTGAGCGCCTCGCGCGCGACATCGACAATCACCTCTTCCGAGGTCGGTTGGATGATGAAGTCCCGTTCGTGACGGTCTTTCACCCGCAGCAGTTCCGGGCCCATCTTGTACCAGCGGCCGGACTCCATCCAGAGTTCAGCTGGCTGCACCACGGGCATCAGTAGTTCGATTGCGCCCGCCCGATTCATCTCCTCCCGGATGATGTTCTCGATCCTACGGATCGAGCGCAACCCCATCGGCATGTAGGTGTAAATGCCCGCAGCGAGTTTGCGGATCATCCCCGCGCGCAGCATCAACTGATGGCTGACCACCTCCGCATCGGCAGGGGCTTCCTTGAGAGTCGCAATGAAAAAGGAGGTTGCGCGCATTGCAGCAAAATTCCTGGCCGCTTCAGCTGCGACGCGCTCAGGGGTTCGCGCATCCAGCCGCGCATCCATGACGCGCGCACTCGCTTGACGAGCCGGTCATATAATGGGCCGCAGATGATAAAGCTTCAGGTGATGGCATGCTGGACAAAGACGGGTTTCGCCCGAATGTCGGCATCATCCTGCTCAACCAACGCAACGAGGTCTTCTGGGGCAAACGGGTAAGGCAGCATTCCTGGCAGTTCCCGCAGGGCGGGATCAAGTTCGGCGAGTCGCCTGAGCAGGCGATGTTCCGAGAACTGTACGAGGAAGTGGGCCTCAAGCCGGAGCACGTGAAGATCGTCGCCCGCACACGGGACTGGTTGCGGTACGAGGTGCCGGAGCAATGGATCCGCCGAGACATGCGCGGCAACTACCGTGGCCAGAAGCAGATCTGGTACTTGCTGCGTCTCGTGGCGCGCGACACCGACGTTTGCCTGCGCCGTTCCGAGAAGCCTGAGTTCGACGCCTGGCGCTGGCACGACTACTGGGTACCGATGGAATCGGTCATCGAGTTCAAGCGCGAGGTGTATCAGCAAGCGCTGCAGGAACTTGCCCGCTTCGTTCATCGCGGCGGTCGCCGTCCTGGATCGCTGGAGCCAGTGGATATCGGCCCGTCAGCGGGCCGACCAGCCGCTGAAGGCTCGACCGCTTGAGCAGTTCGCGCACTGCCGCACAACGCCTCAGTTCAGGACGAGGTTGTCGCGGTGGATCAGTTCCGGCTCTTCGATAAAGCCCAGGATGGACTCAATGTCCGCAGTGGATCGGCGAGCGATCAAGCGCGTTTCCGCGCTGGCATAGTTGATCAGACCCCGGGCAATCTCGCGTCCCTGCGCATCGATGCAGGACACGACATCGCCGCGAGCGAATTCGCCCTCCACATTGACGACGCCGATGGGCAGCAGGCTCTTGCCATCGACCTGCAAGGCGCGCGCAGCCCCAGAATCGACGGTCACCCGGCCACGAAGCTGCAGGTGATCTGCCAGCCACTGCTTGCGGGCTGTCAGCACAGGAGTGGCTGCACGCAATTGAGTGCCGACACTCTCCCCTTTTGTCAGTCTGATCAGCACGTCGGGCTCTCGGCCCGACGCAATGACGGTGTCGGCGCCACTGCGGGCGGCGCGCTTGGCCGCAAGTACTTTCGTGATCATGCCTCCGCGGCCGATGTGACTTCCTGCGCCGCCCGACATGCGCTCGAGCGTGGGGTCGCCGGCGGTCGCCTCTGAAATCAGCGTCGCCGTTGCATCCTGGCGCGGGTCCGCGCTGAATAGGCCCGCTTGATCCGTAAGGATCACCAAAGCGTCCGCCTCGACCAAATTCGTCACCAAGGCAGCAAGCGTGTCGTTGTCGCCGAACTTGATCTCGTCGGTGACCACGGTGTCGTTCTCGTTGATCACCGGCACCACGCCGAGCTTGAGCAACGTGAACAAGGTGGATCTGGCATTCAGATAGCGCGCACGGTCCGCGAGATCGGCGTGAGTCAGCAAGACCTGGGCGCTGGAAAGCCCCAGTGAGGCGAAACGGGTTTCATAGGCTTGCACCAAGCCCATTTGCCCAACAGCCGCTGCCGCCTGCAGTTCATGCACCTGCTGCGGACGGCGACGCCAGCCAAGGCGCTGCATTCCTGCAGCAATAGCGCCGCTCGAAACGAGAAGTACCTGCTTGCCCAGCGCGTGCAGTTCGGCGATCTGACCCGCCCAACGCGAGATTGCTTCCAGATCGAGTCCCTGACCATCATTTGTTACGAGGCTCGAACCGACCTTGACAACCACGCGGCGCGCCTGGACTAGGACGCCTTTACTCATCTACGGCTCCGGAGCGAAACGCGGATCGACAGGTTGCTCCGCCTGTATGTTTTCTGTGAAGAGGAAACCCTGCACTGCCCACATCAGTTCACGGCAGCCTTCGCCAGTCGCCGCAGAAATTGCGAAAGCCGGCGCCTTGCTGCGTAGTCGTCGGCGCATTGCATCAATCACCTTCGCTCGCTCGCTTTCAGGGAGCAAGTCGATCTTGTTGAAGACGAGCCAACGAGGCTTGCGATGGAGCGCAGGATCGTAGCTCTTGAGTTCCGCCACGATCGCGCGCGCATCGCGCACGGGATCAGCATCGGATTCCGGCGGACAGATATCTATCACGTGCAGCAGCAAGCGAGTGCGAGCCAAGTGACGCAAGAACTGGTGACCAAGCCCGGCGCCTTCAGCAGCCCCCTCGATAAGGCCAGGAATATCTGCGATGACAAACCCTCGCTCCGCCTGCAATCGCACTACGCCCAGGTTCGGATGAAGCGTCGTAAACGGGTAATCAGCGATCTTCGGGCGTGCATTCGATACGACCGAGATGAGGGTCGACTTACCCGCGTTAGGCAGCCCGAGCAGCCCGACGTCTGCGAGTACCTTCAACTCGAGTCTTACCCACTTTTGCTCTCCTGGCTGCCCCGGTGTCTTTTGCCTAGGCGCGCGATTGGTGCTTGACTTGAAATGAAGGTTTCCGAGCCCGCCTTCGCCCCCTTTGGCAAGCAGGAATCGTTGTCCGTGAGAAGCTAGATCGGCCACGATGTATCCGGACTCATCGTCCGCGATCACCGTGCCGACCGGCATCCGCAGTTCGATATCGGCACCTGCGGCGCCGTAGCAATCCGCACCACTGCCGTGGGTGCCGTTGCCAGCCGCGTGACGTCGCGCGAAGCGATAGTCAATGAGGGTGTTTATGTTGCGATCTGCGATCACCCAGACGCTGCCTCCGCGACCGCCGTCGCCGCCGTCCGGACCACCCTTGGGTATAAATTTCTCGCGACGAAACGAAGCGCAGCCGTTGCCGCCTCGACCACCGAGGACCTCGATGCGCGCTTCGTCAATGAACTTCATGAGAGCCCGGGCGAATGGAGTTGCTGTTCTTCCTGCCAGAAAGCAAAAAGCCCTGCCGACACATGGCAGGGCTCTTTGCCTGAAACGAAATATGGCGCGTCAACTTTGAGGCACGACCGCCACAGTTGAGCGGGAATTCTCACCGCGCACTGCGAATTGCACCTTGCCATCAATCAGAGCGAACAAGGTGTGATCGCGGCCCATGCCGACGTTATCTCCCGCGTGGAACGTTGTCCCGCGTTGCCGCACGATTATGCCTCCGGCATTAATCGCTTGCCCGCCGAAGACTTTGACGCCAAGACGCTTTGCCTGGGAGTCTCGTCCATTTCGGGAGGATCCACCTGCCTTCTTGTGTGCCATTTGCTACCTCGTTAAGCCTACTTGGGCGCCATCAAGCGATGGCGTCAATGCGTAGTTCTGTGAAGTTCTGACGGTGGCCGCCGTTCTTGGCGTAGTGCTTACGTCGTTGCATCTTGAAAATGGTGATCTTCGGATGACGACCATGGGCCAACACTGTCGCCGACACGGCCGCGCCATCGACAAGCGGATTACCCACGCGAACGCTGACGCCATCGCTGACGGCAAGGATGTGCGAAAGTGTCACTTGCTGTCCGACCTCGGCAGCCAAAGTCTCCACCTTAAGCTTGTCTCCGGGCGAAACCCGATACTGCTTGCCACCAGTCTTGATCACCGCATACATGTTAGGACTCCTGACTGCGATGAAGCCCGAAGCGGACTCCAGCAGGACGGCGGGACGTTCCCGCGTCATCGTCGTTGATACGAACCGCCATATGCATTGGCGCAAACTGAGCCAACACAGATCTAGCGGCCCGATAAAGCCGGTAAGTATGACGCGAACGGTTCTCTGGGTCAAACGCTGTCGAAAGTCATCCCTTGGCGAAATGGCGCCTCGAACCCGGCGCCGCCCAACGGAAGCTCTTACCGGCTGGACCCTATAATCGAACTCCTTGGCGTGCAAGCGGAAGCGGCGCTGACGCCTATTTCTCAACGAACAGCGCTCCTAGTTGGCCGCACGTGCCTCACGCCTCCGCACTTCCCGTCACGACCCCGCCCGCCGCCGCGCAGCTGCTTGCGCCGATCGCCGACGACATGCTGGCTGTCGACGCGGTCATCCGCCGCCGACTGGATTCGGATGTCGTCCTGATTCGCACGATTGCCAACTACATCATCGGCGCCGGCGGCAAGCGACTGAGGCCGGCGGTGCTCCTCTTGATTGGTCGCGCACTCGGGTCGACAGGCTCGGAACACCAAGAACTCGCTGCAACCATCGAGTTCATCCATACCGCCACCTTGCTGCATGACGACGTCGTCGACGGCTCGGACCTGCGCCGTGGCCGGCCGACATCGAACGCTGCATTCGGCAACCCGGCGAGCGTGCTCGTGGGAGACTTCCTTTACTCGCGCGCTTTTCAGATGATGGTCGACGTTGGAAGCATGCGCGTCATGAGGATTCTCGCCGACGCGACAAACCGGATCGCCGAAGGCGAAGTGCTTCAGCTCCTCAATGTTCGCGATCCATCGGTCACAGAGCAGCGATACATGCAAGTCGTGGAGCGCAAGACGGCAACGTTGTTCGAAGCGGCCGCCCGCATCGGCGCCGTACTGGCTGGGGTTGACACGGAAACGGAGGAGCGCTGCTCCAAGTACGGCGCCAGTCTTGGCAAGGCTTTCCAGGTAATCGACGATGTACTGGACTATTCCGGTCACGCGGAAGACCTCGGAAAGCAGCTTGGCGACGATCTGCGGGAGGGCAAAGCAACGCTGCCTTTAATCCACGCACTGTCGAATGCACCTACCGGGCAGCGCCAGATGATCGAAGCAGCCGTTAGGGATGGCGGAGGCGACTTTATCGCGATCGCACAGATCGTCCAGTCCAGTGGCTCACTGCAGTACGCTAGACGCATAGCTGAGCACGAAGCAAGTGTCGCGCACGACGCGGTCTCGTCGCTGCCGATGTCGCCGTTTAGGCGCAGTCTGCTAGACTTGACGTCCTTCGCCATCGATCGAGATCATTAACGCCTCTGCCTCGCAGGCGCTAGGATTTTCAATTGAGGCAAGGCGCGCTTCGCGCGCATTTAAGCGAAGTTCCGCGTCGATCGGGGTGTAGCTCAGCCTGGTAGAGTACTGCGTTCGGGACGCAGGAGTCGGAGGTTCAAATCCTCTCACCCCGACCAACTTCCTTCCCGCCTCATATTCCGTTCGCTGACTGATTGCTCATTAAGCCGACGCGGTTGCGTCGGTCGTGCCTTTGGCCGATACGCCTTTTGGCACCGCTTCGCTTTACAAATTAGGGGCTTATCGGCAGTATCTTCGCGCTTTGTCTGAGCGGGCGACCGCTATAACAGGGGCTTTGCCGGACACGTTGCCTAAATGTCAGCCGTCACCCAAGGACCAGCCACCGCCGCCAGCGCTCTCACGGGCTTGGCGCGAGCACTCGTGCAACAAGGCAAGCTGCGTCCGGATCGCGCGGAGACGCTCGCGCGCAAGGCCGTGCAGAGCAACACGCAGTTCATCGATGAGCTGATCGGCATCGCCGAGTCCACGGGGCTGACGTCTGCGGCGATTGCCCGCTTTGCGGCGGACACTTTCGGACATCCCCTTTTCGATCTGACAACGTTCGATACGGACCAACTACCGTCGGACATCATCGATCGCAAGTTAGTCGGCTCTCTGCGGGTGATCGCGTTGCGCAAACGCGGTAACCGCCTTGCCGTCGCCGTCTCCGACCCGACCAATTTTCAGGCGCTTGATCAAGTCAAGTTCCAGACTCAACTTGCGCTCGACATTGTCGTTGTCGAGCACGACAGGTTGCTCAAGCTGATTGAGAGTGCCGGCCGCTCCGTTTCCGAATCTCTCGAGCGACTCGTTGATGACGACGTAAATTTCGAAGATCTCCTGGGCGACGATGCGCAGCCTCAGGAAGAGGCTTCCTCAGTTGAGGTCGATGACGCACCGGTCGTACGGTTCCTGCAGAAACTTCTCCTGGATGCGATCAGCGAAGGCGCGTCGGACATTCACTTCGAACCGTACGAGAAGTTCTATCGCGTTCGCTTCCGCGTGGACGGCGTTCTGCGTGAAGTGGCTCAGCCTCCGCTGGCGATCCGCGAGCGACTGGTTACTCGCATCAAGGTTGTCTCGAAGCTCGACATTTCGGAGAAACGCGTTCCCCAAGACGGGAGGATGAAGCTGGCGCTCTCGGGCCAGCGAGCGATCGACTTTCGCGTCAGCACCTTGCCGACCATGTTCGGCGAAAAGGTCGTGATGCGGATCCTCGATCCGACGCAGGCGAAAATGGGGATCGACTCGCTGGGCTATGAGCCTGAGCAGCGTGAGTGCCTCGTCAACGCGATACGCCGACCCTATGGCATGGTGCTCGTTACCGGACCGACAGGGAGCGGCAAGACGGTGTCCCTGTACACCTGCTTGAACCTGCTCAATCAGCCCGCCGTCAACATCTCGACCGCGGAAGACCCAGCCGAGATCCAGTTGGCTGGAATCAACCAGGTGAACGTGAATGAAAAGGCCGGCCTGACGTTCGCCAACGCGATGCGCTCCTTTTTGCGTCAGGATCCGGACATCATCATGGTCGGTGAGATTCGCGACTTGGAGACTGCCGACATTGCCATCAAGGCAGCGCAGACCGGACATATGGTCATGTCCACGCTGCACACGAACGATGCCCCTTCCACCTTGACCCGTCTGGGTCACATGGGCGTACCGGCCTTCAACATCGTTTCGTCGATCATCTTGATCACCGCCCAGCGACTCGCGCGCAAGTTGTGTACGTGCAAGCAGCCGGCAGACCTTTCGCGCGAGGCGCTTCTTGCTGCGGGGTATCGCGACGACGAGCTCGATGGCTCCTGGGTGACCTACAAGCCGGTGGGATGCGACCGCTGCAAGGGCTCAGGCTACAAGGGTCGCGTCGGCATCTATGAGGTCATGCCGCTTAGCGAGCCGATCCAGAACATCATTCTCAAGGGCGGCAGTTCCCTCGAGATCGCCCAGCAGGCCCAGCTTGACGGCGTGAAGAATCTTCGCCAGTCCGGCCTATTGAAGGCGCGACAGGGAATGACATCGGTCGAGGAAGTCCTCGGCTGCACCAACGACTGACGCTCGGTCCACGGACCGCGCGTTAGAGAGGAATCGCACTATGGCCACCGGAGCATTGTCCCGCCCACGCGAACAGGTTCGCGAGGCGCTTTTCCATTGGGAAGGCCGCGACAAGCAAGGGCGCGTGATCAAGGGGGAGATGCGAGCGGGCGGCGAGTCGGTCGTTGCAGCATCCCTGCGCCGCCGCGGTGTGATGGCGACCAAGATCAAGAAGCAGCAGTTCTCTCGCGGCCGCAAGATCACGGAGAAAGACTTGGCGTTGTTCACCCGCCAGTTGTCGACCATGCTGCGCGCCGGCGTGCCACTGATGCAGTGCTTCGACATCGTTGGCCGTGGGCACTCGAACCCATCGATGTCGAGACTGCTCAACGACATTCGCTCCGATGTCGAAACCGGCACGAGCCTGAACCAGGCCTTTCGCAAGTACCCGCTCTACTTCGATGCGCTGTTTTGCAACTTGGTGGCAGCCGGCGAGCAGGCGGGCATCTTGGAGACGCTGCTTGACCGATTGGCGACGTACAAGGAAAAGACGCTTGCCCTGAAGGGCAAGATCAAGAAGGCCATGTTTTATCCGCTCTCGATCATCCTGGTCGCCATCTTGATCACCGCGATCATCATGATCTTCGTGATCCCGTCGTTCAAAAGCGTGTTCACCAGCTTCGGTGCCGACCTGCCGGCACCCACGCTGATGGTCATCGCCATGTCCGACTTCTTCGTGGCCTGGTGGCATGTGATGATTTTTGGCATCGGCGGATTCATCTACTTCATGATTCAGGCTTGGCGCCGCTCGCCGAAGGTCCAGATGATCGTGGACCGCACCCTGCTCAAGCCACCTGTCATCGGCGATTTGCTGGTGAAGGCCTCGGTCGCTCGCTGGAGCCGCACACTCGCAACGACCTTCGCGGCTGGCGTGCCACTGGTCGAAGCGCTGGACTCCGTCGGCCCGGCGTCCGGCAACGCTGTCTACAAGGAAGCGACGAAGCAAATTCAGAACGAAGTGAACATGGGGACGAGCCTCGCGCTGTCCATGCAGAACTCGGGAGTCTTTCCCAACATGGCGGTACAGATGACCGGCATCGGCGAGGAGTCGGGTGCTCTGGACTCGATGCTCTCGAAAGTCGCCGATTACTACGAGCGCGAGGTCGATGAGACGGTGGACGCGCTGGCGAGTCTGATCGAGCCGATGATCATGGTTGTACTCGGCGTGATCATCGGCGGCATCGTGGTAGCGATCTACTTGCCGATCTTCAAACTCGGTCAGGTTGTCTGATTCGCTTGGAATCGTCCGTCTCGGCCGGTGACAGCCGTGCTGCCGCCGGCCGATCTGCCGAAACTTGACTTGCAATGTCGCCGGACGCCCTCTTCCTCGTTGCGGCCGCAGTCGTCGGTTTGATCGTCGGGTCGTTCCTGAACGTGGTGATCCATCGTCTGCCGAAGATGATGGACACCGAATGGCGCAGCCAATGCGCCGAGTTGCGAGGCGAGCTCATCGCCGATGGCGGCCGCTACAACTTGTGGACGCCGCGCTCGCAGTGCCCGTCGTGTGGCACGCAACTGCGCGCGATTGACAACGTACCGGTCTTGTCTTGGCTGATGCTCGGCGGCAGGTGTGCGCATTGCGCCGCCAAGATCTCGCTCCGCTACCCGATCGTCGAGGCGCTGACCGCGATCCTTTCTGCTCTAGTCGCCTGGCACTTCGGCTGGGGGTTGGCCGGAGTGGTCGCGATCGTCTTTACCTGGACACTGCTTGCGCTGACATTCATCGACGCCGATACCACCCTGCTGCCCGACAGCATGACGCTGCCGCTCCTGTGGATGGGGCTACTTATCAACCTTGAAGGCACCTTCGTTCCACTGCGTGATGCGGTCATTGGCGCCGCCGCCGGCTACCTGATCCTCTGGAGCGTCTACTGGCTGTTCAAGCTGTCCACCGGGAAGGAGGGCATGGGCTACGGCGACTTCAAGCTGCTGGCAGCGCTTGGCGCCTGGATGGGTTGGAAGATGCTTCTCCCGATCATCCTGCTGTCGTCGGTTGTCGGAGCATTGGTCGGCGTTGTCTTGATCGTGCTGGCTCGGCGCGGACGGGAGATACCGATCCCCTTCGGTCCCTACCTGGCTGCCGCAGGCTTCATCGCGCTGCTTTATGGCAACGACCTCACGCGAATCCTGGGCTTCTGACAGCCGGCGCTTTCGAGTTGGCCTGACCGGCGGCATCGGCAGTGGCAAGTCGGTCGTTGCAGACCTCCTTGGAGCGCACGGCGCCGCCATCGTCGATACTGACGTCATCGCGCATCAACTCACTCAGGCCAACGGGCCTGCGATCGATCCGATACGACGCGCGTTCGGCGACGCATTCGTCGACGCGACCGGCGCCCTCGATCGTCCCCGCATGCGGCAACTTGTGTTCAGCGATCCTGTCGAACGCAAGCGACTCGAATCCATCTTGCACCCATTGATCCGGCAGCATGCAGAACGAGCCGCCAGCGCTGCCGAGGCGGCGTATGTCGTGTGCGCCGTGCCACTGTTGGTGGAAGCCGGAGACTGGACCACGCGCGTGGACCGCGTGCTTGTAGTGGACTGTCCCACGCAAGACCAGGTTCGCCGGGTTGTCGCCAATCGCGGCTTGCCATCGTCGCAGGTGAGCGCCATCGTCGCCCAGCAGGCTCCGCGGGCGCAGCGTCTGGCTTCTGCCGACGACGTGATAGTCAATGCCAGCACGGTCGCGCAACTGGCTCCCCGGGTGAGCCGCTTGCATGCGCACTACTGCTTGCTTGCCGGAACGACACGATGTGCGTCGAGACCCCTGTGATATCTTCGTTGCGGACCCCCGCCCCATGCCGAGCAGCGATCACTCCGTTCAGTACGAGTACCCGTTCAATGAACGGGTTCGCACGCTGCTGAGACTCGAAGACCTGTTCGACAAGTTGGCCTATTTCGGC
Organism: Burkholderiaceae bacterium; assembly: GCA_022843955.1. GTDB lineage: Bacteria > Pseudomonadota > Gammaproteobacteria > Burkholderiales > Burkholderiaceae_F > JALHMQ01. The sequence continues at coordinate 110,349 of JALHMQ010000002.1, forward strand.
GAGCAGTCTCATCCCTATTGCCACCACACCGCGCTGCTCACCCTGTTTGAGATCCTGGAGATCACGGCACGCTCCGACTTGAAGGGTGAACTGCTGCAGGAACTCGAGCGCCACCGCCAATCGCTGCTCAGCCTGCGCAACAACCCGCAGGTGGCAGAGGATCGCCTCGCCGCCGTCCTGCACGACGTCGAGCAGGCACAAGGCAACCTGAGCGTGTCGGCGGGAAAGGCTGGCCAGCACTTGCGCGACAACGAGTGGTTGACCAGCATCCGCAGCCGCGCCGGCATACCGGGCGGCACCTGCGAGTTCGACTTGCCCTCCTATCATGCTTGGTTGATGCGCGCACCCGATGTACGCCACCACGATCTGCACTCGTGGGTGAAGCCCCTGACTCAGTTCTCTGATGCGATGAACATCGTTTTGCGGCTGCTGCGCGAAAGCGCGCATCGCAGCCAACAGACGGCTGCGCAGGGCGCGTTTCAGCAAACGCTGCAGGGCCGCACCTATGCGTTGCTGCAGGTCCGGGTGGCGGCCGACGACAACGCGATTCCAGAGATCAGCGCCAACAAGTACATGCTCTGGATTCGCTTTGCTCAGGCCGATCGGGACCTCAAGCCCAAACCACTCGATCGCGACGTCAGGTTCGAACTGAGCCTGTGCGCTTTCTGAGCCGCGCCGACGATGCCAACGACGGTCAAGTGTCCGGTCTGCAGTACGTCCGTTCTATGGTCCGGTACGAGTACGTGGCGACCGTTCTGCTCGGAGCGCTGCAAGCTGATCGATCTGGGCGACTGGGCGTCGGAGCGCCACGTGATTGCCGGCAATCCGCTCGAAACACCTGAAGAACCGTCAGAGCATGATGGCAAGCCGCGTTCGTGAGAATCGGCTCGGGCGGAACTGCGTCGCGTACTCGGCGCTACCAGGCGGACAACGGTAGCGCCAGACCATGCGCGCCGGCGAACTGGGCACGCTCCAGATCGCCTAGATCCAGCCCTCCGGTTGCGTAGATTGGCAGCGGCGCTTGGTGCGCTGAGACATTGAAGCCGTGCCAGCCAATGGCCTCCTGGCTTGAGATGGTCGGTTCGGGCAAGACCGGACCAACCACCGCGTAGTCGAATCCGAGGCGGGCCGCGCGATCAACCGAGCTGCGGCTGGATGCACGTATCCCCGCCCATCCTGTCGACGGGCGTGCATCAAGTACCGACAACTCCGAGTCGTCCAGCAGCAAACTGGTGCCACTTGCCCTAGCGCCGGCTTGGCCCATCTTTGCCACCAATGCGCCGGATACCGCCACGTGTGCGCCCACGGCGTCTGCCCGGATTTGCACCTGCCTTGCCATCGCCTGCAGCAGGTCGGATTCCAACCCCGCCGACGCTTGGAGCGAAACCATGCGCACGCCTTGGGCGAATGCCCGCTCAAGCTGCGCCAAGTGTCGATCAGCCGACGTGCCTTCGAGCGTCAACTCGGCGATCAGCGCTGGCAATGACAGCCAGCGCAACGCCGGCACGGCCGCCGGCAGCAGCGGTTGCGGCGAAGGGTCATGCAGGCGGAAAAACGCCAAGCGCTGTCCCTCTCGACCGCGCGGCGTACCGAGCCAGTTGTAGATCCGTCGGAAGTGAAGGCGCACATAGGCGTGTGGGTAGTCGAACTCGAACGTCACCCACGGGGTGGAGCCGGCAATGTCGATGCCCAGTTCCTCGTGCAACTCGCGCTGCAGCGCATGCTCGATCGACTCGCCCGGCTCGATCTTGCCGCCCGGGAACTCCCAGTAGCCGGCGTAAGGCTTCCCAGCAGGCCGGTCCGCAAGCAGGACAGCGTCATCCGCACGCAGCAGGACACCGACCGCGACCTCGGTGACTTTCCGGGGCGCCGAGGCAATACCACTGCCCGTCGCGCTCATCGCACGGCGAGACCGCGTCGGCCAGCGTAGTCGCGCGCGAACTGCAATGCCACCCGACCAGAGCGGGATCCGCGCTGCAGGGCGAACTGGAGCGCCTCACCGCGGCCGGCTTCGACCTGCGCTTCTGTCATTCCGTAGTGCTGCAGCCAGTGAGAAACGATGTCCAGGTAGTCGTCTTGCCGGAACGGATGGAACGACAGCCACAGTCCGAATCGCTCCGACAAGGAAATCTTCTCTTCCACTGTCTCGCCAGGATGAATCTCGCCGTCGTCCTGGTAGGTCGTATCGAGGTTCTCGCGCATGTACTCCGGCATCAGGTGCCGACGATTCGAGGTCGCATAGATGAGTATGTTGTCGCCCGGGGCAGCGACCGAACCGTCGAGGGCTGCCTTCAGCGCCTTGTAGCTGCTCTCGCCCTCCTCGAACGACAGGTCGTCGCAGAAGACGATGAAGCGCTCGGACCGCTCCGCCACGCAGTCGACGATATCGGGCAGATGCACGAGGTCACGCTTGTCCACCTCAATCAGGCGCAGCCCCTGGTCTGCGTACTGAGCCAGGCAAGCACGGATCAGCGAGGACTTGCCGGTGCCGCGCGCACCGGTGAGCAGCACGTTGTTTGCCGGCAGGGATCGAACGAACTGTTCGGTGTTGGACAGCAGTGCCTGCTTCTGTTGGTCCACGTGCTGCAGATCGGTCGGCATGATTCGCGCTACCCGTGTCACCGGCTCCAGGCGACCGCGCGGTCCACCCAGGTACTCGCGCGTGCGCCAACGGTACGCCAGAGCACTCCAGTCTTTCGGAGTCGCGGGGGGCGGCAATACCGGTTCGAGGCGCGCCAGCAGCGCCTCGAGTCGGGTGGCGATCGCGTCGGCGTTCACCTGCCAGCCTCTAGCTGCGGTAGTCGGCGTTGATCGAGACGTAGTCGTGCGACAGGTCGCAGGTCCAGATCACGCTGCGCGCCTCACCCCGTCCCAGCTGAACGCGCATGACGATCTCGCTCCCTTGCATCACCCGCTTGCCATCTTCTTCCCGATACTGCGGGTGCCGGCCACCATTCTTGGCGACCCAGACATCGTTCAGGTGCAGTTGCACAGTGCCCTGGTCCAGGTCGGCAATCCCAGCGTTGCCGACGGCGGCGAGGATACGACCGAGGTTGGGATCGGAAGCGAAGAACGCCGTCTTCACCAGCGGCGAATGGGCGATCTGATAACCCACCTGCGCCGCCTCTGCCTCGGACCGTGCACCCTCGACAACGATCTCGATGAACTTGGTCGCCCCCTCGCCATCGCGCACGATCGCCTGGGCCAGTTGCTGCGCGACCCGGGTGATCGCCGCCGTCAGTTCGACCAGACGTGGATCACTGAACGAATCGATCTTCGGCATCGGCGACTGGCCGGTCGCGATGACGATGAAGGAGTCGTTGGTGGATGTGTCGCCGTCGATGGTGATACGGTTGAAGGATGCATCAGCCACGTTGCGCGCCAACCGGGGCAGCAGGGCTGGATCAATCGCGGCATCGGTGGCAACGAAACCCAGCATGGTCGCCATGTTGGGTTTGATCATGCCGGCACCCTTGGAGATGCCCGTGACCGTGATCGTGTGCGCGCCGACCTGCGCCTGTGTCGAACAGGCCTTCGGCAACGTATCGGTCGTCATGATCGTTTCAGCCGCTTGCGCCCAATGGTCGGGCGCAAGACAGTTGACCGCCTGTGGCAGGCCGGCGATCAGCCGATCGACCGGCAACGGCTCCATGATGACGCCCGTGGAAAAGGGCAGCACCTGGCCCGGTTCACAGCCCACAAGAGAGGCGACTGCCTCGCAGGTTGCGCGCGCCGCGGCGAGCCCCGGTTCGCCCGTTCCCGCATTGGCGTTGCCGGTGTTGATCACCAGGGCGCGCACGCCGCGGCCGATGTCAAGGTGCGCTCGACAGACCTGCACCGGTGCAGCACAGAAGCGATTCTGCGTGAAGACCCCCGCCACGGCCCCGCCTGCGGGAACGCGTATCAGCAGCAGATCCTTGCGATTGGCCTTGCGAATGCCGGCTTCGGCCCAGCCGAGATCGACCCCGGCAACGGGGAGCAACGCGGCAGGATCAGGTGCGTGAAGATTGACGGGCATGGTGGCAACGAGCGCTTGATTAAGCGTGAACCTTACCGCAACGCGTCGCGCCTGGACGGGGTCGACGCACGACAACCACGTCACGCACGACGGCGATCGTCACCCAGCGGTTCGCTGTGCGCGCGGCAGTGGACTAAGCCAGCTTGCCATGGCACTGCTTGTACTTCTTGCCGCTGCCGCAGGGGCACGGGTCGTTGCGGCCAATCTTGTCGCTGAACCGCTTGAACGGCTGCGCCTTGGCATCATCGGCCGGCTCCGGCAACGTCATCGTATCGACGTCGGCGGGCGCCTCGGCCACCGCGGAGTCGAATGAACTGTGCTGCGCGCGCGCAGCCTCTGCACGGCGTTCTGCCTCCTGCTCGATGCGCTGCTCGGCCAGCTCGATTTCCTCCTGCGACTGGATCCGCACGTTCATGAGGATCTTCACGGCGTCGGCGCGCACCCGGTCGATCAGCGAGCCGAACAGTTCGAACGCCTCGCGCTTGTACTCCTGCTTCGGCTGCTTCTGCGCATAGCCGCGCAGGTGGATGCCCTGGCGCAGGTGGTCGAGCGCAGACAAGTGCTCGCGCCACTGCTGATCGAGCATCTGCAGCGTGATCGATCGTTCAAAGCTCTTGAAATTGTCCTTGCCCACCAGCGCGACCTTGGCTTCGTAGGAGGCATCGGCCGCCTTGAGCACACGATCGAGCAGTTCATCATCGGTCAGGTTGTCTTCGGCATCGACCCACGCCTTCAAGGGCAGATCGATCTGCCAGTCATCGACCAGCGCCTTGCCGAGCCCGTCGAGGTCCCACTGCTCGACCACCGCTTCAGCCGGCACGTGAGCGCGGAACAGCTCGGTGAAGAACCCGTGCCGCAGATTGGTGACCATTTCGCCAATGTCGTCGGTCGCCAGGATGTCGTTGCGCAGGCGATAGATTTCCTTGCGCTGGTCGTTCGAGACGTCGTCGTACTCGAGCAACTGCTTGCGAATGTCGAAGTTGCGTGCTTCCACCTTGCGCTGCGCGGTCTCGATGGAGCGGCTCACCATGCCCGCCTCGATCGCCTCGCCCTCCGGCATCTTCAGGCGATCCATGATCGCCTTCATGCGATCGCCGGCAAAGATGCGCAGCAGCGGATCCTCCATCGACAGGTAGAAGCGCGACTCGCCCGGATCGCCCTGTCGACCGGAGCGGCCCCGCAACTGGTTGTCGATACGGCGCGACTCGTGCCGCTCCGAGCCGATGATCATCAGCCCGCCGGCGGCGACAACCTGGTCGTGCAGCGACTGCCACTCGTTGCGCAGCTTGGCAATGCGCTCCTGCTTGGTGGCTTCGTCCAGCGCAGCGTCCGCCTCGACGAACTGCACCTGCTTCTCGACATTGCCGCCGAGCACGATATCGGTGCCGCGACCCGCCATGTTGGTGGCGATCGTCACCATCTTCGGCCGGCCGGCCTGCGCCACGATCTCGGCCTCCTTGGCGTGCTGCTTGGCGTTAAGCACCTGGTGAGGCAGCTTGTCCTTCTTCAGCATCTCGGAGACCAGCTCCGAGGTCTCGATCGAGGTGGTCCCCAGCAGCACCGGCTGACCGCGCTCGTAGCAGTCCTTGACGTCGGCGATGATGGCGGCGTACTTCTCCTTCATCGTGCGGTAGATCTTGTCCTGCTGGTCCTTGCGCACCATGGGCCGGTGCGTCGGGACCACCACGGTCTCCAGGCCGTAGATCTCCTGAAACTCATAGGCCTCGGTGTCCGCAGTACCCGTCATGCCGGCCAACTTCTCGTACATGCGGAAGTAGTTCTGGAAGGTGATCGACGCGTAGGTCTGGTTTTCCGACTGGATCGTCACCCTTTCCTTGGCCTCCACGGCCTGGTGCAAGCCCTCGCTCCAGCGCCGGCCGGACATCAGGCGCCCGGTGAACTCGTCGACGATGATGATTTCGCCGTTCTGGACCACGTAGTGCTGGTCGCGGTGGAACAGGTGATGCGCGCGCAGGGCGGCGTTCAGATGGTGCATCAGCACGATGTTCTGTGGCGCGTACAGGCTCTCGCCTTCCGCCAGCAGCCCCTTGCGCACCAGAACGCCCTCGATCTTTTCGTGACCCGATTCGCTGATGTGGACCTGGTGTGCCTTCTCGTCCACCCAGAAGTCGCCCTCGCCTTTCTCGTCGGTCTGGCGGGTCAGCAGAGGCGGGACCTCATCCATTGCCAGGTACAGCGTGGTGTGATCCTCTGCCGGGCCCGAGATGATCAGCGGCGTGCGCGCCTCGTCGATCAGGATCGAGTCGACCTCGTCGACGATGGCGTAGAACAGCGGCCGCTGGCGCTTGTCGGCGGCCGCGTACTCCATGTTGTCGCGCAGGTAGTCGAAGCCGAACTCGTTATTCGTGCCGTATGTGATGTCGGCCGCATACGCGATCCGCTTGTCTTCGGTCGACTGCTGGCTGACGATGGTGCCAACCGACAGGCCGAGGAAGGTGTAGATCTGCCCCATCCACTCCGCATCTCGGGCGACGAGGTAGTCGTTCACGGTGACCAGGTGCACGCCCTTGCCGGCAAGCGCATTCAGGTAGATCGGCAGCGTCGCCGTCAGCGTCTTGCCCTCGCCAGTGCGCTGCTCGGAGATATTTCCGGCATGCAGGACCATGCCGCCGATCAACTGCTCGTCGAAATGCCGCATGCCGAGCGTGCGCTTGGATGCTTCCCTGACAACGGCAAAAGCCTCCGGCAGCAACTCGTCGAGGGCAGCGCCGTTTTGTACGCGCAGCTTCAGCTCAGCGGTCTTGCCCTTGAGCTGCTCGTCACTGAGAGCGGAGATCGTCGGCTCGAGGTCGTTGATGCGCCTGATGTCGCGCTGGTACTGCTTGATCAGCCGATCGTTGCGACTACCGAAGATGCGTGTCAGAAAGCCGGAAATCATCGGGCGGGCTGCCTTTGGCGTGGGTGGCTGCGCATTGCATGGAAGGTGCCGCAACGGCAGCAAGGCACGCAAAAAAGCGCCGCGGTGACATCGCGGCGCGGAAGCCTGAAATTATTGCATAGGGGCCTTGGCACGATAGACCGGCCTAACCCATGGCTTGCTGCGCGCCAGCAAGAACCCTACTTGGAGGCTTCGGCGGCCTGTGCAAGGCCCTTTAGATCAACTTTAGGCGCGGCAGCGCGCACCGGTTTGAGTTCCGCCTTCTTGGTCAACGCTTCGCCAAAGGGCGAGCCATCGCGCTGCTGGGCCAGGAAACGCGTCGGGTTCTGCGGCTGGCCCTTGACGTGAACTTCAAAATGCAGATGCGGCCCGGTGGACCGACCCGTGGAACCGACTTCAGCGATCTTCTGGCCGCGGCGCACGATCTCGCCCGGCTTCACGTGCAGCCGACTCGCGTGCGCATAAAGCGTTTCAAGGTCATTGCCATGATTGATTGTCACCATGTTGCCAAAGACGCTATGCGTCTCGGCCGACGCGACCACCCCACCGGCGGCGGCATAGATCGGGGTGCCCACCGGGGCAGCAAAATCGACGCCGGCGTGCATCGCCACCTGTCCGGTGAACGGATCGGTGCGGTGGCCAAAGCCCGAGCCGACGAACCCCTCGCTCACGGGTGTGTTCTGCGGCAGAAGCGCGCGTCGGACCTGCACCGCCATCAGCTCGGACTCGATCACGTCCATGTAGTCCTCGCGTGCGCCGACGTCCTTGGAGATGCGGGCCATTTCCTGGTTGACTTCGTCCAGCGACATCACGCGCCCGGCGGACGGCTCGGCGCCGCCGCGGCCCGGCACTTCCTTGAAATTGAACTCCTCGGGCCGGATGCCCGACATCTTCGACACGCGTTCACCGAGCGCATCCAGCCGCATCAGCTGCGCCTGCATCTCGCCCAGCTTGCGCGCCATGGCGGTCAGGTTGTCGCGCACGATCTGGTCGTTGCGCGCCACTTCGTCGCGCATGACGTAATGCACCAGTTCATTCAGGATCGGGATACGAAACTCTGTGCTGATTTTGAGGCTGACGGCATAGAGCCCGATCACCGCCAGGAGGACGGCCGTGACGAGACCGCCCATGGCCAGCGCATAGGTGCGGCCCGTGAGCGTGATCGTCCGCGCCTGCTTGAGCCGACGATCTACCAGGATAATCTGCACTGCCCGTCCTCCTCGTTGGCGACCGCCGCGACGTCGCCAGCCGCGGAATCACAACCATGCCTACCCGATCCCTTGCCGACGCGCTTGCCAACTCCGCCGCCGGGCCACTGCTCGCCCGGCTCGCCAAGGTCAAGCGCATCACGCAGACACTCGCCGACGCCGTGGCGCGCATCGCGCCCGACTTCGACGCCCACGATCCGTGGGCTTGCGAGTTGCGGGAAGAGCGACTGATCCTGAATGCCCGCTCCGCTGCACAGGCCGCGAAACTGCGTCAGGGCATTCCGGGTTTGTTGCGACTCCTGCACCAACAGGGGGCTCAAGTTACTGAAATTCGGGTCAGGGTTCAACCCACGCGCACGACCTACCCCGAATCGGCGAATGATCCGGCTCAAGATCCCCTAATCGGCGGATCGAATCCACCCGTCGATCCCAGCGTGGGCGGCTTGCGCACCCCTAGCGCAGTTGCGGGAGCCTGCGCATTCGCGGCGGCGCTGGCGCGCAACCTGCCCGAGTCGGCCTTGGGACAGGCGGCAGCCCGTCTAGAGGCTCGACTGGTGCGTGGCGGTCGCGGCAGCGACTAGATCATCCGTTCGGCGATCATCAAGACGAAGAACAACAGCCCTGCCACCACCAGCCATTGGAACAGCCGGCCAGCCCAGCGCAGGTACTTGCGGTCGCCCATGACGAAATACGCGACCACCAGCCCGCACACCGCGACCAGGAACAACAGGAGCAGTACGCGAAATACCGCCATGTGCTGCGTCAGGCGAAGGCGGGCTGGATGAACGCGGCCGGCGCCTGGTCACGATCGTCGAAAGTGACGACTTCGTAAGCCGTCTCATCGGCGAGCAGAGCACGCAGCAGCTTGTTGTTGAGCGCATGCCCGCCTTTGTGCGCCGAGTACGCCGCGATCAGCGGCTTGCCGAGCACATAAAGATCACCCATGGCATCGAGCAGCTTGTGCTTGGCGAACTCGTCGCCCGAGCGCAGGCCGTCGGTATTGAGCACACGGTACTCGTCCATCACGATCGCGTTCTCGAAGTTGCCGCCCATTGCCAGCCCAGCTGCGCGCAGCGCCTCGACCTCGTTGACGAAGCCGAAGGTGCGGGCCCGCGCCACCGACGCCACGAAGGGCTCGCGAGCCAGGTCAACCTCTACCACCTGTTCGGTGGCATCGATGGCCGGATGATTGAAGTCGATCGAGAACATCAGCTTGAAGCCGAAGTGCGGCTCGAGTTTCACCCACTTGTCGCCGTCGCGGATCTCGACCGGCTTTTTGACGCGAATGAAGCGGCGCGGCGCGTTCTGCTCGACGATGCCGGCTGACTGGATCAGGAACACGAAACTGGCAGCGCTGCCGTCCATGATCGGGATCTCGGGCGCATCGACGTCCACATAGCAGTTGTCGATGCCCATGCCGGCCAGCGCCGACGACAGATGCTCGACGGTGCCGACGATGGCGCCGTCCCGCCCCACCGTGGTGGCCATGCGAACGTCGACCACCGCCTCGGCGGACGCTGGGATGTCGACCGGCGGTTCCAGGTCGGTGCGCCGATACACGACGCCGGTGTTCGGCGCGGCCGGGCGCAACACCAGTTCAACCTTGTTGCCGCTGTGCAGGCCGATGCCGACAGTGCGCACCAGCGTCTTGAGTGTCTTTTGCTTGAGCATGGGGCGATTCTACCGAGGGGATGCTGCGCTGCCGCGAGCGCCGATTAGGTTGGTCTCTCAGAATGGGGGCAGCCCCGCCCTGACAACGGGGCTCGGCGCGCGCCGCTTGCCCGGTTCAAAGCGGGGCAAGCGCACCGCCGCACCACCGAGCGACCGGCACCGACCGTGTCGCCATCCATGGAGACAGCATGGCCGACGTCGATCTGAAGAGTGTTCCGGGCGAACCGCTGCGGCGACCGTCGCCGTTTCCGGCCATTCGGCAAGTTGGTCTTGGCGCGCCATGGCGCTGGCTGGGCGCCGGCGTCCGCGATCTGCGACGCGCACCGCGAGCTGGCCTGTTCTACGGATCGGCCTTTGCGCTGATGGGCTGGCTGATCTGGCTCGTGTTCAAGCACGCTTATCAATACACATCTGCGCTGACGGCGGGCTTCCTGCTGATGGGTCCGTTCATCTGCACCGGCCTGTACGACATCAGCCGGCGCCTGGAGCGCGGCGAGCCGGCAAGCCTGGCGCAGTCGCTGGTCGCGTGGCGTGCCAATCTCGGCGCTTTCAGCCTGTTCTCGCTGCTGCTGACCATCATCACCCTGGTCTGGGCGCGCGCCTCGCTGGTGACGTTCGCTCTGTTCTTCTCGTCGGGCATGCCGACGCTCGACAACTTCCTCGCCCGGGTGGTGAGTGCCGAACACTGGGATTTCATCGCGACCTACTTCGCCGTCGGTGGCCTGTTTGCAGCGATCGTGTTCGCCATCAGCGTGGTGTCGGTGCCGATGATGCTCGACCGCGGCACCGACACGGTGGTCGCGGCGCTGACCAGCGTGCGCGCGCTGTTCGAGAACTTTGCGCCGCTGCTGCTGTGGGCGGTGCTGATCGTTGTGATCATCGGCGCGGGATTCGCCACGCTGTTCGTGGGTCTGATCGTGGCGGCACCGGTGCTCGGACATGCCACCTGGCATGCCTACCGCGAGCTGGTCGGTCCGCAACCGACCTGAGTTTGACGCGCGCAACTTCCGCTTGGCTGCGCGCGACGAGAACCACGCGCCTTGGACCGGCGCCTGATCGCGCTCGGTGGAGCGCCGGGTGCGCAGGCATGACCGATCAGCGCGACCGTTCATGCCTGTCCTGCGCTGGCTAGTCAGCCTGCTTGCGCAAGAACGCCGGGATGTCATAGCGATCCGACACCGACTCCTCGAGCGCCGACACGCGCGCCTGCGCGTTCTCGCGCGAGCGCCAGATGGCCGGTCGATCGAGGTCGGCGAAGTCGTGGCCGGTCCCCGTCATCGCCGCGGTGGCCGGCGCCATGCCCACCGGCGCGTTGTCGGTGCCCGTGCGGATCATCGTCAGCGGCGGCGCCGCGCGCTTGGCGGCCGAGCGGCCCAACCCGGTCGCCACGACCGTCACCCGCAGGTCGTCGCCCATCGCCTCGTCCTTCACGGTGCCGAAGATCACGGTGGCGTCTTCCGCCGCGAACGCCCGGATGGTATTCATCACCTCGCGCGTCTCCTTCATCTTCAGCGACGACGACGCGGTGATGTTCACCAGCACGCCGCGTGCGCCCGAAAGATCCACCCCTTCCAGCAGCGGGCTGGCCACCGCCTGCTCCGCCGCGATACGCGCCCGATCCAGTCCGCCGGCCTGGGCGGTGCCCATCATCGCCTTGCCCTGCTCGCTCATCACGGTGCGCACGTCCTCGAAGTCGACGTTGACGAGGCCGTTGTTGTTGATGATCTCCGCAATGCCGGCGCAGGCGTTGTGCAGCACATCGTCGGCGGCCTGGAAGCACTCGCCCATCTCGGCGTCCTCACCCAGCACTTCCTCGAGCTTGTTGTTGAGGATGACGATCAGCGAATGCACCTTGTCCTCCAGCTCGGCCAGGCCCTGCTCGGCGATCTTCATCCGGCGCGGCCCTTCGAACTCGAACGGCTTGCTGACTACCGCTACGGTCAGGATGCCCAGTTCCTTGGCGATCTCCGCCACCACGGGTGCCGCGCCCGTGCCAGTGCCGCCGCCCATGCCGGCGGTGATGAACACCATGTGCGCGCCGCGCAGCGAGTCGGCAATGCGCTCGCGCATCTCGTCGGCCGACTGGCGGCCGACGTCCGGCTTGGCGCCTGCACCCAGGCCGGTCTTGCCGAGCTGGATCAGGTTGGTTGCACTTGACCTGCGCAGTGCCTGGCGGTCGGTGTTCGCCACGATGAATTCGACGTTCTGCACCTCACGTCGAATCATGTGCTCGACGGCATTGCCGCCGGCACCCCCTACGCCCACTACCTTGATCACCGTCCCGCTGGTTTCCGTTTCGAGCATTTCAAAAGGCATCTGTGTTCTCCTTGATATCAACTACCGATCAAGAAACGCGCAATGTCAATGACGAGGCGAGTCCTGCGTTCTCGCCTTTGACAATGCACGCTTCACTAGATCGTGAGGCGTGTACGCGACGCTGCGCGTCGCACGTGCACGCCTCACGGCTACGTCGCTCGCTTGCGCGAGCGCCGCAAAAACTGGTCAGAGCGGCCGCTCCGGAGCGGCCGCGCGCTGGCCGCTCTATCTGAGGCCGACACCCTGCGGGTGTCGGCCAACCCATCTCTGCTCCACCCGCGCGAGCCGCGCGATTGGCAACGGTGCCAGCCACAAAGTGGCAACTGATCGCGCTCTGCCCGCAGACGCCACGCAGAGCGGCGCAGCCGCGCCGCGCGCGCATCGTCGTGGTCGACGCAGCAACGCGCAGCCGACCACCCACTTCGACTTCGTCTGGCTCTGCCAGCGAAGTCGAACTAATCCCTCCGCTTTGCGTGCACGTACGACCCGCAGGGTCGCGTACACGCAAAGCGCCTAAAAGTTCCCGACGATCCATTCCCTCATCCGTTTCATCGTTTGCTTGAACGAGCCGGTCTGCGCGGCCACCTTGCGGCCGCGCAGGCGTTGCGAGTGCGCCTCGCCGAGCAGGCCCATCACGGTGGCAAAGCGCGGGTTCTTCACCACGTCGGCCAGCGCGCCGTCATAGGTCGGCCAGCCGATGCGTGCCGGCTTGAGAAAGACGTCTTCCGCCAGTTCGCCGGCGCCGGGCAGCAGACTTGAACCGCCGGTCAGCACGATCCCCGACGACAGCAGTTCCTCGTAGCCACTCTCTCGCACCACCTTCTGCGTGAGAGAGAACAACTCCTCCACGCGCGGCTCGATCACCGCCGCCAGCGCCTGCTTGGACAGCAGGCGCGGCGGGCGGTCGCCGATGCCGGGAATCTCGATCTTGTCGTTCGGATCGGCCAGCACTTCCTTGGCCACGCCATGGCGCAACTTGATCTCCTCGGCATCCGGGATCGGCGTGCGCAGCGCCATCGCGATGTCGTTGGAGATCTGGTCGCCCGCGATCGGGATCACCGCCGTGTGCCGGATCGCACCACCGGTGAAGATGGCGACGTCGGTGGTGCCGCCGCCGATGTCGACCAGTGCCACGCCGAGTTCCTTCTCGTCGGCGGTCAGCACGCTCATGCTGGAGGCCAGCGGCTGCAGGATCAGGTCCTGCACCTCGAGCCCGCAGCGGCGCACGCACTTGATGATGTTCTGCGCCGCGCTCACTGCGCCGGTGACGATATGCACCTTCACTTCCAGGCGCACGCCGCTCATGCCGATCGGCTCGCGGATGTCTTCCTGGCCGTCGACCATGAACTCCTGCGTCAGCACGTGCAGCACCTGCTGATCGGTCGGGATGTTGATCGCGCGCGCGGTCTCGATCACGCGCGCGACGTCAGTGGCGCTGACCTCGCGGTCCTTGATCGCCACCATGCCACTCGAGTTGAAGCTCTTGATATGGCTGCCGGCAATGCCGGTGTAGACCTCGGTGATGCGGCAGGCCGCCATCAGCTCGGCCTCTTCGAGCGCGCGGCGGATCGATTGCACGGTCGACTCGATGTTGACCACGACGCCACGACGCAGCCCCTCGCTGGGCGACTGACCGAGGCCGATCACCTGGAAGCGGCCGTCGGGCAGCACCTCGGCCACCGCGACCACCACCTTGCTGGTGCCGATGTCGAGCCCGACGATGATGTCTTTGCTGTCGTTTCTCATGGCTTCTTGTTCTGGGCTGGCGCAAGTCGGGTACCGGCCGGCAGCGCCGCCGCCAGGCCATTGGGGTAGCGGGCATCGATGCGCGACGGCGGCGCGCCGAACTTGGCGAGCATCTGCGGATAGCTGGCGGTGATCAGTTCGATGCGCTCGCGCAGCTGACCCGGCGGGTCATCGCGCCCAAGCTCGATACGCTGGCCATCGACGGCCTTGAGCGACCACGAAGCGCGCTCGGACACGCTCATCGATGCGATCTCGATCGACAGCGGCGCCAGCAGCGCCGCGAACTCCTGGAAGCGGCGCACCGCCTCGGCGGCGTATTGCGGCGGGCCATCGAACGACACGAGCGGCCCATAGATCTCCGCCTCGGCGATGTTCGCCACGAACAGGCGTCCCTCGTCGGACACCACGCGACCGTCACTCCACACGCCGAGCGCGCGATGTTCGGTCAGCGTCACCAGCAGCCGGTCGGGCCACACCCGCCGCACGCTCGCGCCGGCCACCCACGGCACCGTCTCGAACACCCGGCGCGCATCGTCAAGACGCATCGTGAAGAAATTGCCGGCCAGCTGGCGTGCGATCGCGCTGCGCAGCGCCGCCTGGCTCACGTGCTGCAGTTCGCCCTCACTGGCCCGCACCTCGATGCTGCGAAAGTCGAACGCCGGTCGCTGCGCCACCCAGGCCACCGCGGTGCCGGCGGCCACCAGCAGCGCCATGCCAAAGCACAGGCGCGCGGCCAGCTCCATCAGGCGCGGGGCGGTGGCGGGCGGCTGTCTCACGCGCGCTCCAATCGGGCCATCGACAGGATTTCCAGCACCAGGTCCCCGTAGCTCAGGCCGGTGGCGCGCGCGGCGATCGGCACCAGCGAGTGCCCGGTCATGCCCGGCGAGGTGTTGACCTCCAGCAGGTACGGCCGGTCGCCGCGCGGGTTCACGTCGAGCATGACGTCGACCCGACCCCAGCCGCGACAGCCGATCGCGTTGTAGGCGCGCACGCACAGCGCCTGGATCTGCTGCGACAGACTGTCTTCCAGCGGCGCCGGGCACAGGTACTGGGTGTCCTCGCTGTAGTACTTGTGGTGGAAGTCGTAATTGGCACCAGGGGCGCGGATCTCGATCAGCGGCAAGGCGCGCGCCGTCTTGCCCTCACCCAGCACCGCACAGGTCAGCTCGCGCCCGACGATCATCTGCTCGATCAGCACGTCGTCGTCGTACTTGACCGCTTCCTCGAACGCCGCCGCCAGTTCGTTCTGATCGTGCGAGGTGACCTTGGTGATGCCGATGGTGGAGCCCTCGCGCGACGGCTTGACGATCAGCTGGTCGCCCAGTTCGGCGACCACCCGCTTCCAGTCGCTGGTGGCGTGGCCCATCTCCCAGTCGGGGGTGGGCAGTTCCTCGGCGAGCCAGATCTTCTTGGTCATCACCTTGTCGATCGCCACACTGCTCGCCTGCACGCCACTGCCGGTGTACGGCACCTTCAACAGTTCGAGCACCCCCTGGATCGTGCCGTCCTCGCCGCCACGACCGTGCAGCGCGATGAACACCCGATCGAACTTCGCCGCCGCCAGCTCGGCGATCGACTGGCGGCCTGGATCGAAAGCATGCGCATCGACGCCCCGCGCGGTGAGCGCGGTCAGCACGCCGGTTCCACTCATGATCGAGACCTCGCGCTCGGAGGAGTCGCCGCCGAACAGCACGCCCACCTTGCCGAACACGTTCACGGGAATCTTCACTTCGTCTGCCGGCGCCGTCATTCCGCGCCTCCCTTCGTCAAACTGGCGGGCACCGTGCCGATCGAGCCGGCGCCCATCGTGATCACCACGTCGCCCGGCTGAGCGGCGGCGACGATCGCCTCCGGCATGGCGTCGATCGTCTCGACGAATACCGGTTCGACCTTGCCGGCCACGCGCACCGCGCGCGCCAGCGCGCGCCCGTCGGCGGCGACGATCGGCGCCTCGCCGGCCGAGTAGACCTCCGCCAACAGCAACGCATCCACGCCCGACAGCACCTTGACGAAGTCCTCGAAGCAGTCGCGGGTGCGCGTGTAGCGGTGCGGCTGGAACGCCAGCACCAGACGCCGGTCCGGATAGGCACCGCGCGCCGCGGCCAGCGTGGCGGCCATCTCGACCGGGTGATGGCCGTAGTCGTCGATCAGCGTGAACGAGCCGCCCGCAATTTCCACCTCGCCGTGACGCGCAAAGCGCCGCCCGACACCGGTGAACGCAGCCAGCGCCTGCACGATGGCGTTGTCGGCCACGCCGATCTCGCCCGCGACCGCGATCGCCGCCAGCGCGTTGAGCACGTTGTGCACACCTGGCAGGTTCAGCGTGACGTCCAGCGTTGCCGCACCCTCGCGCAGCACGGTGAAGCGCATCGTCGTGCCCTCAGGCCGCACATCGACGGCGCGTACCTGCGCATCCGCGTTCAGGCCATAGGTGACGAGCGGCTTGGAGATGAACGGCAGGATCTCGCGCACGTTGGCATCGTCGGTACACATCACCGCGGAGCCGTAGAACGGCAGACGCGACAGGAACTCCACGAACGCCTGCTTCAGGCGCGCGAAGTCGTGGCCATAGGTCTCCATGTGGTCGTTGTCGATGTTGGTCACGACCGCGATCACCGGCATCAGGTTGAGGAAGCTCGCATCGGATTCGTCGGCCTCGACCACGATGAACTCGCCGCTGCCCAGCCGCGCGTTGGCGCCCGCCGCATTCAGGCGGCCGCCAATGACGAAGGTCGGGTCGAGGCCGCCGGCCGCCAGCACGCTCGCCACCAGGCTCGTGGTGGTGGTCTTGCCGTGGGTGCCGGCCACGGCGATGCCGCGCTTCAAGCGCATCAGTTCGGCCAGCATCACCGCGCGCGGCACCACTGGAACGCGTTGCTGGCGCGCCGCCATTACCTCGGGGTTGCTGCCGCCCACCGCGGTCGACACGACCACCGCATCGGCGCCGACGATGTTCTGCGCCGCATGACCGAGCGATACCTGCACGCCGAGCTGCGCCAACCGACGCGTGGTGCTGGTGGTCGCCGCATCGGAACCACTGACGCGATAGCCCAGGTTGAGCAGCACTTCCGCAATGCCGCTCATGCCGGAGCCGCCGACGCCGACGAAATGGATGTGCTTGACGGCGTGCTTCACGGCTTCGACTTCCTGATCACGTGCGGCTCCGGCTTGCGCCGAGTTGACGACGCCGGGGCCCCGCCCCCAGCCAGGCCAACCCCTACGAAAAGGATGTGCTTGACCGCGTGCTTCATGCGGCACCTGCCTTGGCGATGTGTTCGATCGCATCGGCCACCGTGCGGGTGGCGGTGGGCCGGCCGAGCGCCTGCGCTTTCTGCGCCATGTCCAGCAGTTGCGCGCGATCAAAGCCGCGCAGTACGCCCGCCACGCGCTCGGGCGTCAGTTCGCCTTGCGGCAGATGAATGGCTGCGCCATGGCGAGCGAGGAACTCGGCGTTGGCGCGCTGGTGCGCGGTGGTCTTGACGACGAACGGCACCAGGATCGCCGGCACGCCGGCAACGCACAGTTCGCTCACCGTGATCGCCCCGGCGCGGCACAGCACGAGGTCCGCGGCGGTGTAGCGCGCCGCCATGTCGTCGATGAACGGGATAACCTCGGCGGCAACGCCCATGGCGGCATACGCCTGACGCGTCGCCTCGACATGCGCGGCGCCGCACTGATGCACGATCTGCGGCCGCTGTGCCGGATCTAGCGCGGCCAGCGCCGGCGGCAGCGCCTGGTTCAGCACCTGGCTGCCGAGGCTGCCGCCGATCACGAGCAGCTTGAGCGGGCCGCTGCGACCCGCATAGCGTTGTGCCGGCACGGCAATGCGCCCGATGTCGCCGCGTACCGGATTGCCGGTGACGAGCCCCTTGTCGCCAGCCTGCCTTGCGGCGTCGCCATCGAAGCCGCAGAAGAGCGCGCTCGCTTGCGATCGCAGCATCTTCAACGACAGCAGCGGCGCGGCATCGGCATTGAGCAGTGTCAGCGGCACGCCGGCAAGACCGGCCGCCAGGCCGGCGGGCACGGCGACATAGCCGCCGGTGGAAAACACCATCGCTGGTCGGCGCGCGGCAATGATGCGGCGGCTCTGCCACAGGCCGCGCAGCAGGTGAAAGCCGCCGAACAGCAGCGTGCGCAGCCCTTTGCCGCGCAAGCCGGAGAAGTCGATCGCATCGAAGGCGATGCCCTTGGCCTCGACCAGCTTGCGCTCCATGCCGACCCGCGTGCCCAGCCACGACACCGTCCAGCCGCGCGACTGCAGTTCGCTGGCGACTGCCAGGCCGGGCATCACATGGCCGCCGGTGCCGGCAGCGACGACGAGCAGGTGCTGGGCCGTCATGCCCGGCCCCCGCGCATCAGCTTGCGGTTTTCCAGATCCACGCGCAGCAGAATGCCGAGCGCGGCCAGTGTGGACAGCAGCGCCGAGCCGCCGTAGCTCATCAGCGGCAGCGTCAGCCCCTTGGTCGGCAAGAGACCCGTGGCGACACCCATGTTGATGAACGCCTGCACGCCGATCCACAGGCCGATGCCCTGCGCCACCAGGCCGGCAAACGTGCGTTCCAGCGCCACCGCCTGGCGGCCGATCTCGAACGCCCGCTTGACCAGCCAGTAGAACAGCACGATCACCGCCAGCACGCCAAGCAGGCCCAGTTCCTCGCCCACCACGGCGAGGATGAAGTCGGTGTGCGCTTCGGGCAGGTATGAAAGCTTGCCCACGCTGCGGCCCAGGCCCACGCCGAACAGATCGCCGCGCGCGAACGAGATCAGCGACGTGCACAGCTGATAGCCCTTGTCGAGCGCCTGCTCGGGCGAGCAGGGATCGAAGTAGGCAAAGATGCGCGCGCGCCGCCACGGGCTGAGCCAGATCACCAGCAGGAACGCGGAAGCCAGCACCGCCGAGATGCCTGCGAACAGCCGCACGTTCACGCCGCCCAGGAACAGGATGCCCATGCTGATCGCCACGATCACGCCGAAGGCGCCCAGATCGGGCTGCAGCAGCAGCAGGCCGCCCACCAGCGCCATCACCGCACCCATCGGCAAAAAGCCCTTGCGGAACTCGTGCATGTAGTCCTGCTTGCGCACCGTGAAGTTGGCCGCGTACAGCACGCAGGCGACCTTCATCAGTTCCGACGGCTGCAGGCTGAACATCCCGAGCGAGATCGAGCGTGTCGCGCCGAGTGCCTTCTTGCCCACCCCGGGGAACAGCAGCACGATCAGCAACGCGAGCGCAACGACGAAAGCCAACGGCGCGAGCTTCTGCCACGTCGACATCGGGATCGAGAATGCGATCACCGCGGCGCAAAACGCCACCGCGAGCGACATCACGTGCCGCATCAGGAAGTGCGTGGGCGCCACCGCGTAGCGCGGCGAGTCCGCCAGCGAGATCGACGCCGAATACACCATCACCGTGCCGAACAGCACCAGCGCCAGCACCACGCCGAGCAGCGCGCCGTCGACCTGCGCCACCGTCGTGCGCGGCTGGCGCAGCGCGTTGGACGACAGCGATCCCAAGCCGGCCAGCGCCAGCACGCCGCTGTCACCGCTGCGCCGTTCGCCGCGGCCGAACCAGCCGAGCAGGCGCGCGATCACAGGGTCACTCCCTTGTCGGCCGCCAGTTCGCGCACTGCCGCGACGAACACCTCGGCGCGGTGGCCGTAGTTGCGGAACATGTCGAGGCTGGCGCAGGCCGGTGACAGCAACACCGCGTCGCCGCCGTGGGCGAGGCTCGCCGCCAGGCTGACCGCCTCGTCCATCGACTGCGCTGCCTGTACCGGGTACGGCGCGCCCTGCAGCAAGGCGCCGATCGCCGGCCCGTCGCGGCCGATCAGCACCACGCCGCGCGCATGCGCGGCCAGCGGCGCCACCAGCGGCCCGAAGTCCTGCCCCTTGCCTTCGCCGCCGAGGATGACGACCAGTCGCTTGCCCTCGGCACCCAGTCCTTCCAGCGCGGCTACCGTGGCGCCGACGTTGGTGCCCTTCGAGTCGTCGTAGAACTCGACCTCGTCGACCCGTGCCACCAGCTCGACCCGGTGCGGTTCGCCACGATAGGTGCGCAGCGCGTGCAGCATCGGCGCCAACGGGCAGCCGATCGCGCGCGCGAGCGCCAGCGCCGCCAGCGCATTCAGTGCGTTGTGGCGGCCGCGCACCTGCAACGCATCGACCGGCATCAGCTTGTGCACGTAGATCTGCCCGTCGATGCCTGGCAGTTCTCCCGCCGCCTTGCGGCGGCGATGCCCGAGGCTGAGGTCTTCCGCATAGGCAAGCCACGTCAGACCGCCGTCGCGCACCAGCCCGTAGTCGTCCGGCTGCGTTGGTGCGCCCAGGCCGATCGTCATCGGATGCGGCGGCGTGCGCTCGCCCCGCTCGGCGCGTTCGCGCGCAATGCGTTCGGCTTCGGCGATGCGCTCGGCCACCGATCGCTCGTCGTCGGCTGCGCTCTCGACATCGTCGACGGCCGGCGACGGGGGTGCCGACGCCCACCGCGACGCTGTCGCCGCGAGCGCCGTACCCCAGGGCCAGAAGCGCGCGATGGCCTCGGTGGGCGCGGGCGCTGCGGCATCGGCCGCGGCGGCGACCGCTCGGTGTGCGCCACTACCTGCCCGCAACGCCTTGGCGCGCTGGCTCTTCTCGCCTTTGGCGGCCTTGGTGCGCGCGGCCTTCTCGACGGCGGGCGCCAGCGGCTGCATCGCCAGCACGCGCGCGTCGTCGCGATTGAGCACGCGCTGCGTCAGGCGACCGAAGATGCGCGCCTTGGCGAATGCGTACGCCTCCATCGTGCCGTGCCAGTCGAGGTGGTCCTGGGTGATGTTCAGTACCGCGGCGGCGTCGCACACCAGCGACTCGGTGGTGGCCAGCTGGAAGCTGGACAGCTCGAGCAGCCAGACCTCGGGCAGATCGTCCGCGGCCAGGCGCGCCGCGAGAGTGTCCAGTGCGGTGGGCGAGATGTTGCCGGCGACCGCCACCTGCCGCCCGGTGGCTGCAATCAGCAAGCCCGCCAGCCGTGTCGTCGTGGTCTTGCCATTGGTGCCGGTGACGCCGACCACGCGCGGCTGGTAGCCACGCTCCACCGCAAGCTCGGTCAGCGCACGCGCAAAGAGTTCGATCTCCCCCACCACCTGCAGGCCGCGCTCGCGCGCCGCCGCCACCAGCGGCGCCGCCGCCGAGTGCGTCGGCGACAGCCCCGGGCTCAGCGCCACGAGGGTGACGCCATCGAGCAGCGCAACGTCCAGTCCGCCACCGTGAAACCGCGCGGCCGGCAACTCGCGTTGCAGCGCATCGAGCATCGGCGGCGCGGCGCGCGTGTCGGCCACGCGCAGCGTGGCGCCACGGCCACCGACCCAGCGCGCGATCGCCATCCCGGACTCGCCGAGGCCGAGCACGAGGACGGTGTGGTCGGTGAAGTCAAGCATCAGCGGCCTTCAACGTCGACAGACCGACCCGCACCAACATGATCGTGATGATCCGACAAGCGCACTTGCGCGTTCTGGCCTCGGCCGGCCGCTGCGCGGCCTTCACGCGCTGCGCGCATGAGCCTCGTCCCGAAGCGCCGGTCGTGCTTGCATTTGTTCATCGGATCTTCAGCGTCGACAGACCGACCAGCACCAACATAATCGTGATGATCCAGAAGCGCACGACCACCTGGTTCTCCTTCCACCCCGACAGCTCGAAGTGGTGGTGCAGCGGCGCCATTCGGAAAATGCGCTTGCCGCCGGTCCACTTGAAGTAGCCGACCTGCAGCATCACGCTGATGGTCTCGGCCACGAATACGCCGCCCATGATGAACAGCACGATCTCCTGGCGCGTGATGACGGCGATCGTGCCCAGCGCGCCGCCGAGCGCCAGCGCGCCGACGTCGCCCATGAACACCTGGGCCGGATAGGCGTTGAACCAGAGGAACGCCAGGCCGGCGCCGGCGATCGCGGCGCAGATGATCGTCAGTTCGCCGGCCCCCGGGATGTACGGGAACAGCAGGTACTTGGAGAAGTCGGCGCGCCCCACGACATAGGCAAAGATGCCGAGCGCGGCACCCACCAGCGCTGCCGGCATGATGGCCAGGCCATCGAGGCCGTCGGTCAGGTTCACCGCGTTGCTGGTGCCGACGATCACGAGGTACGAGAGCAGCGCAAAGCCGAACACGCCGGTCGGATACGCGTAGTTCTTGAAGAACGGCACGATCAGGTCCGAGCGTGTCGGCAGGTCGATGTGAAAGCCGTTGGTGAGCCACTGGACCATCAGCGGCCAGACCTGATCGTTGGTCGGCGCCGCAATCGCGAACGCCAGGTAGAACGCCGCCGCCAAGCCGATCAGCGACTGCCAGAAGTACTTCTCCTTGGCACTCATGCCCTTCGGATTGCGATGCACGACCTTGCGGTAGTCGTCGACCCAGCCGACCCAGCCGAAGCCCACCGTGACGATCAGCACCACCCAGACGAAGCGATTCGACAGGTCCGCCCACAGCAGCGTGGTGACACCGATGGAGATGAGGATCAGCACCCCGCCCATGGTCGGCGTGCCGGTCTTCGACAGGTGGGTCTGCGGGCCGTCGCTGCGCACCGCCTGGCCGATCTTCAGTTCGGTGAGCTTGCGGATCACCCACGGCCCGGCCGCCAGGCCGATGGCGAGCGAGGTCGCCGCCGCCAGCACCGCGCGCAGCGTCAGATAGTTGAAGACGTTGAAGGCGCGAATGTCCTGCGCCAGCCATTGCAGCAGTTCGAGCAGCATCAGTGCGCTCCCTCGGTTCTTTGCGCACTCGCCTGCACGGCGGCGGGGTCGAGCAATGCCTGCACCACGCGCTCCATCCGCATGAAACGCGATCCCTTGACCAGCACCGTGGCGTTGCCGCGCGCCACGCTGCGCACCGTCTCGATCAGCGGCTCGATCGCCGCGAGGTGGCGGCCCTGCGGGCCGAAGGCGGCGGCACTGTCGCGCGCCGCCGCGCCATGGGCGAGCAGGACGTCGA
Organism: Burkholderiaceae bacterium; assembly: GCA_022843955.1. Classification (GTDB taxonomy): domain Bacteria; phylum Pseudomonadota; class Gammaproteobacteria; order Burkholderiales; family Burkholderiaceae_F; genus JALHMQ01. The sequence continues at coordinate 133,166 of JALHMQ010000002.1, forward strand.
TCCCGCGCGCGGCCGCGTACTCACCCACCTCGCGGTGGAACGCCGGGCCCTGGTCGCCGACTTCGCCCATGTCGCCCAGCACCAGTACGCGCGGCGGCGCCATGCTCGCGAGCAGATCGATGGCGGCGCGCACCGAGTCGGGGTTGGCGTTGTAGGTGTCGTCGATCAGCAATGCGCCGCTGGGCAGGCGGGTGCGCACGCCACGGCCGCTGACCGGCTTGAAGGCTGCCAGCCCGGCGGTGATGTCAGCCGGTGCGATGCCCACCGCGATCGCGGCGGCGGCGGCGGCCAGCGCGTTGTGCACGTTGTGCGCGCCGGTCACCTGCAGCTGCGTGTCGATCAATCCGGCGGGGCAGGCAATCGACAACAGGTCGCCGTCGTCGGCCGGCTCCACCTCGGCCGTCACGGTGGCCTCGGCGTGGCGCGCGAAGTCGAGCACGCGTCGGGTGCCGGCCTGGTGGCGCCAGATCGCCACGCAGGCATCGTCGGCCGGAAACACCGCCACGCCATCAGCGGGCAGTGCATCGATCGCCGCACCGTTCTCGATCGCCGTGGCCTCGACGGTCGCCATGAACTCCTGGTGTTCGCGCTGCGCGTTGTTGACTACCGCCACCGTGGGCTTGGCCAGTTGCGCCAGCGTCGCAATCTCGCCCGGATGGTTCATGCCGAGTTCGAGCACCGCCACCCGATGCTGGGCGGTGAGCTCGAACAGCATCAGCGGCAGGCCGATGTCGTTGTTGAGGTTGCCGCGCGTTGCGAGGCGCCGCTTCTCGCCATGCGCCTGCGCGAGGATGGCGGCAATCATCTGGGTCACGGTGGTCTTGCCGTTGCTGCCGGTCACCGCGATCAGCGGAATGTCGAACCGTGCGCGCCAGGCGGCCGCCGCCAGCCCAAGTGCGCGTCGGGTGTCGGCCACCACCACCTGCGGCACCGGCAAGTCGAGCACGCGGTCCACCAGCAACGCGACCGCGCCGCCGGCAACCGCCTGTGCTGCATGGTCATGGCCGTCGAAGCGTTCACCACGCAGTGCGACGAACAACGCGCCCGACGCAATGCTGCGCGAGTCGGTCGAGACGCGCGTGAAGCGCACGCGACCATCGCCGTGCAGCAGCGCCTGCGGCAGCGAGCGGGCCAGTTCGGCAGCGGTCAGCATGCGGCTGCTCCGAGCGCGCCGCGGCCGCTGCCCCCTGCGGATCCCGCGGGCACGCTCGAGGTTGCCGCCGCGGCAGGGGGCATCACGGACTGCGCCATGCGCGCCGCCAATGCCTTGCGGGCCTCGTCCACGTCCGAGAAGTGCCGCTTGTGGCCACCGGCATCCTGGTAGGCCTCGTGCCCCTTGCCGGCGATGAGAACGACATCGGCCGGCTGCGCGTGCGACAGCGCCCAGGCAATTGCCTGCGCGCGGTCGACGATGCGCTCGCACCCACGATCGGCCGGCACGCCCGCCGCCACGGCGGCCACGATCGCTGCCGGGTCCTCGCTGCGCGGGTTGTCGCTGGTGACGACGATCCGATCCGCGGCGGCTGCGGCCGCGCCCATCGGTGCGCGCTTGCCGGGGTCGCGATCGCCACCGGCACCGAACACCACCCACAGGCACCCGGCGCGGGCCTGCGCCAGCGGCCGCAACGCATGCAGGGCCTGGTCGAGCGCGTCGGGCGTGTGGGCGTAGTCGACCACCGCCAGCGGATCGCCGGCCTCGCCGGTCACGCGCTGCATGCGCCCAGGCGGCGGCGCGAGCTGCGGCAACAGGGCCGCGGCCTGCGCGAGCGACATGCCGCTGGCGATCAGCGCGCCGGTGACCGCGAGCAGGTTCGAGACGTTGAACTGGCCGACCAGCTTGACCTCGACAGCCGCCTGTTCGGCGCCGCTGTCGATCGTGAAAACCAGGCCAAGCGCAGTCACGCGCAGATCACGCGCAACCAGTTGCAGCGCCAGCCCGGTCTCCTGCAGCTGGCCGAGCGCATAGCCGATCACGGCCGGGCCATGCGCGCGCGCCATCAGCGCGTGGGCCAAGCTGCGGCCAAAGGCGTCGTCGAGGTTGATGACGGCATGGCGCAGCGTCGGCCAGTCGAACAGGCGCGCCTTGGCCGAGCCGTAGGCCGCCATCGTGGCGTGGTAGTCGAGGTGATCGCGCGTGAGGTTGGTGAACACGGCGGTGTCGAAGTGCATGCCGATCGCCCGCCCCTGATCGAGGCCGATCGAGCTGACTTCCATCGCCAGCGCCTGCGCGCCCTGGTCGGCCAGACGGCGCACCACGCGCTGCAGCGACACGGCATCAGGCGTGGTGAGATCGGCCGCCTCGAGGGCGTCGGGAAAGCCGCTGCCCACGGTGCCAACGACACCGCAACGCCGTCCGGCGAGGGTGAGCGCCTGCGCGATCCACTGGCTGCACGAGGTCTTGCCGTTGGTGCCGGTCACGCCGATGCTGGTGAGCGATGCGCTGGGATGGCGATACCAGGCCGCCGCCAACAAACCGAGGTCGCGCGTCAGCGAGGCCACCGGCAGCACCGGCGCACCTACGTCGCGCGAGTGCCAGCCCTGTGCCTCGACCAGGATCGCCGCCGCACCCTGCGCCACGGCCGTCTCGATGTAGGTGCGACCGTCGCTGCGCCGGCCGGGCACGGCGATGAAGGCATCGCCCGGCTGTACGCACCGACTGTCCAGTTGCAGGTCGCGCACGCCGCGCGCACGCAGCAGTTCGATCAGGGCATCGAAGTTGTCGGTCAGATGTGAGGGAAAGCGGGTCACATGCCCTCCCTGACCTGCGCCACGATGCGCGGCGACGGCGCTGCCGGACCATCAGGGGCGACCTGCAGCGTGCGCAGCGCCCCGGCCGCGATCTGCGCGAAGACCGGCGCCGCCACGTCGCCGCCGTAGTAGCGGCCACCGCCCGGCTCGTCGATCATCACCGCGACCACGATGCGCGGATCGCTCACCGGAGCAAAGCCGGCGAACGAGCCCACGTAGGCGTTGACGTACTGACCGTCCTTGAGCTTGCGCGCGGTGCCGGTCTTGCCGGCCACGCGGTAGCCGGCGATGCGTGCCTGCGGCGCGGTGCCCTCGTCGCTCACCGCCATTTCCAGCATCTTGCGCATCGCGCGCGCCGTCTCCGGCTTGAACACCTGCACGCTCGCTGGCGGCGCGTCGAGCTTGAGCAGGCTCACCGGCACCACGTCGCCATCGCGTGCGAAGGCGGTATAGGCACGCGCCAGTTGCAGCAGCGACACCGAGACGCCGTAACCGTAGGCGATGGTCGCCTGCTCCACCGGCCGCCATGCCTTGTACGGCCGCAGGCGGCCGGCGACGGCGCCGCTGAACCCCAGTTCGTGCGCGGCAGGCGCCTGGCCGAAACCGACCCCGGCATACGCGCTCCACAACCGCTCGGCCGGCATGTCGATAGTCAGCTTGACGGTGCCGACATTGCTCGACTTGGCGACGATCTGCTCGACCGTCAGCATGTCGTGCGGGTGGGTGTCGTTGATGCTGCGCCCACCGACCACGATGCGACCGGGCGCAGTGTTGACGCGCTGCTCTGGGCGCGCCAGCCCGGCATCCATTGCCGCCGCCACCGAGAACGGCTTGAGCGTGGAGCCCGGTTCGAAGATGTCGGTGATCGCCCGGTTGCGCAGGGTGTCGAGGTTCCAGCGCGCACGGCGCTGATCGTTGCGCACGTTGGGATCGAAGCTGGGCCAGTTGGCCAGGGCCAGCACCTCGCCGGTGTGAACGTCCAGCACGACCGCCGCGCCGGCCTTGGCGTTGTGCTGCTCGATGCTCTGGCGCAGCGCCGTCATCGCCACGTACTGGATGCGGTTGTCGATCGCCAGCGAGAGATCGCGACCATCGAACGGCTCGCGCAGCCAATTGTCCTCGACCACGCGGCCGAGGTTGTCCTTGATCACGCGCCGGCTGCCGGTGCGTCCCGCGAGCATGCGCTCGTTGGCGAGCTCGATGCCTTCCTGGCCGCGGTCTTCGACGTTGGTGAAGCCGACCACGTGCGCGGCCGCCGCGCCTTCCGGATAGAAACGCTTGAACTCGCGCGTCGAGTGAATGCCGGCCAGCTTCATCTTGGCAATGGCGTCGGCCACCGCCGGCTCCACCTGCCGCCGCAGGTAGACAAAGCTGCGGTCATCGTTGGCGAGGCGGCGCTTGAGCTCTGCGGCCGGGAGATCCAGCATCCGTGCGAGTTGCGCCACCTGCGCGGGCGTTGCATCGACGTCCTCGGGAATCGCCCAGATCGCCCGCGCCGGCACCGAGGCCGCCAGCACCACGCCGTTGCGGTCGGTTACTTTGCCGCGCGTGGCCGGCACGTCGAGGGTGCGGGAGTAGCGCGCGTCGCCGCGCTGCTGCAGGCCCGGGCTCATGCCGCTCTGCAGGTACACCGAGCGACCGACCAGCATGAGGAACGCGCAGAACAGCGCGAACAGCAGCGCCTTCGAGCGCCAGGCCGGCAGCTTCACCGCCAGCAACGGATTGGCGTTGAAGCCGACCCGCTCGCCGGTGCGCGAGCCACGGCCACCGCCCGGGCGGCCATTGCGTTCGCCACCGGCGGCACCAGAACGCGCACGCAACAGCTTCATGGCCGGCCCCGCGCCGCAGGGACCGCGCCAGTCGTCGCCGGCAGGAACACGACCCGGCTGCCCTCGACCGGCTTGAGCCCAAGCTCGCGCGCTGCCGACTCGATCACCGCCGGCTGCGACGCACGGCCCAGGTCGACGCCCAGGCGGTCACCTTCGGCGTCCAGCTGCTTGGCCAGCTGCTGCGCGCGTTCGAGGTCGACGAAGAGCGTGCGCGCCCGATGCTGCGCGGTCACGAGCGACAGGCTGCTGCCGACCAGCAGCGCCGCCACGATGGCCAGCAGCGCACGCATCAGTGACCTGCCCCGGCGGCCAGTGGCACCGCGGTGCGTTCAGCCACGCGCAGGATCGCCGAGCGGGCACGCGGATTGGCAGCGATCTCGTCATCCGCGGCGACCTGCTTGCCGAGCGCCCGCAGCGTCGGCTGCGGCAATTCGTCGGCGCGCAGCGGCATGCGCGCCAAGCGCGCATCCAGGTGGCGTTCGGGATGCGCATGCACATCGATGAAGCGCTTGACCGCGCGATCCTCGAGCGAGTGGAAGCTGATCACGCCGAGCCGGCCGCCGGGCGCGAGCAGATGCACGGCCTGGTCGAGCGCTAGCGCCAATTCCTCAAGCTCTTGATTGATGTGAATCCGTACAGCCTGAAAAGTCCGCGTGGCCGGATGCTGGGTCGCATCCTTGCGGCTCTTGGGGATCGTGTCTGCCACGAGTGCGGCAAGGTCGGCGGTCGTTGATAGCTGCCGCCCAGCCTCGCGGCGAGCCACAACCGCCTTTGCAATCGATGCAGCAAACCGTTCTTCCCCATAATCCCGGATCACCCGCGTGAGTTCGTCAATCGATGCGCGCGCCAACCACTGCGCCGCGCTCTCCCCTTGATCGGGGTCCATCCGCATGTCCAGCGGACCGTTGGCGCGAAACGAGAAGCCGCGCTGCGGGTCGTCGATCTGCGGTGACGACACGCCAATGTCGAGCAGGATTGCCTGCACCCGCGTGATGTCCATGTCCGCCAGCGTGGCGGCCATCCGTGAAAAGCGTGTGCGCACGAAGCGAAAACGCGGGTCCGCGATCGATTGCGCCTGCGCCTCGGCCTGCGGATCGCGATCGAAGGCAATCAGGTGCGCTGCCGGCCCCAGGTGAGCCAGCAACTCGCGGCTGTGTCCACCGCGGCCGAAGGTCGCATCGACGTAGATGCCGTCGACCGCGGTCAGCACCGCCTGCGCCGCGGCGGCGGCCATGACAGTGCGATGGGGAAGGAGGGCGGGCGCAAGTGCGGACATTCACGGTTCGCGTCAGAACGTGAAGCCGGCGGCGGCCGCGCCGTCGAGCAGCGAGGCCCGGCAGGCATCGTCGCGCGCCTTCTTGCGCTCGACATCCCACAGTTCGAAGTACGCGCCGACGCCCATCAGCTTGACGTCGCGCTGCAGGCCCGCCTCCTCCCGCAGTTCGGGCGAGACGAGAATGCGGCCGGCGCTGTCGAACTCGACGTCGCTGGCACTGCCGACCACCATCCGCAGCAAGTCACGCGCCGTCGCGTTCAGCTGACCCAGCGCCTCGCGCCTCGCCTCCCACACCGGGCGCGGGTAGACAAGCAGGCAGCGATCGGGATGCAGCGTCAGCGTGAGACGGCCTTCACACTGCGCCAAAAGGGCGTCACGATGCCGGGTCGGCATCGACAGCCGACCCTTCGCATCGATGGTGAGATTGGACGTCCCTTGAAACACCCTGACCCCGGCTGAAGGCAGTGGAAAAGCGGCGCTTTCCAGAAGCGACCACTCACACAATCCCACTATCTACCACTATTTCACACAGAGGCGCCACTCTAGTGCACGCCTCGGTCAGGGTCAAGCTGAGAAATGACCGAAAAATCAATGCTTACAAGGACTTAGAAGCTGTTTTGCAGGCAGTTTGCCAAGTTAAAAAGCCTGTGCAATTAAGCACATGCATCAATCTGTGCAAGTGTTACGTGAGAAGTGCATGCTAGCGAAGCCGCGGTATGGGCTTGGCCGCGGTCAATTGGCCGCACGCAGCGGCCATCAAGGCCCCAACACGTCAACCGTCGGCGATTCCGGCTGTCCAGCAGCGGATTCGTGACTCCGTTGTCCGCCTAGGCCGTCGGCTTGCGGTAATCAAGACCGGCTGTTTTGCCGACCCGTCGGTCAACTGCCGGCCGCGGCGTTCAACGTGAGCAGACCGAACACCGGCACGTCCAGCACGCGCTCCGCGATCCAGCCGAGCGCCAACAGTGCCACGGCACTCGAGCCCGCACCAAGCACCCAGCGGGGGTAACCCGGCCAGTGCCGCAGCAGCGCGAGCAGCACAAAGGCCGCGCCCACCACGCCGATCTGTCCAAGTTCCACACCGATGTTGAACGCGAGCAACGCCCAGGCCAGTTCGCCGGGCGGCAGGCCGAGCGGCGCCAGCACCTCGGCGAAGCCGAATCCATGGACGAGGCCGAAGGCGAAGGCCACGAGTGCCAGGCGACGCCGTACCACCGGCCACAGGTTGTTCAGCGCCGCCAGCAGCACGGTCAATGCGATCAAAGGCTCGACCACGCTCGTCGGCACGCGCAGCACGCCAAAGCTCGCCAATGCGAGCGTGATCGAGTGGGCGAGCGTGAATGCCGTCGCGATCCACACCACCTGCACCAGCGCCGGACGCAGCGCACCCGCTGCACGCCAACGTCCTGCTTCGCGAACCAGTACGGCGGGCAGCAAGAGCGCAATCAGGAACAGCAGGTGATCCAGCCCGCCGAGGATGTGGGTCACGCCCTGTGCGAGGAGCCCGCGCACGTCCGCTTCACCTGCGGTGCCCGACCCGAACTCGGTGGCGGTGCCGGGCGCGAGGAGGCGCGGCGCCTGGCCACTGCTCTGCACCGCGACCCGATGCGTCGCGTCGATCCCGTCGAAAAGCGCGTAGTCGATCTTCAGCGGCTGCGCGCACGCCAGGCGCGCGTTGAATGCGGCGAAGCCGACGTCGGCGTCGCGCGCGAAGGTCGGACCGCTGAACTCTGCGGTGCAGGGCTGGCCGTCCGCAGTGAACGCGAGATGGCGCTGGACCAGGGCACGGAGGTCCGCGCCACGATCGTCGACTTCGCCCCACGTCAGCACGCCATCGCCGTTCGCGTCGAGGTCGAGCAGCGCGTCGGCATCGCGCAGCGCGAGCCGGTAGTGCGCGTCGAGCGTGCCGTTCTCGGCCGGCGACAGCGTCAGGTAGGCCGTGCTGTTGCCGTGCGCAACGGCGAACGTCGTGACGGTGAAGAGCACGACCGCAAGCAAGAACTTCATGCGCCCCCTCCGGCCGACTGCGCCAGCGCGCGCGCGATGCGCACGTCGGACAGGCGGGTGCGCTGCAGCCATTCCGCCACCTCGCGTTCGACTGCGCGGTCGCCGGCAGCGCGGGCGGCGCGGGCAAGCACGACGAGATCGGCGGGTTCTCGCTGCGCCTGCCAGTTCTGCTGCGCCCAGCGCAGCGCCTGACGCGTGTCGCCGCGGGCGAGCGCGAAGAGCGCCGCCTCGCGCGCATGCAGCAGCTCGCCGCGTTGCTCGGCTTCGGCAAAGCGCTGCGCCAGCTGTGCCTGCAGCGCGTCCGCGCTGTGGCCTTGCGCCCGCTCGGCCAGCCAGCGGCGCAGCAGAACGCCGTCGGCGGGTGGTGCGTCGCGTAGCACGTCGTCGAGGGCGGCGAACGCGCGCTCGACGAGCAGGACGTCGGCCAGCGCCAGTCGCGTCGACAAATCGTCGGCCTGCTGCAGCGAGGCTCGGTACGCGGCCACCGCAGCGCGCGCGTCGCCGCGCTGTTCAGCAAGTTGGCCCTGCAGCGCCATTGTCCACGCGAGCAGCGCCCCATCGGTTCGCTGTTCGGCAACTGCGAGTACCTGGGCGGCACGCTGCTGACCGCCGGTCAGCGCGTCGACCTGCGCGCCGCAGATGGCAGCGGCGTCTACGTGCACCTCGCGCAGCGTGCGGCAGTCGGCCACGGCGATCGTGTAGTCGCCCGTCACCGCACCGATGGTGGCGCGTGTCAGCAGCGCTTGCGGGTGCCGCGGCTGGGTCTGGAGCACTCGGTCAAGCAGCGTGCGCGCCGCGGCGAAGCGATGCCGGCTTTGTTCGATGGTGGCGCGCAGCACGCGGACCTCGTCGTCGTCCGCGGCACCGGCCAGCGTCGCTTCGGCCAGCCCCAGGGTGCGCGTGTCGCCGCTGGCGCGGCCCGCCTGCAGCAGTGTGCGCACGCGCGTCAAACGCGTGGCCTGGCTTTCATCGCCGCGTGTATCGCCGCGTGTGCTCAGCAACGCGACCGCCTGCTTGGCCGAGCGCGGCAGCAGGTTGCGCGCGACGACTGTATCGCGTGAGGGCGCCGCGTCGGTGTCGCGCGAGGGCGCCGCGTGCGCGACAGGAGCGAGCATGGCCAGCAACGCGATGATCAATATGGCAGCGACACAGCGCATCGGGCGCTCCTTAGAAGATGGGGGTGAGAAAGAGCGGGCTCGCGCCGCGTCGCGGCGCGAGCCATCCCACAGTTAACGCGTGATGGCGGTGGGCTCGGCGTCGTCGGCAACCGGCGGCGCAATGCCGTCGATGGCGCGCGGTTCGCTCGCGTCACTGTTCATGCCGTTCATCAACGCGATGGCGAAGGCGAACAGCCCCGCGACGCTCGCTGATGCGGCGCGGTCTTCCCGCTGCGTCTCAGTCAGGCCGTCACTAACGGGCGGCGGAGCGCCCGGGCCGTCGTCGCTGCCGCCGCAGGCAGCCAGCAGCAGCGTGACGGCCGCGAGCGTCGCGCCCGTTTTCAGCCAATGCATGCAATTCATCGCGGCCTCCTTACTTGGCGCCGGGGATCGGCGTAAGCAGGTACGGGAACGTCGCGTTGAACAGCGCGTCGCTGATGTTGGTCCCACCGTCGGTGAGCGGCAGCGCGCCCGACGGCGCATCGCCTGGCACGCAACCGAAGGCGGCCGGCGTGTTCAGCGTGCAGAGCACCCCCATGCTGACGCGCAGCGCAGCGTCGACCACGTCGTCACCGGGTCGGCGACCGTTGGGAAAGCCGGCATTGTCGCCACCCAGCACACCCAGCGTGTTCTGCGCGCCCTTCGCCTTCGGCGCGGTGGTCGTGTTCAGGCGCAGCATCTCCGACGCCTTCACGTTGGCCGGGCGGTTGAGTCCCGGCACACCGGTAAGGAACGCCGTGACGAGGTCATTGCGCGGGAAGTTGGTTGGCGCTTTCACGCCGGCCGAGCCGAACAAGACTTCGAGCAGCGCCGGCAGCGTGGGGTTAGTCACATAGTCGGCAAACTGGCCATCGTCCTTCGGCTTGGAACCGTTGAAGCGATCCTTGTCCTTCAGCCCGATCACCACCTCGTTCACCAGCGGCATACCGAGGCGCGAGACTTGCACCCACGGGCCACCCGTTTTTTCTGTGGTCTGGTAGCCCGACCGCGGCGTGCCATCGAGCAGTTGCACCTGGCGCAGGCTGGCAGTGGTCCACCCGCCGATCACCGGTTCGTTACCGGCGGTGAGGCAGGCGATCGGCACCTCCAGCGCCAGCGTGGTGACGTTCTTGTCGGCCAGATCGTCGATGCCGCCGGTGGGCGCCAGCGGATTCAGGTTGACGAGGTCGAACGTGCGACCAAGGGCGACCACGAACGGGTCCTTGCGCTGGCCCACGAACATGCGGGCCGGTGTGCCGCAGCCCGGAACGTTGACCGAGTAGACGTACTGCGCGGCATAGGCGTCGTAGTTGGCTTCCGAGCCGAAGGTCTTGGTGCCGATGAAGTCCACCGGCTTGGTGAACTCGCGGCCGCCGCCGGCGGCGTTGGTCACCGCGGCGCGCTGGCCCGCGCGCCGATCGCCCGTCAACACGTCGACGGTGAAGGTCTCCTTCAGGTTCAATGTGGCGGTGTTGCCGGCGCTGATGACGCCCGCCTGGATCAGCGGGATCGACACGTTCTTGCCTCCCACCGGCAGCGTGATGTCGGCCAGGTTGTTCTTGAACCGGAACTGGAACGTGATGTCTTCGATCGCGTCGCCGTTATTGTCGACATGGATTTCGTAGAGTGCGTTCGGATCCAGCGCGAAGTAGTTGGGGCCGCCATATGGGTCCTGCAGCGGGAGGTAGTTGGCGATCAGCGTCACGTGGGTGGCGCGGTTCGCCTCGTAGCTGCGGAACATGTAGAAGTCGGTGCCGTCGACCTTGGGCTGCGTGGTTATGAAGGGGGCTTCGCGGTGGCTCGAAGCCTGAGCGGCCGGGGACAGCAGCGTGGCGGCACAAATCGCCGCCACGGCCAATGCGGCCAAGCGCGGGCGGGCCGGTGGGTGGGTCATGGTGTTTCCTTCGCGACAATGGAGGTGGGCGCCCGCAAAATGGGGCGTCTGCCTTCGATACGGGCAAGGTGGGGTCGCGGATGTTTCGCCGCGCACCGGCGCCCTCGGGCCGGGAATTGCAACCCGCCAGGCCCCCGGAAAGCGGCGCTAGCTGATCTCGCCGACCAGGATCACCGGTCCGGTCGGCGCCCCGGTGGGCGACCCCCCCGCGGGCTCGATCGACACCGCGAGCTTGGCGCCCGCGCGCAGCCGCGGCGCTTGCGCGGCCGCCAGTGTCACGCGCGCATCGAGCGCCGTGAGAACGCCGAGCGACACCGGCGCGCCGCCCTCGGCCGGCAGCAGCCACACCTCATAGCTGCGGCCTGCGGGCGCAGGCGTCGGCTGCGCCGCGCGCAACTGCAGTGTTCGGCGCTCCGGCGACACTGCGGCGGTGACCACCGGCGCGTTGTCGCCGGCGAGCCGGGCTACTGCAGTGAATTCCTCGGTGGGCCGCAGCACCGTGAGCGCGATGCCGAACACGACCGCCGCCGCAGCAGCGGCGACAAACTGCCACGGCGCGATCGACGAGAACGCGCGCAGGTACCAGGGCCGCGCGAAGGCAGCGAGATTCAGCTCGCGCTGCAGTCGCTGCCAGCCGTCGGCGCGTGGAGCGAGCACCTGGCCTTCGGAGGGTGTCGGCACATAGGTGCGCACGAGCAATTCCACGCGCTGCGCGACCAGCGGCTCCTCCCGCAGCGCGCGCTCGAAGCGCCGGCGCGCGCGCCCGCGCAGGGTACCGAGCAGATACTCGCCACAGAGGGCATCGAGCTGCGGATGGCGGGCGAGCCTCATTTCGCAACCCCGGTGCAGTGCTCGACGCACTTTTTAAGGTTTTCCATGCCGCGGCGAACCCAGGTCTTCACAGTTCCCAGCGGTTTGCCGAGGTGAACCGCGAGGTCGCCGTGCGACAACCCGTGCTCGTACGCAAGCACGAGGGACTGCCGCTCGGGCGCCTGCAGTTCGCCGAGGCAACGCCGCAAGAAGGCGTTCGCGCGATCCGCGTCGAGTCGCACGTCCTGGCCGTCGGCCACGCCCCAGGCGTAGAGGCGATCGAGCGAAGCGTCGGGGTTGTCGTCAAGCGCTGCATCGAAGCTGTCGACCCGAGACATGTCGTGCGAGGTCATCACGTCGATGGCGCGGTTGCGCACGATGGTCGTGAGCCAGCCGATCGCAGTGCCGTGTGGATCGAAGCGGGCGGCGCCGTTCCAAATGCGCGTGAACGCGTCGTGCAGCACCTCATCGGCCAGTTCACGCCGTCGCGTGATGCGCACGGCGATGCCGAGCAGTACAGGGGCGGCGCGACGGTATAGACGCTCGAACGCCACCGCGCCATCGGCGCCGTGGGAGGCGACCGCGAGCAGCAATCGTTTCAGTTCTTGCTCGTCAAGCATTGAGCGTCGCCTGCCAGTTCCGCTTCTGATCACCTGATGAGGCGCCCTGCGCCGCACTCCGCCCCGTGAAAGCGGCAGGTCGGCCATAACGCGTCTCCGGACGGAGTATGGACAGTCCTGATGTCGATCGCATCAAAAAAGACGGCCCTGGATCGCACATCCGAATGCGCCTGTCGGTCGTACCGTGCGGACGGGCGCCAGCATCCGGCGCACGGTAATTGCAGCGTGACTGGAAGCGGTGCCTGCTACCAAACCTCCCGGCACAGCGCCGGATCTGAAGATCGGAGATTCAACCATGCAACTGTCAATCAGAGCTGCACTCATCGCCGCCCCAATCGTGGTGGTCGGGTGCTCGCACATGCCGATGATGTCCAGCGCGCCGCAGGCGCCTGCCGCAGTCACAGTGCCGTCTGGCAACAAAGTCGCAATGCGCACGGTGGGCGTCGGCGAGCTGACGTATGAGTGCCGCGAGAAGCAGGGCACGGCAGGCACGTTCGAGTGGACATTCGTAGCGCCGACAGCCACCTTGTGGGATGCAAATCGCACCCGGGCTGTCGGCAAGTACTACGGTGGACCGACGTGGGAGTCGAATGACGGCAGCAAGGTAACGGGCAAGCAGCTCGCCGTCGCGCCGGGCAAGCACGGGGCGATTCCGCTGCAGCTGGTGCAAGCGTCCCCGGCGACGGGCACCGGGTCGATGAACGGCGTGACGTACATCCAGCGCCTGAACACGGTCGGTGGAGTCGCGCCAAAAGAACCGTGTGCCGCATCCAGCGCGGGCCAGCGCCAGCAAGTGAAGTACGAAGCCGACTACGTTTTCTACAAGTAAGCAGCAGGTGTCTTCGCCGGCGTCGGCGGGACCTCGCACGCCGACGCTTTGCCGTTCAAGCAGCAGCTCGACGGCCAGCGGGATGAAGTCAGTGCAAAGACCGCCTGTACGCGGGATTCTGTCAAAGCGCGACGCTTGCGCGCCGCGCCGTGGCGATCATTCCTCTGGGCCGGCGCTCACGCGCCGGCTCAAGCCACCTACCCGCAGCCTCGCCGAGCCAGGTCAACGGCTGCCTATTTGGTGTTGCTCCCCGTAGAGATTGCCCGTTTCACCCGAACTGAATCGGCTCGTCTCTGTTGCTCTGATCCTCGCCTCACGGCGGGCAGGTGTTACCTGCTACGGTGCTCTAGGGAGTCCCGACGTTCCTCGACACGTTGCCGTGACGCGATCGCCCGGTGGTCTTTGCGGCGCCGAGTGTAAGCGCGCGGTCGCTAGACGCGATGTGCGAGGCCGCCTATTTCGGCCAGCTTGTGCAGCAAGCGCTCGGCAATCTTTGTCACCGGCAGCACCTCGTGCACCGCGCCGGCGTTGATCGCTTCCTTCGGCATGCCGAAGACGATGCAACTGGCTTCGTCCTGGGCGATGTTGTAGGCGCCGGCGTTGCGCATCTCGAGCATGGCGCTGGCGCCGTCCTTGCCCATGCCGGTGAGCATCACCCCGAGCACGTTCGGCCCGGCCAGTTGCGCGGCCGACTTGAACAACACCTCGACCGACGGCCGATGCCGGTTCACCGGCGGGCCGTCGTCGAGCGCAACCAGGTAGTTGGCGCCGCTGCGTGCCAGACGCATATGGCGATCGCCCGGCGCGATGTAGGCATGGCCGGGCAGCACGCGCTCGCCGTCGACAGCTTCGGACACGGTGATCCGGCACAACGAGTCGAGTCGCTGCGCGAAGCTCTTGGTGAATCCGGGCGGCATGTGCTGGGTGATCATGACCGCCGGCGAGTCGGGCGGCAGGCGCGTCAGGACCTCGCGGATCGCCTCGGTGCCGCCGGTGGAGGCGCCGATGATGAAAAGCTTTTCCGTCGACACGCGCGAATAGGTCGTGACAGGCTTGATCACGGGGGCCGCACCTGCGGGCGCCGGGCTCTGACCGCCCGCCCCATGGCGATGCATCTTGGCACGCGAGGCGACGCGGATCTTTTCGCAGATGTCGCGTCCGAGTTCCTGCAGGCCGGCGGCGATGCCCAGCTTGGGCTTGGCCACGAAGTCGATGGCGCCGAGTTCGAGCGCGCGCAGCGTGGTGTCGGCGCCGCGCTCGGTCAGCGTCGACACCATCACGACCGGCATCGGCCGCAGGCGCATCAGGCGCTCGAGAAAGTCGAGACCGTCCATCTTGGGCATCTCGACGTCCAGCGTCAGCACGTCCGGGCTCATCGCGCGGATCATCTCGCGTGCAACCAGCGGATCGGGTGCTGCGCCGATCGCCTCCATGTCGGTCTGCTTGTTGATGATCTCCGTCAGCATGCTGCGCACGAGGGCAGAGTCGTCGATCACGAGTACACGGGTCTTGGCCAATTGAATCTCCTACAGCGGGAGGCGGTCCGCGCGGGCTGCGACCGCCGGCGTCAGGTCAGCCGCGGCGATGCACGCGGCCCGGCAACGAAGCATTCGATGGCAGGCATGCATCGTCAGTGCGCTCAGAACAGCTCGACATCGCCGGCCACCGGCTTCTTGGCGAGGGACGCCGAGTAGTTCTGCTCTTCGGCGATCAGCGCGGAGTCGGCCTGCTTCAAGTGCTTGCATAGCGCGCGGCCGCTGTTCGGAAAGAACGCCACACGACGCGGATGGAAGTCCTTGAGATCCTGCGAGCTCACACGGATGCCTTCGGTCCCGAGGAAGCGCAGCACGAACTCGGCGTTGCGCGAGCCCACCGTGATGGTGGTGAAGTTGCGCATCACGTGGCCGCCGCCGAACACCTTGGCCTCCAGCGAGGGCCGCCGAGCACCCCGCTTGAGCAATTCGTTGATCAGCTGCTCCATGGCGAACACGCCGTAGCGCCCCGACTCGGACATCGGATCGGTGTTGTTGCCGTTCTCGCCCGGCAGCAGGAAGTGGTTCATGCCGCCGATGCGCAGCTTCGGATCCCAGATGCAGGCCGACACGCAGGAGCCCAGCACGGTCGACAGCACCACGTCCTCGGCGGCGACGAAGAACTCGCCCGGCAGCACCTTGACCGCGTGCTTGCCGAAGTCGCGTTCGAAGTAGAACGTCCGCGCTTCGCCGATGACGCCGCTGCCCTTCGGACGGGGCGCCTGCGCGGCTGCGTGTGCACTCATATGCGCTCGTAGACGGTCTTGCCGCGCAGCGCGAAATGCTCGCGATGGTCGGTGAAGTTTTCGGAGTGACCAATGAACAGCAGACCGCCCGGCCGCAGCACCTGCGCGAAGCGGTCGAGGATCTGGCGCTGCGTGGGCTTGTCGAAATAGATCATCACGTTGCGGCAGAAGATCACGTCCAATGCCGGTGCAAACGCCTTGACCGCCGGCCAGTTGCCGTCGAGCAGGTTCAGCGGCGCGAACTGGATGAGCTTGGGCAGTTCAGGCTTGATGCGGACCATGCCGTCGTTGGCGCCCGAGCCGCGCAGGAAGTACTTCTTCAGGCGGTCCTCGCCGCTTTGCCGCGCCGAATCCAGGCGGTAGACGCCGCGACCCGCGGTCGCAAGCACGTTGGTATCGATGTCGGTGGCAAGCAGGCGGGCGCCGGTGTTGGCGCCGAGCGCCTCGACCATCGTCATCGCGATCGAGTACGGCTCCTCGCCGGTGGATGCCGCCGAGCACCACAGCCGCAAGCCACCGCCCTTGGCGCGCAGGTACTCGGCGAGCACGGGAAAGTGATGCGGCTCGCGGAAGAACGCCGTCAAATTGGTGGTCAGCGCGTTGACGAAGTCCTGCGCCTCGCGGGCGTCGAACGTGGCGTCGTTACTCAGCCGATCCAGGTACATGGTGAAGCTGTCCATGCCGAGCGTGCGCAGGCGTCGCGACAACCGGCTGTACACCATGTTCTGCTTGCTGTCGTTCAGGCTGATGCCCGCGCGCGCATAGATCATCTTGCGCACGCGCTCGAAGTCCGAGCGGGTGAAGGTGTACTCGCGCGCCGCATCCGACGGCAGCGACTGGTCTTCGAAAGTATCTCGTGCGCCCATGGTCCTTCGTGTTCTCCGGGGCCGTGCGGTTGCTGTACCGGGCGCGACGGCGAGCGCCGCCCCGCGCTTGTCGGGTCCCTGATTGCATGATCACCGCCTGCGCGGCCGTTCGATGGTCGGGAAAGGCCCGTTCCGAGCCGCCATTTCGCCGCGGTCGAGACGCCTCTCAGGTCGGTGCGGCGGCGACGTCCGGGCAGCTTCGTTATGTGTCGGCACCCTGTGCACGAAGCACGCAGCATCAGCCGCGTCGACGCAGTTGCGGTTCGCGGTTCAGTGCGCGGCTGCGCTGGCCTCCCTCACCTGCGCCAGGTGATCGACGCGCGTCCGGCGAAAGATGCCGACCGCCTGCGACAAGCGGTTTGCCTGCAGGCGCAGCGTCTCGGCGGCAGCGGCCGACTGCTCCACCAGCGCGGCGTTCTGCTGCGTCATCTGGTCAAGCTGTGTCACCGCCTGGTTGACCTGGCCGATGCCGCTGCTCTGCTCGTACGACGAATGGGTCATCTCGTTGATGAGATCGGTCACGCGTCGCACTTGTCCAACGATCTCGGTCATCGTGCTGCTGGCGGAGTTGACGAGCTTGCTGCCGTTTTCCACCGTGCCGACGCTGGCGCCGATCAGCGCCTTGATCTCGCGCGCTGCCTGCGCACTGCGCTGCGCCAGCGTGCGCACCTCGCCTGCCACCACCGCAAAGCCGCGGCCTTGCTCGCCGGCGCGTGCTGCCTCCACCGCGGCGTTGAGCGCGAGGATATTGGTCTGGAACGCGATGCCATCGATCACGCCGATGATGTCGGCGATCCGCCGCGAGCTCGCGGTGATCTCGTCCATCGTGCTCATCACCTGGCCCACCATCGCGCCCCCCTGCTCAGCCACGCTCGACGCAGCCTGGGCCAGCTGCCTCGCTTCGCGTGCGGCGTCGGCGTTGTGCTTCACGGTGGCGGTCATCTGTTCCATGCTCGCCGCGGTCTGCTCGAGGTTGCTCGCCTGACCCTCGGTCCGGCTCGACAGGTCGAGGTTGCCTTCGGCGATCTGCTGGCTGGCCTCGGCCACGCCCGCCGACTGCTCGGAGACGTCGTCGATCAGCGCGCTCAGATTCAGGCCTGACTGGTTGACCGCGCGCGACAGCATGCCGATCTCGTCGACCCGATCGAGGTGCAGATCCTGCGGCGGCTCTCCCCGCGCCAGGCGCGTGGCCTGGTCGAGAATGCGGCCGATCGGCGCCATCACCTGCGCGTGCAGCAGCAACGCCGTGACCAGCATGCCGGCGACCACGGCGCCGGCCATCACGCCGATCGCCACCGCCCCCAGGCCGAGCGCAAACGCCGCCGCCAGTGCCGGCACCACGCCGAGCACGCACGCGAGCGCCAGGCGCATGTCGAGCGACATCACCTTGAACCACGACATCCACGCCAGCGGGCCGGTGCGCACGACGATGCCCTTGTGGAATGCAACGCCCTTGGCGCGTCCTTCGCGCACCGCCGCGTACAACGCGTCAGCGTTGCCGATCTCGCGCTCGCTCGGCCGCGTTCGGACCGACATGTAACCGGTCACCTGACCGTCGCGCACCATCGGCGTGACGTTGGCGCGGACCCAATAGTGATCGCCGTTCTTGCGCCGGTTCTTGACGAAGCCGGTCCAGGTGTCACCGCCCTTGAGCGTGGACCACATGTCGGCAAACGCCTCGACCGGCATGTCCGGATGGCGCACCACGTTATGGGGCTGGCCAGTCAGCTCCTCGTCGTCGTAGCCGCTCACGCGGATGAACGACGCGTTGGCATAGGTGATGTGGCTGCTGGTGTCGGTGATCGACATCAGCGTGACGCCATCGGGAAAGGGGAACTCGCGTTGGCTGACCGGAAGATTGGTACGCATGGAGTGAGGAGCGGCTCAGTAGTGAAAGATGAAGTGCCGGGATGATCTGGTGCCAAATGCGTAGTGCGCGCGACTCAGGGAGTGTCCTCTCCGCACCATGCATTCAACGAGGGAATAGAAACTCGTACCCGTCCTTTTTCGGTGAGTCAACTCGACATGGGAAGCGCGAGGTCAGCGGGTACGCTCACGGGCTGTGCCGCGGCTGAGAGCGGACGCGCGCGTCGGTCAACGCGCGCTTCGTGAGCGAAGAGGACCTAGAACTCGCGCCACTCGCCGCCGTCGTTGCCGTTGGCCTTGGGTGGCTTGGGCGCGTCGCTCGGCGGACGGCGAACTGAGGGAGGCGCTTTCGATGCCGCCGGTGCGGACTTCGGCGCCGGTGCCGCCTTGGTCACCACCGCGTTGCGGCTGGCCACCTGCGCCGTGGTGATGATCTCCTGCGCCTGGCTGCGACTGAGCTTGAAGATCGCGACCGCCTGGGCCAGCTTGTCCGCCTGCTCGCGCAGGCTCTGCGCGGCGGCGGCACTTTGCTCCACCAGTGCGGCATTTTGCTGCGTCATCTGGTCGAGCTGGGTCACGGCCTGGTTGACCTGGCCGATGCCGTTGCTCTGCTCCAGCGTGGAGCTGGTGATCTCGCCGATCAGGTCGCTCACGCGTTTGACCTGCTGCACGATCTCGCCCATGGTCTGGCCGGCATCATGCACCAGCTTGGACCCGGTCTCGACTTTCTCCACGCTTTCACCGATCAGACTTTTGATCTCGCGCGCCGCCTGCGCACTGCGCTGGGCCAGCGTACGCACCTCGCCCGCCACCACCGCAAAGCCGCGGCCCTGCTCGCCGGCACGCGCCGCTTCCACCGCGGCATTGAGCGCGAGGATGTTGGTCTGGAAAGCGATGCCGTCGATCACGCCGATGATGTCGGCAATCTTGCGGCTGCTGGCGCTGATGGCGTCCATCGTGGTGACCACTTCGCCGACCACAGCGCCGCCCTTGGCGGCAACCTGCGAGGCGCTCTCGGCCAGTTGATTGGCTTGTCTGGCCGAGTCGGCGTTCTGCTTGACCGCCGAGGTCATCTGCTCCATCGACGCCGCGGTCTGTTGCAGGTTGCTGGCCTGCTGCTCGGTGCGGCTGGACAGGTCCTGGTTGCCGGTGGCGATCTCGCGGCTGGCGGTTCCGACCGAGTCCACACCGGTGCGGATGCTGGCGATGACGTCGCCGAAGGCGGCGCGCATTTTCTCCAGCGCGTGCGACAACTGGCCGATCTCGTCATGGGCGTTCGATTCGAAGCGCACCGTCAGGTCGCCGGCAGCGAGCGCTTCGGCCGCCTGCGCCGTCTTGGCCACGTCCTTCGACGTGCGGCGGGCCAGCACGACCGAGACCAGCACCGTCATGGTGAAGGCTGCCACCACGGCACCAATGATCACCAGCAGCGCCATGCCTGCCATCTTCGTCACGTAATCCTCGCGGTCGACCGCCCGTTCGTCGACGAAGCTCGAAAGGTCGCGAATCGCCGATGTCGTCGACTTGAACGCCTGATCAGCGTCGTCAAGCGCAGCCAGCCCCTGCTCGGCACTTCCACCGCTAGCCGCCAGGGCGGCATCGATCTTCTGCGCGTACGCGCCTATGGCGGCGCCTGCCGCCGCCACCAGCCGGTTGTCTTCCTCGGTATCGGGGAGATCGACCGACCGCAACCGCGACACCGCGTCGTTCAGGCGCTTGGCCACGGCCGCGCGACGCGACGCAAGTCCGTCGGCCTTCTGCGTCGACAAGTGGGTGACGGTGTGGAGCGCATCGGCTCGTACCGTGACGACGTCGAGGCGGGCCAAGTAGCTGACGCGACTCGCTTCCATGTCGTAGTGAATCAGGCTCTCGAGCGCATTGCTGTGCATCTTCAGCGCACCGGCGCCGATGCCGGCCACCACCAACATCATTGACAGAGCCAGCGCTGGCGCGGCCAGCATCTTGGGCAGAAGTTTCACAGCGGTACCTTTGCTCGTTGCGCCCCGATCGGACACGAACTCAGTTGCGAACCTGCGTCAGGCGGCGTTGACGAGCCCCATGTCGGCGGCACTCATCAGTTGCTCGATGTCCACCAGGATCAACATGCGGTCGGCCTGCTTGTCGCTGTCCTCGGCCGCCTTCTCGCCGCCCGACTTCACGCTGCCGATGCCGGTGATATAGGTTGCATCCAGCATCGAGTTGAACTCCGGCGCCGGCCGGATCTGCTCCGGCGCCAGCTCCAGCACGTCACTCACCGAATCAACCACCGCACCCACCACCCGGTTGGCCACGTTCAGGATGATCACCACCGTGAAACTGTCGTACTTGGCTTCGCCCAGATTGAACTTGAGCCTCAAATCCACAATCGGCACGATCACCCCGCGCAGATTGATCACGCCCTTGATGAACGCCGGCGAGTTGGCAATCCGCGTGACGCTGTCATAACCGCGAATCTCCTGCACCTTCAGGATGTCGATGCCGTACTCCTCGGACCCCAGCTTGAACGTCAGATACTCCTGCACCCGCACCCCAACCTCCTCGGCGAAGTTGGTCTCCATCATCATGCCCATCGTGTTTTCCTTTGGCGGATCGCGTGCGTGCTGCAGTAGACAGCGGACTGCCGGCGGCAGGGCGGCGCTGGCCGCCCACCTGTCCAGCTTCGAGTACGAATTGTGGTGATCCCGCCGCTGCGAGATGGGCGGAGATGCAACTGAAGTGCGGGCCAATTCCTAGCGAATGCGCGTCACCTCGCGACCACATCTCGCGAGCGAATCGTCGACCCGCACACACCAGCCCGGGGGCAACCCTAGAACTGCCGCGATGCCGGCGGCTGCGCCGCGTCCAGCGGCGGCTATCGCGGACTGGCAGCTGCTCGCGCGGTTTGCTTGGGTGGCACGCGCCGCGGCGCCGGTGGCGCGATGCGGCTTGTCGCTCGTGCCTGCTCGATCACACGGCTGCCGTCGGCAGCGACGTTGAACACCGATACCGCCTGGACCAGCAGGCCCGCCTGCTCGTTGAGGCTGTGTGCAGCAGCCGCACTTTGCTCGACCAGTGCGGCGTTCTGTTGCGTCGCCTGATCCATCTGCGCAATCGCCGCATTGACCTGGCCGATGCCGCTGGACTGCTCGGCCATCGCGCGGCTGATCTCGGCGATCAGGTCGGTCACCCGCTGCACCTGGTCAACGATCTCGCTCATCGCCGTGCCGGCCTGAGCGACCTGGCTGGCACCGTGGTCGACCTCCTTCACGCTGTCGACGATCAAGCCCTTGATTTCGCGCGCCGCCTGGGCGCTGCGCTGAGCGAGGCTGCGCACTTCGCCTGCCACCACCGCGAAACCACGACCCTGCTCGCCGGCACGCGCCGCTTCCACCGCAGCGTTGAGCGCCAGGATGTTGGTCTGGAAAGCGATGCCGTCGATCACGCCGATGATGTCGGCGATCTTGCGGCTGCTGGCCGAAATCAGGCCCATCGTCGCCACCACGCTGGTGACGGCCGCGCCGCCCTTGCCTGCTGCATCCGACGCGCTGGCAGCCAGATGCGTAGCCTGGCGCGCACTGTCTGCGCTCTGCTTGGCTGAAGAGGTCAGCTGCTCCATCGACGCGGCGGTCTGCTGCAGGCTGCTGGCCTGCGTTTCGGTGCGCGTGCTCAGGTCCTGGTTGCCTGAGGCGATCTGCGTCGATCCGGTGGCAATGCTGTCGCTGCCGCCGCGCACCTGGCTGACGATCGTCACCAGACTGTCGTTCATGTGCTTCAGTGAAGTCAGCAGCTCGCCCGTCTCGTCGCCGCGCTCGGCCACGATGCGCGACGTCAGATCGCCCGACGCCACCGTTTGCGCCACCTTCACCGCCTGCAGGATCGGCACGGTGATCGACCGCGCGAGCAGCACGCCGATCAGTGTGGCCAGCAGCACCGCGCCGGCCGACAGGGAGATCAGGAGCACATAGGTGGTGCGGATGACGCCATTGGCCTCTTCCACCATCGCGGTCATGCGCTCGCCCTCGACGGCGTTGAACCGGTCGATCGCCGCCAGCAGTGCGCTTTGCGGCGCCGCCAGTTCGTTGATCAGCTGCCCACGCGCGGCGTCGTTGTCGCCGCGTTCGATCATCGCGACGATCCGCGCTTCGCCGTTCTTGTAACGGTCATGCAGACTGACGAGTTCAGCCAGACGGGCCTGCGGCTCGTCGCCGATCAGCGAAGCGGACAGCTTGTCGAACGCCTGACTGACCTGCCGATCCGCGGTCTGCAGTGCCTGCAACTCGCCGCGGATCTTGTCCTTGTCGATTTCGATCAAGGCGTTGCGCAGGCTGCGCGCTTTCGTGTCGACGCCGTTCAATGCGCTGGACGCCAGAACAATCGACGTGTGATGGTCGTCGACGATGTCGTTGAGCTGAAATTCGACCGCATCGATGCGATTGAGCGCCAGAACCGCCATGGCGACCTGCAGGCTGATCAGGAATGCGATGCCCATGCCCAGGCGCGTGCCGATGCGCGCACGATTGAAGAAGTTGGTTGCAGCGTTCACTTTGTCCTCTGCTGTATCCCACGGCGGCCCTGGCGCTGGCGCAGGCCGGTTGCGTGACTCAAACCCCAGCACGCACTGGGGTTGGAACTCGATCGGAATCGGTTGGATGCCGACGAGAGCGAGTCTGCCCGCCGCTCACTTTGGGGTATGCGTAGGTAAGGAGCCAGATTCCGGTACATACCGGCAGCGGTCGAGTCCGGTTGTCGGCGACAACACACGGCCGCGGTGCCGCCCGGTCGGGTGCGGCAGACACCGCAGCACGGGGCAGGCACAAAGCAAAACGGCGCCAAGCAGGCGCCGTTGGTCCAACTGCAAGTGAGGATCAGGCCGCGGTCGCCAGCCCCATGTCGGCGGCACTCATCAGTTGCTCGATGTCCACCAGGATCAACATGCGGTCGGCCTGCTTGTCGCTGTCCTCGGCCGCCTTCTCGCCGCCCGACTTCACGCTGCCGATGCCGGTGATATAGGTTGCATCCAGCATCGAGTTGAACTCCGGCGCCGGCCGGATCTGCTCCGGCGCCAGCTCCAGCACGTCACTCACCGAATCAACCACCGCACCCACCACCCGGTTGGCCACGTTCAGGATGATCACCACCGTGAAACTGTCGTACTTGGCTTCGCCCAGATTGAACTTGAGCCTCAAATCCACAATCGGCACGATCACCCCGCGCAGATTGATCACGCCCTTGATGAACGCCGGCGAGTTGGCAATCCGCGTGACGCTGTCATAACCGCGAATCTCCTGCACCTTCAGGATGTCGATGCCGTACTCCTCGGACCCCAGCTTGAACGTCAGATACTCCTGCACCCGCACCCCAACCTCCTCGGCGAAGTTGGTCTCCATCATCATGCCCATCGTGTTTTCCTTTGGCGGATTGGAACCCGCTTGGATATCCGGCGTCGAGCGAAACATCCTCGACAACCACGTATTCGAAATCGCTGGTCGAATTGTGGTGACCACTTTGCGCCGTTGATAGCGAGAAACAGGCCAGAAGCGGCTGTCTTTTCGCCGCAAGCCGGTCGGTGGTCGAGCCGCCCGGCTGCGCCCAGCGCTCGAAACTGGGACCCTCAGCTCCCGCTGCCGATACCGCCGGTCAGTGCCTGCCGATCGCAGCCGATGCAGGCGGTTGCGCCGCGGCGATGGCCGCGTCGCCGCGCGCTGAGCCGCAACACTGCCTCCACGCGTGGCCGCCGCCTTGCCCGGAGGGACGGCCTGACCGTCAACCGATGCTGCTCGGACTCAGCTTGAACACCGCGACGGCCTCGGTCAGGCGGCGGGCCTGGTCGCTCAAGCTCTGCGCTGCGGCCGTACTCTGCTCCACCAGTGCGGCGTTCTGCTGCGTCATCTGGTCGAGCTGCGTGATGGCCTGGTTGACTTGGCCGATGCCGCTGGACTCCTCCAGCGTCGATCTGGTGATATCGGCGATCAGGTCGCTGACCCGCTTCACCTGATCGACGATCTCGCGCATCGTGCCGCCCGCGTCATCGACCAGGCGGCTGCCGGTCTCGACCTTGTCGACACTGGCGCCAATCAGCGTCTTGATCTCGCGCGCGGCCTGTGCGGCGCGCTGCGCCAGCGTGCGCACCTCGCCCGCCACCACCGCAAAGCCGCGGCCCTGCTCGCCGGCGCGCGCTGCTTCGACCGCGGCATTGAGCGCGAGGATGTTGGTCTGGAAGGCGATGCCGTCGATCACGGCGATGATGTCGCCGATCTTGCGGCTGCTGGTGCTGATCTGGTCCATGGTGTGGATGACCTGGCCGACCACCGCGCCGCCCTTTTCGGCGACTGCCGTGGCACGGGTGGCAAGCTGGGTCGCCTGACGAGCGGCGTCGGCGCTTTGTTTCAGCGCTGAGTTCATTTCTTCCATGCTGGCGGCGGTTTGCTGCAAGCTGGACGCCTGCTGTTCAGTGCGGCTTGACAGGTCGGTATTGCCCACTGCGATTTCGCGGCTGGCGACGTTCATCTCGTTCACCGTCACCCGCAGCCCGATCATCATCTGCTCGAGCGCCCCACGCATCTGATTCAGGTAGGCCAGCAGGCTGGTGCTGTCGCCCGCCGCCACCGGCACCGTGCAGGTCAGATCGCCGTGCGCCACCGCCTTGACCAGTTCGCGCGCCGCCTCTGGTTCGCCACCCAGATCGCGCATCAGCATCCGCTTGAGCAGGACCGGAAAGACGATGCCCAGCAGCATGCCGACGATGGAGACCGCCAGCACTGCCTGCCACGTCATCATGGCCGCGTCGCGTGCCTCGGCGCGCATGGTCGTCATCCGATCGTGCGCCTGCTCGGCGAGCGTCATGAGCCGCGCCTGAATCTCGCGCCAAACCGGCAGTTCGTCGGCGCCGAGCACCTTGACCGCGCGCTCGCGGTCGCCCTGGGCTGCCGCCGTGATCTGCGCCTGGATCTGGCGCTGCCGCTGGCGCAACCCGCGCACTTCATCGAGCAGCCGGACAGCCTCGCCCACCGCCAGCGCCTGCGCGGTGGCAGCCGATTCCTCAAACGCTCCCGCTGCCGCCTCGAGGGCGCCGTGCGCCCGCTCGTTATCCGGATCCAGCAAGATGTTGCGCAACGCCTGGCCCATCTGCAGACCCTGGGCGCGCATGGCGGTCACAGCATCGTTGAATGCCTGCTCCTGCGCGACGTAGCGCTCGAAGCGCTGTTCGACGCTGCGCGTGCCGACCACCCCCAGCACGGCCGCAATTGCCAGCACCACCGCCGGCACCAGCGTGCACGCCAGGACCTTCACCGAGAACCGCATCACATCCTCCCTTCGAGAACTAGGAATTGTTGCGGTTGCTGCGTCGCCGAAAGTCGAGGAAAGATGCGGTCAATCCGAGGCAATCCGAGGGATCGCATCAAGGAGCAACCCGCGCGCGATTGCGGGGTTCCTCACCGCGCTCGGTTCAGGGCGTCGCGCGACCGACGGGGTAACGCCGGTCGCGGATGCGGCAGCGCTATGCGGCCAGGGGTTGCCTGCCACTGAGCTTGAAGATCGACACCGCCTGCGACAGCGTGTCGGCCTGATTGCGCAGGCTCTGCGCAGCGGCCGCGCTCTGCTCCACCAGCGGCGTTCTGCTGCGTCATCTGATCGAGCTGCATCACTGCCTGGTTCATCTGCCCGATGCCGCTGGACTCCTCCAGCGTCGAACTGGTGAGGCTGTCGGCCTGGCGCAGGGTGGTCGGGATCATCAGGCTCCGAAACACGAAGCGGACTGCAACGTCGCAATGACGATGCCGAAAGCACAACGGCGCCGTGCCGGCGCCGTCTCCTGCGGTGACGCAGCGCCGCCTCAGTGCCGCGCGCGCTTGACGAGTCCGGCGACGTCGATGATCAGCGCCACGCGGCCATCACCGAGGATGGTGGCGCCCGACACGTTGGGCACACGGCGATAGTTCGACTCGAGGTTCTTTACCACCACCTGGTGCTGGCCGAGCAGTTCATCGACCAGCGCGGCCACGCGCCTACCCTCGGCCTCCACGATCACCATGATCTGCGACACGCGCTCGTTGTCGAAGCGCGGCACTTCGAAGATCTCGTCGAGGGCGACCACCGGCAGGTACTCCGCGCGCACCTTGACCACGCGGCCCGTGGCGCCGACGGTCTGGATCATGCCCTCCTCGATCTGGAACGACTCGACCACCGAAGCCAGCGGCAGGATGTAGATCTCCTCGCCCACGCCGATCGACATGCCGTCCATGATCGCCAGCGTCAGCGGCAGGCGGATGGACACGCGCGTGCCGTAGCCCTCGGCCGAATCCAGCTCGGCGGTGCCGCCCAGCGCGGCGATGTTCTTGCGCACCACGTCCATGCCGACCCCACGCCCCGACACATCGCTGAGCGAATCGGCGGTGGAAAAGCCCGGCGCCCAGATCAGCGCCCAGACTTCGGCGTCGGTCATGTCGTCGCGCACCGCCAGGCCGCGTTCGCGCGCCTTGCCCATGATCTTGTCGCGATTCAGCCCGGCGCCATCGTCTTTCACTTCGATCAGGATCGAGCCGCCCTGATGCGCGGCCGACAGCGTGATGGTGCCGGTGGGCGACTTGCCCGCGGCCTTGCGCTTGGCGGGAGACTCCACGCCGTGATCGGCGCTGTTGCGCACCAGGTGCGTGAGCGGGTCGATGATCTTTTCGATCAGGCCCTTGTCCAGTTCGGTCGCCTCGCCGACCATCTTCAGTTCGAGATCCTTGCCGAGCTTGGCCGCGAGGTCGCGGATCATCCGCGGGAAGCGGTTGAACACGAAGCTCATCGGGATCATGCGGATCGACATCACCGACTCTTGCAGATGCCGGGTGTTGCGTTCCAGATCGGCCACGCCCGCCAGCAGCGACTGGTGCGCGACCGGATCGAACTGCTTGGTCTGCTGCGTGAGCATGGCCTGCGTGATCACCAGCTCACCGACCAGGTTGATCAGCTGATCGACCTTCTCGACCGACACGCGCAGCGTGGTCGACTCCAGGCTGGCGGCACTGCCGCCCGCCGCCTTCTCCGGCTTGCGCTCGGCCGCCTTGGGCTCGACCGCCTTCGACTTGGGTCCTTCCTTGGCCTGCGCCGCCGGCAGCGTGGTCGGATCGACAAAGAAGCCGAAGCCGTCACCTTCGTGCGGGTCGGCCGCATTGGGTTGCGCCGCCCCGCCCGCGTTGCCATCTGCAACGTCGGCGCGGGTCGGCGCGGAAGCCTTGCCTGCGCTCCACGGCGCAATGACCACTTGCTCCTTGCTCACGTGGAACGAGAACAGTTCGATTAGCTCAGAGTCGGGTGACGACGTGATGACCTTGAACTGGCGCCAGCCGTCGGCGGTGAGCGCGCCGCCATCGAGCTGTTCGAGCGCGCCCAGCGCCGGAATGTCGCGGAACAGGTCGGCAATGCCATCGGCCGCACTGCCGTCGGTGAGCGGGCCCACCCGCACCAGCAGCGCGCGCTGGCCGTCGGGCAGCTCATTGCCGGCCTCTGCCAGCTCCTTGCCGGTAGCCAGGGTCTTGATGCGGGCGACGAGATCGGTCGTCTCCGGTGCATCGCCTTCCTTGGTCTGATGCCGCGCCAGCTGGGCGCGGACGACGTCGCCGGCTTCGAGCAGCACGTCGACCATCGAGCGCGTCAGCGACAGTTCATGCCGGCGCACGCGATCGAGCAGCGTTTCGAGTTCGTGGGTCAGTTCGGTGACGTCCGAAAAGCCGAAGGTGGCCGCCCCGCCCTTGATCGAGTGGGCGACCCGGAAGATCGCGTTCAGCTCGTCGTCCGAGGCGGTCTGCACGTCGATCGCCAGCAGCATGGACTCCATGCTCTCCAGGTTCTCGCCGGCCTCCTCGAAGAAGACGGCATAGAACTGGCTCAGATCGAAGTCGGCTTGCGGCAGACCCTGGTTCAGCATTTCGCCCATGGCATTTCCTGGATTGCGTGTCGGCTGGAAGAGATCAACGAATCACCTTCTTGATCACATCGAGAAGCTTGCCGGGATCGAACGGCTTGACCAGCCACCCGGTAGCACCGGCAGCGCGCCCCTTGGCCTTCATCTCGTCGCTCGACTCGGTGGTCAGGATCAGGATCGGCGTGCCGTTGTACGAAGGCAGTCCGCGCAGGTTCTTCACCAGCGTGATGCCGTCCATCTTCGGCATGTTCTGATCCGTCAACACGAGGTCGACCTTGGCACCGCGCGCCTTGTCGAGCGCCTCCTGGCCGTCGGCGGCTTCGATCACGTTGTAGCCCGCGCCCTTGAGCGTGAAGGCCACCATCTGGCGCATCGAGGCCGAGTCGTCCACCGCGAGAATCGATTGCATTGCTAGCTCCATGCCGCGCTGGTCGCGCGCATTTCGGTATTCAGTCGTGAGGTGCGGGCCATCGTCTGGCGCTCAGAACAGGTCGATCGAACCGGCACCCATGCCGGTCTGGCGCACCGGCTGCATCCGGGTCGTAGCCATGAGCGGATCGGGCACCTCTGAGGTCAGCGTCGACAAGGCCTGTTCGAGCTTGGCCAGACGGCTCTGCGCGTGCTGGGTCAGCTGGGTGGCCATGTCCTGGAACTGCAGCGCGGTGACGGCGGTACCTACCGCGCGCTTGAGTTCGTCACGGTCCTGCGGCTGGCCGGCCAGGCGCGGCGTGATCTCGATCACCTGATTGAAACTGCCGAGCAGCTTGTCGCCCGCTTCGGCGATCAGCGCCTTCAAGCGCTCCAGATCGCTGGCGATGGCTGCGCACTCGCGTGCAGCGGTACTGCCGGCGCTCGCTTGGCTGGGGTTGAGCATGGGTTCTCAGGCGTTCTTTTGGCTGCGCTCTGGTTCGTCCCGACGGCCGCGATCGACCAGCGGCCGGGGCGCCTTGCGGGGCTTCACGGCGAAGTTTGGCGGCGCCCCTGCAGCCGCGAAGGGTGAATAAGCCGGGCCAAACAGCGGCTTTCC
Organism: Burkholderiaceae bacterium; assembly: GCA_022843955.1. Lineage (GTDB taxonomy): Bacteria > Pseudomonadota > Gammaproteobacteria > Burkholderiales > Burkholderiaceae_F > JALHMQ01. The sequence continues at coordinate 162,241 of JALHMQ010000002.1, forward strand.
ACGATGCAAAGCGGTGGCCGATCGAGATCGACCGCCGCGCCATCCTGTGCCGCGCGCCCCTGATCCAACCCCCCGGTCCGCGTCTGCCAACCACCCGGACGCGGCGGCCCGGCGCAGCGACTCAAGGCACAATGCCCGCATGCCGCACGCCGACGACCCGATCCGCCTGCTGGTGGTGGAAGACTCAGAACTCGACTACGAGTTGCTGCAGGCCATCCTGCTGCGCGATCGCGAAACGCTGGGCGGCCGGGTGCGCACGCAGCGCGCCGAAGACGAAGCCGGCATGCGCAGCGTCTTTGCCATGGGCGCGATCGACGCGGTGATCACCGACCACAACCTGCCGCGCTTCGATTCGTTCTCGGCCCTCAAGGTCACCAAGGAGATCGACCCCGACCTGCCGGTGATCGTGCTGTCGGGCGAAATGTCGGAGGAACTGGCGGTGGCCAGCCTGCACGCCGGCGCCGATGACTTCATCCTCAAGTCGCGCATGTTCCGGCTCGGTCCGGCCCTCAAGCGCAGCCTCGATGCCGCCGCTGCGCGGCGCGGCGAGCGCGCCGCCTTTGCCGCGCTGGCCGACAGCGAGGCACGCCTGCGCGAGCTGACCCGCCACATGGAGCGCATCAAGGAAGAAGAGCGCCACGCGCTTGCGCGCGAGGTGCACGACGACATCGGCTCCACCCTCACCGCGCTGAAGTTCGAGCTGGCACGGCTGGCGCGAGACCTCGGCGAGCACGCCTCGGCCGCGCCGCGCATCAATGCCATCAACGAGCTGCTCGCGCACGCGGTGGATGCCAGTCACCGCATCCAGCACAACCTGCGCCCGCCGGTGCTCGACGCCGGCCTGGTCGAAGCGCTGCAATGGCTGGCACGCGGCTTCACCACCCGCACCGGCACACCGCTGCAGTTCGAGACCAACCGCGAGGAACTCGATCTTGCCCCCGAGCATGCGGTGGCGATGTACCGGGTCGCGCAGGAGGCGCTCGCCAACGTCGCCAAGTACGCGCAGGCCAAGCGTGTGTCGATGCAGCTGTTCGCCGCCGCCGACGAGATCACGCTGGAGATCGCCGACGACGGCGCCGGCTTCGATCCGCAGATGCTGGAGGCTTCGCCGGGCTTCGGCCTCAAGAGCCTGGTCGAGCGCGCACGCGGCCTGGGCGGCTGGGCCGAAGTGGCCGCCGCCCCGGGGCGCGGCACCACGATCATGTTCTCGATCCCGCCGGGCACGCCGGCGAAAGATGCGGTGGCGCCGGCACCGCCGGCACCGAATGACTGGAGCGACTGATGCCTGTCAACACCATCGTCGTCGACGACCATGCGATCGTGCGCCGCGGGATCATCCAGATCCTCGGCGACCATCCGGAGATTCGCATCGTCGGCGAGGCATCCGACTACGGCTCGCTGCGCGCGCTGCTGCGCGTGCAGGCAGAAGTGGATCTGCTGGTGATGGACGTCGGCCTGCCCGGCAAGGACGGCATCGACATCCTCAAGACCCTGCGCGACGAGATGCCCAAGCTGCGCGTGCTGATGGTCAGCATGTACCCCGAAGACCAGTACGCCGTGCGCGCCTTCCGCGCCGGCGCCGCCGGCTACCTCAACAAGGCCAGTGCGCCGGAGAAGCTGATCGAGGCCGTGAGCCAGGTGATTGCCGGCCGCAAGTACGTCACCCCGGAGATCGCGCAGGCGCTGATCGAGAACCTGAACGCACCCGAAGGCGCCTCCGCGCACGAGAAGCTCTCGGACCGCGAGTTCCAGACACTCAAGCTGATCGCCAGCGGCAAGCGGCTGGCCGACATCGCCGAAGCGCTCACGCTGTCACCCAAGACAGTCAGCGTCTACCGCGCACGCATCCTGGAGAAAATGGGGATGGCGAACAATGCGGAGCTGACGCACTACGCAATCAAACATGGGTTGGTCGAATGACCAACCCATGTTTGATTGCGTTGGCGCGCTGGGCGCGCCACGCTGTTTGAACGATGCACAGGGGGCTGCTCCGCCGCCCCCTCTGGACTCCCCCATGGCTGGGTAGCGTTCGCCGGCGCCCGCAGCACCCCGTCGTTCCCTCGCAGCACCCCGTCGTTCCCTCGCAGCACCCCGTCGTTCCCGCGCAGCACCCCGTCGTTCCCTCGCAGCACCCCGTCGTTCCCGCGCAGCACCCCGTCGTTCCCGCGCAGGCGGGAACCCAGTGTCTTTGCTTCGCCTGCAGCATTCCCGTCGCCCCGGCGAAGGCCGGGGCCTAAGTCGCTCTATGCAGCGCGCTCGCCCACGCGTTGCACCGTCTCATGCGATGTACCCGCTACATGGCCGCGGGGCCAGTCACTTTCTTTGTCTTGCCAAAGAAAGTAACCAAAGAAAGGCGCGCCTGCGAAGACGCCCGCTGCGCGGGTTCCTTGCGCTGCTCGTTCAAGCCGGCGGCCGTCGAAACTCGCACGATCGCGGCTGCGCCGCGCCACGTGCTTCGGACAGTCGACGCCCGACACCCCCGGCTTGCCCTGCGCTGCTCAGCGTCTTCGAAGGCGATCAAAGGTTGTTCCAACGGAAGGACCAAGGCAGTCGCTCTTGCCGCCAGCGGACTGCCCGAGTCTAAAACGCGGCGGCGGCTGCTTGCTCTACTTTTCGGCTGAGCACTCGTTCCTGTCAGGCCTAGTGCCGACTTTGAAATGAGCTGGATTCTTGTCACAGGGCTGTTTGTGACTTTTGCTCGATCACACCTTTGAGCCCGTATGAGGTCAACGTCGCAGTGCCAAGAGTCTGGGTATGACGAGTTTCGCCAGATGACGCGTGTCATTCGGCGTGCCCGAATAGTTGAACGACAGCGACACCGTAACAAGCTCCGCCGCGGTCAACAGGGGCCCCACTTCTTTGAGAAACGCGATGATCTCGGCGTCCGACCAGAGGTCACCCTCCGCCCACATGTCACTCCGGTTGAACAGGTCGAGGCACAAGTCGAACATCAACGGCCAAACAATGTCGGCTTTGACCAACTCCTGAGTGGACTTGTGAATCACTTGCCGGGCTCCGCACGAACGCAGGAAGCCGTCGTCGAGGCCGTCGTCGCCGGAATTGTCTTGCAGACAGTAGAAGTGGACGGTATGGAAGAGGCCGCGCTTCACCGCAGGCGCTATGAACGAGTCGTACCTGATCAATTCGCCCTCCGCTACGAGTTGCGAAAGCTGAGCTGACGTGGCCCTCAACAGCCTTTCCTCCTCACCGGGCTGGTCGTGAAAGTCATAGCAACCGTCCCAGTGATAGTCAGCGTGCACAAGCGAGTAGTGGTCGCCCCTCTTTTCGGTTTCCCAGACCTTTAGGGCCCAGCGGTGATCATCCATCAGCCATATACCGCCCCCAAGGTCTGTGAGGAACGAGTCGTCTTCATTCAACGTATCGAATTCGAATGCGGCCATTCTTGCGTTGCCAAAGAGGCTTGTCTGGATTAGATGCACGATAGCCGAGCCAACCGGACCGGCGTACTGAACCTTCGGCATCAGGCCACTTGAAGAACAAGGCGGGCGCATGAGAGCGCGCACAACAGTGCTCGCTGGAGCACAGAGTCGAACACGGAGCGGCGACAATCGACCTCACCGCTCCCCGTAGGTTGACCTCGCGCGCCCGCCTAGGCTCGGTCACCAGAACGCTTCCCATAGTATCGATAGGCACCCTCTCCCCGGACGGGGAGAGGGCCAGGGAGAGGGGCGAGCCGTTGACCTTTGATCGCCTTCGAAGACGCTGAGCAGCGCAGGGCAAGCCGGGGGTGTCGGGCGTCGACTGTCCGAAGCACGTGGCGCGGCGCAGCCGCGATCGTGCGAGTTTCGACGCCCGCCGGCTTGACCGAGCAGCGCAAGGGACCCGCGCAGCGGGCGTCTTCGCAGGCGCGCCTTTCTTTGGCTACTTTCTTTGGCAAGACAAAGAAAGTGACTGGCCCCGCGGCCATGAAGCGGGGGCATCGCATAGGCAAAGTGGGTCGCGCGCAAGCGCGCCGGCAGATAACTTGGGCCCCGGCCTTCGCCGGGGCGACGGGAATGCTGCAGGCGAAGCAAAGACACTGGGTTCCCGCCTGCGCGGGAACGACGGGCGCACGCGAAGCAACCACACTGGGTTCCCGCTTTCGCGGGAACGACACGGGTCTCCGAGATGCGCCCTACGCCTTCATCACCCGATGCTTGCCCGCCCGCTTCGCCTTGTACATCGCGTCATCGGCGCGTTCGAGCAGTGCTTCGAGGGGCTCGGTCGGGACCCAAGTGGCGACGCCGGCGGAGAAGCTGAGCGCCTGGGTGAAGCTGTCGTGCTGGAACGGCCGCGTGGTCAGTTCGGCCAGCGCGCGTTCGGTGGCGGCCACCGCTTCCGTCGAGTCGGTCGACGAGTACAGGATCGCGAATTCTTCGCCGCCGATGCGGGCGACGACGTCGGTCGGCCGCAGTGCCGCCTGCAGCACCGTTAGCAGGTGCACCAGCGCGCGGTCACCGGCCAGATGGCCTTGCGTGTCATTGAGCTGCTTGAAATCGTCCAGATCGATGACCGCAAGCGACATCGGCAGCCCGTAGCGCTGCGAGCGCGCATTTTCGATGCGGAACGCCTCTTCGAGCCCGCGCCGGTTCAGCGCGTGCGTGAGCGGGTCCTTTTGCACCAGCGTGGAGACGGTCATCAGCTCCTTCTCCAGCTGCTTGACGCGTTGCTCGTACGCCTCCACCTTGCGACGCGCGTTGAGCAGTTCCTCGCGCGACTGCTGGATGTCGACCCGCACCAGCTGCGTATCGGCCAGCAGACCCTTGATCACGTGCGACAGCGAGGCGATGTCGGTGGCCTTTTCGAGTTCGGCCTGGTAGACGCCGACCTGCTCGTAGAAGCGGCCGGTGGAATGACCCATGCTGCCGATGCGCTCGATCAGCGTGGCCAGCATCTCCTTCAGCGCCACCTTCGCGTCCAGCAGGCTGCGGCGCGCCGCCGACTGCTGGCCGATCACCTGCGTCAGGCGTGCTTCGGCATCAGCCAGCAGTTGCGACTGCAGCGGTCCGGCCAGCAGCGCCCGGATCGGTTCCAGCTGCCCGGTCAGCCAGGCCTCCTCGGGACTGAGCGATTTCATGTTGTCGCACAGCAGGGCCAGCAGGCGCTGCAGGCCCGCCTTGACCTTGTGTTCCTCCCCCAGCTGGCGATCGATCGCGGCGACCACGTCGACGAAGCGCGGCACCAGCTTGTTGACGTCCTCGGGCGGCAGCACGCGGCCGTGCTGATGCGCGTACTCGCGCAACTTCTGCTGCGCCGGCGATCCCTCGATGCTGCCGTGCTCGAGCACGCGCATCGCGCGCAGCGCGACCTGCTTCCAGGCGTCGCTGCTGGCCTGCGCCTGCGCCAGCTGGGCCTGCAGCGCCTGCAGTTCAGTGGGGTCGGCGGCATAGCGCTGGGCGGCCGGCATCAGGCCCGGAAAGTCCGCCGGCAGCGGCTGCGTGTTGGCGGTCAGCGGGTCGCGTTCTTCCTCGCGCGGCGGCTTGGGCAGCGTCGCCATCGCCGGCCCCCACGACTCCACCAGCCGCTGCAGGCGGTCGAGCGCGACATCGGCCTCGGGGGCGCCGTCGATCACGCGCGCCACCGCATCGAGCTTGCGGCCGCGGGTCCAGTTGGCGTGCAGCGCATCGGCCTGGCGCAGCAGGTTCAGCGTCATCTGCGGCCAGTTGCCGCCGGCCGCGCCGTTGCGTCGTGCCAGCACCTTGTCGAGCGCCTCGCGCACCGCCGGCCAATCATGGCGGGTGGCACGCTCCATCAGGGCGGTGGCCTCCTGCGGCGCCAGGCGGTTCTGCTTGAGGATGTCGCGCAGCAGTTCGCGGATCACGCCGACCGCGGAGCCCGCGCCGGGACGCAGCCCGGCCATCTCGAAGTAGACCTCGGCGAACGTGTCGGGCGTCGGGATCATGCGCCGCTCGGCGAGCGTCTTGAGCGCCCGGCGGGCGATCTCGCCCTGGCTTTGTCGCGCGACTTGATCGTTGGCGTTCATCTTGCTCTACCTCAGACCATGCGAGCGATACGGCGCTCGGTCGATCCAGTTGACTGCAATGTGGCGTCGGGCGCTGGCCGGTCCGGCCGAGCGGCGTTCCGATCGCCGGGAGGTTCGCTATGGGTTGATCCGGCCAGCGGCGGCACGATGCCGGGCGTACCGGTGGCGTCCTGGCGCAGCAGCAGCGGCAGGAACTCGGTGGCGGTGATGGCGCGCGCGAACAGCCAGCCCTGCATCAGGTGGCAACCCTGTCGCGCCAGCCAGTTCATCTGGCCCTCGGTCTCCACCCCTTCGGCGACGACCCGCAGCTTCAGGCTGTGGCTCATCGCGATGATGGCAGCGACGATCGCGGCGTTGTCGTCGCTGTCTTCGAGATCGCGCACGAAGCTGCGGTCGATCTTCAAGGTGTCGATCGGCAGCTTGCGCAGATAGGCCAGCGACGAGTAGCCGGTGCCGAAGTCGTCGATCGAGATCGCCACGCCGAGTCGCTTCAGCGCACGCAGCAACGGCAGCGCCTGGTCGATGTTGTGCATCAGCACGGTCTCGGTCAGCTCCAGTTCGAGCAGGCCGGCCGCCATGCCGGTGTCGTCGAGCGCCCGCTGCACCGGCTGCGCGAGATTGGCGCGCTGCATGTGGCGGCTGGAGATGTTGACCGACACCGGCACCGGGATCGCGCCCTTGGCGCCCCAGTCGGTCACCTGGCGGCAGGTCTCGGCGATCGCCCACTCGGTGATCGGCACGATCAGTCCGGTCTCCTCGGCGGCGGCAATGAACTCGCTCGGCGGCACCAGCGTGCCGTCGCGCTGCCAGCGCATCAGCGCCTCGGCACCGACGATCAGTCCGGTGTGGACGTCGATCTTGGGCTGGTAGTGCAACACCAGTTCCTGCCGCTCGAGCGCGCGATGCAGGGCATTTTCGATGCGCCAGCGATCGGCGGTGGCGGCGTTCATGCCTTCGTGGAACAGCTGCCAGCCGTTGCGGCCGCCGTCCTTCACCGCGTACATGGCGATGTCGGCCTTGCGCACCAGCGTGTCGACATCGGCGCCGTGCTGCGGATAGACCGAGACGCCGATCGAGGCGGTGACGAACACCTCCTGCGCCCCGCACTGCACCGGCAGGCGCAGCGCATCGAGCAGGCGGCGCGCCACCCGATCGACTGCGGCCAGATCGGCCACGTCGGCCAGCAGGATGGTGAACTCGTCGCCGCCCAGCCGCGCCACGCTGTTGGTGGGCACCATCTGCGCCCAGATCGGCAGCGGCGACGGGGCGCCGCCGGCGACGAGCGGATCGCCGCCCGGGCGCGCCACCATGTCGCCTTCGCGCACCGCCTGGTAGAGCCGGCGCGCCACCTCGCGCAGCAACTGGTCGCCGACCTGATGGCCCAGCGTGTCGTTGATCTGCTTGAAGCGGTCGATGTCGATGAACAGCAGCGCCACCAGCGAACTGCGCGCACGCGCGCCGTCCAGCGCGGCGAGGAACTGGTCGCGGAAGAAGCGTCGATTGGGCAGGCCCGTCAGGCTGTCGTAATTGGCCAGGCGGCGGATCTGGTCTTCGGCCTGCTTGCGCTCGGTGATGTCCTGCATCACGCCGTGCAGCACCAGCGGCTGGCCGGTCTCGCCGCGGTCGATCTCGGCCTCGATATGCACCACCCGCACCTGGCCATCGGGGCGGGCGACGCGGCATTCGAGGTCGATGTCGCCCTTGCCCGCGAGCGCGTCCTGATACGCGCGCACCAGGCGCGGCCGCTCGTCTTCCAGCACGCGCGTCCACAGGAACCAGTCGGCCAGGCCCTCATCATGGCGCGGCAGGCCGCAGATGCCGAAGCACTCCTCCGACAGCTTGATCCAGCGCCGACCGATGTTCCACTCCCAACTGCCCAGGCGCGCGATGCGCTGCGCCTTCGACAGCTTGGCCTGGCTCTCGGCCAGTTCCACCCGCATGCGCGAGGCGCGCAGCAGGTAGCGCAACCGCTCCGACAGCAGCGTCCACTGGCTGGTGGTCTTGACGAAGAAGTCGGTGGCACCGACCTCGTAGGCGCGCGCGATCGAGCGTTCGTCGTCCAGGCCGGTGAGCATCAGTACCGGCACGTGGGCGCCGGCATGGTGGCGGCGCAGCTGTTCGCAGGTGGCAAAGCCGTCGATGTCGGGCATCAGGGCGTCGAGCACGACGACATCGGGCTGCTCGCGATCGAACAGGGCGAGCGCCTGCGCGCCGCCGTCGGCCTCGATCACCTGCCAGCCTCGCGCCGCCAGCGCGGATGCGGTGAGCAGGCGGGCCACGCCGTCGTCATCGACCAGCAGGACCCGGTCGCCGCTGACCGCCGGCGTCAGGGCCGCGATCGGCAGGGTGCGCGACAGGTCGGCGGTCGACGCCACGTGGGTTGCTTCGTCAACAGAGATCTTCATGGTGTGCTCGCCTGCGATGCAGCCGCGGCAGGTGCCTGCGCCGCGGCGGCGCCGTGGGGTTGGGTAACGTCGGCCGCCGTTGCTGCCGGCGCGTCGGGCAGCATGTCGGCGCGCAGACGGCGCAGCGCGCGCACGGCGCGCTCGTACTCGGTGCGGGCCTGAGGCCAGCTCGCCGCGGCCGCAGCGAGCTGCTCGGCACGCGCCAGGGCCTCCAGGTCGGCGCACAGGCGGGCGAATTCACGCGCGCCGAGGCTGGCACTGCATGACTTCAAGGTGTGCGCCGCCTGCCGCAGCGCAGCCGCGTCGTCGCTGCCCAGCGCCAGTTCAACGCTGGCCACCAGCCGCGCAGCGCTGTCGACGTAGGTGTCGATCAGGCGCGCCAGCAGGCGCGGTGCGCCGCGCTGTTCCATCTCGACGATGGCATCGAGCACCTCGCGGTCGAGCGTGCTGACCTGTCCTTCTGCCGTCACCGGTGCGATGCCGGCGGGAGCAGGCGCCGCCACTCGCGTTAGCGTGGCATGCCGCGCGATGACCGTTGCCAGTTGGCTCTGCTTGACGGGCTTGGCGAGGTAGTCGTTGAAGCCGGCCGCCAGGCAGCGCTCGGCGTCACCCGCCAGCGCGTTGGCAGTCAGCGCCACCACCGCCACGTTGCGCGCGCTCGACAACGTCGGCGTGAGGGCGGGGTCGCGCAGCATGCGCAAGGCCTCGAAGCCGTCCATCTCCGGCATCTGGCAGTCCATCAGCACCAGATCGAACCGCTGCTCGGCCAGCGCCTGCAGCGCCAGGCGGCCATTGGCGGCCACATGCACGCTGGCACCGAGGTCTTCCAGCATCAGGCGGGCCACTTCCTGGTTGACCGCGTTGTCCTCGGCCAGCAGCACCCTGACGCCGAGCGCCGGCCGCAGGCGGGGCGCCACGCTGGCGCTGCCCTGGGTAGCGATGACATTGCTGAGGGCGGTCACCAACTCCTGCTGGCGTACCGGCTTGGCGAGAAAGAAGTCGACCCCGTATTCGTGCGCACGCCGGGCCTCACTCGGATCGTCCAGCGAGGTAAGCATCACGATGCCGATACCGTGCAGCGCTGGATCCTTGCGCAGCGCGCCGGCCAGCGTGACGCCATCCATGATCGGCATCTTCACGTCGATCACGGCGGCATCGAACAGTTCGCCACCGCGCGCCGCCGCGCGCATCAGTTCCAGTGCCTGCGCGCCCTGCTCGGCGCTGGCCACGTCCACCCCGAGGCGGCGCAACTGCGCCTCCAGGATGCTGCGGTTGGTCGGGTTGTCCTCGACCACCATCACCCGCTTGCCCTGCAGCGAAGTGAGGGGCGGCGGCGGCGGCAGGCTGCTGACACTGCCGGTGGCCAGCCGCACGTCGAAGCTGAACACGGAACCGACCCCGACCTCGCTCTCGGCGCGGATCGATCCGCCCATCAGTTCGACCAGTTGCTTGCTGATGGCGAGCCCGAGGCCGGTGCCGCCGTAGCGACGCGACATCGACTGGTCGGCCTGCATGAACGAGGTAAAAAGGCGCGGCAGCGCATCCGGCCGGATGCCGATGCCGGTATCGCGCACCTCGAAGTCGACCTGATGCCAGGCGCGACGCAAGTCCGCCGTCGGGTCGGCCGTCGGTTCCAGATCGGGCGCTGGCCGCGCGTTGACCTGCACCAGGACCTCGCCGCGCTCGGTGAACTTGATCGCGTTGCCGACCAGGTTGGTGAGCACCTGGCGCAAGCGCACCGGATCGCCATGCACGATGTCCGGCACGTCGGGTCCGATCCGGCAGGCCAGTTCGACGCGCTTGTCGACGGCGCGCGCGGCGAGCAGTTCGAACACGTCTTCGACCAGCGTGCGCAGCTCGAAGTCCACCGCCTCCAGCGTCAGGCGACCCGCCTCGATCTTGGAGAAGTCGAGGATGTCGTTGATGATCGACAGCAGGCCTTCGCCGGAGCGATACACCGCCTCGGCAAAACGGCGCTGCTTGTCCGACAACGGCGTGCCCAGCAGCAGCTCGGTCATGCCGAGCACGCCATTCATCGGCGTGCGGATCTCGTGACTCATATTGGCGAGGAACTGGCTCTTGGCGCGGCTGGCGGCCTCGGCGGTCTCCTTGGCGTCGCGCAGCACCTGCTCGTTGGCGCGGATCTCGGTGACGTCTTCCAGCACCGACAGGTACAGGCGCTCGCGGTGCACGCCGTCGAGTGCTGCTACGTGCACCCGCACGCGGATCTCGTCGCCATCGCCACGCCGCATGCGCCGCTCGATCTGCACCAGCTTGTTCGACTCGACCAGGCCGGGCCGCTCGCGCACGCTGGGCTCGCGCTCGTCTTCGTGCGTCAGCGAGATCGGATCGGTGCCGATCAACGCCTGCGGCTCGCGGCCGAACAGCCGGGCATACGCGGCGTTGACCTGGGTCAACCGCAGGTCGGCGTTCTGGATCGCCGCCGGCACCGGCGAGTTCTCGAACAGCACGCGGAAGAACTGCTCGCTGGTGCGTGCGGCGGACTCGGCGTCCTTCAGGCGCGTGATGTCGGTGGCCAGCAGGGCGTACTGGCCGCTGCCGCCGTCGTTGTCGTGCAGCGGCCGGCCTTCGACCTCGAAGATGCCCTGCTGCCCGGCCCGGTTCGAGGCACGCATCTCGAACTGGCAAGGCTCGCCGCGCAGCACCGCGCCGCTCACCATGTCGATCAGCGCCTCGTCATTTTCGATGTTGCCGATCAGCGCATGCGTCCATTGGCCACGCGCCTGCTCTTGCGACAAGCCGCTCCAGAGGGTGAAAGCCTCGTTGATCCACTCGACGCGGCCGCTGCGCCCGAGCAGGACGATGCCCTTTTCGGTGCGCGAGGCCACCAGGGCCAGGCGCCGCGCTTCCGCCGCGCTGGCGCGCAGTTCCTGCTCGGCCCGATGGCGTTCTGCCACGCGCGACAGTTCGACGCCGATCGCCTCGATCAGCTCCAGCATCTCGGCATTCGCCTCGACCCGCCGGTCGGCGTAGAACTCGACCAGCGCCATCACGTGGCCGCGCGCCATGACCGGGATCACGACCGCGCTGTGCAGGCCGCAGGCCAGCGCTGCGTCGCGACGCCCCTGATCAGCCAGGCGGGCGACATCGCTGACCCAGTACGGCAGGCCACTGCTGCAGGCGCCGGCCACCAGGCCCTCGACCGCGCCGGCCGGCGTCAGCGGCTGAGCGTCGCACTGCGCGATGAAGTCTGCATAGCGGGCGTGGTCGCGCACGTACCAGAACGAGGCAACCGGCGCGAGCGCACGGTCGCCGAAGGCGTGCGCCGATGCCGGTGCCTGCACCAGCGCCGCACGACCGATCGGCCAGTCCAGGTAGGTGCCGATCTCGCGCACCGAGTGTTCCAGCGCGCGCTCGACGCTGTCGCTTTCGTTGGCCGCTGCCGCCAGCCCACGCAGCAGCCGCATCAACGCGTACTGGCGCTGCAGTTCGAGACTGTTCTGCAGTTCGCTGGCGTGGGCCTGCTTGAGCCGCTCCGAGTGCGATACCAGGCCCTCGGTCATGGCATCGAAGGCCCCGACCAGTGCATCGAACTCGTTGCCGCGGCGCACGATCTCGTGCCCCGCGTAGCGCCGCGTGAGCGCTTCAGCGCGCGCCGTGATGCTGCGGATCGGCTCGATCAACTGGCGCGTCAGCAGCAGACCGAGCGCGAAAGCAACCGTCACCGCCAGCAGTGCCACCCCCGCCAGTTGCTCGCGCTGCAGCACCATCACCGGACGCAGGCTCGCATCGGGCAGGCGCGCCACCAGCGCCAGCCACTGGCCTGCGGTGAACAGCGGCACCACCAGTGCATCGATCTCATCGCTGGCGTCGACGAATGCGGGCTGGCCACTATCCAGCACGCGCTGCACCTCGCTGCCGGCAATCGGCAGGCTTGTGTCGGTCGTGCCCAGCAGCAGGCCGCGGCCATCGGCGAGCATCAGTTCGAGTCCGGTGCCGGTGGTCGCGTGCCGCAGCCGGTCGGCGCTGACGCTGCGCTCGACCACCACGGTGCCGCCGCCCGCCTGCGCCGCGTCGTTGGGGGGAAGTGCAGCGCTCAAGCGCACCAGCAGGCGCTCGCGCCCTGCCTCGAAGAACCACTGTTCGCCGGTGGCGTCCGCCGCTGTCGTCGACACCAGTGCGGCGGCGCCCAGGCCGACGGCAGCGGCGCGGCGACCGCGACTGTCGAACAGGGCGATCGCGTCGGCGTCCAGGCTGCGGCGTACCGCCTGCAGCCGCACCAGCGCCGCCGCATCGTTACCGTTCGCCAGGGCCTGCGTCACCGTCGCGTCGGCCAGCAGTTCCGGCAGCACGCGCCGGAGCGCGGTGATCTCGGCGTCGAGCACGCTGCCGACGCTGCGCGCGGCCTGCTCGCCGCGCGCCCGATCTTCCAGCGCCAGCAGATGCCCGAGGCCCACATAGTTGAAGTAGTAGCTGACACCGATCGCCAGGGCGGTGGTGAGCACGAGACCACCGATCAGCAAGGCAGCCACCGACAACACGCGCGGCGCCGGAGTGGCCGCGATCGCCGCATCTGCCGATCCGACCGCCGGCCCTCGGCCGCGTACGCGCAGCGCAGCGCCGGCGTCAGCAGACGCTGGGGGCAACGATGACGGCGACGGGGTGGAGTCCATTGCGCTTTCTGATCACAGGGTGCGAACGGCCACAGGCGGTCCAGGCCGCCTGCGCAGGATTACCTCGTGACAGTGCCTCAATCCGCCCGTCGACCCCCCAAGGAAAAGCGCAGCCGCGCGCAGCCAATTCGTAGGAACACCCAGGCCTGACCGTGCTCGCAGACGCCGGCGCGGGCGACTGCGGCCGGCCAGATTCGCCGCCGAATCGGCGCAAGCCGGTGCAACCCCGGCTGCGGGCGACCCGCCGCCGGCACCCGCTGCGACCGGCACCGGCCGTCACCGACCACGCCGCGCGCCGATGCCGCTGCCGTCATTTGGGTCAGCGCTGGCACAATCGCCGGGTGAGGACAACAAGACATAGACGTGGCCCCGCAGCCCGCAGCACCCCCGCCTCCGGGCCGGTGCGCCGACACGCTCCCGTTGTTGTCTCCGGTGTTGTGTTCGGCGGCTTCGGGTGGCCGCTGCCGGTGCAGGCCGCCGCTGCCGCCACCCCGGCCTGGCCGCTGCTGGCCGGCGCGGTGGTCTTCGGCGCTGCGGTGGCGCTCGGCGCGATCGCCGTGGCGCAGTGGCTGCGCAGCCGCGATCAGCAGCGGGCACAGGCCGCGCTCGACGCCGAACTGCACAGCGCGCTTGCCGCCGCCGCCGACTTTCTGTGGCGTGCCGATGCCGATGGCCGCCTGCAGAGCATCGCTGCCACTGGCACGCGCACCCTGCCCGCCGGATTTGATCCGGCCGCCCTGGCCGGCCGGCTGCTGTGGCAGTGGGCCGATCCTGCCGCCGCCTGCCCGCCGGACCTCAGACGAGCGATCGATGCCCACGCGCCGATCAGCCAGCACGTGATCCACCTCGGTCAGGGCGAGGCTGGCCAGCCGTGGCTGCTGGCAGCGGCGTTCCACGCCGACGCTCGCGGCGGTCGCTACGTGGGCATCGGCCGCTGCCTGGCACCGCTGGCGCCGCTGCTCGGCCAGGCCGGCTCGGCCGAGCAGGCGGTCGAGATCGAGCGCCTGCGCGCCGAGGCGGGCGAGCGCAGCCGCCAGCATGAACTGGCCGCGCGCGAACTCGACAGCTTTGCGCACTCGGTATCGCACGACCTGCGCGCGCCGCTGCGCGTGGTCGACGGCTTCGCCACCATCCTGCTGGAGGACTACGCGCACGCCGGCAAGGTGGTCGATGCGCTCGGCGAGGAGCACATCCGCCGCATCATCGGCGCCGGCGCGCGCATGAACGCGATGATCGACACGCTGCTGGCGATGTCGCGCATGACCAGCCGCGACCTCGAACGCGAGCGCGTCAACCTGTCACAGCTGGCACGCGAGCTGGCCGACGAGCTGAAGGCGGGCGATCGCTCGCGCCGGGTCGAGTTCAGCATCACGCCCGACCTCGTGGCCGAGGGCGATCGCACGCTGCTGCGCCTGGTGCTGCAGAACCTGATCGGCAACGCCTTCAAGTTCACCGGCCGCGTGGCGGTCGCGAAGATCGCCGTCGGCGCAGCGCGCGACGAGCACGGCGCCCTGACCTTCCACGTGCGCGACAACGGCGCCGGCTTCGATCCACGCTTTGCGGAAAAGATGTTCGGCCTGTTCCAGCGCTTTCATTCGGCCAGCGAATTTCCGGGCACCGGCGTGGGCCTGGCGACCGTGCAGCGCATCGTGCGCAAGCACGGCGGCCGCATCTGGGCCGAGTCGCAGCCGGGCGAAGGCGCGACCTTCCACTTCACCCTCTGGGACCGGCGCTAGCAGCTCAGCCCAGGCGCCAGTCGGCGCCGCACTTGCGGCATTTGACGCGGACCCAGTGCGGGCGGCCGGATTCGACCGGGTCATCTTCGGACACCGCCTCGGCGCTGATGACGTCGAACCGCCCCCAGGTCTTGCACTGCGGGCAATCGGCGCCGGAGGCGAACTGTTCCGCACGCGCCAGCAGCGTGATGAAACGACGCCAGGTAATGATCATCAGCATGCCGGCGCCGGCGGCGATGCCGATGATGGCGATGTAGAACAGAGGCGAACCGCGCAGATAGTCCAGGCTCTCGATGCCTGCCAGCAACAGGATCAGCGCGAGGAAGGCGGTCACCAGATAGGCGTGGCTTTCGATCAGCTGGCGCTCGTACCAGCGGCGAAAGCCCAGGCGGCGCATGTCGTCGGCGATCTTCATGTCAGCCGGCCGCGGGAAGGGTCGCTCGACGCCTGCGGCGGCAGCCAGGGCCGGCGCGGCCCTAGCGGGGGATCGAGTTGAGGCGGTTGGCGGCTTCGACCATGCTGGCGGCGATCTCGTCGACGCTGCGGCCTTCGCTGCGCGCCTGCGCGCGCAGGGCCTCCAGCGCGCGCTCGTCATCCAGGCGCAGCCGTTCCATCAAAATGCCGATCGCGATGTGCTGGTCGCGCGGCGAGCCGCCGCTGGCCTGCAGGGTGGGCGGACGGCCGACGCGACGCGGCTGCTCGACGGCGCGCTCCTGGATACGTTCAAGCGCGGCGCGCACCGCGGGCACGATCTGCTTCACGTCCAGCGGCTTGACCAGATAGCCCAGCGCACCGAGACGCGTGGCCTCGTCGATGATGTCGCTGTCGCCGAAGGCCGAGAGGAACATGAAGCCGGTGTCGGTGTTGGCGGCCAGGTAGCGGGCGACTTCCATGCCGCTCTTGCCGTGCATGCGCATGTCGAGGAGCGCCAGCGGCGGCTTGTGCTTGCGCGCGAGCAAGATGGCGTCGTCGCCGTTGTCGGCCTCGATGATGTCGAAGCCCGCCTGCTTCAGGCCGGCCACCACCGTGGCCAGCACCAGGCGATCGTCGTCGACGACGAGGATCAGCGGTTTGGCATCAGTCATGCGGGCAGTTTAGTCGCGGCGGCGGCGCTTGCGGCCACCCACCGGAACATGGGTACGCGACGGCGGCAGCGGCTCACAGCTCTTCCCGGATCGCCGGAGGCGACAGTTCCAGCCGAGTCACCACGGTCGCGCCCTGCTGTTCGATCGCCAGACGGGCGCCGCGGCGTGGCAGCAGCGCCTTGACCAGGCCCAGGCCCGACACACTGGAGGAGATCTCCGCGAGGTCGAAGCCGGCCTTGAGCTGGCCCGGCTGCTCGATGCGCAGCTCGACGCCATCCGGCCGCGGCAACACGCGTACGGTGATCGGCAGGTCGCGGCTGCTGCGGTACTTCAGCGCATTGGTGCCCAGTTCATTGACCACCAGCGCCAGCGGCACCGCCTCGCCTTCCGGCAGGCCCCATTTCCACAGGCCGGCGGCCGGCTGCTCGAAGCGCGCGTCGGCGCCGAACATGTTGGCCAGGTTGGTGACGATGCCTTGTGCTACGCCCAGCACCGGCAGGGTGCCGGTGGCGCGGATCTGCAGGCCGTGCACCTGCGCGATCGCCTGGATCTGGCCGGCGATCTCGTTCAACTGCGGCGCCACCTCCGGCTTGCTGGTGGACATGTGCTGCAGCAGGCCGGCCACGCCCTGCAGGTTGTTCTTGATGCGGTGATGCACTTCGCGCACCAGGATGTCGCGCTGCTTGACCGCCTCGGCGATGCGCTCCTGCTCGGCGGCGGCGCGCTCGGTGATGTCGTCGGCCACGCCGAACACGCGCACGCTGCCGTCGAACATGCGCACCGGGTTCAGGCGCAGGCTGAGCGTGCGCAGGCCGCGCGCCGGGTGGTCGATGCGCACCGTCAGTTCGGCCTTGCGCAGGCGGCGAAAGCCGGCGATCAGCCGCGGAAGCTTCTGCTTGAGCGGCACCACATCGTCGAAGTGCACGTACTTCAGGCCGTTACGGCCGTCGTCGAGCAGTTCGTCGGCTGGACCGCCCACCACCGCCTTGTAGCGCGGGTTCACGTACAGCACGGTGGCCAGATCGGCGGTGGCAATGAACACCAGCTGGTCGATGTTCTCGGCAAACTGGCGGAAGCGGGTCTCGGTCTCGCGCAGCGCCGCCTCGGCCCGCACCTCCTCGGTGAGGTCATCGATGATCGACATCACGTAGCGCGCGCGCAGCGCACCGCTGCCATCGTCGGCCGGCTCGTACAGCGGCAACACACGCTGGTTGACGGTGAGGGTGCGGCCGTCGGCGCGCAGCATGACGTCGCGCGGCCGGTCGACCTGCTGGCCGGTGGCCAGCGCGCGGCGGTCCAGTTCGGCATACAGGTCGGCAAACTGGCGGCCGTAGATCTCGTGCCAGCTGCGGCCGATCACCTGCTCGCGCGTGAGTCCGGTGATCTGCTCGCCGGCGCGGTTCAGGCTGGTGAAGCGGCCGGTCTCGACATCACGCACGCTCACCAGCACCGGCAGATTCTCGACCACGAGGTCGAGGTAGTTGCGCATTCGCTTGAGCTCATCGGCGGTGCGCCGGCGCAGGTCGACATCCATCAGCGCCAGGATCAGGCCGCGCTCGGGCATCTGCGGATCCAGAGGCCGCACGTTCACGGCACACCAGAAAGTGGAGCCGTCGGCGCGCCGCATCAGGCGCTCGAACTCGGCCTCGCCCACCGCCGCTTCGGCGCGCAGGCTGTCCCAGTCGGCGCGGTCGGCGAACAGGCTGGCAATTTCCAGCTCCGACAGGTCGCCACCGCCGTAGCCGAACATGCGCTCGGTGGCGGCGTTGGACTTGACCACCAGTTCATCGGCCACGTAGGCCATGCCCACCAGCGCGTTGTCGAAGATCAGTTGCAGCTCGCCCAGCGCGGTGAGCAGCTCGCGCTCGGAGCGCTTGCGCTCGTCGACGTTGACGAAGGCGAAGATGTGGCCCAGCTCCGGGCGGTCGGGATTGACCGCGCGCCCCTGCACCGCGACCCAGATCGGATCGCCGCGGCGGCGGAACATGTGCAGCTCGAACTCGCAGGCGCCGCCGGCGGCGATCTCGTCGTAATGCTCGGCCAGGCTGGCAGCCAGCAACTGGTCGGTCGGATGCGCAAAGAGCTGCCCCTGGTCGGTCATCGCCCCGGGCTCGCAGGCGAGCAGATCCTCCATTGCGGTGTTCGCGCGCAACGGCCGACCATCGCGCACGAACAGCAGGCCCACCAGCGCGGTGTCGAACATCAGGCGGCTTTCGGCCAGCAGCGTCTGCAACTGCTCTTCCTGCCGCTTGCGCACGTCGATGTCGAGCACCGAGATGATCTGGCCGGCCGCCGGCGAGGTCGGGTCGATCGCGCGTGCGGTGACCAGCCCCCAAAATGGCTGACCGCTGGCGCCGCGCAGCCGCACCTCGAACGGTGCCGCATCCTTCAAGCCCTGCAGCGCCGCCCGATGCGCCTCGTAATCCGACGGCTGCGCAAACAGGCTGGCGACATCGCGACCGGCGAGTTCGTCGCGGTCGGTGCCGGTCGGCGGCGTATCGCCAGCCACCGCGCTGCGATCCTCGCTGACCTGCGGTTGCGCACCAAACTGCAGTACGCCCTGAGCGTTGCTGCGCACCACGCGCTCGCCGGCCAGATGCAGCACGCCGACCGCGGTGGTGTCGAGCACGACCTTCAGTTCGAGCAGCGAGCGGCCGAGCGCCTCGCGCTGCCGCTTCATCTCGGAGACGTCCTGGAAGGTGTAGATCGCCTCGGCGTGGTTGGGATCGCTCACCGCGACCGGGCGCGCCTGCACCAGGCACCACACCGGCTCGCCGTCGCGGCGAAACAGCACCACCTCGGCACTGGTGGTCTGCCCTTCGCGCACCGCCGGCAGGCCGGAGACCTCATGCGGCATGCGGTTGGCGCGATCACTCGCCAGCTCCCACAACGACATGCCGACCACCTCGTGGTCCTCGTAGTCGAACAGCCGCGCAAACTCGCGATTGGCCAGCAAGATGCGACCGCCGGAAGCCTGCACGACGCCGACCGACATCGTCTCCAGCAGCGTCTGCTGGTCGGTCAGCAGCACCTGCAACTGCTCCTCGGAGATCTTGCGCTCGGTGGTGTCTTCCAGCACCAGCAGGTAATTGCGCAGCCGCGGCTGGCCGGCCGCGCCGTCGCCGCTGTTCCACGCGCGCAGCGTCAGCCGACCCCACACCAGGTGGCCGTCCTTGTGGCGCAGCATGCGGTCGCCCTCGGCGGCCGACGGTGCCCCCTTGGCCAGGCGCAGCCGCAGGCGGTCGATCGCGTCCTGCTGCAGCGGATCCATGATGAACGACGGCGGCTTGCCCACCAGGTCGGCCGACGCATAGCCGAGCAGCGACCCGGCCGCGAGGTTGGCCTGCGTGACGACGAAGTCCGGACCCAGCAGCAGTTTGGCCACCGGGCTTTCCTCGAAGATCGTGCGAAAGCGCCAGGCGGAGTCCGCCAGGCGCTGCTCGATCCGCTTGCGCTCGGTGATGTCGCGCACCAGCAGGAAGATGAACTCGCGCCCACCCTGCTCCACTCGCTGCAGCACCATGTCGACCGGGAACTCGCTGCCCAGCCGCGTGCGGTAGCGCGTCTCGCCCTGCCAGGCGCCGCGCCCGGTCAGTTGCTCCAGCATCTCGGCATACAGCTCGGGCGACAGGCGGGTGTCGATCTGGTCGAGCCGCATGCCGGTCAGCTGCTCGCGCGTGTAGCCGAGCCAGGTCAGCGCCGTCTCGTTGGCATCGATGACGCGGCTGCTGCGATCGATCTGCAGCACCATCTCGCCGGCCGAGTCGAGCGCCTGGCGCAGCGCCGCCAGCGACATCTCGGCAAAGCGGTCGCGATCGAGCCTCTCGGTGGTGGCGAACACGCCCTTGAAGTCGCCGTTGCGGTCGAACACCGGCGTGCGCTGCACCCGCAGCCACGGCCCCGGTTCGCCATCCGCCCCGGCCGCCAGCTGATACTCGACCGTCTGCGGCTCGCGCACCCGGCCGTCTCGCATCTCGCGCAGCCGCGGCATGATGTCCGGGTTCGCCGCCAGCCGCGGGATCTCGTCGGGCTGCCGGCCGAGCACGTCATCGGCGCTCAAGCCGATCAGGGCGGCCAGCGCCTCGTTCCAGGCCTGGTAGCGCAGTTCGCGATCGAGCAGGCAGATGCCCACCGGTGCTGCCGTCAGCAGCGTCTGCACGAAGTCGTCCGCCGCCCGCGACACCCGCAGCGCCTCGCGCGGCACCGTGACGTCGCGCAGCACCGCGGTGATGTGGGTGGCCACCGCGGCCCCGCGCACGCGACCGACCTCGACCGTCATGCGCACGTCGAACTGCTTG
Source organism: Burkholderiaceae bacterium (assembly GCA_022843955.1). Lineage (GTDB taxonomy): Bacteria > Pseudomonadota > Gammaproteobacteria > Burkholderiales > Burkholderiaceae_F > JALHMQ01. The sequence continues at coordinate 182,382 of JALHMQ010000002.1, forward strand.
CGGCCGGTCGGGTGCGGGTAGCCGAACTTGAACCAGCGCGAGTCGAGCGTCTGCAACGCGTCGTCGAGATTGGCCTCCCACAACGGCGCGAACTCGGCAAACCCCTCGACCTCCCGCAGACGCTGGCCGATGAAGTTCACGCGCGGCAGCGCAAAGGCGCGCACCAGCGCCGGATTGGCATACACCACGCGGCACTGCGCGTCGAAGCGCAGGATGGCATCGGTGGTGCTGTCGAAAAACGATGCAGTGGGTGGTTCGACGTCGAAGCTGGCGCCCGCTGGCCTGGCGCGCTTGCGGCGCACCGGCGCACCCGCCACCGCCAGCGCGCGCGCGTCGGACACGACCTCAGGCGCGCCGGCAAGGCGCCGCGAGGGCGGGACGGAGGGGGAGTCGGAGTCGGCCACGAAGTACTGACAGGAAGTGGCCCCGAGGATAGCGCCGGCGGTGCCAAGTCAATCGAAGGAAAGGCGGCGTGCGTAGGGGAGGACGAAAGGTCGGGGGAGGCTGCCCTGACCTGCCGTCGGCGGTCGATGTCGCCGTGCGACGCCACCCGTCACTCGCGCGACTGCCGCCGCCGTCGTTCCCGCGACTACCGCCGCCGTCGTTCCCGCGACTACCGCCGCCGTCGCGACTACCGCCGCCGTCGTTCCCGCGACTACCGCCGCCGTCGTTCCCGCGACTACCGCCGCCGTCGTTCCCGCGAAAGCGGGAACCCAGTGACTTTGGCTCCGCTTGCGCTACTCCGTCGCCCCGGCGAAGGCCGGGGCCTAAGTCGCTCTTTGCAGTGCGCTCGCCCACGCGTTGCACCGTCTCATGCGATGCCCCCGCTTCATGGCCGCGGGGCCAGTCACTTTCTTTGTCTTGCCAAAGAAAGTAACCAAAGAAAGGCGCGCCTGCGAAGACGCCCGCTGCGCGGGTCCCTTGCGCTGCTCGGTCAAGCCGGCGGCCGTCGAAACTCGCACGATCGCGGCTGCGCCGCGCCACGTGCTTCGGACAGTCGACGCCCGACCACCCCGGCCTGCCCTGCGCTGCTCAGCGTCTTCGAAGGCGATCAAGGTAAAGGGCTCACCCCTCACCCTGGCCCTCTCCCCGTCCGGGCAGAGGGTTATCAGCGCGCAATCGCGATTGCCGTTAGTACGGGCTCCTGGAGGCGGCACCGGAATCGCGAGTCCACCGGCGCAACTGCGGCCCGCGGGATGTCGCATACTTGGTTTGCCGGTTGATTAGAGCAACTCATGGGCGACATCAAGGCAATCGAGAAAGCAGTCGCAGCCTTGCCTGCGGACAAGCTTGCGGAATTCCGCCTGTGGTTCGCCGAGTTCGATGGTGCAGCGTGGGACGGCCAGATCGAACGCGATGCGGGCAGCGGGAAGCTGGACGGCCTGGCCGCAGAGGCGCTGGCTGACTAGCGAAGCGGTCTTCGTCGCGAACCTTGAAACGCACCGCGTCGAAGCGGTTTGGGGAGTGCTTCGAAGCACTCCCAGCAGAAGTTCAGGCGCTCGCGGGGCGCAACTACGAATTGCTGCGGAACGATGCTTCGCATCCCTCACTCCAGGTCAAGACCGTCGGCAACGGCAAGCTGCACAGCGTTCGTGTCGGCCTCTACTACCGCGCTCTCGGCATCCCGGTGAGTGGCGGAGTTCACTGGTTCTGAATCGGCACCCATGCGCAATACGACAAGCTCGTCGGCTGATTCTCGGCGCCAACTGTCGATCAAGGTTGCGCGATGAGGTGCCGCGCAAAGCGGCACAGCCGCGCCGCGCGCACGTCGTCGTCGCGGGCACAGCAACGCGCAGCCGCGACCCCTTTCGACTTCATCTGGCCCCGCCAGTGAAGTCGAACACTTTCTAGCACTTTCGATGCACGTGCGAGCCCGCAGGGCTCGCGTACATCGAAAGTGATCTAGATGTAATCAAACAGAGAAAGCTTCGACACCGTCGAGTAGCTCTGCAGCGCAGCCTGGAAGCTCAACTGGCGGCGTGACAGTTCGGCGGTGGCCTGGGCGTAGTCGAGGTCTTCGACGCCGGACAGGCGGGTCTGGTATTGGAGTTGGCGGTCGTCGTTCAGGGCGCCGTAGGCCTCGAGTTCCTGCAGCCCGGCGCCGATGTCGGCGCGCTTGAGCAAGACGTGGTCGAGCGCGCCTTCCATCGAGGCCTGGGCGCCTGACAGGATGGTCTGCATCTGCGCCCGGGTGGCCGGCATGCCCGCGGTCGGCTGCTTGAGCGCCTCGATCGCAAGCGCCAGCGTATCGAACACCGACTGGAAGCCGGCGGGCGCCACCGCGAACGTGTCGCCGTTGGCGGGATCGCCGCTCAACTGCACGCTCACGCCTTCGAACTGCAGCGTGGCGGGCGAGGTGTAGGTGCCGGTGGACACCGTGGTGGCGGGACCGCTCGCGTTGCTGCGCTCCACGCTGTAGCTGGTGACGCCGGCGGCCACGGTGAAGCTGATCGTGTACGGCCTGCCGGTGAGCGCGGATGGATCGACGACGTTGCCGGCATCGATCCAGGCGGCGCCGGTGTTGGTCGCGGTGGCCGCGGTGGTGAAGCTGCCGTTGCCGGGGCGGATCTTGTTGAACAGCGCGTCACCGGAGTAGCGCACCTGCTGGAACCGGTCCTGCGACACCTCCAGCCGCTGCAGGATCTCGTCGCCGTTGAAGCCGACCACGTTGCCGCTCTGCGAGAACGGCGCCGCGTTCAGGCGCGACCCGGCAAAGAGATACCCGCCGGCGCCGTCGCTGGCGTTGGCCAGCCCGACCAGGCGCGACAGGATGCCTTCCAGTTCGCCGGCGATCATCTTGCGTTCGCTGTCGCCGTAGGCGCCGTTGCCGGCCGCCACCAGCTTCTCCTTGATGTCCTGCAGCCCGTTGGTGAAGCCGGTGAGCGACGACTCGGCCATGTTGAGCAGGTAGGTGGCGTGGTCCTGGTTGCTCTTGAACTGCGAGAACTGCGACAGGGTGGAACGGATGCTGGTGCTGTCGGCGGCGCCGAGCGGATCGTCGGCGGGGCCGTTGATGCGCTTGCCCGACGACATCTGCTGCATGGTGACGAGCAGCTCGCGCTGGCGCGCGACGATGTTGTCTACGCCGGCGTTGAACTGATTGAGGGTGGAGACGCGAAGCATGGTGGGTGTCCGTCAGCAAGCGCGGCGCGTGCGGGTCGCCTAGCGGCCGAGCGCCAGGATCTCGTCGAAAATCGTGCGGCCGACGGCGATGATCTTGGCCGCGGCCTGGTACTGCTGCTGGTACTGGATCAACTTGGTGGCTTCTTCATCGAGGTTGACGCCACCGGCGGCGCTTTCGGCGGCCACCGCGTTCTCGCGGATCGCGTCCTGCGCCAGCGAGAACACGCCCGCGCCTTCGGCGGCGCCACCCAGGCGGGCGATCGTGTTGGCAAAGCCGCCCGTGATGCTGGCGCCATCGATCAGCGGGCGACCGGCCAGCGCAGCGAGCTTGAGCGCATTGCGGTTGTCGCCGGTGCCGCCGACATTGGCGCCCAGATTGAGCGTGTCGTTGGGCGACGGCGTGCCGCGCACCGTCATGCTCCAGCCGTTGAAGGCGATCGCGCCGCCCGAGCTGTAGGTGCCGGAGGACAGTACCGTGGCACCGCTGCGGATCTCGTAGGCCGAGGCCGAGGTGAACACCACACTGACCGCATTGGTCAGGTTGGGATTGCGCAGCGGCGCGGGCGGCGTACCGGCCACCACGGCGAGGTCGTCGACCACCAGCGAGCCGAGGTTGGTCGCCGGCATCGTGACCTGCACCGGATTGGCAGCGGCCACTTCGCTGCCGCGCTGCACCGCCATCGTGAGGTCGCGGCTGGCGGCGGCTAACGGGCGGATCATGAATTGGTCGCCGGCGGCCGGCGGCGTGCTGGCGAGCGCGAAGCTGAGGCCGTCCTGCGTGAACGACGGCGTGGCCGACGTCCAGGAGGTGTCGTCGGCCAGGCGGGTGAGCCGGTAGTTGGTGCCATCGTAGTCGAGGCGATAGTCGCTCGACTGCAGTTGCGAGGCATCGGCCAGCGTCACGCTGGCGGTGGTGGCGGCGTTGCCGTTGGTGCGCGCCGCCACGGCGAGCATGGACAGCGGCGCGAAGAAGTTGCCGCCGGGCGCGCCGCTGGCATCGTTGCCGAGCCGGTGCTGGGTGTTGAACTCGCTCGAGATGGCGATCGCGATGCGGCCGAGGTCGTTCTCGATCGCCGGCAGATCGGCGCTGCGGAACTGCATCAGGCCGGCGATTTTGCCGCCGCCGATCGACTCGGGCTCGACCACGAGGAAAGCACCGCCACGCGCCTGCACGCCGACCTGGATCGACTGCGGATCGACCGGATCGGTGCGCAGGCTGAAGGCGTTGGCCTGCGAGCCCACGACCAGCGGCTGGCCGTTGCCGAGGAACAGATTGACGCTGCCGTCGTCCTGCATCACCGAGGTCACGCGGACCGACTCGTTGAGTTGGCGGATCGCGGCGTCGCGCCGGTCGAGCAGATCGTTGGGCGAGGCGCCGTTGCCGCGCGCCAGGGCGATCTTGTCGTTGAGCACGGCGATTTCCTGCGTGCTGCGGTTGACCACGTCGGCTTCCAGCCGCAACTGGCGGTCGGTGCCGTTGCGCATCTCCTGCAGGCGCGAGCCCACATCGTTGAAGCGCTGCGCCAGCATGTTGCCGGCCGAGACCATCTGCTGGCGCGCCGCGGCATCGCCCGGTCGCTGTGTCAGGTCCTGCACGGCGGCGAAGAAATTGTCGATCGCCGCGCCGATGCCGGTGGTCTGGTTGTTGAAGAGCCCCGCCACCTGCGCCAGCTGGGTCGAGCGCGCGTCGGCCTGCGCCGAAGCGGAGGTCGCCTGGTGCGCCTGGCCGGTGAGGAAGTCGCTGTAGGTACGCCGCACGTCGCCGACCGCCACGCCCTGGCCGACGTAGTTGCCACCGACAAAGCTCGACACCTGCGGCAACAGCACCACGGTCTGCCGCGTGTAGCCGGGCGTGTTGACGTTGGCGATGTTGTTGCCGGCCGTGCGCAGCGCCGTGTAGGCGGCGGCCAGTGCGCTGTTGCCGATGGAGAAGATGCCGGTGCTCATGGGGGTGTGTTCCGGGGACTACGTTGGATTACGGCACGAACTGCGGCTTCTTGAACCGGACAAAAGAGGCAGCAAACTGAGGCAGCGCGCTGAGGCAGCGCACTGAGGCAGCACCGCGAGGCAGCACGCCGCCTCACGACGGCCGCAGCGCGGCACCCACGCTGGCGATCACCCGCGTGAGCTTGTCGCCATAGGCCGGATCGGTGGCGTAGCCGGCGCGCTGCAGGCCCTGGGCGAACGCAGCGGCATCGCGCCCGCGCGCCACCACGCCGGCGTAGCGCGGGTTGGCCGCCATCAGCTGCGCCCAGTCGCGGAACGCCTCGCTGTAATTGTTGTAGGCGCGGAACTTGTCGACCACCTTCTTCGCCACGCCGTTCTCGTATTCGGTGGTGACCACGTCCACCGTGCGTCCCTGCCAGCCGCCCGTGGCCTTGATGCCGAACAGGTTGTGGCTGGGCAGCCCATCGCTGCCGCGGATCTCTGCCTTGCCCCAGCCCGATTCCAGCGCCGCCTGGCTGAGCACGAACTGCGCCGGGATGCCGGTGGCGCGCTCGGCCGCCTGCGCCGAATCGAAGTGACGGGTGACGAAGCGGCGCTGCGCATCGGTGCTGCCCGGTGCGGGCGCGGCGCGCTCGGCGCTGCGTGCCATCTCGTCGTAGCGCGCCAGCGCCGAACGCGTGCGCGGCACCGCCGTCTCGGCCGCCGCGGTGGGCGCTCCGACACGGGGCGCGGCGGGTGACTTGCTGGTTGATGCGGCGGCGTCCGTGGCCGTGGTGCCGGCGCCGGCCGCGGTCGGCGTGAGATGCCGCGTCAGCTGCCGCACCAGCACATCGGTCAGGCCGGTGCCGCTTTGCGACATCTTGGCCGACATCTGCTGGTCGAGCATGCCGGTGTACATGTCGTTGGCTGGCGAATCGAACAAGCCGCTCTTGGGCGTGGCGTCGCGCATGCTCTTCAACACCATCTGCATGAACAGCGCCTCGAACTGCTGCGCCGCCTTGCGCACCGCGCCCTGCGGGTCGCGCTGCGCGTCGCGCTTGAGGCTGTCGAGCGAGCGGCCGTCGGCGGCGAGCGACTGCGCCGCCGAGGCGGCCTGCGTCATCAGGCGCTGCGCATCGAGTCCGTTCATGCCGACGCAGTCCTAGATCACTTCGAGCTCGGCGCGCAGTGCTCCTGCAGCCTTCAGCGCCTGCAGGATCGCCAGCATGTCGCCTGGATTGGCGCCGAGCGAATTCAGTGCTGCGACCACGTCGGCCAGGTTGGCGCCCTGCGCGACCTGCATCAGCGCGCCGCCCTCCTGCTTGATCTGGATGTCGGCGCGCTCGGCCACCACGGTCTGGCCCTGCGACAACGGGCCGGGCTGCGAGATCACCGGCTGCGAGCTGATCGTCACCGACAGGTTGCCGTGTGCCACCGCGGCCGGCTCCAGCGTCACCGTGCGGTTCATCACGATCGAGCCGGTGCGCGCGTTGATGATCACGCGCGCGCTCGGCGCCAGCGTCACCACGTCGATGTTCTCCAACTCCGCCATGAAGCGCACCCGCTCGGCCGGCGTGGCCGGCGCGCGCACCTCGATCACGCGACCGTCCAGCGGCATCGACACGTCGTTGCCGAAGCGGCGGTTGATCGCATCGGCCACCAGGGCCGAGGTCGAAAAATCGGTCGTATTCAGCTCCAGGCGGATGCGGTCCGACAGCAGGAACGCCGTGGCCACCGCACGCTCCACCGTGGCGCCGTTGGGCACGCGACCCGCCGACAGGTGGTTGATCTGCACCTTGCTGCCGCCCTGCGCCGCCCCGGCGCCACCGACCAGCACGTTTCCCTGCGCCACCGCATAGACCTGGCCGTCGGCGCCCTTGAGCGGCGTCATCAGCAGCGTGCCGCCGCGCAGCGAACGCGCGTTGCCGAGCGACGAGACCGTGATGTCGACCTGCTGGCCCGGCTGTGCAAACGGCGGCAGCGTGCTCGTGACCATCACCGCCGCCACATTGCGCAACTGCAGGCTGGTGCCCGGCGGCAGCGTGATGCCCAGCTGCGTCAGCATCGACTGCAGGCTCTGCACCGTGAACGGCGTCTGCGTGGTCTGGTCACCCGACCCGTCCAGGCCCACCACCAGGCCGTAGCCGATCAATTGATTCGGCCGCACGCCCTGCGTGCTGGCGAGGTCCTTGATGCGTTCCGCCTGTGCGGGCAGTGACAGCACCGCAGCGAGCGCGGCAATGACGATGATCAAGATCCGCGAGAGCACGATGGCCGTCCTTGCGTAGCAGTGGGTCCAAAACGATCGTCTGGCTCCGCCAGCGATCGTTTTCATTCCAATCGCGCAAAAGTAGGTTTGCACTTTTGCGCGCTCAGAACGGAGTGAACGAGTCGAAGAACCGCGACAGCCAGCCCTTGATCTGCGCTTCCTCGATGTAGCCGCCGCCGCGATAGTCCAGCCGCGCGTCGGCCACCTGCGTCGAGCTGATCACGTTGCCGCGCTGGATCTGTGCCGGGTCGATCACGCCGGTGAACTTCAGCACCTCGCTGTTGCGACGGATGCCGATCTGCTTCTCGCCGGCGATCACCAGGTTGCCGTTGGCCAGCACCTCGATCACGGTGACCGTGATCGCGCCGGAGAACAGGTTGCTCGATGTCGTCGCACCCTTGCCGTCGAACGAGTTGCTGGCGCTGGCGGCCGCACCCAGCGCATTGATATTGGTGCCGAGGATGCCCCTCACCCCGGGCAGCGCGACCTCGAACTCCGACGTCCGTTCGGTATTCGAGTTGGCACTCTGGCTGGCGTTCAGGCGCTCGTTGATGTTGACGGTGAGGATGTCGCCGACATAGCGCGGCTTGCGGTCCTCGAACAGCGGCCGGTACGCGGCCGGCTGGAAGATGCCGCCGGTGGGCAGTCCGGCCTGGGTCGTCGCCGCCGGCGGCCGCGCCGTGGTCGGCGTGTTCTTCACGACGTCATGCCGAGGCGAAGCGCAGGCGGCCAGCAGCAGTGTCAGAGCGACGACACCGGCACGCGTCCCTTGCGTCGCCATTCCCTCAAAAAATCGTCTGGCTCCGCCAGCGATTTTTTCATTCTCGACCCGAGCAAAGTAGGTTTTCACTTTGCGAGGCCGGGCGATGTAGGTTTTCACTTTGCGAGGCCCGGTTAGAGCTGCGCCAGCCGCGCCAGCATCTGGTCGCTGGTCTGGATCGCCTTGGAATTGATTTCATAGGCGCGCTGGGTCTGGATCATCGCCACCAGTTCCTCGACCACGTTGACGTTGCTGGTCTCGAGATAGCCCTGCTGCAGCATGCCCAGGCCGTTGGTGCCGGGCGTGTTGGCGTTGGCAGTTCCGGAGGCGGCGGTTTCGACGAACAGGTTCTGCCCGCGCGACTCCAGCCCGGCCGGGTTGGTGAAGCTGGCCAGTTGCAGCGAGCCGATGTTCTGTGGCGCGGTCTGGCCCGGCACGGTGGCGGTGACGGTGCCGTCCTGGCCGATCGTCACGGCGAGCGCGTTGGCCGGCACCGTGATCGCCGGCGACACGGCAAAGCCGCTGGCCGTGACCAGGCCGCCGTTGGAGTCGACGTGGAACGAGCCGTCGCGCGAGTAGCCGGTGGTGCCGTCGGGCATCTGCACCTGGAAGAAGCCGTTGCCGTTGATGGCGATGTCGAACTGGTTGCCGGTGCTCTGCAGGTTGCCCTGCGTGAACATGCGCGGCGTGGCGGTCGGTCGCACGCCGGTGCCGATCTGCAATCCGGTGGGCAGCGTGGTCTGCTGCGAGGTGTTGGCACCGGCCTGCCGCACGTTCTGGTACAGCAGATCCTCGAACGCGACGCGGGCGCGCTTGAACCCGGTGGTGCCGACGTTGGCGAGGTTGTTGGACACAACGTCGAGCTGCGTCTGCTGGGCGTCGAGGCCGGTCTTGCTTATCCACAGGCTGCGGATCATTGACTTACTCCTTAGCTTGGGGAGCACGAGGGGGCCAGCTCAGCCCCCTCGTTCTCCTGAAGGCCACAGGCCGGCGTCGCGCGCCGGCTCGGACGGTTGTTCATGGTGATGTTCGTTGCAGGTCGCATCAGAAGTTCGAGAGCATCGAGCCCGCCTTCTGTTCGTTCTGCTCGGCGGTGCTGAGCAGCTTCATCTGCATCTCGAACTGACGCGCCGCGGCGATCATGCCGATCATTGCCTCGACCACGTTGACATTGCTGCCCTCGAGCGTGCCTTCGGCCAGGCGCACGCTTTCATCGGCGCCCGCCGGGTCGCCGCCGCGCACGCGGAACAGGCCATCCAGGCCCTTTTCGAGTTCGGCGCTGTCGGGATTGACGAGCTTGATGCGGCCCACCTGGTTGACGGTGGGCGAGTTGGCGGTTGCTGCGGAGACCGTGCCATCGGGCGCGACCGACAGCTGGGCGTCGGCTGGCACCGTGATCGGTCCGCCTTCGCCAAGTACCGGTAGACCATTGGGCAGTTGCAGCGTGCCGTCGGCGCCGACCTGCAGGTTGCCGGCGCGCGTGTAGGCCTCATTGCCGTCGAGCGCCTGCACCGCGATCCAGCCGGGTCCTTGCACCGCCACGTCGAGCGGGCGGCCGGTGGACTGCATCGGGCCGGAGGCGAAGTCCGAGCCGGTGGTGGTCTCGACCGTAAACACGCGCGTGCCCGCCTCGTTGCCGCGCACTGGCACCGCGCGCAGCGCCACCGTGTCGGCGCGATAGCCCGTGGTCGACGCATTGGCGAGGTTCTGCGCCAGCGTGTCCTGCCGATGCATCAGGTGCTTGGCACCCGTCATCGAGGTGTAGATCAGGCGGTCCATCGTGCGTCAGTGCCAGTGCCGTTGCGTTGCCCTTGCCACAAAAAATCGTCTGGCTCCGCCAGCGATTTTTTCTGACCTGCCCCGAGCAAAGTAGGTTTTCACTTTGCGAGGCTCAGCGCAGGTTCACCAGCGTCTGCATGATCTGATCCTGCGTGCGGATCGTCTGCGCGTTGGCCTGGTAGATGCGCTGCGCGGTGATCATGTTCACCAGTTCTTCGGTCAGATCGACGTTGGCTTCTTCCAGCGCGCCGGACTGCAGCGTGCCGAGCGAACCGCTGCCGGGCGCGGCCACCAGCGGCTGGCCCGACTCGGCGGTCTCCGACCACTGGTTGTTCCCCAGCGCACCCAGGCCCTGTGCATTGACGAAGTTCGCCAGCACCACCTGCCCTTGCGCGCGCGTCTGGCCGTTGGTGTAGCGGCCGAGCACCGTGCCATCGTCGCCGATCGCAAAGCCGGCGATGCGGCCGGTGGTGAAGCCGTTCTGCGTCAGGCTGCTGGCGGCGAAGTTGACGCCGAACTGCGTCATGTCGCCGGCCGGGAACTCGATCGGGAAGTTCAACGGCGTGGCGGCGCCGTTGGACAGCGGCAGCGACACGTTCATCGAGGTGGTCGCGGCCAGCAGGCCATTGGTACCGAAGTTCAGCGTGCCCAGCGCGGCGTTGGCATTGAGCACCGCACCGTTGGCCGCGCCGTAGACCTGCCAGGTGTTGGCGGCGGTCTTGCGGAAGTACACGGTCAGCGTGTTGGCATTGCCCTGCGAGTCGTACACCGTCATCGCGGTCGACGAGTTGTAGGTGGAGGCGTCGTTGATGTTGAACGCCGCGGTCATGATGTCTTCGCGCGAGTCCAGGTTCAGCGCCATGCTGGCGGCGGTGGTCGGCTGCGGCGGAATGTTGGCGAGCGAGATGCGCAGGTCCGAGGGCGTGGACGCAGCGATCTGCCCGGCCGGATCGGCCTGGTAGCCGGTCAGGCGGGCACCGCTGTTGGTGACGATGAAGCCTTCGTTATCGAGTGAGAACTGGCCGTTGCGCGTGTAGCTCGTGACACCGTTGGTCGACAGGCGAAAGAAGCCCGAGCCGTTGATCGCCAGGTCGAGCGGGTTGGCCGACGTGATGATGTTGCCCTGGGTGAACTGCTGGCGCACCGCGGCGAGCGCAGCGCCGATGCCGATCTGTGCGCTGCCGCCGCCGGCCATTGAATTGGCGAACACGTCGGCGAACTCGGCGCGTGCCGTCTTGTAGCCGATGGTCGAGGCATTGGCGACGTTGTTGCCGATCGCGGCGAGGTTCTTGCTGGCGACGTTCAGGCCCGACAGGCCTTGCTGGAAGCTCATGGGTGCGCTCTCATCAGTGATGCATTCGGTTGTTCGGGGCGGACGCGATCGAGGCGTCCGCTAGAGAATCTGCTTGACGTCGCTGTAGGCGACCCGCGCGCCGCCGGCCAGCACGAGTTGCGTGCTGCCGTTGCTGCGCGTCACCGCCTCGACCGTGCGCGCCACCAGCGGCGTGCCCTCGATCGAGGTGGATCCGTAGGCCGCCTTCGCGGTGAAGCTGTAGTTGCCGGCGGCGACCTGCACGCCGGCATCGGTCTTGCCGTCCCAGCTGAAACGGGTGATGCCGCCTTCGGTCTTGCCCAGGGTCAGGGTGCGCATCACGTTGCCGGACGCATCGCGGATCTCCACCTTCACGCTGTCGGCGGTGGCCGGCAGCTCCATGCCGCCGATGGCCGCCGTGCCTTCGGCATTCATCTTCAGTTCGTTGCCGGTCACCAGCACGTTGCGGCCGGTCAGCTGCGACGCCTGCAGCGACTCCATCGCGCCGAACTGGTTGAGCAACTGCTTGACCGTGTCGTTCAGGCCGTTGATGCCGGTGACGGTGTTGATCTGCGCCATCTGGCTCGTCACCTGCGCGTTGTCGAGCGGATTGAGCGGATCCTGGTTCTTCATCTGCGCCACCAGGAGCTTGAGGAAGCGATCGTTCAGCTCCTTGGCCGAGTCCTTGGTGCCGGTGGCCGAGAAGCCGGCGGCGGCGCTCGAGTCGAGCATGCTGCTGATGGTGCTGGCGGAGGTCATGCGTCAGTCCTTGGCGGTAGAGCGTGTCGATGTGCTCATGAACCCAGCTGCAGGGTCTTCTGCAGCAGGCTCTTGGCGGTGTTCATCACGTCGATGTTGGTCTGGTAGCTGCGCGAGGCGGAGATCATGTTGACCATCTCCTCGACCACGTTCACGTTGGTCATCGTCACGTAGCCCTCTTCGTCGGCCAGCGGGTGATCCGGGTCGTGCAGGCGACGCGGTGCGGCGCTGTCCTCGACCACGCTGGCCACGCGCACGCCGGCGGCCGACTGATCGGCACCCATCATCTGCGTCTGGAACAGCACCTGGCGCGCCTTGTACGGCTGGCCGTCCGGCCCGGCCACGCTGTCGGCGTTGGCCAGATTGCTGGAAACCACATTCAGGCGCTGGCTCTGCGCACTGACCGCGCTGCCGGATACGTCGAAGATCTTGAACAGACTCATGTGCTGTCTCCCTGCGCTAGCTCTGGCCGTTGATGGCGGTCATCAGCGTGCGGATCTGGCCGTTGATGAAGCGAAGTCCCGCTTCGTAGCGCAGCGTGTTGTCGGCAAAGGCGGCGCGTTCCATGTCCATGTCCACCGTGTTCGCATCGAGTGCGGTCTGCAGCGGCGTGCGATACAGCAGCGTCGGGCTGCCGGTCGCGGCGCCGGCGGCGCTCTGGTAGCCGGCCGCGGTGCGCAAGGGCGTGACCACCGCAGCGCTCCCTACGGCGGCACCATTGGCGGTCTTCATCTGCACTCCGGTGGCCTGCGCCAGCGCGCCGGAAAAGTCGAAATCACGCGCCTTGTAGTTGGGCGTGTCGGCGTTGGCGATGTTCGAGGCCAGCACGCGGGTGCGCTCGGCCCGCAGCAGCAGGGCCTGGGCATTGAAATCCAGCGCGTTGGTCAGGCGGTTGATCATGGCGGTCGGCAGGCAGACGGCGAAAAGATGCGTCCGGTCCCTAAAGTTCGTCCAATGGCTGCCGATGATGCGAGTGAGGGGCGAGCCGGGATCGGCCGATAAGCCCGGCTTGTGCGCGTCTTTCTTCGGGTTACGCGCAGTTTCCGCGCGCCCAAACTGGCGGGCATGTTCAGGCTCCTCCTCACCTTTTCATTGCTCGCTTGCGCGCCGCTGTCGGCCCTGCAGGCGATGACTCCACATCTGCCCCCGCATGCACCCGACCTGCAGCGCTACGTGCAGGAGCAGGCGGCCGCGCGCGTGACCGCCGGCAGCGCCCGCATCGAGGTCACCGTCGGCCAACTCGACCCGCGCCTGCAACTGGCGCCCTGCGCGCGTATCGAACCGTTCCTGCCCGCCGCCAGTCGCCTGTGGGGGCGCGGCCACGTGGGCATGCGCTGCATGGAAGGCGCCACCTGGTCGGTGCAGCTGCCGGTGACGGTGCGCATCCACGGCCCGGCGCTGGTTGCCACCCGGCCGCTGGCGACCAACACGCCGCTGGCCGCGGATGACTTCACCATGGTGGAAGTCGAGTGGACGCGCGAATCGCAAGGTGTGGTCACCGAGGCCGCGCAACTGGATAACCGCGTGCTCACGCGCCCGATCGCCACCGGCCAGCCGGTGCCCTTGCTGGCACTGCGTGCACCGCAGGTGATCGCCGCCGGAGATCCGGTCAAGGTCCAGGGCGAAGGACGCGGCTTTGCCGTCAGTGCCGACGCCATCGCGCTGAACGGCGCTCAGGACGGCCAGCTGGTGCGCGTGCGCACCGATGCCGGTCGCATCCTGACGGGCACCGCCCGCGCCGGCCGCCGCGTCGAGATCACGTTCTAGCCACCGGTGCGCACCCCAACCACCCCGATGACCCGATCCACCCTCAAGTTGAGTCCCACGACGCCGATATCTGGACCACGTTTGCCCGGCAATTTGCGCTGCCACGGCGGCAGCGGACAGGCTAAAGTCCGCCGTCGCTGGGCCGATCTACAGGCTGACGAGGAAGGTTTCTCGCGGGAGTCATGATGAAGATTTCGAGTACGTCCGAGCCGTTGCGCCCCGACCGCGTCCTGCCGCAGTCGAACGAGGCGCGCGCGGCATCGACCAAATCCGGCGAGGCCGTCCAGACCGAGAAGGTGCAGCTGTCCGACCTCGCGTCCAAAATGGCCCAGCTCGAAAGCCGCTTCGGCGGCGAGTTCGATGCCAAGAAGGTCGAAGAAGTGCGCAGCGCCATTGCCGAAGGTCGCTTCAAGGTCAACGCCGAAGCGGTGGCCGACCGCCTGCTCGCCAGTGTCGGCGAGCTGCTCGGCAAGAAGGCCTGACGCGCCCGCCGAACACAAGCCACGCAAGCCACGTGACCCGCCGCCACGCCCTGCCGCTGCTCGACACCCTGCTCGCCGTGCTGCGCGCCGAGCAGCAGGCGCTTGTCAGCGGCACCGCCGACGAATTGCCGGCACTGGCCGACAGCAAGGCCCAGGCGCTGGATCAACTGAACCATGCGCTGCGTGTCGCCAGCCCGGATGAGCGCCGCGCGCTCACCCAGGCCGCTGCATCTGCGCAGCGCCTGAACGACACCAACGCCGCCCTGGTGGCGATCCGCATGGGCGCCAACCGCGCGCGCCTCGAAACCCTGCTCTCGCTGACCGGCCAGGCCGGCGGTACTGCGCTGTACGGCGTGCGCGGCGAACTGCCCGCCTACGCCGCTGCGGCGCGCGCCAGCGCCAGCGCTTGACGCCGCGCCGCCCGGCGCATCCTGCCTCCCTGACGGCTTTCACGCAGGCGACATCCCGAGCGGGACGTCGCCCGGCACCGCAGTTAACATCGCATCGCCTCGCGACAAAGGCCCACTGTGCCTTGCGCTTGACCTTGCCGGCATCGTCCGCTGGACGCTCGTCCGCACGGCAGCGGCACACAGCGGGTCAACCGACCCACGACCGACACAGCGCAGCGGCACATGCCAGCACGCCTCTCCACCGAACGGACTGTCTCGCTCAACCTGCTGCTGACACTGCTGCCGCTGTTGGCGGTGCTGCCGGTACTGGTGTTCGCGCTTGCCCTGCTCACCCTGAGCTGGCAGCAGCAGCGTGCGCAAGCCGAGCGCGATGTGCAGCAGGGGGTGCGCACGCTCGCGGTGGCGGTCGACCGCGAACTGGCCGCCTCGGCGCGCGAACTGGCTCGCCTGGCCGAGTACCCGACGCTGACCGAGGCGAATCTGCCGTCGTTCCATGCGTACGCACGCCAACTTGTCACCACGCACGATGGCTGGACCGACCTGACGCTGACCGATGCCGAGGGTCGCGAGCTGATGAGCGCGGCCTGGCCGCTGGACAGCACGCCACGCCTGCTCGACCGCCAGCACCACAGGGAGGTGTTCAAGACCGCGCGGCCGGCGCTGTCCGACATCTACGCCGACGCACGCACGGCCGAATTGTCGGTGAGCCTGGCGGTGCCGGTGGTGCGCGACGGCCAGGTCCGCTGGGCACTCACGGCACGCATCGAGCCCGCCGAGCTGGCGCGCCTGCTCGCCTCGCAGGACGTGCGGCCCAATCTGGTCGCCTCGATCATGGACCGCAACAAGCTCGTGGTGGCGCGCAACACGCTGCACGAGCGCTTCTTCGGCAAGGTGGTCACCCCCGGCCTGCAGGAGGCATCGCGCTCGACGCCGAAGGGCACGGCGGTCCTGACCACGCTCGATAACGTGCGCGCGCTCGCCGCCTGGGAGCAGGTGCCGATGGGCTGGACGGTGACCGTCGGCATTCCGCAGAGCCAGATCGACGGGCCGATCCGCCGCCAGCTCGGCATGCTGGCCATCGGCGGCCTGCTGATGATGCTGGCCGCGCTCGGCGTCAGCCTCACGCTCGGGCGTCGGCTCGAACGCGGCCTGGCCAGTGCGATCAACGACGCGAAGAGCCTCGCCGACGGCCGCCAGCCGCCGCTGCGCAACTCGCGCGTGCGCGAACTGGAGGCGCTGTTTTCCGCGCTGCGCGCGACCCACGCGCGGCTGACCGCCGCCGCCGACGCCGAGAATCAGGCCAACGCCACGGTGCGCGAGAGCGAGGAGCGGCTGCGACTGGCGATGGACTCGGTCACCATGGGCAGCTTCGACTGGAGCCCGGCCACTGACCAGCTCATCTCCACCGCGCGCATGCGCGAGCTGTTCGGCTTTGCACGCGACGAGCAGCCCAGTCTGAGCACGGCGATGCAGCGGATCGACGCCGACGACGCGGCCGCGGCGCGTGCAGCGCTCGCGCGCGCCCTCGATCCGGCCGGCGACGGCAGCTGCACCGTGCAGTTTCGACTGGGCGGCGCCGACCAGCCGCTGCGCTGGCTGGACCTGCGCGGCCAGGCGCTGTTCGGTGAGCGCGACGGTGCGCGGGTGCCGGTGCGCTTCATCGGCATGGTGCTCGACATCACGCCGCAGAAGGAAATGGAGCTGTCGCTGCGCGAGGCCGACCGTCGCAAGGACGAGTTCCTGGCGATGCTGTCGCACGAACTGCGCAATCCGCTGTCGCCGATCGCCAACGCGCTGGCCATCCTGCGGCTGCAGCCGTCGTTGCCGGTGGCCGCGCATCAGGCGCTGTCGATCGCCGAGCGCCAGGTCGGCCAGATGAAGCGGCTGATCGACGACCTGCTCGACATCTCGCGCATCACGCGCGGCAAGATCGTGCTGCACCGGGAGCCGCTCGATCTGGCCGAACTGGTCCGCCATGCGGCCGACAGCCTGCAACCGGCTGCCCGCGAACGCGGCCAGCACCTGCAGCTGACGCTGCCGCCGCAGCCGCTGCGCGTGCTGGGCGACCGTGCGCGCCTGACCCAGGTGATCGAGAACCTGCTCGGCAATGCGGTGAAGTTTTCGGCTGACCAGGGGCTGGTGGAGGTCAGCGCGCAGCGCGAGAACGAGGAGATCGTGCTCAAGGTGCGCGACGAAGGCGTCGGCATTGCGCCGGACCAGTTGCTTGCGGTGTTCGACATCTTCACGCAGATCGATGCCACCTTGGACCGCTCCCGTGGCGGCCTGGGGATCGGCCTCGCCCTGGTGCGGCGCCTGGTGCTGATGCACGGCGGCAGTGTCGCCGCCGACAGCGGCGGACCGGGACGCGGCGCCACCTTCTCGATCCGTCTGCCGGCGTTGCCCGCGCTGCGCGACGAGCAGGTTGCGCATGCACCGCCGGCCGCCGCCGGCGCGCCCGTCGGCGGCGACGAACGACGCGTGCTGGTGGTCGACGACAACACCGATGCCGCCGATACGCTGGTGGCCCTGCTGAAACTGCTTGGCCACACCGCCCGGGCGGTCTATGGCGGTGAACAGGCGCTGGACGAAGTGACGCGCTTTGCACCCGACACGGTGCTGCTGGACATCGGCTTGCCGGGGATCAGCGGCATTGAAGTGGGCCGACGTTTGCGCGCAAGACGCGATGCGCCTCGGCTCACGCTGATCGCCGTCAGCGGCTACGGACAGGACGCCGACCGCGCCGCCACCGCGGCGGCCGGCTTCGATGGTCACCTGGTCAAGCCGGTGACGCCAGAAGACGTTGAACGCGCGCTGGCGAGCAGTGCTGGGGCGCGAGCCAACCGCGCGGAGCCGGCACGCGCCGCGCCAGCGGCCGATCGCTAGGCCTGCTGGCCGTCGTGCCGCCGGTCGCAACGGGCGGCACGGCGGCCGCGTGCTATGCGGGGACGAGGGAGGCGCCGGGTCGGCGTTGCGTCGTGCTGCGCGCGGCGGCGACAGCGCCGAGTCCCACTTTGTCGCCATCGCTGGCGCTGAGCCGGAACACCGCGACGCTGTGCGCCAGTGCTTGCGCCTGCTCGCTGAGCGAATGGGCCGCCGCTGCACTTTGTTCCACCAGCGCAGCGTTTTGCTGGGTGGTCTGGTCCAGCTGAGTCACCGCCTGGTTGACCTGAGCGATGCCGCTGCTGTGCTCGAGCGAGGCACTGCTGATTTCGCCGATCAGATCGGTCACCCGGCGTACCTGGGCGACGATTTCGGTCATCGTCGCACCCGCCTCGGTCACCAGCCGGCTGCCCGCATCGACCCGCTGCACGCTGTCGCCGATCAGTTGCTTGATCTCGCGCGCCGCCTGCGCGCTGCGCTGCGCCAGCGTGCGCACCTCGCCTGCCACCACGGCGAAGCCGCGGCCCTGCTCGCCGGCACGGGCGGCTTCCACCGCGGCATTGAGCGCGAGGATGTTGGTCTGGAAGGCGATGCCGTCGATCACGCCGATGATGTCGGCGATCTTGCGCGCGCTGGCGCTGATCTGGTTCATCGTGGTGACCACGTCGCCGACCACCTGGCCGCCGCGCGCAGCAACGTCGCTGGCGCTGCCGGCCAGCAGACTGGCGCGGCGCGCGTTATCCGCGCTTTGCTGCACGGTGCCGCTGATCTGCTCGATCGAGGCTGCCGTCTGCTGCAGGCTGCTGGCCTGCTCCTCGGTGCGCGAAGACAGATCCTGGTTGCCGGCGGAGATCTCGCGACTGGCGGTGTTCACCGAATCGACGCCAGCGCGCACCTCGCCCACCACCTGAGCCATCTGCACTCGCATCCGCTCGAGCGAGCCGGCGACGCTGTCCGGATATCGGGTCGCCACCGGACGCGTCAGATCGCCCTCCGCCACCACCCGCGCCACCGCCGCGATCTCGGCCGGCTCCGCACCGACGCTCGCCCACACCGCGCGTCGCAGCCACACGAAGAACGCGACCAGCACCGCCAGCATCGCCGCGGTGGCTGCGGTCATGAAGATTGCACCATGACGCTCGCTCGCCGCCAACGCGTCGAGCGACTCGGCGGCGAACGCGCCGGCCGCGCGTACGGTGACATCGACCCCGGCCCGATGCTGAAGGTACGCCGCGTGCACCTGCGGCAGCGCGCGCGAGGCCATGTCGCGGTCGCCCGCCACCAGCGGTGCCACCACCTGCGACTGCGCAGCGGCGATGAACGCCTCGGCCGCCGCATGCTGCGCGCCGAGCAGGTCGCGCTCCAGGCCGTACGGCGGATTCGCGCGCCAGTGCGCCACACGCTCGCCGTATTCGCGCGCCAGCCGCGCGAACTCCTCGCGCACCTGGGCCGGCGGCAGCGTGCCTTCGATCCCCTGCGACAGCACCAGCCGCATCTCGATCAGGTACATCGGCGGCGGCAGCACGTCGGCGGTGACGTCCTTGGCCACCATCGCGCGGGACGACTCGGCGGTGATCCTCTCCTTCGCGACGTACGCGCTGGTGACCAGCACCAGGGCCGCGGCCATGGCCACGCCCAGTTGGCACAGCAGTAGCGTCTTCAGTGATCGCATCGCGGATCGTCCCGTCGAGTTTCGAGCGACGCTCAGTGTCCGACGCCGGGCGCGCGGGTAAGTCCCCGAACAGGATATGGAAGCAACCCTAATTCGGACGACGGCGCCGCGGCGCATTCGACCCGGCCACGCGCTCGCCTGCCCCGCGCGGGTGTAAGGACGCGGGTGGGTCATCGTCGAGGCTCGATGGCGCCGCGCGCCCGACACCCCGGAACAACGCCCTACTGATGAGCCATGCGCGGCCGCCGGTCAGACGGCGACCGGCGGGTCGCCGGCGAGCCTGAATACCGCCACGGCGTGCGCCAAGCGCGCGGCTCGCTCCTTGAGGCTGGCGGCCGCTGCGGCACTCTGTTCGACCAGCGCCGCGTTCTGCTGCGTCCCGCGGTCCATTTGCGTGACCGCACTGTCGATCTGGCCGATGCCGCCACTTTGCTGCGCGAAGGCGGCGCTCATCTCGCCCACCAACTGGGCCGCGCGTCCGACCTGCGCGACGATCTCGTTCATCGCGGCACCGGCTGCGTCCACCTGCCGGTTGCCGGTCTGTACCCGTTCGGTCGACGCTGCGATCAGGCTCTTGATCTCGCGGGCAGCCTGCGCGCTGCGCTGTGCCAGTCCGCGCACCTCGCTCGCCACCACGGCGAAGCCGCGGCCCTGCTCCCCGGCGCGCGCCGCTTCCACCGCCGCGTTCAGCGCAAGGATGTTGGTCTGAAAGGCGATGCTGTCGATGACGCCGATGATCTCGCTGATCCTGCAACTGGACGTGCTGATCTCGTCCATCGTCGCCACCACCTGCGCCACCGCCGCGCCGCCGTTGGCCGCTGCAGTGCAGGCGGCGCCGGCCAGCTGTTCGGCCTGCCGTGCACTGCTGGCGCTGTGCCGCACGCTCACGGTCAATTGCGCCATCGAGGCCGCGGTCAGCTGCAGGCTGCTCGCCTGCTGCTCGGTGCGCGAGGACAAGTCCAGATTGCCGGCGGCGATCTCGCTCGTGCTCAGCGCCAGCGACTCGACCTCACCGCGCACCTCGCCGACGATCGCCGCCAGCCGCTCGGCCATGCGGTTCAGTGCAGCCAGCATCTGCGCCACCTCATCCTGCCCGCTGACTTCCGCGCGCGCCGTCAGATCGCATTCCGCGATGCGCTCGGCCACCGCCACCGCGCGCCGCAGCCGACGTGTCAGCCCTGCCACCAGCCAGGCGCCGACCGCGACGGCCAGCAGCACCGCCGCAACACCGCCACCGAGCGTCCACCTCTCGGTGGCGCGCACCAGCCGCTGGTTCTCTTCGGTGGCCTGACGCAGCGTCTGGCCCTGCAGCGCGTCGACCTTGGCGAGTGCGTCCAGGAACGGCGACATCGTCGGCAGCAATTCCTCGTCGGCAGCAAACGCCGCCTCGCTCGTCTTGCCGGCCTGCACCAGCTCAAGCATGCGCTGCACGCCGCCGCGGTATACGCCGTAGCGCCGATCGACTTCGGCCACCAGCTTGGCTTCCTCCGGCGCGCCCTGCAGCGCGGCGGCCAAGGCCTTGATCCGGCCGCCCATCTGCGCTTCGCGTTCGCGAATCCTGGTCAACAGGCGCTGCTGGTAGTCCGTGCTCGGCGTGATCAGCAGCACCACCGTATCGATGGCGCTCGCATCGGCGAGCGCCCGCAGCTGCGCGATCTGCTCGCGCAACGTCAGATCGTCCTGCATCTGCAGCGAGTTGGCGGCGGCTCGGTCCAGGCTCAGGCCGACCGTGCCGATCAGCGCCGCCAGCACCAGCAGCACCGCGCCGAAGGCGAGCGCGACGCGCGCGCCGATGTTCAAGCCGAAGCGCTTCATGCCGGCGCAGCGCTCAGCCGCCCAGCTCGCCGAGCAATTGCTGGCAACGGGTGATGCGGTCCTTCTGGATCCCGCCGGCCAGCTTGCGCGCCTCGTCCTCGCGACCGGCGATGATCGCGGGCACCAGCTCGGCCTCGCGCGTCTTCTTGAACGCACCCCAGGTGTCGACCAGTTCCTTGAACTGCGCTTCCTTGCCGGCCGGCGCCTTGAGCTTCGTCAGGTGCGCGCTGACGGCGTCGGCGGTCGATGCCACGACCTTCTGGTGGTCGGCTCCGCGCTTGTCCTTGTTGGTGAGCATCGTGACCAGCGACTCACGCGCCGCGCTCATCTTGGTGCGCAGTTCGGCGAATTCGTTGGCGCTGGCGGCGATGGGTTGCAGGGCGCAAACGGCGAACGCCGCTGCGAACAGGATGTTCTTCATCATGGTGCTCCTCGAAGGTTGGCTCGACACAAGTGTCGGCTCCAGGTCGACACTCGCAGAGTCTGCGCGACCGGTGCGGCGCAGATCGGTCAAGCAAGAACAATTTCCCGGGCCATTTAGCGAACCCCCGATCTGAGGCTCGGGTCTTCCCGCAGCCGAACACGCAGCGTTCCTCATGGCGGCCACCGGCTGCGCCAGTGTCTGCGCGAGGTGATCGCGCCACGAGGGGTGCTTACGCTGCAACGCTGCGGCCCTTCTCGCGAAGGCGCCGCTCGCAATGGCCTACCAGTGCTTGAGCTTGCTGCGCAGCCGCGCCACGGCCTGGCTGTGCAACTGACACACGCGCGACTCGGTCACGCCCATCACGGCGCCGATCTCGCGCAGGTTCATGTCCTGCTCGTAGTACATGCCCATCAGCAGCCGCTCTCGCTCGGGCAGTTCGCCGATGGCGGCCACCAGCGCGCCACGAAATCGCTTGTCGCGCAGGAACGCGCCCGGATCGCCGCCGCCTTCCGAGGTGTCGGCAACATGGCGCTCGAGATAGTCCTCGTCGTCGCCCCCACCGCCGCCCAGATCGTCAAAGTAGACGAGCTGCGCGCCGCGCGCCTCGTTGAGCATCTCCTGGTAGTCGGTGATGCTGATGCTCAGTTCGCGCGCGATCTCCGACTCGGTGGGCGCACGCTTGAGCTTGCCCTCCAGCCGGTGGATGGCGTTTTCGATGTCGCGCTGGCTCTTGCGCGCCGAGCGCGGCAGCCAGTCGTTGGCGCGCAGCTCGTCGAGCATCGCGCCGCGGATGCGGCTGGCGGCGTAGTGCTCGAACTGGGTGCCCTGCGATTCCTCGTAGCGGCCGACCGCATCCATCAGGCCCATCATGCCGGCCTGCACCATATCGTCCAGCTCCACGTTGGCCGGCAGCCGCGCGACCATCTGGTGCGCCAGTCGCCGCACCAGCGGTGCGTACTGCTTGACGTAATCCTGCCCTTGGATCGTGCCACGCGGCGTGTACACGAAGGCGTCGTTTCTCACGCCTGCTTCTCCTTCAGCCGCCGCATCGTTCACCGCAGCCTCTTTGCGTCAGTTCCATCCGTGCCAATGACCAGCCGCCCGCCGCGCGGATCACGCCGCCCAGGTCGCGTCCCACCTGTACTGCGCCGGCAAACTGCACGGCCACGGGCCTGTGCGCTGCCGTCGGCCGGATCGCCAACCTTTGAGCCAGCGTAGCCGCCGACCCGGCATCCATACCCAGAAAAAGGAGCCGAAAAGCGGTCGTCACGGCGCGCTCGGTCGGCACGTCTTCAGTCGGCAACTGCGCGGCGAGGGTGTCGAGTTCGCGCAGGCTGCGGTTGATCTGCGCCGCCTCGGGCAGCAGCGGCACCAGCAGGTCGCCCGCCGGCAGGCGGGCCACGGTGGCCACCGCCGTGGCCGGCAAGAGCAGCAGGATGAGATTGCAGCCGCCGCGTGCCGCCAGTGCCGCGTCCAGCGGTGCCAGCAGCGCGGTCAGCGACGTGCGCGCCACCTGCGCCAGCTGCAGCGCACGCGCTGCCGGCACGATCATCAGGTCGGCACCGGCATCGACCAGCGTGGCGTCGTACGGGCACTCGCCGCGCACCGCATGCGCCAGATCGAAGCGCGCCCGCAGGCCGAGTGCCGCGGCCACCTGCGCGCGCGCCGCATCCACCACCAGCGTGCGCTCGCCGTGCCGCGCGAACCCCTGCGCCAGCTTGGCGACCCAGCTGGTGCGGGTGGCGCAGTGCAGTTCCGGCAGCAGCACCGGCAACAGCCGCAGCGTGGGCCGCGCAAACAACCGGCGCAGCGTGGCCGCCTGGTCGACGTCAAACATGCGAGGCCGTGGCGCGGGCCACCTGGGTCAGATGAGCGAGCGCGGTGCCTTCGTCCTCGGCCAGCTCGAACAGCTGGTTGGCCGGCTTGAGCGCCAGGTGCGCGAGCAGGCGGGCGTTGGGCAGATGCAGGTCTTCCGGCACGCGCTGGCCGTTGGTCAGCGCGATCAGCTTGAGCTTGTGGCGCAACGCGCAGTCGAGCGCGCCGCCGATGCGGGCCGCCTCGTCGAGCTTGGTGAGGATGGTGCCGATCGCCTCGTGCGCACGCCAGGCGCGCGCGGTGTCGTCCAGTGTCTCGGCGTGCGAGGCGGCATTGAGCAGCAGCACCGGCTGCACCCGCTGCGCGCCCTGGCCGGCCTGGGCCAATGTGGCGAGCATCTCGGCCAGGCGCTCGTCGCGCGGACCGACGCCGCAGGTGTCGATCAAGACCAGTCGCTTGGTGGTGAGCGACGCCAGCAGTTCGCGCAGCGTGGCGGCGTCCTGCGCCAGGTGCACCGGCGTGCCAAGGATGCGACCGTAGGTGCGCAGCTGCTCGTGGGCGGCGACGCGATAGGCATCGAGCGTGATCAGGCCGAGCGAGGCGGTGCCGTACTTGACGGCAAAGCGCGCCGCCAGCTTGGCCACCGTGGTGGTCTTGCCCACGCCCGTGGGGCCGATCAGCGCATACACGCCGCCGCGATCGACCAGGCTGTCGTCGGCGGTGGCGCAGCGCATGTTGTGCGAGATCACCTCCTGCATCCAGGCATCGGCGGCCTCGGCATCGGCCAGCTCCGGCGCGTTCAGCGCCACCTTGCGGGCGACATCCACCGAGAAGCCGGCGGTGAGCAGGCGCGTCATCACGCGCGTCTGCAGCGGATTGCGGCGCATCGAGTCGGTGGCGGCCACCGTGCTCGACAGCGAACTCAACTGCTGCTGCAGCGACGCGCGCAGGCTGGCCAGCTCAGCCATCAGCTGAGCGTTGGCCGGGCCGGCGTCGGACTGCGACAAGCGGATCTCGGTGCGCGGCGTTGTCTCGGCCGATGCGGCGGGCGCGGCGACCACGGGCGCAGCAACGGCGACCGGCGCCACCGCGGCGGGCGTAACCGTCCGCGCCATCACCGGCACGGCGACAGCGGCAGGCGCAACCGTCCGCGCCGCGTATTGCGCTGCCGGCTGAGTGGCGGCCGCCGTTAGTTCGGCGTTGCTGTTGATGTCCTGCGACTCGCGCGACGGGCGCCGGCGGAACACCGCGGGCGCCGGCGTGGCGCCGGCGGGCGCGCCAGCGCGCGCATGGTTGGGTAGCCAGGTGTCGATGTCCGGCGTGGCGGCGCGCGGGACGCGGGCGGCCGTGCCTTGCGCGCTGCGCGTGCCCGCGGTGGTGGACGGCACCGTGCGCGCGGCAAGCGGCGCCGGCATGCGCGTGACCGGCATCATCGACGGGTCGAAGCACGTGTCGCTCCACCCGGTGTTCCACGCGCTCTCATCGACGTCGTCGTCAGTGGGCGCAGCGGCCACCGCACCGTACAAGGACGCCGGGCCGGTGGTCGCAGTGACGGTCGGCGGCGCGGTGCGCGGTCCGGCCTCGGCCTGGCCCTGACGCCGCAGGTAGTCGCGGAACGACTCGACCGGCGGGCCGATGCGGCGCACCCCGGGCGCGATCTGCACCGCCACCTGGGTCGCACCGTTAGGCCCCTGCGTGGGCGGCCGGCGTGCATCCTCGACGATCGCCTCGACCGCCTGGGCACCGGCGGCAAGGATCTCGATGTGCCCGTTGGCGACCCGCTTGTTCGACAGGATCACCGCGTCGTCGCCGAGGTCGCGGCGCACCTGCGCCATCGCATCCTTGGTCGACGCTGCCACGAATCGCTTGAAGCTCATTGTCTTGCTCCTGTATCGGACCGGGCCATCCCATGGCATCCCTGGTCGGCCTGCGTTTCAATCAGTACGTTCATCAGGCGCCGCCCAGCACCGTGCTGACGCGGATCTGGCTGGTCTCCGGCACTTCGGCATGGCCGATCACGCGCAACCTGGGTGCTGCCCGGCGCAGCAGCCGCACCAGCGGTACGCGTAGACGGTCGGGCACCAGCAGCGTCGGCGCCAGACCCATGTCTTCCTGTCGCTGCGAGGCGGCGGCCGCCCCGCGCTGGATCAGGTCCACCAGGCCCGGCTCGATTGCCGCGCCTTCGGCACCAGTGCCGTTGCCCATCGACTGCACCAGCACCTTTTCCAGTTCCGGGTCCAGTGCCACCACCGACAGCTCGCGCGTGGAGCCGAACAGCGTCTGCGCGATCGAGGCGCGCAGCGCGGCGCGCACGTGGGCCGTCAGCTCGTTGGGATCGGTGCTGCGCTGGGCGACATCGGCCAGCGTCTCGACGATGCTGCGCAGGTCGCGGATGTGCAGGCCTTCGTCGAGCAGGTTCTGCAGCACCCGCTGCAGCGTCGACAGCGGGATCAGCTTGGGCACCAGGTCGTCGAGCAGCTTGGGCGCGTGCTTGGCCACGTGGTCGATCAGCGCCTGGGTTTCCTGGCGGCCGAGCAGCGCGCCGGCGTTGGATGCCAGCAGGTGATTGATATGGGTGGCAACCACGGTGGCGCAGTCGACCACGGTGTAGCCGAGTACCTGCGCGGCGTCGCGCGTGCGTGGTTCGATCCACACCGCGGGCAGGCCGAACGCCGGGTCCTTGGTGGCGGTGCCGGGCACCGGTTGCGTGACGCCGCCCGGATTGATCGCCAGCATCATGCCGTTGAACGCTTCGCCTTCGCCCACCACCACGCCCTTGAGCAGCACGCGGTACTGGCTGGGCTTCAGTTCCAGGTTGTCGCGGATGTGCACCGGCGGCGGCAAGAATCCGATCTCCTGCGCGAATTTCTTGCGGATCGCCTTGATGCGCTTGAGCAGTTCGCCATCTTGCGCCTGGTCCACCAGCGGGATCAGGCGGTAGCCGACTTCGAGGCCGAGCACGTCCAGCGGCACCACGTCGTCCCAGCTGGCCTCCTGCGGCGGCGGCGCATCCGCTGCCGCCCGTTCGGCCGACTGCGCCGGCGCCGCGGCTACCTGGTTTTTCTGGTGCAACGTCCAGGCCATGAAGCCGGCGATCGCGGAAAACAGCAGGAACACGAACCACGGCATGCCGGGGATCACGCCCAAGATGCCGAGGATCGCCGCAGTGATGCCCAGCGCGCGCGGCATCGAGAACAACTGCTTGGCCACCTGGCCGCCGAGGTCGTCGCCGTCCTTGCCCACGCGCGAGACGATCAGGCCGGCGGCGATCGAGATCACCAGGCCCGGGATCAGTGCGACCAGACCGTCGCCGATGGTCAGCAGCACGTAGGTCTCGACCGCCTGCTCGACCGCCAAGCCGTGCGTCAGCATGCCGATCGCCAGGCCGCCGATCATGTTGATGAACAGGATCAGGATGCCGGCGATGGCGTCGCCGCGCACGTACTTGCTGGCGCCATCCATGGCGCCGTAGAAGTCGGCTTCCTGCGAGATCTCCTCGCGACGACGCTTGGCTTCCTTGTCGTCGATGATGCCGGCGTTCAGATCGGCGTCGATCGCCATCTGCTTGCCGGGCATCGCATCCAGCGTGAAGCGCGCGGCCACCTCGGCGATGCGGCCGGCACCCTTGGTGATCACCACGAAGTTGATCACCACCAGGATCGAGAACACGATGATGCCGACCGCGAAGCTGCCGCCGATGACAAAGTGGCCGAAGCTCTCGATCACCTTGCCGGCGGCATCGGGGCCGGTATGGCCATCGGTCAGCACTGCGCGCGTGGACGCCACGTTCAGCGACAGGCGCATCAGCGTGGTCAGCAGCAGCACCGTCGGGAATGCCGCGAAATCCAGCGGCCGGCGCGTGTAGACCGCCACCATGAGCACGATCAGGCTGATCGCGATGTTGAATGTGAACAGCACGTCGAGCAGGAACGGCGGCAGCGGCAGCACCATCATCGCCAGGACCAGGAAGGCGAGGATGGGCAGGGCGAGCTGGCGCCAGGGCACGGCTCTCAAGAACGGGTGATCGAACGCCGCAGCCAAACTATTCATGGAACGCAGCTCCGACGGTGCCCTGGCGCGCGGCTTCGCCGGCGCCCAATGGACGAACAAGGGGGCGGCGGGGCCCCGGCGAAGCCGGGGACTCAGATGAGGCCCGACGGGCCAGCGCGAAGCGCTGACCCCCTCGTGCTCCCCGAGCCGGGGTGACGCGTCCTTCGAACACGATGTCGGTGGGCCCGGTTTGCTCCCTCCCCTTCAAGGGGAGGGCTGGGGTGGGGATGGGTTGGGGCTGGATGAGTGGCGACCCCGTGCCGCTGAAACCCATCCCCACCCCTTCCCCCTCCCCTTGAAAGGGAGGGGAAAAGGTCAGAGCGCGTTCGCGCTTCATGCCACCGCCCTCGGCGCCAGCGGATCGAGGCCGTCGGGCACGTCGATGTCGCGCGGCTTGGTGGGGTGCGGCGCCTGGCCGGCGGCAAAGCTGCGCAGCTGGAACACGTAGGCGAGCACCTGGGCCACCGCGGTGTAGAGCGCGGCAGGAATTTCCTGGCCGAGTTCCACGTGCTTGTGCAGAGCACGCGCCAGCGGCGGCGCTTCGAGCTGCGGCACGCCGGCTTCGCGTGCCAGTTCCTTGATCTTCTCGGCGACCGCGTCCACACCCTTGGCCACCACCACCGGCGCGCGATGGCGGCCTTCCATGTACTTGAGTGCGACCGCGAAGTGAGTCGGGTTGGTCACCACCACGTCGGCCTTGGGCACGGCAGCCATCATCCGGCGGCGCGCCATCTCGCGCTGCTGCTGGCGGATCTGGCCCTTGATATGCGGGTCGCCCTCGGTCTCCTTCTGCTCGGTCTTCACTTCCTGCAGCGACATCTTCAGCTGCGAGTGGTGCTGCCAGAGTTGGAACGGCACGTCGATCGCGCTGGTCAGCGCCAGCGTGGCGACCAGCAGGGAGAACGCAGTGGCGAACATCCAGCCGAAGTGCGGCAAACCAGCAGACAGTGCCTGATGCGACAGGCTGGCGAACTCGTCCAGGTGCGCGTAGACGTACCAGGCGCCGACCACCGCCAGCAGCACCGACGCCAGCATGACCTTGACCAGTTCGGCCAGCGCCTGCAGCGAGAACATGCGGCCGAAGCCCTTGAACAGACTGATGCGATCGAGCTTGGGCGCCAGCGCGCTGGAGGAGTAGTTGAAGCCGCCGATCAGCATCGGCGCAGCGAAGGCCGCGATCACGAGCAGCACAAGGAGCGGGGCCAGCGCCAGCAGCGCCGTGTTGGTCAGTTCAGCCAGGCGCACGATCATCTGCGCCGGGTCGGTCAGCGTGACGGCGTCGAAGCTCAAGCCGCGCACGATCACGCGGCGGCCGGAGTCCATCAGCGGACCGGACGACAGCACCAGCACGCCGGTGGCCGTGCCGAGCATCAGCAAATGCGCCAGGTAGCGCGAGCGCGGCACCTGGCCTTCGCGGCGCGCGTCCTCCAGCCGTTTCGCTGAAGGTTCTAGCGTCTTTTCCTGTGCGGTGTCGTTGTCGGCCACGGACCTGTCGATCCCGCCGCATGCCGAACGCACGCGCGCAGATCGCCCTGGTAATGGCCAGGAGTATCCGGATCGGACTACCGCCCTATTCGACGAATATCGGCAGCAGTCGCGGCCACTTTAGGGTGCGCGCGAAGTCTTTTTGCGCTTGACGCCCGGCCTAAGCGCCGAACTGCCCGGCGTTTTCCCGCCAATCTTGAGTCCCATTTGACCGTCCCTCCCCTCAAGCCGGGAGTCGCCGCGCCGATCACTCACTGGAATGCCCGGAACAGATCGGGCGACACCAAAGTTCACGCGCAGCGCCGCATGCATGGGGATTCAATGACACGCCTTGAGTTGGTCAAGCAGTTGGCAGATGCCGTGACACGCCCGGTCAACCAGTACGCGATCGAGATCACCGAATCGACGCCGACGCCCACGCCATTGACCGCGCCGGCAGCCACGCAGGAGGTCACCGATCTGTACGTCTGGTTCGAGGACACCTCCGAACGTCTGCGCCAGGGCGCCAGCCGCGGTGCCGCCGGCCTGCCCGAGTCGCTGCTGCCGTGGCCGCAGGACGGCGACGCGACGATGAAGATCATCGAACGCCGCTACGCTGCCGGCCATCTGCATCTGTTGGCCGCCGTGCGCCTGCGCGTGCGCGGCAAGTACGGCGAGCGCATCGCCGCCATCTACACCGCCGCCCTCAGCGTGGGCACCGTCGCGTGGATCGGCACCGGGTCGCAGTACGAACAGGCCTGGGACGAGCTGTACGCCGCGGAGTAGCTCGAAGTCAGCCGATGTCAGTAGACGCGGCGCGGGCGCGGCGCCCCGCATGACCGCGGCTGCCGGTCACGACGGCTCAGCGCACCGTGTTACGCCGCCTGCGGCGGCAGCCCGAGCCGGCGGTGATCGGCATCCAGCTTGTTCACATAGCGCTGGATCAGCGTGCGCGCCAGCGGCGTGACATCGACGAACTCGCAGCCCACCGCGCGCGCGCGCTCTTCGTCCGGGCGCCGCACCAGGTGGCGCACCTGCAGGCTCACCCCGACCGAGCCGATCTCCGGCAGGTCGAGGAAGCACTCATTCACGCGCATGCCGTCGGCCAGCTCGAACTTCTGCGGCTGCGCCACCACCGCCACGCCGCCGATGCTGATGTCGAGCAAGCGCAGCTTCTCGTACTGGCGGCCGTCGGCGCCGTACGGCACCAGGCAGTGTGCCGGCCGCGTGACCGGCGTGCGCACCCGGTAGAAGTCGCGCCGTTGCAGGCGCAGCAGTTGCTCGGGCAGCCGCACCCGGAACGCCGGCTTGTCTTCGAACGTGGAGGCCTCGGCGCGGCGGGCGGTGAACTGCACCTTGATGTGGTCGATGAAGGCGACGAAGGTCAGTGCGTCGGCGGCGAGCAGCCGTCGATGCATCTCATCGTCGCTCGGGATGTCGAACAGCACCTCTTCGAAGTCGGGGTTGACCGCGAGCAGCGCGGTCACGGCGAAGCCGGCCTGGGCATCGAAGTACACGGTGGTCAGGGTCCCCGAGCGGCCGACCGCCTGCAGCAGCGCAATGATCTCGGCGCGCGCATAGACGGTGAACGGCGCCAGATCCGGTGATTCGGGTTCGGGAAAGGGCGAAGTCATGCCCATCGTCTAGTCCTCGCGCGTGGCCGCGTCGCCGACGCAGCGCACGTGCCGGGTGAATCGGGGACGCCTCTGCGCGGGCGGCCTGAACAACGTACCACCGACTGGCGCTTGCCAACAGGCATCTCAGCGGTCCTTCGGCTGCGCGCCGGGTTGGCGCTGCTCCAGCCGATACACCCAGGCGAGCACTTCGGCCACCGCGACGTACAGCGCCGGCGGAATATGCTGGTCGAGGTCGACCTGCATCAGCAGCGACACCAGCTCGCGCGACTCATGGATCGGCACGCCGGCGGCACGGGCGCGGGCAATGATTTCCTCGGCCACGAAGCCACTGCCCTTGGCCGACACGCGCGGCGCGCGGCCCTGGCGCTGGTCCTGGCTCTCATAGGCCAGGGCAGCCGCGCGCAGCACCGGCGCCGGCGGCGCATCCGCGGGCAGCGGGTCGACGATCGGCTGGACCGCGCTCGGCAGTTCGGCAACGAGGCCCATCAGTGCACCTCGGCTGCCGGCACCGACTGCAGCAGCACGGGCAGCATGCCGTGCGCGTGCAGTCTTTCGGCCAGTTCGGACAGTGCGGGCGCCAGGTGCGCCGCGTGCTGCGAGCTGACCTTGGCACTGATCGCCGCCCCGGACAGGCGCAGCTCGACTTCGACCGGACCCAGCTGCGGCATGTCGAGCGCCAGGCGGGCACAGAACACCGGCTCGGCGGCGGGCGCCTCGCCGGCGTTGGCTTCGCGCTCCAGCACCAGTGTCAGATCCTGCCCGGGCCAGGCCGGACCACGCAGCGTCAGCGCGCCCTCCTGCAACAGCGCGACCTGTGCTGCGAGGCGCTGGGCAGCAACCTCGCCGCCATGGGTGGCGCTGGTGGCCAGCACGCGCAACGCTTCGGCGCGCATCTCGGCGGTGTCGTGACCGCCCTGCGCCCAGCGCGCGATGTGCGATTCGAGAAACAGGCCACTGCGCTCGACGTTGTGGCGCAGGGTGTCAGCCAACGCCTGCACCGGACGCGGCTGGTTCACCGGCTCGAACAAGGGTTGGGTGAAGCGCACCGTGGGCGCGGGGCCGTCGTCACGCGCGCGCTGCACTGCGCGCGGCGCACCGCTGCCACTCAACAGCACGGCGGCCGAGGCCGTGGTGGTGGCCGCCACGGCCCAGGCGCGACCGGCATCGGCGGCGGGATTGGCACTGGCCGCGAGTGCGGCTGCCGTTGCCGGCGCGGCTGGCAGCGCGGGTGCGGTCGACGTGGCGGTGGCAGCGGCGGTGGGAGCAGGCGCATTGCCGAGCGCCGCCAGCAGCGCATCGCGCAGCGCCGGCGGAATCAGGAACAGCTTGTTGCCGATCTCCAGCCGCGCCGCCGCCGCAGACTGGGTGGCGGTCGGCGGCAGCACCAGAACCACGCTGTCGCGCCCCGCCACCGCGGTGCGCAGATCGCGCGCCAGCTCGGTCGAGGCTCCGCTGGCCTGCGGCGCCAGCAAGGGCAGCAGCAGACGCGTGTTGATCGCCAGCCGTTCGATCGCCGGACGCAGCTCGGCCGCCGCGCCAACGCGGCGCGTGGCATTGGCGACCAGGCTCAGGTCCATCAGCCGCGCTCCAGTCGAGTCAGGCGTCGCAACGCACCCGAGGTGCCGACCATGTGCTCGAGTTGCTGCAGCCACAGCTCGGAACGCTCACGGATCTGCGCATCGTCGGCGAGGATGCCGCGCAACAGCGCGATGCGGCGCGCCTGCTCGACCTCGCTCAGCCGCGTGTCGCAGGCGTCACGGCGCACCTCGTTGATCAGCGCGCGGCAGGCATCTTCCAGGCGCGTGACCGACTCCCAGTCGTCCGCGCGCGAGGCCGCCAACATCTCGTGGCTGGCCTGGGCGATCAGCTCGTAGCAGTCAATCAGCCGCGCAGCGCCGGCCGCACCGTGGGAAGCATCGTCGGGCGGCGGCATGGCAAGGCGTCCGAAAAGGCGGCGCGGTCAGGCCGACGCCGCAAAGCTGCGCGACGGTACCGAACCGCCGCCGTCGAAGAAGCGCGAGCGCGCTGGCTGCGTTGCACTCGTGGCGGCCGCGGGTGCGAAGGCGGGCGCGGCCGACGTCGCCGCGGAGGTCGCCGCCACGGACGCGGCGGCGGAAGCAGCCGCTGGCGTGACAGCAGGCGCACTGCCGGACGCTGCCAACGCGGGCGCAGCCAACGCGGCGCTGCCGGCCGCCGGCTTGCGGATCTGCGCCCAGGCGCCGCGCAGGTCTTCCAGCAGCGCGAGCACCTCGGTCAGGCCCGAGACGTCGTTGCGCAGGTTGGCCTGCAGCAGGCGCATCGTCATGTACTCGTACAGATCGGACAGCCGTTGCGCGAGCTGGCCGCCGGCGGACTTGTCGAGGCTGATCTTCAGGCCTTCATCGACGATGCGGGTGGCCTTTGACAACGCGGCGGCCTTCTCGGCGATGCGCCCGGCCTGCATATGGCCGAGTGCCTGGCGGGCAGCGCTGATGGCGCCGTCGTACAGCATCAGCACGAGGTCGTGCGGATCGCCGCCGGCCACACCCGTGTCGACCGAAACCCGCTTGTATGCCTGTGCGCCGAAGCCTGCCATGGTGATCCTCGATACGACTGCCGTGACTCAAGTATCGGCAGGGGGCGCGCGGGGGTTGAGCTTGAATTGACCGTGCCTAGCGGCTACTTGCTCGAGATGGCGCCAGGCAGTGACCTGAGCGCGTTGGTCAGCGAGGCGCTGGTGTTCTGCATCAGCGACAGCTGCGTATCGAGCGCGGAGTACTGCTTGCGCAGCCTCGCCTCCGTCAGCACCAGGCGAGCACTGATGCGCTCTTCCTGCTTGTTGATCGCGTCGATCTGCGATTGCAGGCTCTTGGTCCGACCTGGCAGCAAGCCGTCGCTGCCGACGATCGCTTTGGCCAGGTTTTCGAACCTCACGCCAAAGCCGCGGGCGCCGTCTTGGGTTGTCGACGTTGCAGTGAACAGAGCAGCCAGCTTGGTCGGGTCCACGACGGCGGACGTGAACTTGGCGCTGTTGAGCGTCAGCGAGCCGTCACGAGCCACTTCAATGCCGATCGATGAGAGGTTGGTGTAGTCACCGTCGACGCCAGACTTCGGCTCGCGGACCAGCCCTCGAACTTGAGTCTGGATTGCTCGAACCGCGCTGTCACCTGTCAGCACTGCGCCCTTGCGGGTCGTGGCATCGAACGAGGTGACCGAGTTGATCGTGCCGTTCAGGTCGTTGAAGGCCTTGATGAAGGCGCTGACTGCCGCTCTCATGCTCTCCGTGTCGCGCCCGATATCGATGGTGGTGACGGCGGTTTCGGATTCGGCCTTCAGGTTGATCGTCACGCCCTCGATCGCCCCGGAGATGGTGTTCTTCGATGAAGACAGCGACAGCCCATTGATCTCGTACAGGGCATCCGCGGCGGCCCGGGTCTCGATCATGTTGCGACCCGCGGCGGTCGTCGCTGGGGGCGTCAACGCCACGGCGGAGTCGAATGTCAGGCGCGACAAGCCGATGTCGTCCCCATTGGCAGCGTCCGCCGGCAAGGTGCCTTCTTCCAGGGCTGTCATCCTGATCGCATTGCTCGCGCCGGTATCGGTTGCCACCAAGGTCAGACGAAACCGGGTGCCGTCGTTGACCACACTGGCGGTGACTCCCGCCTTGGCCGCGTTGATGGCGTCGCGAACCCCGGCCAAGGTGTTGTTGGTGGCATCCAGCGTCACGGTGGTGGTCTTCGCGCCCACCTGCAGCGTCAGTGCACCGTTACCCAGCACATCCGTGCTGGTGTCGAACTGCCCCGAGGCAAGCGCCTGGGCACGTGCAAGCTGCGTTACCTTGATCGCGTAAGAGCCGACCGACGCCTTGCTGCCGTCTGTGACCGCGGCGCCGACGCCATCGCCGGTCACTTTCGCGCTCGAACTGCTCCAAGTCGCTGGCAGGGCAAGTCCCGCAGCGGCGGTCTGCAGGGACGACACCGCGCCCTGCACCCGCGAGAAAGCGGCAATACGCGAAGTAACGGCCGCCTCGCGCTGCTGCAGGACCGCCAACGGTCGCTGCTCCAGCGTCATGAGCTGGCTGACGATGTTGTTGACGTCCAGCGCGCTGGTGCCGATAGCTGAAGTGGCCACGTTTGTTGCCTTGGTGGCGAGTGATGCAGCCGGCTTGAAGGTCAGGCGTTGCCGCGCAGCAGGACGCCGGCAGATTCGTCTGCTGCCAGCGCGCGCGCGATCGCCAAGACTTCTTCCGAAGGTATCTGCCGCACGACTTCGCGAGTTTGAGTGTCGACGAGCCTAAAGACCATCCGCCCGAGCGCATCCTCGAATTCGATGGTCAATTCGCTGCCTTTTTCCGCCAACTTGCGCGTCGCCTCAGCCGCCGCCGCCTGAGCCTGGCGTGCCCTGAGCGCGGCGTTCGTCTCTGGTGCAGGCGTCGCATCGGACACAGGCGTCGCCGGCGCCTGCTCCCCCGCCGAACGCGCGGGAGCCGCAGCTTTGGGCTGAGCGCTGGACGTACTGCGTCCGGCAGACAGCGCGGCGAGATCTGGACTCATGACGAGGCTCGGTTGGCAAGAACGATGGACTGATGCTGATCTGACTGTTGTAACGGCTGCGCCAGATCAAACTTGAGGCCATCCGGCATCGATCCGATGTGCGGCGGCAGGACTCGCAACTGCCGTTGGCGCGCGTTCGGCCACACAAAAGCAGAAGGGGCGCCCTTGTGAGGCGCCCCTTTCTGTTCAACCGACTAACGAGGCATCAACCGCGCAGCAGGGCCAGCACGTTCTGCGGCAGCGCATTCGCCTGGGCCAGCATGGCCACGCCAGCCTGTTGCAGGATCTGGGCACGGGTCAGCTTGGCCGTCTCTTCGGCAAAGTCGGCGTCCTGGATCCGCGAGCGAGAGGCTGCCAGGTTTTCGCTGTTGGTCTGCAGGTTGCTGATGGTCGACTCGAAACGGTTCTGGATCGCGCCCAGCGTCGCCCGCTGGCTGTTCACGGCAGTCAAGGCCGCGTCGATGGAAGCCAGCGCGGTGTTCGCGCCGTTGATGTCGAGAATGCTCACGTTCGACATCGCGGTCCCAGACAGCGCAACGTTGGTGGTGGCGGCGGTCAGACCCGAGTTGGTGATCGTTCCGCCGACGACCAGCGAGCCACCCGCGACTCCGTTGTATGTCACCGAGTAGGTCGACTCGGCGGTGCCCGCCGCGCCTACGCCGGTCGCGGCTGCCGTCAACGTCGTGAAGCTGCTCGTGATGTTACGTCCATCGGCAGCAGCCAGGTTCACGACCGAACCATCGTCAGTCGCGGTGACGCCCGTCGCCGCCGAAATCGCGTTGATGGCACTGACCACCGAGGTACGGCTCGATGCCGCGTTCGTCGTGGTGGAGATCGATGCCGTCGTCACGCCGTTGATGGTGATGGTGCCGGTGAGAGCCGCAGCCGTCATCGCCGAGCCGGCAACGGTCGTCGGGCCGGTAACAGCGGCGCGGACACCACTGATGTTGGCCGCATTGATCGCATCCGTGAGCAGCTTGGCATCAGCGGCAACGGTCGCCGATCCGACTGCGGTGCCATTGATCGTGAGTGCGGCCAAGTTGACGTTGTTGCCTCCGTCCAGAGCACCACTTGTCACCTGGGCGGTGTACTGCTGGCCCAGGTTGGACGAGCGCACGCTGTTGATCGAGGCAACGGAGATGGTCTGGTTGGCATTGGCGCCAACCTGGAACTGCTGCGATGAGAACGTGCCGTCGAGCAGCTTGAGGCCGTTGAACTCGGTCTGCGATGCGACTCGGTCCACCTCGGCAACAAGCTGGGTCACTTCCTGCTGGAGGGCAGCCCGATCGGAAGCGCTGTTCGTGGCATTGGCTGACTGAACAGCCAGCTCACGAATACGCTGCAGGTTGTTGCCGATGGAGCTCAACGCGCCTTCAGCAGTCTGCGCCAGCGAGATGCCGTCCTGCGCATTGCGCGTCGCCTGATTCAGACCACGGATCTGCGAGGTGAAGCGCTCGGAGATCGCCAGGCCAGCCGCATCGTCCTTGGCGCTGTTGATGCGCAGGCCGGACGACAGACGCTGGATCGCGGTCGACTGGGCCGTCTGCGATACGTTCAGGTTGCGTTGCGTGTTCAGCGACGCGGTATTGGTGTTGATGATTTGTGCCATGACTAGCTCCTTTTCAGTTCAGTCTCGAAAAGCAGCCGCTTCGACATTCGGCGGATCGGCTGTTTCACCTTTGCCCAAGCGGCTGCCCTTGCAATGTCGAAGGGCCCCTGCTTTCTGGCCACGCGGTGCATCGGGTTGCTGTGATCGATGTGTGCCGCGCTAGGTGGTTATCGGTGGGTCGATTCCCGAACTTTAGGCAGGCGACCGGCAGCGACGGTCGATGCGGCCGTTTCAAGCCGTTGAGCTGATTCACTCTTTCGGCGTATTTCCGGTAGCGACGGGGCCTCAAGTTTCCGGCGCGCCGGGCGAAGGAGCGCAGCCGGCGGTCGGGCGGCGTTGTTACAGCAAGCCCTCGCTACTGCATCCACGCGCCGCCGATGCACCTGCCAATAACAAGATAGGAAGGGGTCGACGCACCCAAGGCAGCGACGATCCGCTGCGCCCGGCGCCCGCCACGTAGCTCGCGGCCTGCGGCGTCCTGGAACCGCCATCGCCGCCGGCGCGACTTGCGGTGACCGCGGGCCGATGCCATCGCGGCTCGGCCTGCGGCCGTTCTGATCCGGTGCCCGGGACTTCTCCGCAGCCCGTGTAGGCGAACTTCCTACACGCGGCAACCGGCGTTACCGACAATCGATTTGGAGGTCCGCTGATCGCGGGGAATTCGCCTCATGCCCACAATGCACCCACTTTCGCAACACCTGAAGAGCGCAGCAAAACCGCTGCATATCGAAGCGTCAGATACCGAGGAGCATGACCATGAGCACCACGATCAACGAGCAACTGCTGGAAGAAGTGCGCGAAGTCAACCTGGCCTACCTGATGCTGGCGCAGCACATGATCCGCGCCGACAAGTCGCAGGCGATGTATCGCCTGGGCGTGTCCGAAGAGGTGGCCGGCATCGTCGACCAGCTGTCGCCGTCGCAACTGATGAAGATCGCCGGCGCCAACCAGCTGATCTGCCGCTTCCGCTTCGACGACGACATGGTGTGGAACCTGCTCACCAGCCACAGTAAGGCCAAGGCAACCGGCACCGGCGCGGTGGCCGGGCTGCACGCCAACATCGTGATGGCCGGCCAGATCGCCAACGTGACCTGACGCCGGCGGCGTCAAGACGGCCGCTGGACGAACGAGTGGACTGGGCTGGTCCCCTCGTGTACCCCGAGCCGAGGTTGAAGTTCTTCGAAGTTTTAGAGCAGCCGACACAGATCAGGTAGTCAAAGAGTCGAGGAAGTCATGCGCATCAAGAGCATCGTCACCGAAAGCAGGCAGATCCAGCGCGCGATCGCGCTGATCAAGCTGGGCGCGCGCCTGCAGGTGCTGGAGTCCGAGACCGACCTGTCCTACGAGCGCCTGCTGCGCCTGTACAAGGAAGTGCAGGGTCAGAGCCCGGCGCGCGGCATGCTGCCGTTTTCGACCGACTGGTTCATGACCTGGCAGCCGAACATTCACTCGTCGCTGTTCCTGAACATCTACGAGTACCTGAACAAGACCACCGAGCTCGAGGAGATCGACGCCATCATCAAGGCGTACGAGCTGTACCTCGAGCAGATCAAGACCCAGGGCCTGGACGCGCTGCTGTCGGTGACCCGGGCCTGGCGCCTGGTGAAGTTCGTCGACGCCGGCATGGTCACGCTGACGCCCTGCTGCAAGTGCAACGGCAAGTTCGTCACCCACACCTTCGAGCTGACCAAGAACTATGTCTGCGGTCTGTGCGAACCCCCGGCGCGCGCCGGCAAGGGTAAAGGTTCGCCGCGGCGTGACGAAGAAGCACTGGAAGCCTGAACACGCAGGATCGCCCAGCGGGCGGTCCGTTCCGAGCAGTACGGTCCGTGCCGGGACCGAGCATCACCTCCGGCATGCAAGTGTCTCCATGTGTTTCTCCTCCGACTTCTGCCCGGGCTTGCCCCGGGCACTTTTTTTGCGCTCTGGAAACCATCAAACATGGGTCGCGCACGGGACCATGCACGCAGCCCGGGGGCGTGTCGCTCAGGGTCATCGATGGTGAGTCAGGGAATCGGGCGCCGTGCCAGCGCCACAGGTGGACGAACACGCAACGCCAACTGGCGAGCCTCAGGCTCGCCTGCACAGGCGGCGATCAGAACCCGAGAGAGGCCAGCAGGTCGTCGACGCCGGCCTGATCCGTCACCACGTCGCTGCGACCTTCGGCCTTGACCACCGGACCCTCAAGCATCTCGGGTTCGATCTTGCGGCGCTGCTCGGGCGGGGTGGTTTCGATCAGCAGCTTGAGCAGCTGCTCTTCCATGTTCTGCGCCAGGGTGACCACCTTGCGGATCACCTGCCCGGTCAGATCGTGGAAGTCCTGCGCCATCATGATGTCGGTGAGGATCGCCTGGGTGGCATCGGTCTGGCCGCCTACGCCGGCGAAGAACGAGCAGGTTTCGTCGACCAACTGGCGCCCGGCAGGGGTGGCGCGCTGCGCGTCCTGCGCGGTGTACTGCGCCACGGCCTGCCAGCGCCTGCGCAGGTCGGCGGCCCGTTGGGTCATCTGTTCCTGCACCACGCGCGCCTGGTCGACCGCGTTGAGCACCTTCTCCGCGGCCTCGCCGGTCACGCGGGCGATGTAGGTCAGGCGATCGCGCGCATCGGGCAATTGGTCATGCGTGCCCTGCAGTTCCTTGTCATAGCCCAGCTCGCGCAGCGCATCGTGCAGCGTGCGGGTCAGGTGACCGATGCGCTGGTACACGGCGTCGGCCGGGATGCCGGTATCTGCGGGCAAGGCGGTGAGCAGCGGCCCACCGGTGCCAACTGCGTCGACCGTGCCGTGCACCACGGCGACGTGCTCCTCGGCCACTACCACGGCTGGCGTGGCGTCATTCGAGGGTGCGGTTGCGGGTGCGGTTGCGGGCTTGCGGCGGCGTGGTTTGCGCGGTTTGGCCACGGTGGCGGGGTCCATGCCGGACGCCTCGCAGTGCATGGCGACGCGGGTGTCATCCATGGTCAGGCCGCCTGTTTCTGCAGGATCTTTTGCACTTTTTCTTCCAGCGTGGCCTTGGTGAAAGGCTTGACGATGTAGCCCGCGGCGCCGCCCTGGGCGGCGGCGACGATGTCGTCCTTCTTCGCTTCGGCCGTCACCATCAGGACGGGGAGAGCCTTGAGGCCAGCGTCCGCCTTGATGCTCTTGAGCAGCTCGAAGCCGTT
Organism: Burkholderiaceae bacterium; assembly: GCA_022843955.1. Classification (GTDB taxonomy): domain Bacteria; phylum Pseudomonadota; class Gammaproteobacteria; order Burkholderiales; family Burkholderiaceae_F; genus JALHMQ01. The sequence goes on from JALHMQ010000002.1 coordinate 222,026, forward strand.
CATGTTCGGCATGTTGATATCGGAGACCACGAAGTCGAACTTGCTCGCGCGCAGCATGGTCAGCGCGATGGCACCGTCTTCGGCCTCTTCGGCATTGGTGAAGCCGATTTCCTTCAGCAGGTTGCGCACGATGCGTCGCATCGTCGAGAAGTCGTCAACGATCAGAAAACGCGGATCGCTCATGGATCACTCCGGAATTCGATTGCAGGCGCACGCCCGCATGCCGGGCTCGCCGCTCCAGACGGAGTGTGGGCGGGCAGGGGATGCCGCGATCGGCCGAAAAGTCGTCACCTTGCACCGTGTCTCTGCTTATTGCGCGACGGATGCCTCGGCCGATGTCTGCCCGTCGGCCGCCGGGGCGACCGCTGCTGCGCTCACGGCCGCGGCAACGTCGCCGGTCGGCTTGGGCGCGGCTGCGGCGGCGGGCTCGATACCGGCGTCTTCGAGTTCACGCTCGAGGTCTTCGGCCCGGCCGGCCTCGATCTCTCCGCCGGCCTGATTCATCCGCTCCTCGGCAATCTTGTTCATCACGATGATCGAGATGCGACGGTTCAGCGGATCGCGCGGGTTCTCCTTGTTCAACAGATTGGAGTCCGCCAGGCCAACCACACGCACGATCTTGTTCCCCGTCATGCCACCGGCGATCAGCTCGCGCCGCGAAGCATTGGCACGATCGGCCGACAGTTCCCAGTTCGAGTAGCCGCGTTCGCCGCCGACGTACGGCGCCGCATCGGTGTGGCCCGACAGCGCCACCTTGTTGTCGACCTCGTTGAGCACCTTGCCGATCTCCTGCAGCAGATCGCGCATGTAGGGCTGCACCTGGGCGCCACCGAGCGAGAACATCGGCCGGTTGAAGTCGTCGACGATCTGGATGCGCAGCCCGTCGGGCGTGATCTCGACGCGGATCTGGTGCCGCATGTCTGCCAGCTTGGGATTGAGTTGCAGGGCGGACTCGACCTTGGCCTTCAGTGCCTCCATCTGCTCGCGCTCGCGCTTGGCGCGCTCGGCACGCTCCTTGGCGGTCATCTTGCGTCTGGCCTCGACATCGCCGTTCTTCACCTGGCCGGCGCGATCGGTGAGGCTGGTGCCGCCGCCCTGGATCACCGAGGTGGCATCGCCCGCGCCCGAGCCGCCCGACAGCGCCACCGCCAGCGGTGTCTGGAAGTAGTCGGCAATGCCCTTGAGGTCGCCCTTGGTGGTCGAACCGAGCAGCCACATCAGCAGGAAGAACGCCATCATCGCGGTGACGAAGTCGGCGTAGGCGATCTTCCAGGCGCCACCGTGATGGGCGTGGCCGCCCTTCTTGATGCGCTTGATGACGATGGTGCTTTTTGCTTTTTCGGACGACATGGCGCATTCACTTTCGGTGTACGCGAGCCCTTCGGTCTCGCACGTGCACCGAAAGTGCTAGATGTTGTTCAACTTGGCCGGCGAAGCCGGACCAAGCTGAAAAGTTGGCGCGCTGCACGTTGTTGCGCTCGCCAGGGTGTCGGTGCGGCGCGACTGCGTCGCTTTGCATCGACACGCGCGGCCTTCGCCGCGCGCTGTTCCAGTGCGGGCCTCGTGCCCGCATCGAGGGCCAGCGCGACGCAGCCGCATCGGCCCTCGTGCCGGGTCGGCGCAACAACGTGCAGCCGACCCGCCACTTCGACTTCGTCTGGCTCCGCCAGCGAAGTCGAACCAACTATTCCGCTGAAGGTGCACGTGCGACCGCGCAGCGGTCGCGTACACCTTCAGCGCTTCTGCGTCGCGTACACCTTCAGCGCTTCTGCTTGACGTGCTTTTCCAGTTCCACGAACGACGGCCTCTCGGTCGAGTACAGCACCTTGCGGCCGAACTCGACCGCCACTGCGGGCGCATAGCCCTGCAGGCTCGCCAGCAGGGTGGCCTTCACGCACTGCAGTTCCTTGCCGCTCTCGTCGATCTTTGCTTCGAGCAGCTTCGCCAGCGGGCTGACGAAGCCATAGGCGAGCAGGATGCCGAGGAAGGTGCCGACCAGCGCGCTGGCGATCATCGCGCCCAGCTCGGACGGCGGCTTGCCGACCGAGGCCATGGTCTTGATCACCCCCAGCACCGCGGCCACGATGCCGAACGCAGGCAGGCCGTCACCCATGTTCTGGATCGCCAGCGCCGGCACCATCGCCTCGTGGTGATGGGTATCGATCTCCTGATCCATCAGGTTCTCGATTTCCAGCGGATTCATGTTGCCGCTGACCATCATGCGCAGGTAGTCGCAGATGAACTCGACCAGGTGATGATCGTTGCCTACGGTCGGGTGCTTCTTGAACAGCGCGCTCTTGTGCGGGTCCTCGACGTCGGCCTCGATCGCCATCATCCCTTCCTTGCGCACCTTGGACAGGATGTCGTAGAGAAGCGCCATCAGCGCCATGTAGCGCGCCTTGGTGTACTTGGAGTTCTTGAACAGGGTGGGCAGCGCCTTGAACGTCGCCTTCACCGTCTTGCTCGGGTTGGCGACCACGAACGCGCCCGAGGCGGCGCCGAAGATGATGAACATCTCGATCGGTGCCGCCTTGGCCAGGATGGCCACGTTCCCGCCGACGAATATGTATCCGCCGAAGACGCAGAACAGGACCAGCGCGTAACCGATGATGACGTACATTCAGAAGCCTTTTTTCCTCGCGCTGTGCTGCTTTGACTGGCCGCGGTGGTGGCCCACCCTCGATCTCGCCTGCTTTGCGGGACCGGGACGACCGCAACCGCCGCGTTACATCCGCTTCCGGGGTTACGGCAGTGCCAGGCGCTAACTTGAACGCATGGCTGCCGGCTTAGCCGCCCACGGCGATGCAAATCTCCCTGTATTTCAGTCGATCCGTGGGCAACCATCGTCGTTTGCCCGCCATGGCGGCGAGTGAGCGCAATTGCAGACCGATGCCGGCCCTAATCAACTGACCGACGCAGGCCGGGGTGCGGGAAGCTTGATGTCGAATCGCCCGATCCTCGGTTCGGCCCGGCTTGCGTGCGCGGGTCCGCTGCCGCGGTGCGGGCCGGCCAGTGCACAGGACTCATGAAGCCAAGCGAACTGCAGCCGGTGGCCCGCCTCGATGTGAGGCTGGGGCGCCCGATCCCCTTCCCGGTCTACGACCGGTCGGGACGGTTGCTGCTCGCCGCCGGCCAGGTGGTCAATGACGCCCGGGCGCTGGATGCCCTGATCGAGCGCGGCCTGTACTGCAACCCGCGCTGGACCTGGGGCTACGACGGCTACGTGCGCGATGCGCGCATCGACGACGACAACGGTCCGTCCACCGATGCCGGCTGGGGCAGTTCCCGCCCGAGCGGCTCGCGCTCATCCAAGCGCAACCGACCCACGCCGAGCTCGCGCATGTTGCGGGTGTGGACCGAGGGATCGAATCCGGACGAGGCGATGACCGTCAAGCTGATCGGCGTGCACGAGGGCAAGACACTCGTCATCACCGCGCCCGAACGCGACGGCAAGCTGGCTTTCGTGAAGGAAGGCAACGTCTACTGCTTCCGCGGCTTTTCTGGCGAACTGGTGTACGAGTTCAAGGCCGCCGTGCACAAGACGCGCTTCGAACCGTACCCGTACCTGCACGTGGACTGGCCGCAGGACTGGCAGATGAGCCGGCGCCGACTGCGCGAGGCACGCCGCGTCGGGGTCGAGGTGCCGTGCATCGTCTACCCGGACGCCGAGGGCAGCGAGGTCTTCGTCAAGGCGGTGATCAACGACCTGTCGACCGGCGGTGCGTCAGTGGTCTTCAAGGACAGCGTGCCCAAGCTGCAGCCGCGCGTGCGGCTGGCGTTCCGGCTGCAGGTCGCCGGCCAGCAGGTCCTGTTCGAAGCCACCGCGGAGGTCGCGCGTCAGCCGGACAAGGCGGTCGCCGAGCCGTCGGCCGGTCTGCAGTTCGACAATCTGACCGACACCGAGAGGCTGGCGCTGTACGCCTTCGTCTACCACCAGATCGTGCGCGAGATCGAGCTGCCGCTGCACGGCGACTGAACGCCGCCCGCCTCGCCGGGCCGCACCTTGCCTTGGGTCGATTCAGCTGTGCCCGATCACCGGATGCGGCTGGTAAGGCGCCTTCAGGCGCGCGTCTTCTTCCGGCGTGAGTTTCAGATCCACCGCGGCCAGCACGTCGTCCAGCTGTTCCGGCCGACTCGCACCAACGATCGGGCAGCTCACCCCCGGCTGGTTCATCAGCCAGGCGTAGGCGAGCGTGGCGTTGCTGATGCCGCGCTCGGCGGCAAGCGCGGTGACCGCGTCCACCACGGCGAAATCGGCGTCCCGGTAGTAGTACTTCTGCGCGATGTCGTCGGTACTGGCGCGCACGGTCGCCCCCTGCTGCGCCTTGTCCTCGCGCGAGCGCGTGCCGGCGAGAAAGCCCCGCGCCAGCGGGCTCCACGGCATCAGGCCCACGCCAGTGGCGCGGCAATACGGAATCACCTCGCGCTCTTCTTCGCGATAGGCCAGGTTGTAATGGTTCTGCATCGACACGAACCGGGTCAGGCCGTGACGCTCGGCGGCAAACTGCAGGGTCGCGAACTGCCACGCGAACATGCTGGAGGCGCCCAGGTAGCGGACCTTGCCGCTCTTGACCACGTCATGCAGCGCCTGCATGGTTTCCTCAACCGGCGTGTCGCGGTCGAAGCGGTGGATCTGATAGAGATCGATGTGGTCCAGACCCAGCCGCTTGAGGCTGGCGTCGACCGCATTCATGATCCTCTTGCGCGACAGGCCGCTCATGTTGGGCCGCTTGGGCGGCTGCGGTCCAGGCGCATTGCCACCCTTGAACTCCATGTCCACCGGGAAGTAGACCTTGGTGGCCACGACGATCTCGTCGCGCGGCGCGTACTGCCGCAGGATCCGCCCAGTCAGTTCCTCGGACACGCCGGCCGAGTACAGGTCGGCCGTGTCGAACACGGTGATGCCGGCGTCGAGCGCGCGGCGCACCACCGGGATCGCCTGCTCCTCGGTGCGCACCCACGGCCGCCACTGCGGCGAGCCGAAGGTCATCATGCCCAACGCCACGCGCGAGACCTTGAGCCCGCTCGCCCCCAGATTCACGTATCGCATCGACGGCCCGCCCGGTGTCACATGCCAAGCAGGCGACCAATGCGCGCCAGGTAATCGCCGCTCTTGACCGCATCGGTGAGCAGTTCGTCGGTCAGCACATGCATCCGTTCGCGCAGACCGGTCAGGCCCGCATGCACGTCGGCCGGCACAGGCTCCTCGGACGCCAGCAGGATGCGCAACTGCTCGACCTCGCTGCGCAGCGTGTCGGTATCACCCGATCCGGCCCGCGCCCGCGCCAGGTCTTCTTCCAGTTGATCGACCAGGCGAGCGACCGCCTCCAGGTCGACGCCGCGTTGTGTTCCGGCCATGCTGCCCTCCGTTGGTTGCTGCCGGAGTTTAGGCCGTTCACTTTCGGTGTACGCGATCGCTGCGCGATCGCACGTGCACCGAAAGTGCTATGTCCAGTTCAACTTCACCGGCGAAGCCGGATGAAGTCGAATCGGGTGGTCCGCTGCACGTTGCTGCGCGAACCACGAGGCGCGGGGAAACCCGCGCCGAGCGCTCCGTTCGATGCCGAGAGATGGTGAAAGGACGCCGCCCGCGGCGTGTGTCGATGCAAGCGAACGCGCGCATCGACTCCAGGTTTGCGCAGCAGAGCGCAGCGAACCTTCCTTTCGGCTTCATCCGGCTCCGCCGGTGAAGTCGAACTAACTACTCCGCTGTGCGTGCACGTGCGAGCCGCAGGCTCGCGTACACGCACAGCGCCCGCTTACACCGGCATGCTCATGATCTGCTCGTACGCCTGCACCAGCCGGTTGCGCACCTGCACGGCGGCCTGGAACGACAGTGACGACTGGTTCATCGCGATCATCGTCTGCTCCAGGCTGACGTTGGGGTTCTCCAGCTGGAACTGACGCTGCAGTTCGGACGAGGTGTTCTGGTTGCGGCTCACGCTCTTGAGGGCCGATTCGAGCGACGACACGAAGTCGCCGCCGCCTTCGCCTGCAAGCGGCGTGGCAGACGGCGCAGCAGGCGCCTTGATGCCAGCGACCGCCTGCGCGATTTGTGAATTGATCGATCCGATCTGCATGACTGCCACCTGCCGTCGTGTCCGTGACCGGCAAGTTAGCCGCGCGGGCCGTTGATAAGCGCGGCGAATACCGGCCATTTCCGCCCTCAATTCGGGCCCGCTGCGGCCGATAACGCGCTGCCCGGCCGATCTTGAGGGCGATGTAGGAGTCCGCCCTACAGCCGCGCGGACTCGGTGGGGATTCCCCCGCTTATTCGGTGCTTAGGACCCCTCAAGTTCTCCGAATAATCGCCGCTGAGAGCCGACCCTGCGCCCACCGCGCCGGGCGGCATGCAACCAGCGAAATCAGGCGGAATGGAAACGACGGCAGTCATACCCAGCACGCTGCAGCCAGCCGGCGGCGGCGTCTTCGGCCGGATGACGGCGCGCACGCGCGGCATGTTGCTGCTCGGCGCGGCCGGCCTGGCAGCCGTGGTGTCGGCCGCGTGGCTGTGGAGTGCGTCACCCAACTACCGGGTGCTCTTCACCAATCTGTCGGACCGTGATGGCGGCGCCGTGATCGCGCAGCTGTCGCAGCTGAACATTCCCTATCGGAATGCAGACGGCGGCACCGTGCTGGTACCGCAGGACAAGGTGCACGAGGCGCGCCTGAAGCTCGCCTCGCAGGGTCTGCCCAAGGGCTCGGTGGTGGGCTTCGAGATCATGGAGACGCAGAAGTTCGGCGTCACCCAGTTCCAGGAACAGGTCAATTACCAGCGCGCCCTCGAAGGCGAACTGGCGCGCTCGATCCAGGTGCTCGCACCCGTGGCCGGGTCGCGCGTGCATCTGGCGCTGCCCAAGCAAAGTGGCTTCCTGCGCGACAAGCAGCCGCCCACCGCGAGCGTGCTGCTGCAGTTGCATCCGGGCAAGACGCTGGACCGCCAGCAGGTGGCCGGCATCGTGCATCTAGTGTCCTCGTCGGTGCCGGAACTCAATCCGAAGAACGTGTCGGTGGTCGACCAGCACGGCAACCTGCTCGCCTCCGAGCGCTCCGGCGCCGCCGGGCTGGATGCGGCGCAGCTCGACTACGTGGCGCGCATCGAAGGCGACACGATCAAGCGCATCGAAGACATCCTCGAGCCGATCATGGGGCGCGGCAACGTGCGCGCGCAGGTGACCGCCGATGTCGACTTCTCGCAGATCGAGAACATGGCCGAGAGCTACGCACCCAACCAGGGCGCGGACACCAAGGCAGCGATCCGTTCGCAATCCACCTCGGACGCCGCGCAGCCCGGTCCGGCCGGCGCGCAGGGCGTGCCGGGTGCGCTGTCCAACCAGCCACCGGTGCCGCCGACCGCGCCGATCAATGGCGCCGCGGCGCCGTTGAACGCCGCCCAGGCCGCTGCTACCGCCGGCAGCAGCACGCGGCGCGAGGCGGTCACCAACTTCGAGGTCGACAAGACGGTGCGCCATACCAAGGTCGCCAGCGGTCAGGTCAAGCGCCTGACCGCGGCGGTGGTCATCAACCACCGGATCAAGGCCGGCGCCAATGGCGCTGCTGCGACCGCCACCGCGCTCGGCGAGGACGAACTGAAGAACATCAACGCCCTGGTGCGCGAGGCGATGGGCTTCAGCCAGCAGCGCGGTGACTCGCTCAATATTGTCAACAGCGAATTCAACATGGTCGACACCTTCGTTGCCGAGCCGCTGCCGATCTGGAAGCAGCCCGACGTGGTGGCGCTGGCCAAGGAGATCGGCAAGGCCGTCCTGTTCCTGGTACTGACGATGATCGTCGTCTTCGGCGTCGTCCGGCCCGCCCTCAAGGCGATGGCCACCGCGCCGAAGCCGGTGTATGCCGTGGCGTCGCCCGAGACCGCCCCGGCGGCGCTGCCGCCACCGGTGGAGAACCGGCCGCCGACCGCGGTCGAACAGGTGCGCACGCTGGCCAAGAGCGATCCGGCCACCGTCGCCAACGTCGTCAAGGCGTGGGTCGGCGAGGACAAGGGGGCGTCATGACGCACGTTGACGGTCAGCACACGCGACCACACACCAGCGCCGGGGCACGCGATGGCCAATGACAGCGTAGGCATCGAGGAAGCCGCCATCCTGCTGATGACGGTCGGCGAAGAGCAGGCCGCCGAGGTCTTCAAGTTCCTGTCGCCGAAGGAAGTTCACAAGATCGGCGAGGCGATGGCACGCCTGAAGACGGTGCCGCGCGACAAGGTCGACGGCGTGGTCGAGTTGTTCAACCGCGCCAAGGACGAGCAGTACTCGCTGGTGGGTGACACCGATGCCTTCGTCAGCCAGGTGCTCAAGCGCGCGCTGGGCGACGAGAAGGCCGGCATGCTGCTCGATCGCATCCTGCAGGGTCGCGACGTCTCCGGCATCGAGAGCCTGAAGTGGATGGACCCGGGCTCGATCGCCGAGTTGATGAAGAACGAACACCCGCAGATCGTCGCCTCGATCCTGGTGCACCTGGAGCGCGACCACGCTTCCGAGGTGCTGCGCAACTTCCCCGAGCGCATGCGTAACGACGTGCTGTTGCGCGTGGCCACCCTCGACGGGATCCAGCCGCAGGCGCTGCAGGAACTCAACGAGGTGCTGTCCAAGGTGCTCGCGGGCGGAGAGAAGCTCAAGAAAGCCACGCTGGGCGGCACCAAGGCCACGGCAGAGATCCTCAACTTCCTCGGCGCGCAGCTGGAAGCCCCGGCGGTGGAGTCGATCCGCGAGCACGACCCCGACCTGGCGCAGAAGATCCTCGACCAGATGTTCACGTTCGACGACGTCAACGACCTCGACGACCGGGCCGTGCAGCTGCTGCTGCGCGAGGTGCAGAGCGAAAGCCTGATCGTGGCGCTCAAGGGTGCGCCGCAGGAACTGCGCGAGAAGATCTTCAAGAACATGTCGACCCGTGCCGCCGAGATGCTGCGCGAGGACCTCGAATCCAAAGGTCCGGTGCGCCTGTCCGAGGTCGAGGCCGAGCAGCGCGAGATCCTCAAGGTGGTGCGGCGCCTGGCCGACGAAGGCCAGATCCAGGTCGGCACCAAGGGTGGGGATGATGCATATGTGTAGCGCTGTGCGTGTACGCGAGCCTGCGGCTCGCACGTGCACGCACAGCGGAATAGCTTGTTCGACTTCACCGGCGCAGCCGGATGAAGTCAAAGGGGGTGGCTGGCTGCGCGTTGCTGCGCCGGCCACGGTCGAGGTGCGTGCGGCACGGCTGCGCCGCTGTGCACGGCGCCCACGGGTGCGAATCAGCGGGCATGTACCCGCGCACGGCCGCGGACGGAGCGCGCACATCGCGATTGCACAACGCACCCCGGCCGTCGTCCCCGCGCAGGCGGGAACCCAGCGGCTTTCCGGCGCTCTGCGTCTGACCATTGATCGGACCAAAAGCTGTGGGCGCATCTGAAAAGCCGTTTGGTCGGCTGATCCGCAAGGAGCATGTCGGCGAGGCCGCGCTGTGGGAGTTCCAGCCGCTGTCGGGCGCTGAGCCGCTGCGCGGCACCGAGAAGCTGCTGTCGGACCGCGAACGGCGTGCCTATGAGCGTGGCCAGCAGGACGGCTATGCAGCAGGCGAGCAGGCGGCGATGCAGGTCAAGGCGCAGCACGCGCGCGAGATGGCGAAGGTGCTCGATGAACTTCGTGGTCGCTTTGCAGAACTGGAGTCGGACGGCGCCGAGGCAGTGCTGAATCTCGCACTGTCGATCGCGCGTCAGGTGATCCGGCGCGAGATCGCCCTCGATGCCGCGGTGGTGCTGCCGCCGCTGCGCGAGGCGGTGGCCGCGGTGATCGACCAGCAGTCGCATCCGCGTGTGCACATGAACCCGCAGGACCTCGCGCGCCTGCGCAACGACTTGGAAGCCGACGGCATGTTCAAGGGCTGCCGGCTGATCCCGGATGCCGGCATCGGGCGCGGCGGCTGCCGCGTCGAAACCGCGCAGAGCGAGGTCGACGCCACCGTCGAGTCGCGCTGGCAGCGTGTGCTGGCCGCCGTCGGCATCGACGCAGCGCAGACACCGCTCGAACCATGAACCGCCCGGCGGCGCCCGGCGCCGCGCCGTTCAAGCGCTTTTTATCGCAGGCGGCCACCATGGCCGACAACGCCCAGCCGCTGATGACACGCGGCCGGCTCACGCGCGTGGCCGGCCTGGTGATGGAAGCGGTGGGACTGAAGCTGCCGCTCGGCGCCCAGGTGCAGGTGCTGCAGGACGATCAGCTGCGCGTGGATGCCGAGGTGGTTGGCTTCGCCGGCGACCGCCTGTTCCTGATGCCCACCACCGAGCCGTACGGCCTGCGCCCGGGCGCCCTGGTGGTGCCGCAGGAGGCCGCCGCACCGCATCCGCTGCTGCACCGGAACAACCACGCCTGGCGGCGCAACGAGGACCGCACCCGGCACCTGCCGATGGGCGACCTGCTGCTCGGCCGCGTGATCGATCCGAACGGCAAGCCGCTCGACAAGCTCGGCCCGCTCGACAACGTCGAGGCGCGCCCGCTGGCGCGCCGACCGATCAACGCGATGGACCGCGAACCGATCCGCGAGCCGCTCGATGTCGGCGTGCGCGCGATCAACGCCCTGCTCACCGTCGGCCGCGGCCAGCGCATGGGCCTGTTTGCCGGCAGCGGCGTCGGCAAAAGCGTGCTGCTGGGCATGATGGCGAAGTACACCAGTGCCGACGTCACCGTGGTCGGACTGATCGGCGAGCGCGGCCGCGAGGTCAAGGAATTCATCGAGGAGATCCTCGGCGCCGAAGGCTTGCGCCGCGCGGTCGTGGTGGCGGCGCCGGCCGACGTGCCGCCGCTGCTGCGCATGCAGGGTGCGGCCTACGCCACCGCGATCGCCGAGCACTTTCGCGACCAGGGCAAGCAGGTGCTGCTGCTGCTCGATTCACTCACCCGCTACGCGATGGCGGCGCGCGAGATCGCGCTGGCCATCGGCGAGCCGCCCGCCACCAAGGGCTATCCGCCGTCGGTGTTCGCGCGGCTGCCGCAGCTGGTCGAACGTGCCGGCAATGCTGCCGCCGGCGAGTCCGGCCGCGGCGGCTCGATCACCGGCTTCTACACCGTGCTCACCGAGGGCGATGACCCGCAGGATCCGGTGGCCGACTCGGCGCGCGCGATCCTCGACGGTCACATCGTGCTGTCGCGCCGGCTGGCCGAGGCCGCCCACTACCCCGCGATCGACATCGAAGCCTCCATCTCGCGCGTGATGAACGCGGTGGTGGGTCCCGACCAGATCGACATGGCGCGTCGCTTCAAGGCGTTGTACTCGAGCTACAGCCGCAATCGCGATCTCATTTCGGTGGGTGCGTACGTGCCCGGCTCCGATCGCCAGCTCGACGCGGCGATCGAGGCGTATCCGCGCATCGAGGCGTTCCTGCAGCAGGAGATGCACGATGCCTCGTCGCTGCCCGAAGCGCATGGCCGGCTCGCCGCCCTGCTCGCCACGGTCGGCCTCTAGTTCAGGTGGGCACCCTGTCTGCGCACGCCGCCAAGACGGCACGACGTGCGCGCGCGGCGCAGGCGCTGAACTGTCAAGGTTGCCCAAGTTTTCCCTGCTCCTGATGCGATCGAAACCGACGGCTTTGGCCGATCCTCTGTGCATCTGACACGTTTCGGGCAGCACCCTTCATGGACATCCAGAACCTGCGCATGCTCACCGAACTGGCCGCCACCTCGCGTGACGCCGCCGCGGTGCGCCGGGCCCAGGCGCAGACGCAACTCGGCCAGGCGCGCGCCCAGCTGGAGCAGATCACCGGCTACGCGCGCGACTACGAGCGCCGCGCCCAGACCACGCTGAACGATGGCTGCGACATTGCCGCACAGAGCAACCTGCGCGCCTTCGCCGCCAAGCTCAAGCGTGCGGTCGAGCAGCAGACCAACGAGGTCGCACGCCGCGCGCAGGTGCTGGCTGCCGCCGATGCCGAACTGCTGCACATGCAGCGCAAGCTCAAGAGCCTGGAAGCGCTGACCGGCCGCAAGGTCGAGACGCTGCGTCAGGTCGTCGCCCGCCGCGAGCAGAAGTCGAACGACGAGATGGCCTTGCGCTCGCCCGGCCTGTCGCCGCTGGCCGGCAGCGCCTGGTAACCGGATCGGTCGCCCGCGATGAACGACATCCGCTTTCCCGGCCTGCGTGGCGCGGTCCTGATCCCGCCGCCGAGCGAGACCGCCGGCGCCGGCCGCAAGGCCACACCGGCCGAGCCCGTGCCCTTCGACCGCGCCATGGAGCGCTCGGTCAACGCCGGCCAGCGTGCCGACGAGCGCATGCGCGAGCGCAGCGTTGAGCGTGTCGCCGAGCGGGCGCCCGAGCGCAGCAATGAACGCAGCAATGAACGCACCGATGAACGCAACATCGAGCGCCGCGCAGAACGCAACACCGACAGAACGCCCGAGCGCAGCCGCGCCCCCGACCGCGGCGCCGATGACGCGCGTCGCGCTGACGACACGGCACGCGCCCAGCGGCGCGACACCGACCGCTGGCAGGCGCAGGCCGCCGCTGAGCGCCGCGATGCCGCGCCGGCCGCCGCCGCACCCGGCACGGTCGACGCCGACACCAACGCCCAGCCGCCGGGTGACGCCGAGGCAATCGCCGACGCCGACGCCAACGCAGTCGCCCAGCATGCGACTGCTGCAGCGAACACCCTGCCCGCGGCGGATGCGACCGCGGGGGCCGATGCCACCATCGCGCTGCTGGCTGCCTCTGCAGCACTGAGCGGCACCAAGACGGTCATGGCTGCCGCTGAAGAACCGACCACCGACGCCGAACCTGCCGACGGCGATTCGTCCGCGCAACGCAGTGACGGCGTGGCGCTGCGCTCGCCCGCCGTGCGACCCGACCCTGCGGCCGCGCTGATCGCCAAGATGCCCAAGGCCGCCGACGCTGCCACCGAGCCGGCCGCCCCAGGCAAGGCGCGCCCCGGCGTGCTGCCCGAGCTGACCGCCGACCTGACCCGCACGCCGGCCAAGGATCGCCTGCTCGAAGACTTCGAACGCCGTTTCGAAAGCTCGCTCGCTCGCGCCGCCGGCGCCAGCGGCCAGTCACCGCTGAACGCCCTCAGTCCGCTTGCCAGCGCCGGCTTGCCCGCCGGCATGCAGGCGCCCGGAAGCACGCTGCCGGTGGCACAGGCGACCGTCAGCACGCCGATCGGGCATCCGGCGTTCGCCGCCGACCTGTCGCATCGCGTGCTGCTGTTCGCCGGTCAGCGCGTGCAAAGCGCACAGATCACCGTGACGCCGAACGACCTGGGTCCGATCAGCGTGTCGATCGAAATGAACGGGCAGGAGGCAGCGATCCAGTTTTCCGCGGCCCACGCCACCACGCGCGCCGCGATCGAAGATGCGATGCCGCGCCTGCGCGAGATGCTCGCCGCTCAAGGCCTGCAACTGACGCAGGCCGACGTCGGTGACCACGCACAGCGCGATGCCCACGCCGCCTACGGCGATCGTCAGGCGAACCGTGGGTCCGGCACCAGCGGCAACGCGGGCGGCAGCGCCGCCGGCACGCCGGTGGATGTGGAGCGCAGCACGCTGCGCCGCATCGGGCTGATCGACATCCGCGTCTGAGCGTTACCAGGCGTTGCGCCCGACGCGGCGCGACGACGAAAACGAGCGTCCAGGAGCGCGTTGCTGTGGCAACGCACGCGCCAGCGCTTCGGGTGATCGGTCCTCGGCAATGCCTGCGCATCGCCGTCAACCTCGCCGCTTATCTGCTGATTGCTCCCCCTCAAGGATTTCAATAATCCTGCCGATAGCTCCCGTCCGCGCATCCGCGGGGACGGTCATGTTGGGGATGCTCGATGGCAACGAAGAAAGAACCTGCAGCCGCTGCACCGGCCGGTGCGACACCCGCCGCGCCTGCTGCAGGTGCGGCAGCGGCCACCGCTGCGCCCGCCAAGGGCAGCAAGAAGAAGCTGATCATCATCGCCGGCGCGGTGTCGGCAGTGCTGCTCATCGGCGGCGGCGGAGCGGCCTGGATGCTGATGGGCAAGACGCCCGATACCACCGCCGAGGGCGGTGCCAAGCCGAGCGGCCCGAAGAAGATGCCGGTGTTCGTCGACCTCGATTCCTTCATCGTCAACCTGCGTGACAAGGAAGAGAGCGAACGCTTCATGCAGGTGAAGCTGGTGGCCGAGGTCAAGGACAACGCCGCCGGCGAGATGCTCAAGACGCTGATGCCGTCGCTGCGCAACGAGATCCTGCTGCTGCTCGGCTCCAAGAAGGTCGAGGACATTGCCGACCGCGAGGGCAAGGAGAAGCTGGCCGGCGAGATCGTCGCGGCCGCCAACAAGATCCTCGAAGGCACGCCGGCCGAAAGAGCGGTCGAGGGCGTGAACTTCACGCACCTGATCATCCAGTAGCGCCTGCCCGGCACACCTGACTCACGAACTGAACAGCCTGCGATGGCCGACCATTTTCTCTCGCAAGACGAAGTCGACGCGCTGCTCGAAGGGGTGACCGGCGAGTCGCAGAAGCTCGACAAGGGCGCCGAAGAGAGCACCGAAGGCATCCGCTCCTACGACATCGCCAATCAGGAGCGGATCGTCCGTGGGCGCATGCCCACGATGGAGATCATCAACGAGCGCTTCGCGCGCAACCTGCGCGTGGGGCTGTTCAACTTCATGCGCAAGAGCCCGGAGATCAGCGTCGGGCCGGTGCGGGTGATCAAGTACTCGGCGTTCCTGCGCGACATCGTGGTGCCGACCAACATCAACATCATCAGCGCGCAGCCGCTGCGCGGCTCGGGCCTCGTGATCTTCGATCCGAACCTCGTGTTCTGCGTGATCGACAGCCTGTTCGGCGGCAGCGGCAAGCTGCACCTGCGCATCGAGGGCCGCGATTTTTCGCCCACCGAGCAGCGCATCATCCAGCGCATGCTCGAGGTGACGCTGATCGAGTACACCAAGGCCTGGGGCGCGCTGTGCCGCTTCAACTTCGCCTACCAGCGCTCCGAGATGCACACGCAGTTCGCCAATATCGCCTCGCCCTCGGAGATCGTGGTGTGCACCACGTTCAACCTGGAACTGGGCGATTCCGGCGGCGAGATTCACTTCTGCTTCCCCTACGCGATGCTGGAGCCGATCCGCGACGTGCTGTATTCGTCGCTGCAGGGCGATGGCCAGGAGCCAGACCGGCGCTGGGTGCGCCAGTTGTCGCAACAGGTGCAGTCGGCCGAGATCGAGCTCAGTGCAGAGCTGGCGTCGACCAAGATCACGATGCGCGAACTGCTCAAGCTCGGCGTCGGCGACTTCGTCGAGCTGCCGCTCAAGGAAGTCGTGCAGGCCAACGTCGATGGCGTGCCGGTAATGGACTGCCGCTTCGGCGTCGTCAACGGCCACACCGCGATCCGCATCGAACGACTGCTCAAGTACTCGCGCCTGAGTGACAGCGCGACTGAAGGAACCGACGCATGAACGACATGACCCAGCAGACCTCTGCCGAAGACGATTGGGCGGCCGCCCTCGCGGAGCAGAAGACCGTCGATCCCGCGGTGCTCGACAACGCCCAGCCAGCCAACATCTTCCAGCGACTGACGCCGAGCACCGGCGCGCTGACCGAGGGCGGCCAGGATCTCGATCTGATCCTGGACATTCCGGTCGCGCTCACCGTCGAGCTGGGTCGCACCAAGATCCCGATCAAGCACATCCTGCAGTTGGCGCAAGGCTCGGTGATCGAGCTCGACGCGATGGCCGGCGAGCCGATGGACGTGCTGGTCAATGGCTGCCTGATCGCCCAGGGCGAGGTGGTGGTGGTCAACGAGAAGTTCGGCATCCGCCTGACCGACATCGTCACGCCCAGCGAGCGCATGCGCCGCCTGCACCGCTAGGACATCGGTCGCCACCGCCTTCTGATCGGCGCCGCCTTGTTTCGCTGCGCCCTACCCGACCCTTCCATGATCCCTGAACGCATGATCGGCAACCTGCGCCGCACCTTGAGTGCGATTGCCGCCGCGCTGCCGCTGCACGCCGTGGCGCAGACCGCCAGTGCGCCTGCCGCGGCCGCACCCGAGGGACCCTCGTTGCTGCCGATGGTGCTGGTGCTGCTGCTGGTGCTGGCGCTGATTCCCGTGTCGATGTGGCTGCTCAAGCGCATGGGCGCCGGCACGCCCGCCGCAGCGGCCGGCATGAAGGTGGTCGCGCAGTTGCCGCTCGGACCGCGCGAACGCCTGGTGGTGGTCGAGGCCGGCGAGCGCTGGCTGGTACTGGGGGTGACCGCCGCCAGCATCAACCGCGTCGCTGCGCTGCCCAAGGGCGCCTTGCCCGCCGCCGGCCAGTCCGCGGGCGGCTTCGCACAACTGCTGGGCGCGGCGCGCCGATCCCATGATGCGTAGATCCCTGCAAGTGAGCCTGGCCCTGCTGGCGGGCGCCCTCCTCGCGGTCGTGGCCGAGCCTGCGCTGGCGCAGGCCACGCCGATCCAGATCACCAGCGCGCCGGCACCCGGCGGCGGCACCACCTACTCGCTGCCGGTGCAGACGCTGCTTTTCTTCACGCTGCTGACCTTCCTGCCGGCGGTGCTGCTGATGATGACGAGCTTCACCCGCATCATCATCGTGCTGAGCCTGCTCAGGATGGCACTGGGCACGCAGACCACGCCGCCCAACCAGGTGCTGGTCGGCCTGACGCTGTTCCTCACGCTGTTCGTGATGGGGCCGGTGTTCGACCGCATCCATGACCAGGCCTACGCGCCCTACCGCGACAACAAGGTCAGCTTCGAGCAAGCCCTTGCCGCCGGCAGCGATCCGCTCAAGGAGTTCATGCTCAAGCACACGCGCGCGGCGGACCTGGAACTGTTCACGCGCATGTCGCGCATCGAGGAAAAGGGCCAGAAGATCGACTCGCCGGCGCAACTGCCGATCCGCGTGATCATCCCGGCATTCGTCACGAGTGAGCTGAAGACCGCGTTCCAGATCGGCTTCATGGTGTTCATCCCGTTCCTCATCATCGACATGGTGGTCGCCAGCGTGCTGATGTCGATGGGGATGATGATGTTGAGCCCGGTGCTGATCGCGCTGCCGTTCAAGCTGATGCTGTTCGTGCTGGCAGACGGCTGGAACTTGTTGATCGGCTCGCTGGTGGCCAGTTTCCAGATCTGAGCCTCGATGAAGAATCCTCTGCGGACGGTCGAATGCAGCTTCGATGCCGATCGACACGCGTTCGATCAGGCCCACCCACTCCCCCGTCCCCTCGCCCAAGGGCGAGGGGTGGTGAACTGACGCCGCTCGCGCGGCATGAGTAGACAAATGAATCCACAGTCAGTCATCACCCTTGGCCAGCAGGCGCTCTACACGATGCTGCTGCTGGCGGCACCGATGCTGCTCGCCGCGCTGGTGGTGGGCCTGGTGGTGTCCATCCTGCAGGCGGCCACGCAGATCAACGAGATGACGCTCAGCTTCATTCCAAAGTTGATCGCGATGGTGGCCGCCATGATCATCGCCGGGCCGTGGATGATTTCGTTCTACGTCGACTACATGCGGCGCATGTTCGAGTCCATCCCCACCGCGATCGGATAAGGGGCGCTTTGCGTGTACGCGACCGCTGCGCGCTCGCTCTTGCACGCAAAGCGGGTCAGTTAGGCGCCGCACCTGCGGAGCGGCCGCGCGAAGTGGCGCATAGCAACGGCAACACAACACCCTCGCTGACTCACGACCCATGATCACCTTCTCCTCCGAACAGATCGCCGCCTGCTACGGCGCCCTCTTCTGGCCGTTGGTGCGGGTGCTGGCGCTGTTTTCAGTGGCGCCACTGCTGTCGCACCGCGCCGTGCCGCTGCGCCTGAAGGTGGCACTGGCGGTGGCCATCACGGCGGTGCTGGTGCCCAATCTGCAGACACCGCCGATCACCGATGCGCTCAGCGGCGCCGGCCTGGGCCTGCTGGCGCAGAACATCCTGATCGGCGTGATGCTGGGGTTCATCGTGCGGCTGATCTTCGCCGCGCTGGAGTTGACCGGCGAGCTGATCGGACTGCAGATGGGGTTGTCGTTCGCCGGCTTCTTCAACCCGGCCAGCGGCATGGCGCAGAACGCGGTCGGCAGTTTCATGTCGCTGCTGGCGCTGCTGATGTTCATCGCCATCGACGGCCACCTGATGATGCTGCACGCGCTGGCAGAAAGCTTCCGGCTGTTCCCGCTGGTGGGCGGCACGGGCGAGTTGCCGATGACGTTCGAGCAGGTGCTGCGCGCCGGCGCCGACATGTTCTCGATCGCGCTGACCCTGGCGCTGCCGTTCCTGGGCGTGATGCTGCTCACCAACATCGTGCTCGGCGTGCTGGCGCGCATCGCGCCGCAGCTCAATGTGTTCGCTGTCGGCTTTCCGCTGACGATCCTGGTCGGACTGGCAACGCTGCTGCTGTTGCTGCCGTACATCGAGACACCGTTGCGCAGCGCACTGGAGCGATCGCTGAGCTGGTAGCGTTTCGCCGTCGCAGAGGTTTCGCCGTTGCACAGCGTAACGGGCATGCGCGTTGCCCCGTCGGTGACGCGCAGCTCCCCGTGCGCACATGCCTCGCGGCAGCCGCATAAAGCGGCGCCCGCTATCGGACTGACATGAACCTGCTCAACGCATCCGTCGCGCTCGACCTCGCGCTGCTTGGCTGGCTGCTGTTCGTGCCGGCGGTACTGCTGGCGCTGCGCGACGTGCGCGGCAGCTTTCTCGCGCAGGGCGCGCAGCAGCACGCGTGGCTGGCCGGCCTGGTGTTCATCGCCCTGCTGTGGACCCTGCAGGTCAAGATGGGCGACGGCCCGACCTTCGGCATGTTGGGTGTCGCGCTTTACGTGCTGCTGTTCGGCCGCGCCCGCGCGGTGATCGGCCTGCTGGGTGCGCTGCTGCTGCACACCTGGCTGGCCGACGGCGCCTGGATGAGCCTCGGGCTCAACGGCCTGCTGTTCGCGGTGTTGCCGGCGCTGATCGCCTCCACCCTGCAGCGCGCGCTTGAGCGCTGGCTGCCGAAGAACGTGTTCGTCTTCATCATCGGCAACGGCATGTTCGTCACGCTCGCTGCCACGGCGATCACCAGCATGGCGCTGTTGGCGCTTTCAATGAACGTGACTGCTGCGGTCGCGACCACGCACTACGGCGACTACGTCGGCTACTCGCTGCTGCTGGCCTGGGGCGAGGCCTTGTTGAGCGGCATGATCTTCTCCGCCCTGGTGATCTTCCTGCCGCAGGTGGTGCTGACCTACCGCGAGGACAGCTACTTGCCGCCGCGCCGCCCGCGTCTGTAGCCGCGCTACTGCGGCCGCCCCCAGTAAAGGTAGACGCCGGCGCCGCCGCCGAAGGTGCGGCCGGCCGCCAGGAACACCGGGCCGAAAAACGATTCGGCGCTCACGAACAGCGCCGCCGCGTGGCGAAAATCGCGCCAGCGCAGGTTCTCGCCGCGCGGCGCCGCGTCGCCGGACTCCAGCGACAGTCCGGCAAACACCGGCATCTTCAGGTGGACCACGTCGGACACGTTGCGAAACAGCAGCGTGCGCAGCAGCAGGCCGCGGTCGCCCGAGACCTCGCCGGTGCGGGTGCCGGTCAGGTTGAACAGTCCGCCGAGTTGAAACCGTCCCTGCTGCTCGGTGGTGCCGCCGCGCAAGCTGAAATTGGCGGTGTAGCGGCCCAGGCTGATCGGCAAGATGGCCTCGAAGCTCATCGCTTCGCGCACACCGTTGACGCCGACCCCTTCGGTGTAGCGCCGGTAGCGCAGGTCGCTGAAGTAACCACGACGCGGGAACAGCACATCGTCCAGCGTGTCGGTGCGGACCTGCATCAGCACGCTGTTACCGGTCGAGGATTGCGGTGGAAACGGAAAGCCGACCAGTGCCTTGCTGGTCAGGCGCGAGCGGGCGATACCGATCCGTACCGACCCGAGCTGCGGCAGTTCGCGCCCCAACTGCAGTTCGCTGGTGGTCTGCTTGTTCTCGTAGCGCGTCAGCAGGAGCGTGTCGAGGAAAAGGTTGCGTTCCTGCCGCAGCGACTCCAGGCGCGGCAGCACGAACCAGTGGCTGCCGGCACCCAGCGGCTGGTGCCACTCGGTGAGGAAGCGCCGCACCTCGCCGATCTGCACTTCGTTGCGCCACTCGGCGCCCCACCGGTTCAGCCAGCGCCAGCTGTGCGCCACCAGCAGGTTGAACGAGTTGTCGTCGTTGAAGTTGGTCTGTACGTTGCCGCCGATGCGGATCGCGTTGTAGCCCCAGGACTTCTCGTAGGGCGTGATGACGAGCACCGAGCGGCTGCCTTCGTCGACCAGGGCATACGACACAGCCTCGAAATCGCCGCTGCTGTAGATGCGGTCGAGCGTCGGCGCGATCTGCGCCGCGGTGACCTCGCGTCCGACCAGGTCCTGCGCCTGCGCGGCGATCGATTCGGGGCTGATCGCGCGGGTGCCGGCCACGCGTACCTCGTCGATCTGCACCGGACCGTCTTCGCGCACGAAGCGGGTGCGCTGCGCTTCGCGCTGCGCAAACGCCTCCGGCGCGATCGCATAGGCAGCCAGCCGATCGAGCGCGGCGCGTGCGGCGGCTTCGCCGGCCGCGATCAGCGCCGCCCCTTGGCCGAAGTCGCCGGATCCCAGCGTGTCAAGTGCCGGCGTCAGCAGCAGGTCGCTCGGCTTGAGCGAGGCAATGCTGCGTTCGATGGTTTCCAGCCCCATCATCAGCGTCAGCTGGGAAGCCACACCGACCACATCGGCGAGCGCCTCGCGCTTGAGCAGCGGCGTACCGACATTGACCGCGATGATGATGTCGGCGCCCATCGCACGCGCGGCGTCCACCGGCAGGTTGTCGACCACGCCGCCATCGACCAGCAGGCGGCCATGGACGTCGACCGGCGGGAAGGCACCCGGCACCGACATCGATGCGCGCATCGCGGTGGAAAGCGACACGTCCTTCTGCAGCAGCACCCGCTTGCCGGTTTCCAGATCAGTGGCGATCGCCGCGAACGGCACCGGCAGATTGGCCAGGTTGCGCACGCGCTTGCTCGGCCCGGCCAGCGACCGCAGGAAGAACTCCAGCCGCTGGGTACCGGCCAGGCCGCGCGGCAACGTGAGGCCGCCACCGACGATGCCCAGCTCGAAGTCCGACAGATTCTTGTAGTCGTCTTCCTTGCGCCGCCAGTCCAGTTCCGCGCGCGGTGCGCGCTTGTTGAAGATGCTGTCCCAGTCGGTGGTCTGCACCACCTCCTCGAGCTGGCGCGAGGTGTAGCCGGCCGCGTACAGGCCGCCGATGATCGAGCCCATGCTGGTGCCGGTGACGACATCCACCGGCACGCGCAGTTCTTCCAGCACACGCAGCACGCCGATGTGGGCGAAGCCACGCGCTCCGCCGCCGGACAGCACGAGGCCGATCTTCGGCCGCGTGACCGGCGCCGTTGGCGCAGTCACCTGGCCGCTGGTGGCCGGGGGCGGCAAGGGCGCCGGCTGCGGACCGGCCGCCGGCGGCGCTGGCGTCACCGCGGCCAGTTGCGTCGCGCCCGCCTCGCCCGCCATCGCCGGCGTGCACGCGACCCATGCCGCCAGAACCAGGCAGAGCAAAGCAACGACGGATGTGGATCGAATGACGGCTGCGTGGCGCAAGTCGATTGCCCCGAGTGCACTGCCAACAAGCGCGGCAGCGAATTGTTGCGGCGCATTCTGCCCGAGAGCGGGGCGCCAACGCGTGCGGGCGCAGCGCCGCGTCTGAACCGCGCCATGCGCATAAAGGGCCGGGGCTACACTTGCCCCGACCCCTCGAAGCAGCCGACACGAGTTGACGTTGAGCGAACCCTTGCACCGCACCGGCGCCCGCCTGCTGGTTGACCAGCTGCTGATCCAGGGCGTCAATCACATCTTCTGCGTCCCCGGCGAAAGCTATCTTGGCGTGATCGACGCGCTGCATGACGCGCGCGCAATCAAGCTGGTGGTCAACCGGCACGAGTCGGGCTCGACCTTCATGGCCGAGGCCTACGCGAAGCTCACCGGCCAGCCGGGCGTGGCCTTTGTCACGCGCGGACCAGGTGCCACCAACGGCTCGATCGGCATTCACACCGCGTTCCAGGACTCCACGCCGATGGTGGTGTTCATCGGCCAGGTGGGCAGTGACTTCACCGAGCGCGAGGCGTTCCAGGAGGTCGACTACCGCCGCATGTTCGGCCAGATGACCAAGTGGGTGGCGCAGATCGACCGCGCCGATCGCGTGCCCGAGTTTGTGGCGCGCGCCTTCCAGGTCGCCACCAGCGGCCGGCCAGGCCCGGTGGTGCTGGCGCTGCCCGAAGACATGCAGACGCAGACCGCCGACGCGGTCGACGCGCTGTGCCACCAGCCGGTGCAGGGCGCCCCCAGTGACATGCAGATCGCCGCACTGCGCCGCGCACTGGGACAGGCGCAGCGCCCGTTGGTGCTGCTCGGCGGTTTTGGCTGGACCGAAGCGGCGTGCGAGAACCTGCGCCGCTGGGCCGAAGCCAACCACCTGCCGGTGGCCTGCGCGTTCCGCTTCCAGGACCTGTTCGACAACCGCCATCCGAACTACGTCGGCGATGTCGGCATCGGCATCAATCCGAAGCTCGCGCAGCGCGTGAAGGATGCCGACCTCATCGTCGCCATCGGCCCGCGCCTGGGCGAGATGACCACCAGCGGCTACACGCTGCTGGAGGCGCCGCGGCCCAAACAGGCGCTGATCCACATCCACCAGGGGATGGAGGAACTGGGCCGCGTGTATCAGCCGGCACTGGCGATCTGCTCGGGCATGCCGCAGTTTGCCTCGCGCCTGGCAATGATGATGCCGATCGAGTCACCACCGTGGCGCGAGGCCACGGTGCAGGCGCGCGCCGAGTACGCGCTTTGGCAGGGCCGCCCGCCGGTGTACGCGCACAGCGTGCCCAAGCTCGACCTGTGGCAAGTGGTGGAGAAGCTGCGCGAGGCGCTGCCGCCGGACACCATCATCACCAACGGCGCCGGCAACTTCTCCAGTTGGGCGCACCGCTTCTGGCGCTACACCGGCCTGCGTACCCAGCTGGCACCGACTGCCGGCAGCATGGGCTATGGCGTGCCGGCGGCGGTGGCGGCGAAGATCGTGGCGCCCGAGCGCACCGTGGTGTGCTTCGCCGGCGACGGCGACTTCCTGATGACCGGCCAGGAACTGGCCACCGCCGTGCAGTACCAGGCGGCACCGATCATCATCGTGTTCAACAACGGCATGTTCGGCACCATTCGCATGCACCAGGAGCGCGAGTTCCCCGCACGCGTGCACGGCACGCAGTTGGCCAACCCGCACTTCGCGCTGCTGGCGCAGGCCTACGGTGGCGCCGGTTTCGTGGTCGAGCGCACCGACGAGTTCGCGCCCGCGCTGGCGCAGGCGATCGAGCACACGCACGTCAAGCGCACTCCGGCGCTGGTCGAACTGCGCTGCGATCCCGAGGTGATCACGCCGAACGCCACCTTGTCGGCGATCCGCGCCACAGCGCAACTGCAGCGGCCCTGAAAGGCCGCGGCGCGTCAATGAAAACGGGGGCCGCAGCCCCCGTTGTCTTCTTTCCCGGCGACGCCCGCCGTGCGGCAGCGGACGCGACAGGACCGTCGCTCAGAACTCGTAGCCGGCCCTCATCAGGAAGGTGCGGCCGCGTGGATCCGTGAATCGCGCGTCGTATCCGACCTGGAACGTGGTGCCCTGATTGGTGAACGGCGGGTCCTGGTTGGCGAGGTTCAGGACACCACCCGTCAGCGTCAGGTTCTTGATACCGCGATAGGTCATCGTCGCGTCCCACGTCGAGTACGGCTTGACGTCCTGACGGAACGCCGCGGCAACCGCGTTCTGGTCGCGATAGCCCGAGCTCCAGCGGTTGATCAGCGCCGCGCTGACGTTGCCGGCCGACCAGTTGACCGACATCGTATGGCGCCAGCGGAAGATCGGTGCGTTGAACAGGTCGGCGTACTTGCCGGCGTTGTCGACGAACGGGCCACCGCGCTCGCGCTGATACTCGTACTGGTCGACGTAGGTCCCGTCGAAGCCGAGTGCAAACGCACCGTAGGGCGTGGCGCCGGTGCGGTACGACAGCGACAGGTCGACCCCGCGCGTGCGCAGCTCACCGACGTTCTCGGTCGGCTGGTCGATGTAGGCGATGGCCGCGCTGCCAACGCGCTGCGTGCAGCCGCGCAACGTGGCGGCGATGGTCGGATCGACCTGATTGCAGCGCACGAAGCGCCCCGCATACTTGGCCGGGTCGCCGAAGATCGCCGCCTCGCCCAGCTGGGTGATCGAGCCCTCGATGTTGATCTTCCACAGGTCGATCGACACCGTGCTGCGCGGGGTCGGCTCGAACGCCATGCCGAGCGTGAAGGTGCGCGACTTCTCCGGGTCGATCGAGTTGACCGGTCGGCCGACGCCCGCCGGACCACTGAGGCGACGCAGGAACTGGATGTTGCAGTCGCGCGTCGGGTCGCCGCCGGCCGCCGTATTGGCCACGCCGCCCGGGCAAAGCACCGGGTCGTTGTAGGCGATCGCGGTGTTGGTGATCGACTGCGGCTGGTAGATGTCGTACAGCGTCGGCGCCCGGAAGCCGGTGTTGAACGAACCGCGGAACAGCAGCGCGCGCGTGGGCTGATAGCGCAATGCAATCTTCGGGTTCACGGTGCTGCCGAAGTCGCTGTAGCGGTCATAGCGCACCGCGAACTGCGCCTCCAGGTCCTTCAACACCGGCACGCTGAATTCGGTGAACAGCGCCGTGATGTCGCGCGTGCCCGAAATGGACGACGACAGTTCAAGGCCCGAGCCCACCGCGTCGCGCGCCAGCGGCGGCACGGTGTAGGTGAACTCCTCGTCGCGGTACTCGACGCCAAAGGCGCCGACCACCGTCCCCGCCCCCAGGTTGAACAGATCGCGGCTGACGCGGAAGTCGGCGGTGGTGACCTCGCCCTCGCCCTCCAGCACCCGGCCGATCACCTTGGCGTTCTGCAGCGCCGCTGCGCCAGCGGCGTCCTGAGGTCCGAACGGGTTGATGACGCCGGCGACGACGGCGGCATTGACCACCGAGCCGCGCACGTAGCCATCGGTGAAGTCCTGCTCCACCTTGTTCTTGCCGTTCGACACGCCGGCCTTGTAGTCCCAGCCTGCGATCACGCCGGTGAGATCGGCAACGATGCGCTGATTGACCGAGGTGACGTCGGTCTCGCGCTTGCCCGCCAGATTGGTACGCCAGCTGACGTTGATCGGCAGCGCCGAGTTCAAGCCAGGGATCGCCGGCGTGATGCCCGCACCTGGGTAATAGCGATTCGTCGGGGCCATCGTGACCGAGCCCAGCGGCGTCGGCGCCACGCGGTTGATCTGCTGGTTCTCGGCGCGCAGGTACTCGAGGCTGGCCAGATGCTGACCGAGCTTCAGCGAGCCGCGCAGGACCGCGGTCATCAACTCTTGCTCGGGCAGGATGTCGATGTTGCGAACAAAGTCCTCCAGGCAGGTGTTGCCAGCGCCCAGCGGCAGCGATGACGGCGGCTGGCAGGTCGGCCAAGTCGGGTTGCCGGTGAAGATCACCGGCGGCGTGCCGCCCTGGTTCTGGCTGATATTGCCGGGGAAGGTGGTGGGACTGGTGCGCACGACGCCGCGGTCGCGGATGATGCCGGTCGAGGCAAAGTCGCGGTCCTGCGAGGACAGGCCACCCAGCTCCTGGAAGTCCAGGGTGCCCATGATGTTGAAGCCCTGCTTGTTCAGGTCGCCGAAGCCGCCGGACACCGACGCGCGCTTGCGCTCGCCGCCACCCTGTTGCGGATCCTGATACTCGGCGGTGACACCCACCCCGGTGTAGCTGCGACGCAGGATGAAGTTGATCACGCCGCCGATCGCATCGGTACCGTAGATCGCGGAGGCGCCGTCGCGCAGCACCTCGATGCGGTCGATCGCTGCCAGCGGGATCGCGTTCAGGTCCACCGCGCCGGAGTCGAACGCATGGTTGACGATGCGCCGGCCATTGAGCAGCACCAGCGTGCGATTGCCACCGACGCCGCGCATGCTGGCTGAGGAGCGGCCACCATTGGACGCGCCGATCGACTGCGACGATCCGGTCAACTGCTGCACCGAAGCAATCGACTTCATCGCCTCTTCAGCGGTCGTGATACCGGTGCGGCGCAGGTCCTCGGCGCGGATCACCGTCACCGGCAGCGCGGTCTCGGCATCGACCCGCTTGATCATCGACCCCGTCACTTCCACCCGCTCAAGCTGCTGCTGTTGCTGGGCCAGCGCACCCGATACTCCGACCAACGAACTCAATGCCAGCGCCACATGGCGAGCAATGGGCTTGATCTGCATTTTTCCCCCGAAGAGTGATGCGCGCGGGACCACGCGCGTGGCGGGGGAGGTTAGTCGCGCAGTTATGGCGGGTACAAAAGTAACTTGCTTTCGTTGCAGGGCTGCAACCATCGTTAACCCTGATTCACGACCGTGCCTGACCGCAATGCATCGCACGACGAGGCGCAAGGGCGTTCGAACGTCGCCAAGAGCACTTCGCGTACTTCAGCGTTGCTGACCACCTCTGCAGCGAGCCACCGGCCGCCCCGTCCCAAGAAACCTTCATCGTCGGTTGATCAAGCGAGCGATCGATGTCCTGCGCCGCGTTTGTTGCACCACAGTGGTGGCAGCAGGTCCGATAGCGGGTCGACATTCAAAACTGCGGCGGTGTGCTCAGACCGCTTGGTATCCGGCTGATGAGCAGCGTGTCGCTCTCCGCGCGTCCTGCGAGCGGCGAAGCGTTGCGTGAGTCATCTGTCGACCAATGTTCGTCCGAGATGGGCACCCCGGCGCAACAACTGTGCGTTGCTCCGACCGCCGACCGCTAGACTGGCCCGCATTTCCACCCAACAAGGAACGCGCAGGCCGACCCACGAGGTCGCGCGCTGCCGTCTGTCATGTCCCGCCCGCGACTACGCTGCGCTGCCGCACGACTGTCCGTTCCTCTGCCTGCGGCGTGGCTCGCCGGTCTGGTGCTGGTAACGGTGACCACCGGTTGCTCGGAGTCGACCAGCCCGACACCGCCTGCCGCCGCCGCGACATCGAGCGCCCTGGCCTCGATCCTGTCACCGACGGCGGTCGCGGCACCAGCGACGGTCACACCCAGCATCGACAGTACGGTGGACGCGCCGCCCGTCGCGGCAGCCGAGACACCGACACGCGACCCCTTTGCCGGCATCGATGCCAGCCAGCACGACGTGCTGCGCAACATTGCGCGCATCGACCCCGCTGCGCGCGGTGTGCGACCCGCAGGAGAGCGTCAGCGTGAACCGCGCGCCGGTGCCTTGGCTGGCGCGGGGCCGGCGTCGGCGGGGGCCGAGCCGGCCACGGCCCGCACTCTGGCCGCATCGGGCGCCGTCGCCGCTCCGGTAGCCGCGGCGCCAGCGCCATCTTCGCCGCCTGCGTCGGCCGTGCCCGTGTCGGTCGCAACTCAGGAGCCGCCCGCCCCCGTCATTGCAGCGGCCCCCGCCCCTACGTCGGCTGCCAGTTCGACACCCGCCGCTGCCACAGCCACGCTTTCGGTCGCTGCGAGCGCGCCTTCGGCAGACGGGCGGCGTCGCGCGCTGGCGCAACCGCGCCCGGTCTTTCCGGTGGAAGCGCTGCGCGACGGTCACACCGAGGGCCGCGTGATCGCCACGCTGACTGTCGGCGCCGATGGCGCCGTGCGCGATGTGGCCGTCGTATCGTCGATCCCGACCCGCAGTTTCGGTCGCGCCGCGACCAACGCTCTGCGCGACTGGCGCTATGAAGCAGCATCGGGCAACAGCGTCATCCGGGTGGAACTGGACTTTCGACTCGATTGACAGCAAGCGCGAGCACTGCTGCGCAAGCGACCCATTGATGCTTTTCGACCGACGGCGCGCTGCCAACCTTTCGGTTGCCAAACCATACCGAAAAAAAACCGCAGCCCGAAGGCTGCGGTTTTCAGACGACCGTGTTGCTGATCAGAAGAACTTGTACGACACCGTGGCGTAGATGAAACGCAGCCGCGGATCGCCGTAGGTCGGGTCGTAGCCCGACTGGAACGCACCGCCAGCACCGTTGACGAAGGGCGGCGCCTCGTCGGTCAAGTTCTTGATGCCGACGGTGACTGCCATATTGCGGATGCCTTCAAACCGGGTCTGCAGGTCGATCGTCACGTAGTCCGGCGTCTTCGGGCTGGTGCCCGCCGGGCAGTTGCCGAAGTCATCCTGCAGGAGGTTGCCGCACAAGTCGTTCACACCCGCTTGCCAGTTGTGCGTGAGCGCCGTCGTCCACTTACCTGCCTGCCAGGTGAGCGTCGTGACGTTTCGCAGTCTCGAAATCGTGCCGGTAAGCGACGATGAAGTCTTCCCGAGCCGGTTCTCGACGGAGCCGTCCGGGTTCTTGATCTCCCACTTTCCAACGTACGAGGCACTGAGCGACAGGCCAAAGCGGCCGTACGGCGTCGCATCAGTCCGGGTGCGCAGATCGAAGTCAACGCCCTCGATGTCAGCGCGACCCAGGTTTTCGTTGCGCTGGTCGATGGCGATGATCGGGCCGCGCAGACCGAGCCCATCCGCCGGACCTCTGAAGACCTTGTTTCCGAACGTGGCTTCGTTCGTAAGCAAGGTGCTCGCGTCGCGAACGTCGATCAGGTTCTTGACCTGCGTTTGATAGTAGTCGACGCCGAATGACAGGTTGCGTGCCGGCTCCATCACCAGGCCCAGCGTGAAGCTGCGTGAACTTTCCGGCTGCAGTTGCGAGTTGCCGCCACTGAAGATGTTGAACTGCGTGATGCAGTCATCCGGATTGTTGTTGTTGGCGCCAACGCAGCGTGATGGATCGTTGACGACTGCCGAGACACCCGATTGCAGCGGCTGATACAACTCCAGCAGCGATGGCGCCCGGTAGCCGGTGCTCAACGTGCCGCGCGCCAACACCTGCTCAGAGATCTTCCATCGTGATCCGAGCTTGCCGGTGAACTTGCTGAAGGAAGATGCGCTGCCCACGGCTTCGCTCGCAACACGATCGCGCACGCCTTGTGACAGCACGTCGCCGTTCACGCTGGCAAAGCCGCCCAGCGCAGTTTGCGCGACGGTTGGCGAGATCGGATTGTTCGTGCCGCCGTAGCTGTCGAACCGCACTGCGGCATCGACACTGATCGTCTTGGTCACCGGCGCGCTCAATTCGGCAAACGCCGCGTACACCGTGCGATCGGTGTCGATGGGAAGGAAGTTGCCGCCGTAGCCGGAGATGTCGCCCGAGCCGAGGGCTGCGTTGGCGTCCAGCTTGTATGCATCTTCGCGGGCTTCCACGCCGACCGCCACTGCAGCGCCGCCACCGGCGAGTTGGAACAACTCCTTCGATGCCTTGGCCTGAACCCCGGTCAAGCTTGTCTTCGTCTCGTACGCATTGCCGATGAAGTTGGTGGCACGCGCCGCGGCCGTGACTTCCGCTGAGTTGCCGCCGAACGGGTTGACCCAGAGGGGTTGCCCATTGGTTCCCAGCACCTGACCTGCGAGCAGCGGCACGATCCCCGGGCCGCCCGACGCCGCCCCGCCGTTGATGCGGAAGTAGCCGCCATTCAGGGTCTCGATGACTTCGCTGGTGCTGTAGAGCACGTTGGCGTCGTAGTCCCAACCGGCCAGTGCGCCTTGCACACCAATACTGGCGCGGGTGTTGGTCGCTTCATTGGTGATGTCGCGATTTCCGATGATGAACGGGCGATAGCGAACCCCGAGGTTTGGCGTTGCGCCGCCAGTTATTCCCTGCACGAAGGCGGTCGGATAAAACGGGCTCGCGGTCGTCAGCGTGAACGGGATGCCGAAGGCTGAATCGATGGGCGACGGCTGGATCACCGTCTGTGCTTCTTTCTTGTTGTAGCTGAACTCGCCATAGACCTCGGCAGCGGGCGAGAGAACGAATCGTCCGGAGGTCGCGATACCGGCTCGCTCAGTGGCCGGGATCAGCGTGACATAAGGGCCGGTATCGAACAGGCAGAAGTTGCTTGACACTTCCGGCGCGAACGAGCCGTTCGGCGCGCAGTTGCCGACGCCGTTGACGACACGTGGGTTGAACACACCGAAGCCGGGGATCGAAATGTTACCGGGGTCGGTGCGGGTTGACCCACCGAAAGAGTCGCGATCCAAGCGGATCGCGGTGCGGGCGAACTCGCGTTCAGCACCGACAAGCGCTTCGTCCTTCTGCCAGTTCGCCATGAACATGACATTGAAGCGGTCCTTTCCAGGATCGCCGAAGCCAACAATCGCGCTGCCCTTGACCGTGGAGGCCGAATCCTGACGGCCGGCACCGTAGCTGGCCGACGCCTCTGCACCTTGAAAATTGCGGCGCAATATGAAGTTGACGACGCCGGCGATGGCGTCAGAGCCGTACACCGCGGACGCGCCATCCTTGAGTACCTCGACGCGCTCGATCGCCGCAATCGGAATGCTGTCGACATCGACCGATGAGCTGTCGTTCGGCGCACCATAGGCGGTGACCCGACGGCCATTGACCAGCACCAGCGTGCGGTTCGAGTCGAGACCCCGCAACGAGATCGTGGAAATTCCACCGGTCGTGGCGCCTGAGGCGCTGGCAGCCGCAACGCTATTCGAACTGGCGCTGGCAGACACCGTACGCAGCAACTCCTCGACCGATGTAGCACCGGTACGCTCGATGTCGCGGCGCGTGATCACTTGGACCGGCGCAGCGGTTTCACCTTCGATCCGCTTGATGCTCGAACCCGTGACTTCAACCCGCTCCAGTTGCTGGCTGCCCGTCTGGGCATTGACCGCGGGCGCTGTCATCAAGGTCGCGCCGAACGCCGCCAGTACCGCCGCGCTCACACGCGTTTTCTTCAGCATGGTTCCTCCAATGGTGGTTACGTGTTCGCGTTCGCCGGACTCGGCGCCCATCCACAGGGTTAACCCAGGATGCGCGATACGCGGGCAAGCGTAATCAAGAGGAAACAGAGCGGAAACAACAACGCGCCCCGATAGCGGCTTTGATGGCGCCTTGTGGCAAATCGCCAACATCGCTTGACACGCTGGCTCGGCGTCGCGGGATCCTGGCCGCGCCGCTGCGGCATGTCGCAGCGCACGACGAGCCATCGTGGTGCTCGCCAGATGCGATCTGCACCACGCCCGTACCGATGCTGCGCCGCCAACCGCGGTGGTCAGCGTGGGGCGTCATCCGGTGCAAGTGCCGCGCGCAGCAACGCTGTCACGACGTCGTTGAGGGGGCGCGCGGCGCCGTCGGCGCGGGCCTGCAGCGCCCGCACCAGGTCGGCCGGCAGCTTGACTGCGAAGGGGACCAGGCCCGCGGCACGCTCGGCTTCGCGCTGCGCCCGCCGATCCACCGGCGCGGCTGCCGCCGGACCGTAGCGGTTGCCCGACTGCCGCTGGGCATTGACGATCGCCAGGCCCCTGCGCTTCTCGATTTCGGTGCGTTTCATCGTCATGTCGGCGTGCCCGGGGTGGTGTGGATTGTGGTGTGAGTGGTGGCGTGGGTGGCGGCATACGTACGCACCACCTCATCGAAGCTCGGATCGGCGCGAAAGCCCAACTGGCTGGCGCGCGTCGTGACAAAGCGCGAGGCCCAGCTTTGCACGATCGCCTTGATGCGCGGATCGGGTGCAACGCGGATGCGTGACACCGCGGCGTCGCCGCCGACCGCACGCAGCGCCTCGATCATCTGCGCCACGGTGACGGTCAGTCCGGGGAGATTGAGCGCCCGCCCGCCGGTTACGGCCTGCCATTGTGCGCGCGGCAGTTCGTGCGCCCGCAGCAGCGCCTCGATCGCGGCGGTGGGCGACAGCAGCCACAGCGGCGTCTCGGTCTCGACCGGGCAGACCGCCTCCTCACCCGCCAGCGGCTCGCGGATGATGCCGCTGGCGAAGCTGGACGCCGCGGCGTTCGGCTTGCCCGGCCGCACGACGATGGTGGGCAGGCGCACCACGCGGCTGTCGACGTAGCCCTTGCGGCCGTACTCGCCCACCAGCAGTTCGCCGACCAGCTTCTGCACGCCGTAGCTTGCCTGCGGCGTGGCGGCGGTGTCGTCGGTCACGACCTGAGGCAGTTCGCCACCGAACACGGCCACGCTGCTGGCGAACACGAACATCGGCGGCCTTCTCTGGGTCCGGCAGGTGTCGAGCAGGGCGCGCGTGCCGTCCAGGTTGACGCGCATGCCGAGCTCGAAATCGGCCTCGGCCGCACCGCTGACCACGGCCGCCAGATGGAACAGGCTGTCGGTGTCGGTGCCGAGCACGTGCATCAACAGCGCCGACTGCGAGATGTCGCCGACCACGTAGCCAACGCGCTCGTCGACGAACAGGCGCGCCGCATGGCTCTGGTCGATGGCCACGATCTGCTCGATCGTTCGTTCGGCGCCGGTGGCATCCTGCAGGCGGCCGCGCGCGCACAGCGCGCGGATCAGCAGCTGACCCAGGAAACCGGCACCGCCGGTGATCACGACTTTCATGGACGCTGTCCGGTGGCCGAGGGGTCGCTATTCTGGCCGAGCGCCGCCGCCGGTGGTGGCCGTTGCCGCGCGTCGCCGCAACGCGGCGCTCAACGTGCCGCTCAACGTGGCGCTAAATGTGGCGCAACGCACGCGCAAAGAAGTCCACCGCGCCGAAGTTGCCGGATTTGAGTGCCAGTGCGACCGGCTGCTGCGGATCGTCGCCGACGGCCCGCATCGCCGGCACGCCCGGGTCGATCTCCGGCCCCACCTGCATCTGCCGCAGCCCGAGCGCGCCCACCACCGCCCCCGCGGTCTCGCCACCGGCGACCACGAAGCGGCGCACGCCGGCCGCGTGCAGCGCCAGCGCCAGGGCCGCGAAGAACGCTTCCATGCGGCTGGCCAGATCGTCGCCCCAGCGTTGTCGCCATGCCGTCACCTCGTCGGGTGCCGCCGAACTGGCCACGAGCGGCGGCGCCGACTGCGCGACGCACCAGTCGACCGTCTCGGCAACGTAGGCCGGCTCGGCCAGCCGCGCCGGATCGACCGCGCGCACCGGCGCGTGCCGGCGGTACGCGTCGACCTGCGCACGGGTGGCAGTCGAACATGACCCGGCCAGCAGCACGGCAGGCCCCGGCAGCGCACGCGCAAACATTGCGTCGGCGCCCTGTGACCCGCCCAGCTGATGCCGCGCCGGCAAGCCGAGCGCAATGCCGGACCCGCCGATGAGCAGCGGCACCTCGGCCGCATCGCAGGCGCCGCCCAGGGCGCGCAGGTCGTCATCACTCAACGCGTCGACAATGGCAAACGCATGGCCCTGCTGCGCCAGCGACTGCAGCTGTGTCGCGATGGCGGCGGCCCCGGCCTGCACCGCCGGCCACGGCACCAGACCCACTCGCTCGGCGCACTGCATCTGCAGCACGCGCACCAGATTCGCATCGGTCATCGGCGTGATCGGGTGCGCGGCCATGCCCGACTCGCTCAGCAGCGCATCGCCCACGAACAGGTGACCGCGGTACACGGTACGGCCGGTGGCCGGGAACGCCGGACACACCGGCACGCAGGCGGTGCTGCCGAGCGCCAGGCGCAACGCCTCGCCCACCGGGCCGATGTTGCCGCGCGGCTCGGTGGCGAAGCGCGAATCGAAGGTCGAGCAGATCTTCAGCAGAAACTGGGGGGCGCCGCGCTTGCGCAGCCAGGCAAAGGCGGCGAGTGACTGCGCCACCGCGTCGGCCGGTGCGATCGAGCGGGTCTTGAGCGCCACCACCACGGCCTGCGCGTCGGTGCTCACCTCGGCCGCCGGCACGCCCACCGTCAGCAGCGTGCGCATGCCGCCGCGCGTGAGCGTGTTGGCCAGGTCGGTGGCCCCGGTGAAGTCGTCGGCAATGCAGGCCAGCAGCATGAAGGTGGCCTCAGCGCGCGCGCAACGTGGTCGGGTACTGCACCAGTTGCAGTTCGTTGCCGGCTGGATCGCGCAGGGTGGCAAGCATGCCGCCCCAGAACTGCGGCTCGGGATCGCCGCTGACGTGAACCCCGCATGCCGCCAGGCGCGCATGCGCGGCGACGATGTCGTCGACCGCGAACGACGCCCCGGTAAAGCGGCCGACCAGCGCCTGCTCGTCGGCTGGCGCGTCGGCGGCCACCGCCTCGATCACCAGATCGGCGCCGCCCAGGTCGAACACGCAGTAGCCGTCGGCGGCGCCATCGGTGATCGGCGGCAGGCCGAGCAGGCGGGCATAGAAGTCGCGTGCGGCGACGATGTCACGCACGAAGATACGCAGGGCAGCCAGTCTCATGGGAAGGTCGGCACGGTCGGCTTGGGCTAGGCGGGTCGGTGCGTCGATAGGCAGTTCGGTGGACTGGGTCGGTGGCGCGGGTCGGCGGTGCCGGTCAGTGAGGATGATGTGTGAGGATGATGTGTGAGGCTGGCGAGTGAGGTTGGTAAGTAAGGCGGGTGAGTGAGGCAGGTAAGTGACGCAGGTGATTGAGGCAGGTCAGCAAGGCAGGCAAGTCCAGGCACGCGTCAGGCGGCGCGGCGCGCCGGGCGGAACACGGTCGGATCGTCGTAGAACGCCGGCTGCGCATTGTCGGGCCACCACTGCGGGATGCCCAGCACCGGCAACGGCAGCAGGCGGCGTGGCGTGAGTTCGCCCGTGGCGATCCGGGCTGCGAGCAACCCATCGATGGCATCGGCGTCGAGGCCGGGCGCCGCGCCAAGTGGAACCGGCAGCGCCACCACGTGCGCGGTGATCGCCTTGTATGGCGCGCCCAGCTTGTCCAGCAATGCATGGCCGAGCACCTGCGGCACGATGCGCCGATGCCAGCGCGCCCGCTCACGCACGAACAGCCACTCCCAGTCGTGCACGGCGAGCGCGTCGAACACGGATGGATCGTCGGCCACCAGGGCGACGCCGTTCTCGTCGATCAGCGTGAGCGCATCGCGCTCGCCGCCGCGCGCCGGCTGCACGCCGTCGCGCGCCAGCGCTGCGGCCTGGCGCGCATTGAGCGCCGCCTTGGCCTGCGGCAGATGCAGCCACACCAGCGCATTGAAGAGATCGTGCCGGTTCGAGCGCGTCGGTACGCGGCCGGTGGCGAACACGTGCGCTTCATAGGCGGCGTCGCCGGCATCGTCGGCGGCCACGAAGGTGAGCGGCGCACCGCTGGCCACACGCAGGTCGCGCGCGCGCGCCTGTTGGTTCAGACGCTCGATCCGAAGCTGCGGCGCGGCATCAGCCAGGGCGGCGAGCGTAGCCTGCCACGGCGTCAGCCAGGGCGGCGCCGCGGCGCTCAAGTCACCAGTTTCCACGGCAGCACCTCGCCGGCAGACAGCGGCACCAACACGGTGTCGCCAAACTTCAGCTCGGCCGGCAGGGTCCAGTCGCGCCGCTCGAGCGTGACCCGTTCACCGTTGCGCGGCAGGCCGTAGAAGTCGGGGCCGTTGAAGCTGGCGAACGCTTCCAGTCGGTCGAGTGCGCCGGCCTCCTCGAAGGCCATCGCATACAGCTCGACCGCGCTGGCGGCGGTGAAGCACCCGGCGCAGCCGCAGGCGCTCTCCTTCTCGCCCTTGGGGTGCGGCGCGCTGTCGGTGCCTAGGAAGAAGCGTTCTGCGCGCCCCAGCTTGCCGCAGGCTGCTCCGAGCAGCGCCTGGCGATGCCGCTCGCGCTTGAGCACCGGCAGGCAGTACCAGTGCGGGCGCATGCCGGTGCGGCCGTCGGCCGTCATGAACAGACGGTTGCGGTTGTAGAGCAGATGATGGGCGGTGATGGTGGCGGCAATGCGCCCGTCGGCGCCGGCCACGTACTCGGCCGCCTCCTGCGTGGTGATGTGCTCGAACACCACGCGCAACGCCGGAAAGTCGCGCCGGGCGGGCAGCAGCACCTCGTCGATGAACGCGCGTTCGCGGTCGAACACGTCGACGTGGGCGTGGGTCACCTCGCCATGCACCAGCAGCGGCAGGTCGACCTCCTGCATCGCGTCCAGCGCCCGCGCGCAGCGCGCCAGCTGCGTGACACCGGCATCGGAGTTGGTGGTGGCACCGGCCGGGTAGAGCTTCACGCCATGCACCAGACCGCTGGCCTTGGCGCGGCGGATCTCGTCGGCCGAGGTGTTGTCGGTCAGGTACAGCGTCATCAGCGGCTCGAACCGCAGGCCAGACGGCAGTGCCGCCAGGATCCGCTCGCGGTAGGCCGCCGCCAGCGCGGAGGTGGTGACCGGCGGCTTGAGGTTCGGCATCACGATCGCGCGCGCGAACTGGCGCGCGGTGTACGGAAGCACGTCGGCCATCGCCGCGCCGTCGCGCAGGTGGAGGTGCCAATCGTCGGGACGGGTCAAGGTAAGTGTCTGCATGTTGTGAATTATCACCGTCTGGCCCGCGGTCGATGCGTAAGGGGTGCTGCTGTGGCAATGTCACGCCTGCCGGCGATTTGACCACTGGCGTTGCGCTTTCTCCCTGGTTATCTCGGATCAATGTCCATGCACGGATGCTCAAGCCGCGTCCTCGTTGCCGCGGGTCTGGTGCTGGCGTTGACCCAGCCAGTCGCAGCCGAGGAGGAGATCGTCTATCTCGCGCAGCGCGGCGACACCCTGATCGGCATCGGCAAGCGGCTGCTGGAGCAGCCCGCTGACTGGCGCATCGTCGCCCGCATCAACCGCGTGGCTGACCCGAACCGGATCATGCCGGGCGCGGCGATCCGCATCCCGACCCACTTGCTGCGCGGCACGCCCGCACCGGCGCGGCTGCTGCAGGCGCACGGCAACGTGACAGCGCGCACCGCGGGCGGCGCCGCGCTCGCGCTGGCGCCGGGGGCGATGATCGACGAAGGCACCCGCATCGCCACCGGTGACGACGGTTACCTCACGCTGCAGTTGGCCGACGGCTCGACCCTGCGCATGCAGGCCGCCAGCGAGACCGACCTTGTGCAGGCGCGCCGCCTGGGAGACGGCGGCTGGCGTGCCACGCTGCGGCTGATCGCCGGCCGGATCGAAGCGGCCGTCACGCAGATCACCGGTGGCACGCCGCGCTTCGAGGTGAAGACGCCGCAGGCGGCGCTGGCGGTGCGCGGCACCGAGTTTCGCGTCAGCGTGGACCGCACCGCCGGCCTGACCCGCGGCGAAGTGCTCAAGGGCAGCGTGGCGCTGGCCGGGGCGGCAGGCGGCGGCGGGACCGTGCTCGAAGCCGGCTTCGGTGCGCAGGTCGATGCGGCGCAGCGCATCGGGCCGCTCATGCCGCTGCTGCCGGCGCCCGACCTGAGCGCCCTGCCCGAACTGGCGCAGCGCATGCCGGTGGCACTGACGGTCATGCCGGTGGCGCAGGCGCGCCAGTACCGCGTGCAGGTAGTGCGGGCAGACGGCGCGCAGGAGGTTGGCGCCGATCTGTTGTCCGATGCGCCGACGCTGCGCCTGCGTGCGCTGGCGGACGGCAACTGGATCGCCAAGGTGCGTGCGGTGGATGGCGGCGGTCTCGAAGGCCACGAGGCGAGTCACCGCTTTCGCGTCAAGGCGCGCCCGGAACCGCCGGTGACGAGCGATCCGGTGGACGGTGCACGCCTGCCCGCCGGCCGTGTGAGCTTCGCCTGGGCCACCCACCCGCAGGCGACGCATTACACGTTGCAACTGGCCGACTCGCCGCAGTTCAACGCGGCCGCGCGCACGCTCGAGCGTGTTGTTACGCCTGCCGCCGAGCTGAACGATCTGCCCGCTGGCATCTGGTACTGGCGGGTTGCCACGGTGCGCAGCGTCGATGGCGCGCCGGACCCCGGCCCATGGAGCGATGCGCAGCGCATCGACCTGCGCCCGCTGCCGCCGCTGCCCGAGCGACCCGCGGTGGCGGCGACCGAGGTCACGCTGGGCTGGCGCGGCCTGGCGGGGCAGCAGTTCGACTTCGAACTGGCCTCAACCCCCGACTTTGCGCAGCCGCTCGTCACCCGGCGCCTCGATGCGCCGCAGATCCGCTTTGCGCGACCCGCCACCGGCAACTACTTCCTGCGCTATCGAGCGATCGACGCCGACGGCTACGTCGGCCCCTACATCGCGACACAGCGGCTGACGATCGAACCCGACAACTGCGTGCGCAGCCCCGGCGGCGACTGCATCGGCGCCGGCGGCGCCGCGTTGCGCTCGCCATGAGCCCGCCGGGCCGCCCCAAGGGCGAATCCCTGAGCGCGCAGCGCGAGGGTCGTACAACCAACCCGCCGGGCCGCCCCCAGGGCGAATCCCTGAGCGCGCAGCGCGAAGGTCGTACACCCAACCCGCCGGGCCGCCCCCAGGGCGAATCCTTGAGCGCGCAGCGCGAAGGAGTTCCATGACCGCCGCCAGCGCAGCCAGCGCGGGCCGACGCCACCTCTCGGTGGCCACGCTCGCCGCGGCTTGCATCGGCCTGCTGCTGGGCGCCAGCTCGCTCACCTGGCGCGCCGACCAGAGCCTGTACGACGCCGGGTCCTGGCTGTGGCAACGGCCGACCGCATCCGACCTCGTGATCATCGCCATCGACGACGCCAGCCTCGCCGCGATCGGCCGCTGGCCGTGGCCGCGTGCGGTCCATGCCGAGGCACTCCAGCGCCTGGCTGCGGCGCGACCACGCGCGATCGCGCTGGATCTGCTGCTGACCGAGCCGGACGCCAATCCGCAGGCCGATGCCGCCCTGGCCGCCGCGCTCGCACTCGCCGCCCCGGTGGTGCTGCCAACGCTGTACTACCAGGCACCGGCGCAGCTCACGCGTGAACTGGTACCGGTAGCACCGATCGCTGCCGCGGCAACGCTCGGTCACGTGGACACCGAGACCGATGCCGACGGCGTGCTGCGCCACGCGTGGCTGCGCGGCGGCTTGTCCGAGCCGCTGCGACCGCACCTGGCGGTGGCGCTGCTGCAAGCTGCCGGCGAAGCGGTTCATCCGTCGATCACGCCGCTGCGCGCGCCCGCCGATCGCCCGCACGGCAGCGGCTGGCAGCGCGACGAGCGCGTGCTGATCAGCTATGCCGGTCCGCCGGGCACGGTGCCGACCCACTCCTATGCGCGCCTGCTGCGGGGCGAGGTGCCGGCCGCCGCGCTGGCTGGCAAGCTGGTGCTGATCGGCGCCACCGCGCCGGGCTTGGGCGACAGTTTCGTCACGCCGCTGTCAGCCGGGGTGGGACCCATGGCGGGCGTGGAGATCACCGCGCAACTGGTCGATGCGTTGCGCGGTGGTCATCGGGTCGAGGCGGTCGCGCCCTGGATCGTGGGCCTGTTTGCCGCCGCGCTCGGCGCCACGCTGGCACTTTCCTATGGCCGTCTATCCGCCCGGCGTGCGCTCGCGCTGTCTGCCGGCAGCGCGGTACTGGTCCCGCTGGGCAGCCTGCTGCTGCTCGGTGCCGGCACCTGGTGGCCGCCGCTGCCGGCCGCGCTGACCGCGCTGGCGTCGTTTCCGCTATGGAGCTGGCGGCGTCTGGAAGCGGCCCATCGCTTCATCGACGATGAGCTGGCGCGCTGGTCGGATGCGACGGTGCTTGCGAGCCACACGACTGCATCGGTCGACCCCGCCCAGGGCTTCGAGCGCCGCCTGGCGGCCGTGCGCCGGGCGGGCGAGCAGGTACGCCAGGCGCAGCGCTTCACCGCCGACAGCCTGGCTGCTCTGCCGGAGGCGGTCTGCATCACCGATACCAACGGCGTCATCCGCATCGCCAACCAGCGAGCGGCTCAGTTGCTCGACGCGGGCGACCTCGACCGCCTGACCGGCCAGTCGCTTGCGGACGCCCTGCGCAGCTTGGAGCCGCTGGAGGCGACCGACTGGGCGGCGCTGATAGACGCCGCCCGCATGCAACCCGAGGCGCGCACCACGCTGGCGCGACGCGGCGCCGAGGTCGACGTGCTCGCTCGCCTGACCGCGATCGACCCGACCGGGGCACCTCCGTACGCGCTCGCGGTGTCGCTGGCCGACGTGACGCGGATGACCGCCGCCGAGCGCGGCCGCGACGAGATGCTGGCCTTTGTCACGCATGACCTGCGCTCGCCGCAGGCATCGCTGATCGCCGCGGCCGAGTTGGCGCGCGAAGGCCGGGTGTCGCCGGCGCAACTGGTCGAGAAGGTGGACCAGCTGGCGCGTCGCACGCTGCAGATGGCCGATGCGTTCCTGCAGGTGGGGCGGGCGGACGAGGCTGGCCTGGTGTCATCGCCGTTCGACTTCGTGCACACGCTGCGCGAGTCGATCGACGAGACGCGGCCGCAGGCGCGCACGCGCGGAATTGAGATCGAGTTCAGCGCTCCCAACCAGACGATGATGATGCGCGGCGAAGCCGCGCTGGTGCGGCGTGCCTGCGTCAACCTGCTCACCAATGCCATCGCCCACAGCCCAGCCAAGAGCGCGGTGCAGGCCGGCGTGCTGGCCTTCGGCGGTCATGCCGTGTTCCATGTGCGGGACCATGGTCCGGGCATCGAGCCCGAGCAGTTGGCGCGCCTGTTCCGCAAGTACGAGCGTGGGCCGGAGCGCGCGGCCGGACCGCAGCTGCGCACCAGCGTCGGCCTCGGGCTGGCCTTGGTCGACAGCGTGGCCCGGCGCCACGGCGGCAGTGCGAGCGTGACCTCCACCCCGGGAGAAGGCGCGCGCTTCGAGCTGAAGCTGCCGCTGGACCGCGACGCCCCCATCGCGCCGGCGCGGCGCAGCATCTGAGTCAGCCCGACCGCGACACGCTGGCTGCGCAATCACCGACAGCAGCCAGCGGGCCGCTCTGGTGTAATGCCTGCCATCAGAGTGCCTGCCCGCGTGCCCCTGGCGCGGCGACCTGGGCGCCGCCGGAGACCGCCATGAACCTCGATGACCTTGCCAAGCTGGGGCAGCGCGCCACCTGGCGCCTGCCGCACACCGACGCCGACCCGCAGGAAACGCAGGAGTGGCTGGCTGCGCTCGATGCGGTCATCGCCGAGGTCGGTCCCGAACGCGCCACTTTCCTGCTGCAGCAGCTGGTCCAGCATGCGCGGCGTCGCCGCGTGCCGCTGCCGGCGGTGGCCAACACGCCCTACGTCAACACGATCTCGCTGGCCCAGCAGGCGCCGTTCCCCGGCAACCTCGATCTTGAGACACGCCTGTCGGCGCTGGTGCGCTGGAATGCACTGGCAACGGTGGTGCGTGCGAATCGAGAGAGTGCCGAGCTGGGCGGACACATCGCCAGCTATGCGTCGGCGGCCGACCTGTTCGAGGTCGGCTTCAATCATTTCTTTCAGGCAGGCAACGCCGATGCGCGCGGCGACCTGGTGTTCTTCCAGCCGCACTCGGCGCCCGGCGTGTATGCGCGGGCGTTTCTCGAAGGACGGCTGTCCGAGATGCAGCTGGCCCGCTATCGACGCGAGACCGGTCGGCCCGGCGATGAAGCCGCCGTCCCCGGCGCACCGAAGGCCGAATCCGAACCCGGGCGGCACCGCGGCGGCGGGCTGTCGTCGTACCCGCATCCCTGGCTGATGCCGGACTTCTGGCAGTTCCCCACCGGCTCGATGGGCATCGGCCCGCTGTTCGCGATCTACCAGGCGCGCTTCATGCGCTACCTGATGCATCGCGGCCTCGCCGACACCGCCGGCCGCAAGGTGTGGGCGTTCGTCGGCGACGGCGAGATGGATGAGCCGGAGTCGCTCGCCGCCCTGTCGCTGGCGGCGCGCGAGGGGCTCGACAACCTGGTGTTCGTCGTCAACTGCAACCTGCAGCGGCTCGACGGCCCGGTGCGCGGCAACGGTTCGATCATCCAGGAGCTGGAGGGCCTTTTCGCCGGCGCCGGCTGGAACGTGATCAAGCTGCTGTGGGGATCGGACTGGGACCCGCTGTTCGCGCGCGACACCGATGGCCTGCTGCTGCGCGCCTTCCACGAGACCGTGGATGGCGAGTTCCAGACGCTGTCGGCCACCGACGGGCGCTTCAACCGCGAGCACTTCTTCGCCAAGTATCCGGAACTCGGTGAACTGGTCGCCCACCTGACCGACGAGGACATCGACCGCCTGCGCCGCGGTGGCCATGATCCGGTGAAGATCCACGCCGCCTACCACGCCGCTGCGCGGCATCGGGGCCAGCCCACGGTGATCCTCGCCAAGACAAAGAAGGGTTACGGCATGGGGCTGGCGGGCCAGGGCAAGATGACCACGCACCAGCAGAAGAAGCTCGACACGCAGCAGCTGCTGGAGTTTCGCGACCGCTTCTCGCTGCCGCTGTCCGACGCGCAGGTCGAGGTCTGCGAGTTCCTGCTGCCGCCGGCCGATGCACCGGAGATGAAGTACCTGCACGGCCGGCGCGCCAAGCTCGGCGGCTATCTGCCGGCGCGCATCAGCGCGTGCGATGCGCTGCCGACCCCAGCCGCCGCCACGTTCGCCAAGTTCGCACTCGAGGCCAACGGCAAGGACATGAGCACCACCATGGCCTTCGTGCGCATGGTCGGCAGCCTGCTGAAGGACGCTGCACTGGGGCCGCGCGTGGTGCCGATCATTGCCGACGAGGCACGCACCTTCGGCATGGCCGACCTGTTCCGGCAGGTGGGCATCTACTCGCCGGTGGGCCAGCTGTACCAGCCCGAGGACCATGACCAGATCAGCTACTACAAGGAAGCGGTCGGCGGCCAGATCCTCGAGGAAGGCATCAACGAAGCCGGCGCGATTGCCAGCTGGGTCGCCGCGGCCACCAGCTATTCGGCGCACGGCAAGGCGATGCTGCCGCTCTACATCTACTACTCGATGTTCGGCTTCCAGCGCGTGGGCGATGCGATCTGGGCCGCGGCCGACTCGCGCGCGCGCGGCTTCCTGCTGGGTGCCACGGCCGGCCGCACCACCCTGAGCGGCGAGGGACTGCAGCACCAGGACGGCAGCAGCCATCTGGTGGCCAGCACGATCCCGAACTGCCGCGCCTACGACCCCGCCTTCGCCTACGAGCTGGCGGTGATCGTCGAAGACGGCATGCGCCGCATGCTCACCGCACAGGAGGACGTGTTCTATTACGTCACGGTGATGAACGAGAACTACGCGCAGCCATCAATGCCGGTGGACGTGCGCGAAGGGATCCTGCGCGGCATCTACTGCGTGCGGCCATCAACGCGCGGCGCCGCGCGGGTGCGCCTGCTCGGCAGCGGCACCATCCTGCGCGAGTCTCTGGCCGCCGCCGATCTGCTGGAAAACGAGTTCGGCGTCGCCGCCGAGGTGCACTCGGTCACCAGCTACACCGAGTTGCGACGCGAGGCGATGGGCCTGGAGCGCCAGCGCCGCTTGGGCCAGGGTCGCGGCACCGCCTGGGTGGAGCAGCAACTGGCGGCCACCGGCGCGCCGATCGTCGCCGCCAGCGACTATGTGAGCGCGTTGCCGGATCTGATCCGCCCGTGGCTGCGCGACCGCATGATCACGCTGGGCACCGACGGCTTCGGCCGCAGCGACCTGCGCACCCACCTGCGCCAGTTCTTCGAAGTGGACCGCCACAGCATCGCGGTGGCGGCACTGTCGGCGGTCGATCCAGCGCTGGCGCGGCGAGCGGCGGCGCTCTATGAGCTGGACAGCGCAGCCGAACCGCCCTGGACGCGATAGCGCTGTGCCAAAGCAAACGGCCCGCATGCGCGGGCCGTTTGCCATTCGTTAACTGCCGGGCGATCAGCGTTTGCTGCCGGCGCCGATGCTCGCGTCGAGGAACTTGAGGATGCGGTTGTACAGGTCGACGTTGTTCTCTAGCTTCGCGAAGCCGTGCGACTCTTCCGGCTTGATGATCACGTCCTTGGGCGGATTGCCGGCCCGCTCGAGCGCCCGGACCATGCGCGTGGTCTGCTCAAGCGGCGTGCGGATGTCGGAGCCGCCTGCATAGACCAGCACCGGCTGCTTGATCTTGTCCGCCAGATTGACCGGGCTGACCTCTCGCGGGATATCGGACGTCGACTTCACGCCGATGATGTTGAGCCAGAAGTCGACTGCCGCCGGAGCGTAGGCGGTATCACCCGCCGTCGACGTCAGCTGCAGCTCAAGATCGCTCACCATCAGGCCT
Source organism: Burkholderiaceae bacterium (assembly GCA_022843955.1). Classification (GTDB taxonomy): domain Bacteria; phylum Pseudomonadota; class Gammaproteobacteria; order Burkholderiales; family Burkholderiaceae_F; genus JALHMQ01. The sequence goes on from JALHMQ010000002.1 coordinate 265,855, forward strand.
GCGATACCGCACTTGAAGGTCTTGGGAAAGCGCGCCAGCGCCATCAGCGTGGCATAGCCGCCGTAGCTTGCCCCGGAAATGCAGATCCGGTCGGGGTCGGCGATACCCTGCTCGATCGCCCACTTGGCGGCGTCTTCGTGATCGTCGACCATCTGGCGACCGACCGAAGCAATGCCGGCGTAGTACACCTTGTCACCCATCCCCGGCGTGATACGGAAGTTGGGCAGGATGACCGCGTAGCCGCGCGACGCCAGCAACTGCCCCTCGCGGAAGCCGAATTGCTGCTCACCCCAGATGTCGGCGCGCACCGCAGGCCCGCCGTGAATATGGACGATCGTCGGCAGCTTCTCGCCCGGCTTGCGATTGGACGGCAGGAACTGGTAGCCGAGAATCTCCAAACCATCTCGCGTCTTGAAGAAGAACGGCTTCATTTCGACCAGGCGCCCGCCAGTCAGCCACGGCCGGCTCGCGAACAACTCCTCCAGCGAGCGCTTGCCCTCGTCGAACAGGTACCAGGTGATCGGCACGCGATCGGACGACGACTGGACAAGGTACAAATCACCTCGGATGCGGCGCCAGGTGTTCACCGTGTTGGGAAGCGCGGCGTCGAGCGCGCGCTGCATACGCTTTTGCGCCTCGGTCAGGCGAGTGATCTCGGTCTTCTCACCGAGGACCGAGTAGCCGAGCAATTCATCGGTGACGGGATCAACCTCCACGCCGCCAGCCCGACCAAAGCGCTGATTGACGCCCACATCGAACCGCGGATGCTCGAACACGAGGTCGGCGAGCTTCTTGGCCTCGGGGTCGTAGCGATGGATCGCGACGTTCGAGCGATTGATGTTGGTCGCCACCAGCAGCGTCTTGTTGTCAGCCTCGAAACGTATCGGAACCAGGATGCCCGGCTTGGTGCTGTCGAAGCGATACAACTCCTCGAACGGCGCGTCCTCGGACTTGCGGTAGTGGACGATGACCGTATTGGTGTCCTTGATGGTCGACAGCACGGCACGTGGCACGCGGTCGTTATCGAGGATCCAGTTGATCGTGCGGGTCGGCCGCGTGGCCGTGACGAGCGTGGCACGACCGGTCTTGACATTGAGGCGGTAAACGTCTTCCGCGGTTGCATCGCGCATGTTGCCGGCGACCAGGATCTCCTCGTCGTTGTTCGGAATCGTGCGCAGGAACTCATAGCCGCGCAGAACAGACTGGTTCTTCGCGATGAGGGCCTTGACCGGATCGCTCAGCGTGCGGGACTCGCGGCCGTCGCGGCTGATGGAAAACAGCCCTCCACCGGTCCGATCCATCGCCGGGGCGTTGAACTGGTCGACGCTGAAGACAAGACGGTCATTGCCGACCCAGCGGAAGAAGGTGATGTCGTAGTCCCGGAAGCTGGTGATGATGCTGCCCTTGCGCGTCTCCAGTTCGACAATCGCCAGGTTCAGGCGCCCGGTCGAAGAGGGCACCGTGACCGCGAGGTACTTGCCATTGCGCGAGATGTCGACCGCGCCGTGGGCAGGCGGCCTGAACAGGTCTTCGATCGACAACGGTTGCGACTGCGCACCGATATTCGTGACGGCAGCCGCCAGAGCAAGTGCTGCCACCCAGCGTTTCAACATGCGAGCCCCCTCAGGACGTGAACATGACTTGGCAAACGAGCATCGAGTCTACGCAGGCGACCGGCCTGCAAACTCGGGTCGGGATGAAGCGCCGCGGCCATGCGACGAGCGACCGGAGCATGGCGACGGACGACCGGCCCGTCACCCAATCGAGGCTGTCGTCAGCGGGCCGCGCGAGCGCCGATCTGTTCGTCCAGGAACTTCAACTGCGCGGCATAGCTATCGATCTGCTGCTGCTGGCGCGCTGCGCCTGGCGCCGCCACCGGCAACTGGAACACGGCGCGCGGCGCCGAGCCTGCCTTGGTAAGCGCCTCCACCATGCGCGCGGTCTGCTCGGCGGGCACCCACGCATTGCCAGCTTCGGCCGTCAGGAATACCGGCTGCTTGATACTGGCCGCAAGATTCGCGGGCGACAGTTCTGCGGGAATGGCGTCGATCGACTTCGCGCCCGTTAGCGCCAGCCAGAACGCCACGCTCGTTGGATACGCGGCATATGCGCTCTGCGGCGAGGTCAGCAACAGGGGCAGATCGGTAATCGGCGCCCGTGCGGCAGCGCATTTGAAGGTGGTCGGGAAGCGTGCCACTGCCATCAGCGCCGCGTATCCGCCGTACTCTGCGCCGGAGATGCAGATGCGCGCCGGATCGGCGACGCCGGCCTGCACCGCCCACCGTGCCGCATCTTCATGGTCATTCAAGGTTGCGCGACCCAATGCGCCGAAACCAGCGTAATAGACCCGATTGCCCAGACCCGGCGTCCCGCGGAAACCAGGCAGCACGACTGCATAGCCTTGCGCCGCCAGCATTTGGGCTTCGCCAAGCGAGGCCGAAAAAGCGCCCCACGTGGGGCGCGCGTTGGACGATGACTGGATGTGCACCACGGTCGGCAACTTGTCGCCGACCTTCCGCCCCTTGGGTAGCACGTAGTAGGACGGGAGTTCGAGACCGTCACGCGCCTTCAAAACGAAAGGCTGGACGGAGGCGAGACGATCCGGCAGCAGCCAGGGTCGGCTGGCGATCAGGTCTTCGAGCGTGCCCTTGCCTTCGTCAAGCAGGTGGAAGCTCGTTGGCCACTGATTTGAGCGTGCGCTGACAAAGTAGAGGTTGCCGCGCAGCCGGCTGGCACTGTTGAACGTGTCGGGCAGCATGCGGTCGAGCATGCGATAGAAGCGACGATCGTCTTCCGTGGCAGACACACGTTGAGGCTTGTCGGCGCGCAGGATGTGGCCTAGTAGTTCGTCTGTGCCGCCATCGACGTCGACATCCCCAGCAGCATCGCGGCCGCCCCCGGCGTCGGCGCCCATGTCCAGTTGCGTATGCGCGAACACCGGCTCCAGCAGCTTGCGCGCTATCGGGTCGTACTGATAGACAGCCATGTTGTCGCGCCCGATGTTCGTCGCCACCCGCAGAAGTCTGTTGTTCGCCGTGAAACTCATCGGCTCGATCGTCCCCGGCCGCGTGCGGTCGTAGCGCGCCATCTCTTCCCATTGCGCCTTATCGGTAGCGCGGAAATAGACAACGCGGGTGGTCGTGCCCTTGAGGCTGGCCACGGCCACGCGTGGCACCCTCTCGCGATCGAGCACATAGCGGTACGTGCCCTCAGGTCGAGCTTCCGTCAGCCGCGTGCGCTGACCAGTGATCAGATTCACGCGATAGATATCGTACGACAGCGGATCGCGCAGGTTGCCGTTGGCGAGTATTTCATCGTCCGTTCCAGGCAAGGTGCGGCGGAAGCTGAGCGACCGGGCGACACGGCGGTCGCCCGAACCCGCTTGCGCCTGCGGGTCGAACAGCGTGACACGCTGCTTGCCGTCGCGACTGACCATCAGAAGCGGCGTGCTGCGGTCCACGGTCGCTCCGACGTCGTTCTCTCTGGACGTGCGATACACGATCCGTTCGTTGCCGACCCAGTCGATGTCAACGACATCGCGATCGCTGTAGTCAGTCAGCGTGCGGCGCGTGAGCGTCTCCAACTCGATCACCGCCAGGTTAAGGCGCCCGTTGACGGGGATCCGGATGGCCAGGCTCAGGCCATTGCGCGAGGTCGCCGGCTGCGAGTAATCCGGCAGTCGTACGATCTCCTCGATCGTCGGCGCAGCCGACTGAGCATGCGACGCTCCGACCAGCATGGCAGCGAACAAGGCGATAACGATCCGCAGCAACATTGAAGAACTCCAAGTGAAGCGATGAACAACGTTGGTCCAAGCGCGGAGGGGGATCGTAACGGCATAACCGGCGACCGTGAACGGTCCACGTGGCCGCAGGGCGACCCGTCGACCGCGATGCCCGCCCCATCGGCCGAGCTACTTGAGAATCCGCACCAAATTGTGATGCGCATCGGTGAACGTCGGCAGATCCGGGCGATCCCTGATCTCGCTGGCCGCCTCGGCGATATGCGGATGCGCCAGCAGTGACTTGTCGCGCGTGACCAGGATCTGGTCGGTGCTCGACAGCCAGTAGTTGGCGCCGATCGACGAGGCCGGGATGTCGGACACCAGCACGGCATCGAGGCCGAGTTCGTTCGCATGCCGCTTCACCACCGGCATGATGTCGATGTAGCGGTTGGTGGCCTGGAACACGATCACGCCGTCGGGTGCAAGGTGCTTCATGTACAGCTGCATCGCCTCGCGCGTGACCAGGTGCATCGGGATCGAGTCACCGCTGAAGGCGTCAATGCCTAGCACGTCGTAGCGGCGCGCATTGCCCTCGCGCAGTTCGCGCTCGAGCGACAGGCGGCCGTCGCCCATCACCACCGGCTTCACGGTGGCGGGTGATTCGCGCAGGAAGCGGAACTCGCGCTGCTCGATCTCCACCACCTTCTGGCTGATCTCGTAGAACAAGATCTCGTCGCCAGCGCGGCCGTAGGCGGCGACCACGCCGGCGCCCAGCCCGATGATGCCGATGCGGCGCGGCTGCGGGCGAAGCTCGTTCATGGCCTTGAACAATCGGCCGTAGCCGGAACCTGGGCCGAAGTAGTCGCTCGGCGTGTTCTTGTACTGCTCGCCCTGCAACTGCCCGCCGTGGATGATGCCGCCGTGGTACATCGCGCGGTAGGTCACGCCCTCGACCTCGCGGTCGCGCGTGCGCACCACGCCATAGAAGTCGCGCTCCATCACGCGCATGCCGCGCGCGTACTCCTGCGCGCCCACCACCGCGAAGTACACCGTCGGCATCAGCGAAGCAATGCCGAGCACGGCCCACAGGCCCTTGCCGCGCATCACCAGCAGAAAGGCGAGCACGCCGAGCGCGATGTTCAGTTCGAAGTAGCCGTTCAGCAGCAGCGGCGCCGCGATGGCGACCAGCACCGCGCCGGTAGCCCCGCCGACCGACATCATCAGATAGAAGCGCGTGAGGTGACGCGGGTCGGGCTTCAGGCGCGCCATCTCGCCGTGGCAGAACATGCAGGCGACAAACAGCCCCGCCATGTAGAGCGCGATCAGCAGGACGAACCCAAGCGTGCGGATCTCGTCGAGCCGGTCGCTCAGCGCCGAGGGCAGGAAAGCCAGCAGCGGATCCACGTTGACACTGAACGACGGGATCTTGGCCGCCATGGTCGGCAGCAGCACCAGCAGCAGCACCAGGAACAGCGGCCGCACGTACCAGCGCGGGTGGTCGAAGCAGAGAATGAAGGTGATCAGGTACAGCGACAGCGGCACCACCCACATGAAAGGCACGCTGGCGATGTTCTGCGTGACGTGGTTGGTGATCGCCAACAGCATCACCGAGCCCATCGCCGACAGGACGAGCCAGAGCAGCTGGCGGCCGGCAGTCGGCGCCGCCAGCGCAGCGCCGTTCTCGTTGACGCCGGGGGCGGCCACATCGGCGGCAGCCAGCCGCGGTTCTCCCGCCTGCGCTGCTGCGGCCTTCATCGACGCCCAGCCGGTCGCGCCGCAGACGATCACGAACAGGGTGTAGACCGCCGACCAGGTCCAGCCCAGCTGATTCAGGTCGAGCCACGGCTCGAACAGCACGGGAAAGCCCAGCAGCGCCAGCAGCGAGGCGAAATTGCTCAGCGCAAACAGCCGGTACGGCACCACCGCCTGGAAGCGGCGCCAGTACCAGCTCTGCAGCAGCGGCGTGGTGGTGGACAGCAGGAAGTACGGCAGGCCGATGGTTACCAGCAACAGCAGCAGGATGCGCAGGATCGGCGCCTCGTCACCCTGCGGCTTCCAGGCCTCACTCGCCAGGATGGGCAGCGTCAGCAGCGACAGCAGCAGCAGTGCAGCATGCAGGATCGTCTGGCGCCGCATGCCAAGGCGCTGCCCGAGGTCGGCATAGGCATACCCGGCCAACAGGATGCTCTGGAAAAACACCAGGCAGGTGGTCCACACCGCCGCCGAACCGCCGAACCACGGCAGGATCTGCTTGGCGATGATCGGCTGCACCAGGAACAGCAGGAAGGCGGAAAGAAAGATCGTGCCGGCGTAGGGCAGGATCGCGGAGCGGGCCGGCGCCAGCGGCGCGGCCTGGATGGTGGACATGAGTGGGGCTTCGACATTGCCAGAGGCGAAGGCGCGGATTATCCGCGAATGCAGCGGCGCGCACCGAGCGGCGCAGCGTGGCACGCGAGGCTGTCGCTGCTTGGCAACGGCGAGGTGCGCTGACGCCTGGCGCCAGCACCTGCGATAAAGCCAACACTCCCCGCGCGGTGGCCCTGCCACCACGCGCACGGGAGCAGTCACTGGATCCGCAGCACCTCGGTCAAGCTGGCGGCTGCCGTGTCGACATAGCGCAGGCTGATCTGCGTGGGGCCGAGGACCTCCAGGTAGCGGTTGCCCACGCTCACTGCACCGGCCCGCGCCAGCGGCACCGCGTTGAGCACAAAGCGCCCCGGGCTGGTCTCCCGCAGCAGCAGGACTTCGCGATCGCCTTGCGCAGTCGTCGCTTCGATGCGCACGTTGCCCTGTCCGGCGCGCGCGGCGTCGCGCAACTCCAAGGGCAGCGGCACCGGCACGCAGGGCGGCAGGGGCAGGCCGGGGGCGGTGACGGTGACCGTCACGATGCCGGTGATGAGCGTGGTGCGCAGCGCACCGCTGGCCACGTCGACGAAGCTGAACGGAGCGCTCACCGATCCGCCCGCCGTCACCGCAAACGGCCCCGCGACCGGGCCCGCGGCGGTGCCGGTCAGCGCGACCGTCACCGGGACGCTGACCGGGCCGGCCGCTATCGCCGTAGGCGTCAGCGGCAGCACGGCGCCGGAAAACCCGACCGAGACCGGCACGCTGCCGAGCCGCGCGCCCATCACCGTTCCACTCAACGTGCCGGTGGCGCCGATCAGGCTTGCCGGCACCGTGAGCACCCCACTGGCGGTGCCGGACACCGGCCCGGTGACCGGCGGCGGTGCCACCACCGGGCACGTTTGCGGCAGCGCCGCCAACGCCACGACGACGGCGCCAACGCGCAGCTGCGCGCGCCGGTCACGCGGACCAATGAACGGGTTGTCGCCCTGGATTGCGCTGATCTGCCAGCGCTGATCCTCGCGTTTGAGAAGCAGCGTCACCTGGCCCTCGCTGGCCTCCGGCGCGAGTCCCGCCGGATCGAGCCAGCGCTTCTCCCAGCGGGTCTGGATCACCGCCAGCTCGGGGGACGCGGTCAGCTGCGTATCGGTGAAGCGCAGGCGCGGCAGGCGCCGGGCTGCAGCGTCGAACAGCAGCGCATCGCGCAACGCCTGCAGGCCCAGGGTCGACGGCGCGAAGCCGCGGTCGACCGCGGCCAGATCGCCGCGCTCGTAGGCGGCGATCAGCTGCTCGAACTGCTGCCACACCTGCTCGGCATCCGCGCGCGTTGCGCGCTGCGCGATCGACGCGTCGCCATCGGCGCGGTCGGCTGCGTGCAGGCTCGCGGTCGGCACGAGCGTCGCCGTGGCGAGCAGCAGCACACGAAGTGCAATAGGCGCCATCAGAACCTCCCCGTCATTCGCAGCCCGAGCTGCGTCGCGCGGAACTCCTGCTCGGCAGTCGTCGCGGTCGCCTGCTCGAGTCGCCCGAACACCGTTGCACTGATGCCCGGCTGCAACCACCAGGTGGCCTCGAGCGCACCCGTGGCCTGCGTGACCTCGATGCCGAAACCGTCCTGCCGCAGACGCGTGACGCTCGCCTGCGCGTCGATCGCCCAGACCGCCTCGCGCTGCAGTTGTGCGCTCAGCTGCAGCGTGTTGCCACGGTTCGCAAGTTCCGACATCTGCTGCTGCCGCTGCACGCCGAGCGACAGGTTGATGGTCGCGCCGAGCTCACGCGGGCCGGCGAAGCGCGCATAGCCGAGATTCAGGTTGGCCGAATCGGTGGTGTCGTCGAGCGACTCGGCCAGGTCGTTGCGCACAAGCAGGCGCGCCAGCGTCAGCCCGCTGCTCCAGCCGTGTTGCGCGAAGCTGAGGCCGGCGCTGTCGTGCCGTTGGCGGACTGCCGGCAGCAGGTCGCCCGCATCCTGCCAGGCGCCGTAGCTGCGCAGTTGGAGCGCGAGGCCCTCGAACCGCCCTGCAAGCGACCAGGTACCACCGAGCGTCAGCGAGCGGCTGCGCTGTCGCGTCCAGAACGCCTGCGCCTGTTCATCGATCTGGCTGATCCACTGCGTACCCTGGCGCGCCTCGACGTTGACAGCGACTCCGGCGGTGAGCCGATGATCAACGCCAATGTGCCCCTCGTCGCTGCCCGGCTCGGCGGCCGGTGCCAGTGCGGTGAAGCCGCGCTGCATCCGATGCAGGCCCAGGCGGACCGTGCCGTCGGCGTATTGCAAATGTCCGCCCAAGGTTGCCGCAGCACCCTTGCCGACACGATCCGCGCCGTACGAGCGGCTGCGCGCGTACTCGGCGTGCAGCGCTCGCTGTCGAGCCTCGTAGGCGAACCCGAGCGAACCCGCGCGACCGCGCAACGGTTGTCCGCCATCGATCTGCGGCAAGGCACCACTACGATCCTCGAACTGCTGCCAGGTGGCATAACCGCTCAAGCTGGGACTCAGTGCCAGTTCGAGCCGGGTGCCCGCACTGTCGCGCAGCGCCGAGGTGCGGACCACCTGTCCGCTCAGTTCCTCCCACGAGTTGGCCACGGTGCCAACCACCGCAGCGAGCCGTGCCGGACCGATCCCGATCTCGCCGAGCAGGCCGCGCAGGCCGGCAGCGTCGGTCAGTTTCGAGAAGCCGGGCTGGACGTCACCTGCCAGCCAGCTTTGGCTTCCGCCGGCCCATCCAAGTTGCATGGAGCCGAGTACGCCACGGCTGCGCGCATTGACGCTGGGGTCGTTGCTTTGGGTGAATGCCGCGCTGTAATGCGCCTCACCGCGTGCCGCCGAGAAGCGACCGTCGGCTTGCAGCGCCAGCCGATACTGGTTGCCGCTGACGATGGCGGTGTTCACCACGCCGCCGCGCGCATCCGATCGGTAGCCGTCGAGCCGGGCCTCGATGAAGTTTGCGTCCGACTCGGTGCCGCGCGCCGCCTCCCAGCGCTCGCGAACCTCGTTGCTGCTCGCCAGCACGATGTTCTGCCCGTGCGCGACCCGCAGCGTCAGCAGCCCGACCAGCAGGGCGGCCCGCAAGACGCCTCTGCGCCAACGCTTGCGTGTCGCGCGCTGAGTCACGGCTGGGTCGTCAAGTAAGCAATGCAGGCCTGGGTGCCCGCCGGCAACGGCAATTGCATCGCGCGCCCCGCGTTGAGCGCGCCGGCGTCGGCTTGGACACGCGTCTGCGGACCATCGACTGGACCGAAAACCACCCAGTCGGTCGGACCTGGCAGCGCACTGCGCTTGGCGATCCCCAACGGGGACAACGTGGCGCCGGGGAGTTCGATCTTCGCGATCAGGACCGGTCCGCGGACGACGGTGCAGCTCAGATCAAGATGCACCGGTGACCCGGCTGGATTGCGTCCCGCCTGCGCCGGCTTTGCTGCCCCGACTGCGACCGCGACGGCGATCCATGCCAGCGCGCCTCGCTGTCCGACGACAGCCAATGCACGGCGCATTGGGTTGCCCTCATCCGCTCGACAGCTCACAGAGCCACCATCGTGGCCGTGCAGGTACGCGCACCGCCGGGTGCGGGCATCTTGACCTGGCGCCCAAGTTCATCGAGGTCGAACTTGCGTTGCACGCGCTGCGCCGGAAGCGGCCGGCCCGCCGCATCCTGCAGCTTGAATTCCACGCTGACCATCCTCCGCGACCCGACTTTCCGAGCGGCTGCGTCGCGCATCTTCTGAACTGCAGGCAGGAGCAGCCCGATGACCGCCTGGGAGCCATCGATGCGGCAACTCAGGTCGAGGTTGGCTGCGTCGCCCGCGGGATTGCGGCCCGCCGGGTTGCGGCCACCAGGTTCAGTGCCGTCCGGGCTCAGCGCGGCCTGGGCGGCGCCGGCTGCGACGAATGCGAGTACAGCCAACAGGGAACGCGACCAGCGAGAGTTTCTTGACATATGTCCTCCTAGGAATGAATTCGAATCGATTGCACCGGTTCGTCTTCGAGCGCCACGTACACCAGCGGCTCGTTGCGCAGAAGATCCAGCAGCGCCGGCAGGCTCGACCGGTGCAGGAAGCCACTGCCGTGACTCAGGTCCGCGCTCACGCGCGGCAGCGGCACGCTGCGATCGTCGTCGAGGACCGCAATCTCGGCCAACGCGCCGCCGTCGTCGGACCACAGCAGCAGGCGCGTCATGCCGCCGCTGGCATCGAGCGACAGGCTGTAGCGCGCAACCACATGCAGCTTGCTGCTCATGACGTGGCTCGTGCCGTCGACGGTTGACGCACAAGTGCGTGTGATCTGCCTGTGAAACACACGTGCGCTTCGCTCGTGGGCACGCGGGTGACCTGCTGGCCGCGGACCGCGGCGATCGGCGCCTTGCTGGCGGACTGGCCGTCCACGTTCATGCCGACTTCGACCGGTGCAAGCGCGATGTCGGATGCCTGCCGAGCCAGGCTGGCCCGCGCGCTTTCGGCTGCGCACGACGCTGCCCATGCCACCAAGGCAGTGCTCAGCAACAACTGTCGGGTGTTCATCGAAGGACCTGCCTCGGTTCAAGAGAGTGGAGGAACCTTAGCCACGGCGATCCTGCGGATCTCCTACCGATCGGCAAATCGGCAGGCAATCCGTGCTGCCGACCGTTCGGACCGGGCGCCCGTTCTCAGCGCAGTGCGCAACGCGTCTGCGGGTCGTCCCAAACGAGGGCTGAGCTGCTTTGAGCGCTGGTTCACGCAAACCGCCACGCGATCAGCGCCAGATCGGCACAGGCGAGCCGGCAGCGGACAGCAGTCCGTGAGAGTTTCTGGTCGGGTGTCGGGGCAAGACGCTGGATCAGCTTGAGTGCACGACTGTGGCCTGTGTCAGGCACCTGTCCAGCCAGGCGAGCAGGTGCCGTGTACACACCCGACGCACCCTGCAGCGCCACGCTCGCGGGCCGGCGGCTGTGCGGCACGTCAGCGTCGTCGGCAACCTGATCGTCCCGAGCGCGGCAGCCATGTCTATCCAGGAGATCGGCACACCGTTGCGCAGGGCCACACCGCGCTGGGTCATGCCGATCTCGTTCCTCAGTCGATCCGCCGGACGGGATGGCGGTCCTCAATCTGCAGGGCGTCGATCGCGACGAATCGGCGCCGAGTCTCCCGACTCACTCCACCCATTTGGCATGGCATTCGTCGCCCGCCTCGACCACGTCTGCGCCGCCCGCCACGGAAGCGTAGAAGCAGACCGCATAGGGACCCAAGTCCCAGATGGACTTCTGCACGCCGGGGTTGGCAGCCTTGAAGCCCAAGCGCTGCGGCGGCGGCAGTCTCATGTACTGCTTGATCAACTGGTCCTGCTGTACGGTCCGCGGTTTGTGGGTGGCTGCGAGTTGCTGATACTTCGTCGCCTTCTGCTCGTCGGCAGGGCTGCGCTTGCTGCTGAGACTGGTGCCGCCCGGCTTGCGGGCTTCGCCAGTTGGACGGCTGCCGATCTTCAGGCACGCCTCGGCGTCGGATTCGGTACCGGACGCCGGCACGGTGCGGCCGCTGGTGCACTTCACTTCGCGAACCGTGTCGGCATATGCGGAGGCGCCACACAGGCCGAAGGCCGCGATCGCCAAGGCGATTGTCTTGATGGGACTGAACTTCATGGTTCTCTCCGGGGTGTTGAGTGATCGGGCTTAACGGACTCGAGCCTGGGTTTCGCGACCCATTTGCCCGTCGATGGACTTGAATCAGCCGGCAGGCACGTCTCTGCACGGCGTGTTCGCGCCTGCAGACCCGATGGCGGGTCGTGATGTTGTTTCTTGGATCTGCCGCGTGCGGCATTCGCGCTGCGGGGTCCCTCCATGTCGGCTGAAGACAGGGGGCACCTTAGCGATGGCGATCTTGCTGATCTCCTACCGATCGACAAACCGGCGCATGCCGGTAGCACGCTCGCTAGGACTGGCCGATCTCCCGCGCGAGACGCTCGGTCTCGGCGCTTGGCGCCAAGCCAAGCATGATCGACAGCATGTCGCGGCAACGCCGGTACGAGCGCAGCGCCTCTGCCGGCTGGCCGAGCGACAGGTGGAGTTGCATCAGACGCCGGTACAGCGACTCGGCGATCGGATCGGCGTCGGTGGCGCGCTCGTACAGCGAGATCGTGTCGGCGCCCGCACCGACCGCTTCGAGCAGCCGGCCGAGTCGATCGACGCTACCGATGAAACGTGCGCGCAGCCGCTCGCGCGCCTCGATCACCCAGGGCGCCTCGTCGTGTTCGAGAAAAGGTGCTCGGTAAAGCGCCAGCAGTTCTCGCGCGAGGTCGTCGAGTTCGGCCAGCGCCGTGCCGGATCCTGCTGCTTCGATCCGGCCCGCGACGATGTGCAGTGCCACCACGTCGCTCCAGACCTGGCCGGGCGCCAGACCGAGGTTGCCACCATCGAGCTGCACGATCTCGATGGCGCCGGTCAGGCGCCGCAGCCGCAGCAATGCGGCGTCGAACGACTTGCGCGCTGAATCTCCTTCACTGTCGGGCCACAGTGCATCGATCACGCGCGCCACCGGCAGCGACCGACCGCCGTTGGCGAGCAGCAGCTTCACCAGGTCGAGCGGCTTGTTCTGCGCTTTGCCCTCGAACCGCAGCGGTGCGCCATCGAGCTGCAGTGCAAAGCGCCCACATCCGAAGACGTGCGCGGGCCAAGGCCAGACGCGCAGCGCCGGATCCGGGCAGCGCAGGCCGCGACGCTTGATGAGCGCACTGACGTAGTCGCGCTGCAGGCCGCAGCGCAGCGCCCGCGCCGCCAGCTGCGCCATCACCTGCGGCAACCACCACGCCGAGGTCGACCAGTATTGCTCGTGCGCACCAATGTCCAGCGCGTGCTCCAGTGCGCGGTCGCCGTCGGCCTGAGCGTCGGCCTCGTAGCAGCAGGCCGCGAGCAGGGCATGGCAGCTGAACCGCAGCAGGCCGGCACCGATCTGCTCACCGATCGCAAGCGCGGCGCTCAGCTCGGTCGCCGCCGCCTCGATCTGGCCAGCGCAGAACAGCACCTGCGCCAGGCTCACGCGATGCACGGCGGTGCGATACGCGCCTCCGATCTCCAGCGAATTCGTCAGCGTGGTCCGCGCGTACTCGAGCGCTGTCTTCGTCTGCCCGCGCAGCAGCGCCAGTCCGGTCAGCGCGTACCAGTAGTGAGTCTGGTCGCCGGGCGTGCCCACCTCGATGAACGCGCGCATGCCCTCGAGATGCTGCGCGGCTCGCTCCGCATCGAGCGCAGACAGCGCGAGCGCCGCGCCCTTGGCGTGCAGCGCATAGGCCTGATTGTGGCAACCCTCGGCATCGCACAGGGCGAGACCGGCCGCGACCGCATCCAGTCCCGGTGCATGGTCGGCGACGAAGCGTGCGTGCGTGGCCGCGCTCTGGTACCAGTGAATCGCCTCGATCGGCTTCAAGCCGCTGTCGGCCACGCTGCTGCGCACCGCATCGATGATGGCGCCGGCCTTGGCGAAGTTGCCGTGCCAGATGAAGTACTGCACCAGGAAATTCGCCAGACGCAGCCGATGTAGGCCGCGCGGCACCTTGCGCATCAGCAACTCGCCACGCTGCACCCAAGCCGCCAGCAGCGGATGCGCCTGGTCGCGCAGGATGATGCTGATGCCGCAGGCCATCACCTGGATCTCGACCTCGACCCCGGGCCATGGGCGGTCCTCGCGCGCCAGGAGTGACTGCAGTCGAGTGATCCACGCATCGAGGGGCTCCAGGCTTTCCTCGTCATCGTGGAACGTCTCGATCACGGCCGCACAGCACAGCAACTCGCCCCAGCGCTCGCCGCACCCGGCGAACGCCTCGCTGGCAGCCTCCAGCTGGACACGCGCCAGCGCGGGCGCGACACTGGCCGCGCGCAGCACGCTCCAGTAGGCGACCCAGGGAAAGCGGCGCGCTTCTTCGCTGCCGACGATAGGCGGTAGTGCCAGCGTCGGCCAGGCCTCCGGATGGGCCATCAGCGACCAGGTCGACTGCGCCAAGACCGCCTGGGTCTGCGCCAGTCCAGCCGCCGCGTCGGTGCCAGACGAAACGCCGCGGGCACGCTGGCGAGGCACCGGCGTCAGCCCTGCGGCCGCTTGGGGGGCTCGTGCGCGGCGCGCGCCATTGACGGTTTCATCCGGCGAGTCCGCCATCGGCGACGCCGGTCAATGCCCCAGGATCTTCGACAGAAAGTCCTTGGTGCGATCGCTCTTCGGGTTGTTGAAGAACTCGGTCGGGGTGTTCTGCTCGACGATCTGGCCCTGGTCCATGAAGATCACGCGGTCGGCCACCGCCTTGGCAAAGCCCATCTCGTGCGTCACGCACAGCATGGTGATGCCACCCTTGGCCAGCTCGATCATCACGTCGAGCACTTCCTTGATCATCTCCGGGTCGAGCGCGGAGGTGGGCTCGTCGAACAGCATGATCTTGGGCGTGAGGCACAGCGCGCGGGCAATGGCCACGCGCTGCTGCTGGCCACCTGACAGTTGCAGTGGGTACTTGCCGGCCTGCTCGGCGATGCGCACGCGCTTGAGCTGTGTCATCGCGCGTTCCTCGGCATCCTTCTTCGGCATCTTGCCGACCCACATCGGCGACAACGTGAGGTTCTCCAGCACCGTCAGATGCGGGAACAGGTTGAACTGCTGGAACACCATGCCGACTTCCTTGCGCACCTTCTCGATCGCCTTGACGTCGTCGGACAGTTCGGTGCCAGCGACCACCAATTTGCCTTGCTGGTGCTCCTCGAGCCGGTTGATGCAGCGGATCAGGGTCGACTTGCCCGAGCCCGACGGGCCGCAGATGACGATGCGTTCGCTGCGGCGTACGTGCAGGTCGATGTCGCGCAGCACGTGGAAGTTGTTGCCGTACCACTTGTTCACCTTGTCGAAGGCGATGATGTTGTCGGTGGCGGCAGCGGTGGCTGGAACGGCGCTCATGCGGGCCTCGTCGATTGCGTGGGCAAAACTGCTATCGGGTCTTGCTGCGATTGAGCTGCTTTTCGATCCACAGGCTGTAACGTGACATCGCAAAGCAGAAAACGAAGTAGATCGCGGTGATGAACAGATACGCCTCGATCTTGAACGGGCGCCAGTCGGCGTCGGAGTTGAAGGCCAGTCCGGTGGAGCCCGTCAGCTCATACAGCGACACGATGGTGACGAGCGAGGTGTCCTTGAAGATCGAGATGAAGTTGTTCATGATCCCCGGCACCACGAGTGCCAGCGCCTGCGGCAGCACGATCTTGCCCTGCGTCTGCCAGTAGGACATGCCAAGCGACTGCGCCGCCTCCACCTGGCCGTTGGGAATCGCCTGCAGGCCGCCGCGGATCACCTCGGCCATGTAGGCGGCGGCAAACAGCGTGATCCCCACCAGCACGCGCAACAGTACGTCGATGGTCACGCCTTGCGGCATGAACAGCGGGAACATGAAGCTCGCCATGAACAGCACCGAGATCAGCGGCACGCCGCGGACCAGCTCCACATAGATGGTGCAGAAGGTCCGGATCGCAGGCAGGTCGGACCGCCGCCCCAGCGCCACCAGCACCGCCAGCGGAAACGCGAACACGATGGACAGCGTGGCGAGCATGATGGTGAGCGGCAGGCCACCCCACTGATCGGTGGTGACCTCGGTCAGGCCGAACCAGCCGCCGCGCATGAGCACGAAGAACGCCGCCAGCACCACCACCCACAGCACCACCAGCCACTTGTTCCACAGCGGTCGTGTGCAGCTGGCCACCAGCAGGCCGAGCATCAGTGACGTGGCCACCAGCGGTCGCCACTGTTCGGCGTACGGATAGCGGCCGAAGATCACCAGTCGGTACTTCTCGGCAATCGCACCCCAGCAGGCACCGGTGCCGCGCGCCGCCTGGCATGCATCGGCGTCGGTGCTGAACACCGCCTGCAGCACCGCCCAGTTGATGAGGGCCGGCAGATAGATCACCGCCAGGGCGATGATGATTACCGTGGTGAGCGCACTCTTCCAGTCGGCGAACAAGTTGGTGCGGATCCACGGCACCAGACCTTCGGTCTTGATCGGTGCCGGACGCGGCGTGATGGGGTCGAAGCTCGCGCTCATGCGTTTTCTCCGCGCGCGGCGCGCCGACCATGTCCGCTCAAGCAAAGCTGGAATGGACCGGGATGGGTTGAAGCCAAGCCAGTGGTCGAAGCGAACTTCCCACACCGCCTCAGCCCTTCCCCCGGTTCGAGCCCAGGGGCTCTTGAAGGGCAGGGGAAAACACAAAGCGCCCGCGACCCGTCGCGTCTCATCTCATCGCTCCTTGATCGCCGCGCGCTTGTTGTACCAACCCATGAATGCCGACGTGAGCAGCGACGTCGTCAGGTACACCAGCATGATGATCGCGATGCACTCGACCGCACGACCGGTCTGGTTGATCGCCGTGTTGCTGATCGACACCACGTCCGGGTAGCCAATCGCCACCGCGAGCGATGAGTTCTTGGTGAGGTTGAGGTACTGGTTGGTCATCGGCGGGATGATCACGCGCAGCGCCTGCGGCAGGATCACCAGCCGCATGCTCTGCCCGCGCGACAGGCCGAGCGAGCTGGCTGCCTCCACCTGGCCGTGAGCGACCGACTGGATGCCGGCACGCACCACCTCGGCCACGAAGGCGGCCGTGTACATCACGAGGCCGAACAGCACGGCGAGGAATTCGGGCGTGGCGATCATGCCGCCCTCGACCATCACCTCAGCCTGCTTGGGGATGTTCCAGGCAGTCGGCGCGCCACCGAGCAGCCAGCCGACGAAGGACACCACGAGAACGATCGCCACGCTCGGCAGGACAGTCGGCAACGCGTTGCCGGTAGCCTCGAACCGCTTGCGTGCCCACTGTCGATACAGGTAGGCGACGACCAGGCCGACCACCGCGCCAATCACGGCCAGACCCTGGCCAAGTCCCCACACCGGCGCCGGGACGGCCACGCCACCCTTGCTGAGGAAAAACAGATCGGCGATCGACCAAGCCTCGTAGGTGGCCGGCAGCACCTCGGTGAACAGCAGGTACCACATGAGCAGTTGCAGCAGGATCGGCACGTTGCGGAACAGCTCGACATAGCCGTAGCACAGGCCGCGCACGATGGCGTTGCGCGCAAAACGGCCGATGCCCACCAACGTGCCGATCAGCGTGGTGATGACGATGCCGATGATCGCCACGCGCAGCGTGTTGAGGACGCCCACCAGGAACGCCTTCCAGTAGGGATCGAGGGCGTCATAGTTGATCAGCATCTCGCCGATATCGAAGCCGGCCGGACCGAACAGGAAGTCGAAGCCGCTCTGGATGCCACGCGTGCGCATGTTGAGCAGCGTGTTGTGCGCCAGGAACCAGACGACGAAGACGATCGCCGACAAGGCAACCACCTGGTAGACCAAGCCGCGCACGTACTGGCTGCGCCACGACCAGTCCCGCTTCTTGGGCGGCTGGCGCGGCGCGACGCTGGTGCTCGCCATCGCTCCTCCTGACTTGCGTTTCTTATGTGGGATGCGGACCGATGGGACCGCTCACCTCTGAACAGCGCGGCGCGCCGCGCTGTTCAGAGATGCCTGCGCGTTGGCAGGCCAGCCGACAGGCGCCCAGTTGCGACGCCCGTCGGCCTTCAAGCCTCTAGCGACTTCGCCGCACTAGTCGCAGCCCGCTGCACGGGCCGCGACCGACGCGGATCAGCGCACGGGCGGTGCGTACATCAGGCCGCCCTTGCTCCACAGGTTGTTGGTACCGCGCGGCAGGTTCAGCGGCGTCTTCGGCCCGACATTGCGCTCGAAGATCTCGCCATAGTTGCCGACGGCCTTCAGCGCGTTGAACATCCAGTTCTTATCCAAGCCGAGCAGCTTGCCGGTGTCCTCGGTCTTGCCGAGCAGCCGCAGCACCACCGGGTCGGTGCTCTCCGCCATCAACTTGTCGACATTGGCCTGGGTGACGCCATACTCCTCAGCCTCGATCAAGCCGTACACCACCCACTTGACGATCGCAAACCACTCGTCGTCACCGCGGCGAATGGACGGTCCAAGCGGCTCCTTTGAAATCAGCTCGGGCAGGATGACGTGATCCGCCGGGTTCTTGGCCTCCTTGTTGCGCACCGAGGCGAGGCCGGACGCGTCCGTCGTGTAGGCCTGGCAGCGGCCGGAGAAGTAGGCACCGGTGGCGGCTTCCACCTTCTCGAACACCACCGGCTTGATGCCGAGGTTGTTGGCGCGCGAGTAGTCGGTCAGGTTCTTTTCGGTCGTGGTGCCGGACTGCACGCACACGGTCGCACCCTTCAACTGCTTTGCGCTCTTGATCTTGCTCTTGACCGGCACCATGAAGCCCTGGCCGTCGTAATAGGTGACACCGGTGAAGTGCATGCCGAGCGACGCATCGCGCGTCAAGGTCCATGTCGTGTTGCGCGACAGGACGTCGATCTCACCCGACTGCAGCGCCGTGAAACGCTGCTGCGCGTTCAGCGGCACGAACCGCACCTTGGTGCCGTCGCCGAGGGTCGCTGCAGCGATCGCCCGGCAGATATCCACATCCAGACCGGACCAGTTGCCCTGGCTATCGGCAGCCGAGAACCCGGCCAGACCGGTATTCACGCCGCAGATCACCTGGCCGCGTTGCTTGATCGTGTCCAGATTCTTACCGGCGTGGGCCGGCAGCACGGTCAGTGCGCCGGCGGCGAGCAGGCCACCCAGGGCCAGCTTGTTAGCGAGCTTCATCATCTTGAGTTTTCTCCAAAGGGACGCTGTTCGGCGGACGCCGACCCCAACGAATGATCGTTCGGCACATGACCGACACGGGGCGGGGCAATGTATCACCGGGGTCGATGCATGGAGCATGCCAAGCGAAGTCGGCAACGCTCGGAGCCACCCTTCGCGTGCCGCACCTGCAACAGCGCGACGCAGCAGATCGTTAACCCTGATGCGGATCTTGCGGGGGCGTTGGACATGTCCGCGTCGACTGGCGCGGACGCCGCCGTCCGCATCGCGGCGCTGCGCGGCGGCCCGTATCTTCTCTCGCGACATGCCGAATACCGCAGCGCAGCAGCGCAGGCGGGAGCCGGTCGGGCGCATCGGCAAAGCAGACGGGTGGGCAAACCTGCGGCTGCAGCCTACATTTAGGGTCCGTTGCCCAGCGTTGTCGCCGGGTCGTCCTTCCGAGATGTCGATGCGCTGCTTCCGATCCTCCCTGCCCTCGATGCGCCGCCTCACAGGCGCCTGCCAGCTGACGCTCGCGGTATTTGCCGCCGCATGGCTCACGATGCCAGTCGCCGCGCAGGCCCAGGCCGCCGCCAAGGCGGCCGACACCCGGCCAACGCTGCAGCGCGTCCGTGATTCGGGCGTGCTGCGTCTGGGACACCGAACCGATGCCCTGCCCTTCGCCTACCTGGACGCGTCCAAGCGGCCGATCGGCTACGGCGTGGACATCTGCAACGAAGTGATCGCCGTGCTGCGCCGGGACCTGAAGCTGGCGCAGCTGCGGGTCGACTACGTTCCGGTGACCGCTGCCAACCGCATTGCACTGATCCGCGAGGGCCGCATCGACATGGAATGCGGGCTGACCGTCAACAACCCCGAGCGACGCGCCGAGGTGAGCTTTGCAATGCCGTACTACTTCGCCGGCCCGCGCATTCTGGTGCCGGTCAGTTCGCCGATCAAGGACTTCAGCGACCTGAACAACCGCAAGGTCGGGTCGGCCAAGGGCGCCAATGCGGTGCCGATCCTGCGTGACCGCATCGACCGCGGCGTGCTCAAGGGCACGCAGCTGATCGAGTTTGCCAACAACAACGAGGCGTTTGCGGCACTGGCACGGCAAGAGGTCGACGCTTTCGTCACCATCGACAACCTGCTGTTCGCCTACCGCGCCACCGCGCCCAAGCCGTCGGACTGGCACGTGGTCGGCAATCCGCTGGTGGTGGAGCCGGTGGCGATCATGCTGCGCAAGGACGACAACGAGTTCAAGGCCGCCATCGACCGCGCCCTGGCAGGCCTGATGCTCGACGGCGTGGCTGCCCGCCTGTACACGCGCTGGTTCCTGCAGCCGGTGCCGCCGAGCAACGTGGTGGTGGACATTCCGCTCGGTGCGGTGCTGCGCGACCAGTTCCGCTGGCCGGGCGACCGGCTCTGATCGCAGTTGCTCTGACCACCACCGTTCAGGCCGCCGGCGCTTCGTCGCGCTCGCGGCTTTGCATCGACCACAGGCGGGCGTAGGCGCCGCCGCGATCCAGCATTTCTTCGTGGGTGCCGCGCTCGACGATGCGGCCGTGGTCGAGGACGAGGATCTGATCCGCGTGCACGATCGTTGATAAACGGTGCGCAATCACCAATGTGGTGCGCGCGGTCGAGATCGCTTCCAACTCGGTCTGGATCACTCGCTCGGTGTGCGAGTCGAGCGCCGAAGTGGCCTCGTCGAAGATCAGGATCGCCGGGTTCTTGAGCAGCGTGCGCGCGATCGCCACCCGCTGTTTCTCGCCGCCCGACAACTTCAAACCGCGCTCGCCGACCATCGTGGCGTAGCCGTCGGGCAGACGCTCGATGAACTGGTGAATGTGCGCGCTGCGGGCGGCGGCGATCACTTCATCCCGGCTTGCGCCCGGCTGGCCGTAGGCGATGTTGTACTCGATCGTGTCGTTGAACAGCACAGTGTCCTGCGGCACGATGCCGATGGAAGCGCGAAGGCTGTGCTGCGTCACGCTGCGCACGTCCTGCCCGTCGATCAGCACGCGGCCGCCATTGACGTCATAGAAGCGAAACAGCAGCCGCGCCAGCGTGCTCTTGCCCGATCCGGTCGCGCCCACCACCGCCGTGGTGCTGCCCGCCGGCACCTCGAAGTCCACCCCGAACAGCACCTGGCGGCGCGGGTCGTAGCCAAAGTCCACCTGCTCGAAGCGGATACCGGCACCGCGCAAGGCGAGCGGCCGCGCGTCCGGTGCATCGGCAATCTCGCGGTTCTGGTCGAGCAGACGGAACATGCGATCCATGTCGGTGAGCGCCTGCTTGATCTCGCGGTAGATCACGCCGAGGAAGGACAGCGGCACATACATCTGCAGCATGAAGGCGTTGACCAGCACCAGGTCACCGAGCGTCATGCGCCCTTCCGCCACGCCGACCGCTGCGCGCCACAGCATCAGCGTCAGCCCGATCGCGATGATCAGTTGCTGGCCGGCGTTGAGCAGATTGAGCGACTGCTGGCTCTTGATCGCCGCCTCCTCCTGCTCGCGCAGCGTGCCGTCGTAGCGGCGGGCTTCGTAGTCCTCGTTGCTGAAGTACTTGACCGTCTCGAAGTTCAGCAGCGAATCCACGGCGCGCGAGCTGGCCTTGGAGTCGAGCTCGTTCATCTCGCGCCGGAAGCGCGTGCGCCAGTTGGTGACGATCACCGTGAAGGTGATGTAGATCGTGAGGCTGACACCGACGATCACCGCGAACCAGATCTCGTAGTTCAGCAGCAGGTAGCCCAGCACCAGCGACAGCTCGACGAAGGTGGGCAGGATCGAGTACAGCGTGAAGCTGATCAGCGACGAGATGCCGCGGATGCCGTGGTCGATCTCGCGCGTCACGCTGCCGGTGCGGCGTTCCAGGTGAAAGCGCAGGCTCAGCGCATGCAGATGGCGAAACGTCTTCAGCGCAAGCGTGCGCACCGACGCCTGCGTCACGCGGGCGAAGAAGAACTCGCGCAGTTCGGTGAAGATCGAGGTCGACAGCCGCAGCAGGCCGTAACCAACGATCAGCAGCAGCGGCACGCCGAGGACGGCACCCACCTTGCCGAAGTCCGGCGCCTGGGTGAACGCGTCGACGATGTGCTTGAGCAGCACCGGCACGCCAACCACCGCGACCTTGGCACCGATCAGGCACGCAACCGCAAACAGCACCCGGCCGCGATAGGCCCACAGGTACGGCAGCAACATGCCCAGTGTCTGCCAGTCGTTCCGCGTTTCGCCCGGCTGCGCCGCCAGGCGCGGTTCGCCGCCGCCGCTGCGGCCCCTCATCGTGCCGTCCTGGCGCCGTCGGCGCCCCTGCCCTGTCTTTTCATGGCGGCGATTATCCTCTGCCGCCTCGGTGACCCGGCATGCGGGCCACTCAACGACACCGAACTGGAACCCCGATGACCGACCGGACCTGCCTGCCCGACGGCATGCCCATGCTGCGCGTGATGCCGATGCCTGCCGATGCCAACATTCACGGCGATGTCTTCGGTGGCTGGATCATGGCGCAGGTCGACATCGCCGGCGCGGTGCCGGCAGCGCGGCGCGCCAACGGCCGCGTCGCCACGGTGGCGGTGACGAGCTTCCAGTTCAAGAACGCCGTGTTTGTCGGCGACCTGCTGAGCTTCTACGCGCACGTGCTCAAGACCGGCACCACCTCGATCACGGTCGAGGTCGAGGTCTATGCCGAACGCATGCGACTGGAAACCGAGGTGGTGAAGGTGACCGAGGCGACCCTCGTCTACGTCGCCACCGGCGAGGACCGCAAGCCGCGGCCCCTGCCGCCGCTGCCGGCGTAGGCGCGATCAGTCGATCAGCTTGCCGCCGACGCGGAACGGATACGGCCCGTCGAAATCGCCCACGTAGGCCGAGTGCGTCACCAGCGTCTGGCCGTTCCACCAGTGCAACTGGAAGCCCGGTGGCTCGAGGATGTAGTTGTCGGCGGCGTTGGGCGCGATGTCGAGCGCGACCTGGTGCGCCGGGCTGGGGCAGGTGCTCGCCACGGTGCCGGCAAAGCGCGCGGTGATCGGCCGGTGCAGGTGGCCGGCGATCACCCGCTCCACCTGCGGGTGGCGCGCAATCACCGCCGCCAGTTCGCCGGCACCGGACAGCGAGATCCGATCCATGTGGCCGATGCCGGTGATGAACGGCGGGTGGTGCAGCGCCACCACGGTGGGCTTGTCGGGCGCGAGCGCCAGCGTGCGGTCCAGCCACGCGAGCCGCTCGCCGCACAGCGTGCCGCCGCCCTGCATCGGGATCACCGTGTCGAGCGCGACGATGCGCAGCGGATGATCGTCGATCGCGTACTGCACGAACGGCTTCCACTGGCGCAGGTACGGATGGTCCGGGAACGATGCGCGCAACTGCACCCGTTCGTCATGGTTGCCGGGCATCAGGTACAGCGGCATCGTCAGCGGTGCCAGCAGTTCACGCAGCAGCGCGTACTCGTCGGCGCGACCGAAGTCGACCAGATCACCGGTGACGATCACCGCGTCGGGCCGCTGCGGCAGCTTGAGGACCTGCGCCACGCAACGCTCGAGCATGGCGGCGGTGTCGACGATGCCGTAGGCAAGCTTGCGGTCGGCCTTGATGTGGGTGTCGCTGATCTGGCACAAGAGCATGATGAGTCGGCGGTCAGAGGTCGGAAGTCAGGGTCAGGGTCAGGGTCAGCAGGGTGAGGACGGGCGCAGCGCGAGCACGGCCTGCGCGTCGACGGCAAAGTGGACGACATCGCCCGGCTGGAAACGCTGCCGCTGCTGCACGCGGGCGATCAACATGGCGTCGGTGCCGACGTCGACCACCAGTCGCGTGTGGTCGCCGAGGAAGAAACTGCTCACCACGCGCGCGGCAAAGTGCGCGGCCGACGCGTCCACCAGGTGCATGTCCTCCGGGCGGAACATCACGTCGAGCGCACCGCTGCTCGTCGCATGGCCATTGCCCAGCGGCAGCCAGCCGCCGCCGAACTGCAGTCGCGCACCGGTCACTTCGCCGCGCACCCGGTTCATGGTGCCAATGAAGTCGGCGACAAAGGCATCCGCAGGCGCAAAGTAGATGTCCTGCGGCGTACCGATCTGCGCGATGCGCCCATGCGCCATCACGGCGATGCGATCACCCAGCGCCATCGCCTCGGCCTGGTCATGGGTCACGTACACGGTGGTGATCTTCAGCGAACGCAGCAGGCGGTCGATCTCCAGGCGCAGGTCCTCGCGCAGCTTGGCGTCCAGTGCAGTGAGCGGCTCGTCGAGCAGCAGCACGCGCGGCCGCGGCGCAATCGCGCGCGCCAGCGCCACACGCTGGCGCTGGCCGCCCGAGAGCTGGTCGATGCGCCGATGCGCCAGCGGCTCGATGCGCATCATCGCCAGCATCTCGCGCACCCGCGCCTTGCGGGCGGCGGCGTCCATGCCGCGCACCTTCAGGCCGTACTCGATGTTCCCCTCCACCGTCATGTTGGGGAACAGCGCATAGCTCTGGAACACCATGCCGACGTTGCGCTTCTCGATCGGCACGGCGGTGACATCGGCACCGTCGAACAGCACCTTGCCGCCGTCGTCGGGCGACTCCAGTCCGGCGACGATGCGCAGCGTGGTGGTCTTGCCGCAGCCCGATGGGCCGAGCAGCGCGATCGTCTCGCCCGCGGCGATCGTCAGGTCCAGCGGCAGCAGCGCGCGGGTACCGTCGTCGAAAGTCTTGCTGCAGGCCTGCAGGGTGATCGGGATGCCGCTCATGGGGTTCGGTCGGTTCGGTCGCTCAGCGCGCCGCATTCGGATCGCGCGGCCGCGACGCCCATTGGAGCGCGACCAGCAGCGGAATGATGATGAAGAAGAAGATCAGCGTGTACGCGGAACCGACCTCGATACGCAGCGACGCATAGGCATCGGCCAGGCCCACCGGCAGTGTCGGCGTGAGCGGCGTATGCAGCAGCAGCGTCATGTTGAATTCGCCCAGCGACAGCGTGACCACCATCAGCGAGCCGGCCACGATGCCCGAGCGGCAATTGGGCAGCACGATGCCGAAGAAGCGCTGACTGAAGCTTGCCCCCAGGCTGCGCGCGCCCTCTTCCAGCGTCTTCAGATCGATCGATGCGAGCACCGCGAGCACGCTGCGCACCATGAACGGCAGCGTGAACAGCACGTGGCCGATCAGGATGAACACCCAGCTGCGCCGCAGGTCGCCAAAGCTGCCGAAGGTGACGATCAGTGCCAGCGCGGTGGCCAGCCCGGGAATCGCCACCGGCATCACCAGCAGTTCTTCGATGGTGCGGGTGAACGCGTTGTTGCGCCGGGCCAGCACGTAAGCGGCGGGCACGCCCAGCAGCAGCGTGCAGAGGAGGCAGGCGAGCGCGATCTGGATCGACAGGAACACCGTGTGCCGGTAGTCGGTCCACACCTTGATCACCCAGTCGAACGTCAGGCCGCCGCGCCAGCCGACGAAGTAGTTCTGCGTGACGCCGGCCAGCATCGACATGAACACCGGCACCACCAGGAAGGCGCAGACGATGAGCGTGAACGCCAGCAGCAGCCAGAAGCTCACCGAGCGGCGCACCTTC
Source organism: Burkholderiaceae bacterium (assembly GCA_022843955.1). GTDB lineage: Bacteria > Pseudomonadota > Gammaproteobacteria > Burkholderiales > Burkholderiaceae_F > JALHMQ01. The sequence goes on from JALHMQ010000002.1 coordinate 291,111, forward strand.
TTCATCAGCCGGCCGCTGCCACGGTATTGCCGGCGGCGGTGCGCGCGATCGCCAGCACCGCCCAGGTGATCGCGCCCAGCACGAACGACAGCGCGGCCGCCATTGCCACGTTCGCCTGCAGCGTGAACTCGGTGTAGATCACCATCGGCAGCACGTTGATGCGCGTGGCCAGCGTGAACGCGGTGCCGAACGCGCCCATCGCGGTGGCAAAGCAGATCGCGCCCGCTGCCAGCAGCGCCGGCTGCAGCGCCGGCACGATGACATCGCGCACCACGCGCAGCGGGCCGGCGCCGAGCGAGCGCGCGGCCTCTTCGATGCGTGGGTCGAGCTTTTCGGCCGCCGCCATCACGGTCAGGATGGTGCGCGGGATCGAGAAGTACAGGTAGCCGACGAAGAGCCCCACCATCGAGTAGGCGAACACCAGCCGTTCGCCGAACAGGAAGTCGGTGATGTCGGGGATCAACCCCTGGCGGCCCGCCAGCATGATCACCATGAAGCCGATCACCACACCGGGAAAGGCCAGCGGCAGCGTCAGCAGGGCAGTCAGCACATCGCGGCCGCGGAAGCGATGGCGCGTGAGAAACACGCCGCTGATGCCGGAGATCACCAGCGTCGCCACGGTGGTGGCACCGGCCAGCAGCACGGTCGAGATCAGGCTGGACAGGTAGCGCGGTTCGGTCAGCACCGCGGTGTAGGCGGCCCAGCCGAGCGGGCCGGTGCCGCCGATGAGGGCGAGGTTGGCCAGCGGCAGCAGGAAGAAGCAGACGAAGACGACCGCGGCCGGCAGCAGCAGCGCAGTCAGGGTGTAGCGGTCAGTAGTCACGAGCGACGACGCTCAAGAAATTGCGGGAAGGACGAGCAAAGCACCCAGCACCGTCGCCCCGGCGCAGGCCGGGGCCCAATTTCGTTCGAAGCGGCCATGGCTCGCATGAAGCAACTTGGGCCCCGGCCTGCGCCGGGGCGACGAGACTTGGAGCGCGAACGACGACGTCCCCGCGCAGGCGGGGATCCGCGTCGCTTTCGGCCCTGCTGCTTCAGCCCACTTCCTTCTGATAGCGCTCGCCGATCACCTTGGCGGCCGCGCTCAGCTTGAACACGTCGAGCGGCTTGGCGCGCGCGTAGTCGGCATCCGGCAGGAAGCGGCCCTTGACCTCGGCGCTCATCGCCGCCGGGAACACCGGCCGCAGGAACGCGTTGCCCCAGTGCCGCTGGCCCTCGTCGCTCAGCACGAAGTCGAGCACCTTCTTGCCCTGCTCGGGGTTCGGTCCCTTGGCCACCAGCCCCATCACGTACGGCAGCTGCTGCGATCCTTCCTGCGGGATCACGAACTCGACCGGCGCCTTGTCGGTGTACTTGGCGCGGTACGCATTGAAGTCGTAATCAAGCAGGATCGGAATCTCGCCCGACAGCACGCGCGCATACGCGGTCTGGGTCGGCACGATCGGCTGGTTGGATTGCAGCTGCTTGAAGAAGGCGATCGCGGGATCGAGGTTGTCGTAGCTGCCGCCCATCGCCAGCGCCACCGCGATCACGCCGACCTGCCCGACCGCCGCGCTGGCGGGATTGAGATAGCCGACCAGGCCCTTGTACTCGGGCTTGAGCAGGTCCTTCCAGCTGCGCGGAACCGGCTTGCCGCGCAGGGCCGCGGTGTTGACGAACAGGCCCAGCGTGCCCGAGTGGATCGTGAACCAGAAACCCTCGGGGTCCTTGAGCGAGGTCGGGATGTCGTTCCAGCGCTGCGGCTTGTAGGGCGTGAGCACGCCAGCCGCGCGCGCCTGCGGGCCGACCTGGCCGCCGAGATAGGTCACATCGGCCACCGGGTTCGCCTTCTCGGCGATCAGCGCAGCGAGCGACTGGCCGGAGTTCTTGTTATCCGGCGGCACCGAGACGTTGATGCGCTGGTTGATCAGGCGCAGCATGCCGCCCCAGTCGGCCCACTCCGGCGGGCAGTTGTAGCAAATGGCGCGCTGCGCCTGCGCACGCGCCACGCGCGGGAGGGCAACGGCGGCACCAAGGGCGGCCGTGGACTGCAGAACGAGACGGCGATTCATCGTGGACCTCTTCAGAGTGGGTGGTGCGATCGAACGCACTGCTCGGCCGCAGCCGGCAGCGTGGGGGACGTCGGCCCGGCGGGTGCCGCGATCGAACCGCCGAGTCGAAGCGTGTGGTGCAGCAGGGCCGGCGCCAGGTAACGCTGGCCGCCGATCAAGCCGAGCAGCAGGTCGAGCGCGGTGGCGGCGATCTGCGGCGTGGGCTGCACGACCGTGGCCAGCGTCGGCGTCAGCAGCGTGCCGAGCTGCACGCCGTCGAAGCCCGCGACCGCGATGTCGTGCGGCACCTGCAGGCCAAGCACCTGCAGGTCCCGCATCACCATCATCGCCAGCTGATCGCTCGAGCAGAACAGCGCCGTCGGGCGTTGCCGCTGCTGCAAGGCGTCCAGCAGCGGCAGGCGGGCGTCGGTCGACATGAACGGCATTTCGAGCGCCGGCTGCCCGGGCAGTCCGGCCGCGCGCATCGCATCGAGGTAGCCGCGATGGCGCAGGCGCGCGCGGTCGGACTGGCGAAAGCTGCCCGCCACCATCGCGATGCGACGATGCCCCAGGCCGATCAGGTGCTCGACCATCTGGCGCGCGGCCGCGCGGTTGTCGACCGACACCGTGGGCCGCAGGCGCGCGCTGCGGCTGCCGAGCTGGTTGTAGACGAGCACGTACGGCACCTGCTCGCGATCGAGCTTGTCGAGCAGCTTGCTGCGGGCGGCATCGGCCACCGTGAGCACCAGGCCGTCGACCCGGTGGCGCAGCAGTGATTCGATGGCGCCGTCTTCCTGCGCCGGGTCGTACCCGGTGGTGGCCAGCATCACCGCGTGCTCGCCGGCACGCGCGGCCGCTTCCAGACCCTGCAAGCACTCGGCAAACACCGGGTGCGTGAGCGTCGGCAGCACCACGCCGAGATTGCGGGTCCGCGCGGCACGCAGGTTGCGGCCGACGAGGTTGGGCCGGAAGTCCAGGCGCGCGGCGGCGTCGAGCACGGCGGCAGTGACCGCTTCGCTGACCCGCGCCGACTCATTGATGACACGCGAGACCGTGGCCGGCGACACGCGGGCGCGGCGCGCCACATCGAGGATGGTCGCGCGGCCGGGGGCACGGGGACGGGCAGGCATTCAGCGTGATGTAAACGTTTTCATGAGCGGAGCGTAGGGTGCCCGCATGGCAGGTGGATGACAAGCCGCGCTGCCGCAATCAATCGAGCCCCGTGATGAGCCCGCGCGCGGATCGGCGATGCTTGCCGGCACGCTGGGCGCTGGCGTACGGACGAGCAGGTGCCGACAACTGAATCGTTGAAGCTACAGGCGTGTGGCGTGGGAGCGACATGCTCGCCGCGCCGAGGGCGACGGTCGCTTCGCCTCGCACGCATCGTCGAACACATCGGCGAGCGGCATCGGCGAGCGCCTTGCGACGAACGCCAACGATTGTGACTGCGGCAGTCAGTCTGCCGCGGCAGCAGCGGTTGCGGTTGCGGATGCGGCGATTGCAGCGTGCCCGCGCGTGACGCGGGAAGTCAGCGTGCGACGGCCAGCGGCTCCGCCACGCGAGGTACGTAGGATTCCGTCGCCACGCGCAGCTTGTTCTCGATCCAGCCGGCGGCGGCCCACAGGCGTGCGTCCTCGCCGGGTCGACCGACCAGGCTCACGCCCAGCGGCAGGCCGCTTTCGCCGTGGCCAAGCGATGCCGGCACCGGCAGGTTCATCATCGGGCAACCGAGCAGGTGCCACGGGCGGTTGAACACCGGATCGCCGGTCGAGCCGATGCCCTTGGGCGCTTCGCCCGGCGCGCTCGGCGTGATGATCACGTCGGCCGCACCGAACAGGCTGTCGATCGCCGCAATGCAAGCGCGCCGCAGTTGCAGCGCGGCCTGGTACTCGTCGATCGACAGGCCACGTCCCTGCTCGATCAGTTCGATCAGCCGCCCCGACAACTGGCCGCGTCGATACGAGTACTCGGGCGCCAGCGCGCGCGCCGTCTCGAACACCTGCACGTTGCGTTGCGCGGTGAACAGGCCGTCGTACACGCGCGGCCAGGTGACCTCGGCGCGGCGCGCACCGCGCTGAACAAGATGCCGATACACGCTGTCGAGCGCCGCAAGCATCGACGGCGCGGCGGCGTTGGCCTGCGAGGTCGGCACCAGGCCGATGATCGGGCTGGCACCCCGCTGGCCATCGTGCGGCAGGTCTTTCCAGGCCGGCTTGGCGGCCAACACCGAGGCCGCCAGTGCCGCGTCCTCGACGCTGCGCGCGAACACGCCCACCTCATCGAGCAGATCGGAGTTCTGCTTGATGCCGGCGCGCGGCGCCACGCCTTGCGACGGCTTGTAGCCCACCACACCGCAATAGGCGGCCGGGCGGATCACCGACCCCGCGGTCTGCGTGCCCAGCGCAAACGGCGTGAAGTGCGCCGCCACCGCCGCGGCGCTGCCGCTGGAGGATCCCCCCGGCGTGTGGGCCGGGTTGTGCGGGTTGCGCGTGGGTCCGGGCGTGAAGTTGGCCAGCTCGGCCGAGACCGTCTTGCCGAGCACGAACGCGCCCGCGCCCTTGAGCTGCGCCACGCAGATCGCGTCGATGTCGGGGCGATGGCCGTCATAGATCGTCGAGCCGTAGCCGGTCGGCATTTCCGAGGTATCGATGTTGTCTTTCACCGCGAACGGCAGGCCATGCAGATGGCCGCGTCGAGACACCAGATGCAGCATGCGGGCAGCAGCCAGCGCGTGGTCGGCGTCGAACCACGCGAACGCCTGCACCTCGTGCTCGCGCTCGCGGATGGCATCGATGTACGAACGGGTAACGGTCTCGGGCGAGGCCTCGCCGATGGCGATCATCTGCGCCAGTTTGGTGGCGGGCAGCCGGTGCAACGGTTCTCTCACGGTGTCTCCAGGTCGCGGTGACCGTCAGCACCGACGGCCGCGCAAGCAGGGTGAAGAATTCCCATGCATCACATCGCAGCCGTCGGCACGATCACGACGCGATGTGGGCGCACGTGATGCGGCCTGAGAGCACGTTAATCGCCGGGCGGCGGGCGTCAATCAACCGTTCAGCCTGTCAAGGGCGGGGCTTGCATCACGCGCGCGCCCCTGCACCTGTCATTACCGCGGCGGGTTGCCCGGCACCACGCAGTGAAAGAACAGGCCGGCGCGAAACTGCGAGGGCTCCACTGTCGTCATGTAAGCGCTGCTGGCGAGCTTGGCCAGTCGCTGCTCGCCATCGGTCGACATGCCGCTGGCGCGTGCCATCTCGCGCAGCGATGCCACCGTGGCCTCGAGCGGCATACCGGCGGCGCGCGCGGCGAAGAAGTCATTGGCAAAGCGGGTCAGCTGGTAGCAGCCGTCGGCGGCCGCGGGATTCACGCGCCGCGCGGCCGTGCTGGCGCAGCGCTGCAGCCGGTCGGCCACATGAGCGCGCAGCGACGGTGGCTTGGCCCGGTACACCTCGGCCACCAGGCGCTCGGCCTGCGCCCGATAGGTGGCATCCGGCATCGACGCCTGCGCGGCGGCGCGCGCATCCCCTTCGCTCGCACCCGCCTGCAACTGCACGATGGCCGCGGTGCGGATGTCGGCGTCGATCACGCACACCGTCAGACCCACCACGTCGGCAATGGAACTGCGGGGCGGCGCGTCGGCGGCCTCGCTGGCGGCCACATGCATCGACGGCACCAGCAGCGCAAGCAGCGCACTGGCTGCCGTGGCCAGCCACGCGTGCCGCCTCATGCTGCGCAGCCGTTCAGGACGAACTGCCCTCGCCCGGCGCACGCTGCGGTCGGCGCTGTCCCGGCGCAGGCGGCGACGACGCGGCGTCGTTCGACTTGGCCGACGCAGGCGCGGCGGGCTGGACCGGCGACTGCGCCAGCACCAGGATCGGCGCAATCGACGCCGTGGCGGCCGTCAGCGCGGCCGACTGCTTGAGAAAGCGACGCCGTCCGGGAAAGCGATTGCGAAGATTGGCCATGGCCCTGAGGCGCCTGTGGCGCGCCGTTACGTTGCCGGGGGGCCGATGCTAATGCAGCGGCCGCGCAGCGGCACAATGCCGACGCAAAGAAGGACGGCGCGACCATTCGGCCACGCCGTCTCAAAGAGTCGTGTCGTCAAGCGGGCGGCGGCCCGCGCATGCAAGCGCTCGCCGACCGCCTTCCACCTGGGCGCGTTACTTCATCATCGACTGCGCGGCGCTGAACTCGGTCTGGTCGAGCTTGCCGTCGCGGTTCGAGTCAGCCTTGCTGAAGGTGTTGGACAGCCCGCGCATCCGCGACGCTTCACGCTTGTCGATCGACCCGTCGCCGTTCGCATCGAGTCGCGAGAAGTCCATCGCGCCCCCGCTGCTGCCCATGCCGCTGCTCGAACTTGAACCAGAGCCTGTGGCGCCCGACCCCGTCGAGCCCGATCCGGTCGAACCGGTCCCCGTGCTGCCCGATCCGGTTGTCCCCGTGCCCGTGCTGCCGGAGCTGCTGCCGGTGGATCCGGAGCCGCTCGATCCCGTTGTGCCCGAGCCGGTGGAACCTGACCCGCTCGATCCCGTTGTGCCGGAACCGGTAGACCCGGTGGACCCGGCTGCACCGGTCGAGCCCGAGCCCGCGCTATCGCGCGACCCCATGGTGCCGGCCGATCCTGGGCTGCCCGTGGTGGAGCCGCTGCCGGTGACGGGCGGCGTGTCCGTGCTGGGACGCGAATCCGACGTGCTGCCCGTGCCGCCCGACGAGCTGGACGAGCCACCTGAGCCTGTTGAGCCTGTTGAGCCGGTCGAGCCTGACGAGCCCGACGAGCCCGACGAGCCCGACGATTGCGCCAGCACCGTGGTGCCGTCGGCGGACGCCGACGGTCCATAGGCGAATGCGGTACCGCACAGTGCAAGCGCGGAGGCGGCGAGGATCATGCGTGGACGAGTGAAGGTTGTCATCTGTGTCTCCTTTGAGTAGATGGCAACCCGATGGGGCGAACCCTGTGCCCGAGCGCCTTCGCCTCGACAAGATGGCGCCGCGGCCGTCGTTGTGGCACGACAGGAAACGTGAGTCGGGCGCGGTGCGACGGCTCCATGCATGAAGCCAGGCGCCACGCGCAGTGAGGATGACCGCAGTCGCTCAAGGACGACAGGGCAAGCTTGTGCGGCGCATTGATCGCCCCGCGACGGACCGTCAACCTAGCGGAACAGGTCGCTGTGCAGACCGTGGCGCTCGATCAACCGGTAGAACTCGGTGCGATTTCGACGTGCAATGCGTGCCGCCTGCGACACGTTGCCGCCGGTGAGCTTGAGCAGTTGCACCAGGTACTCGCGCTCGAACTGCGCGCGCGCCTCGGCCAGCGGCAGGATGCCGCGCGGCGAATCCGCACTCGCCGGCGACGCGGCAAGTGCGCGCTCGATCAGCGAGGCCGCGATGATCGGCCCGTCGGCAATCACCACGCATTGCTCGATCACGTTGTACAGCTGCCGCACGTTACCGGGCCAGGGCGCGTGGGTCAGGCGCTCCAGCGCATCGGGCGCAAACGACCGGGCCGGACTGCGATAGCGCGCCCCGAGCGTGGCGAGAAAGTGCTGCGCCAGCAGCGGAATGTCCTCGCGTCGCGCATCCAGCGCCGGCACGGTCAGCCGCACGACGTTGAGCCGATAGAACAGATCCTCGCGGAAGCTGCCGTCTTTCAGGCTCTGCGTCAGGTCGCGGTGGGTGGCGGCGATCACCCGCACGTCCACCTCGACCTCGCGCGTGCCGCCCACCGGCCGCACGCGGCGCTCCTGCAGCACGCGCAGCAGCTTGGCCTGCAGCGGCAGCGGCATGTCGCCGATCTCGTCGAGCAGCACGGTGCCGCCCTGCGCCGAGCGCAGCAGCCCGGGATGCTCGGCCACCGCGCCGGTGAAGGCACCGCGCGCATGGCCGAACAGTTCGCTCTCCAGCAACTGCTCGGGCAGCGCCGCGCAGTTGATGCCGACGAACGGCCGCGCCACACGCGGGCTCGCCGCATGAATCGCGCGCGCCACCAGTTCCTTGCCGCTGCCCGACGGGCCGACGATCAGCACGGTGGCGTCGTGCCGCGCTATGCGCGCGATCTCGTCGATCAGCGCCAGCATCGTGTGGTTGCGGGTGACGATCTGCGCGCGCCAGCCTTCGCTGTGGCCCGCCGGCGCGCGTTGCGCCAGATGGCGCTTGACCTCCTCCACCAGCGCGCGGCCGTCGAACGGCTTGGTCAGGAATGCCGCCAACCCCTCGCGCGTGGCCTCCACCGCGTCGGGGATCGACCCGTGCGCGGTGAGGATGATCACCGGCAGCAGCGGATCGAGCTGCCGCATGCGGCGCGCCAGCGCCAGGCCGTTGCTGTTCTCGTCGTCGGCATCGTCGGCCTCGGCTTCGGCGCCTTCGGCGGCGGCCTCGGCGGTGCGCTCGGGCATCAGGCGCAGGTCGACGATCGCCAGGTGCGGCCGCGTGGCCTGCAGGCGTCCAAGCGCCTCGGCCGCGGTGCGTGCGGTCACCGTCTGGAAGCCCGAGGCATCCAGGCGCATCGCGATCAACGTCAGCAGCGACTCGTCGTCGTCGACGACGAGCACGCGCGGCAGGTTCTCTACGGCTGCAGGCGTCATGCGGTTCGCCCCATCGACTTCAACGCTCGCTGCATCGTCACGGTCGGCCGTTGCCGCTGGTGCGGCCCGACAGGTCGCGCTCGATCGCGCGCAGCGCCTCGAGCTTCTTCTCGGCGTCCTGGGCGCGCCGCTCCATCTCGCGCAGGCGCGTCTCCACCATCTGCAGACGCGCCTCGTCTTCGCGCCCCTTGGTCTGCGCGCGGCGGCCGTTGGTCTCGGCGCGGCGCTGCTCGTCCAGCCACAGCGCCACCACGGCGGCGAGGTCGCGCAGCGTCGGCGCGTCCGTGCTGCGGGCGATCTCGTCGGCCAGCGCCACCGCGCGCGCTTCGTCGCGCGCCGGGTGCTGCGGCTGCGCCAGCGCGATGGCCGCCTGCAGCCGCGCGCGGTCGTCGCCGCGTTCGAGCAGCTGCTGGGTTTCCGCCAGCAACTCGTTGCCGGGCATCAACCGCACCTTCTGCAGGTAGTCGGCGAGCGCCGGCGGAGCCGGCGGGGGCGGCGGCGCGATCATCACCGGCGCCGGTGCCGGTGGCGGCGGTGGCGGCTGGTCGAGCGAGGTAGTGGTGCAACCCGCGCCCAGCACCGACCCGACCACCAGGCAACCGCGCAGCAGCGCGTTACGCGGCGACATGTTCTTCCACCTCGACCAGGCGCGGCAGTGTCAGCACGAACTGGGCACCGCCTTTGCGGCCGGGGTCCTGCACCCGCAGCCGGCCGCCGTGCGCTTGAGCAATATCGCGCGCGATCGCCAAGCCATGGCCACTACCCGCCGCACCGCTGGCGAGCGCCGCCGAGCCGCGCACGGCAGGATCGAAGATGCGCTCCTCCTCGCCGGGCGCCACGCCCGGCCCTTCATCGACCACGATCACTTGCACGTCCTTGTCCGCGGCGTCGAGCCGCACGTCGATGGCGCCGCCAGGCGGCGAGAACTTGATCGCATTGGACACGAGGTTGTCGATCACCACCCTCAGCCCTTCGGCATCGCCTACCACCGGCGCCGGCTGCGCGATCGATTCGCGCAGCTGCAACCGCCGATGGCGCAACGCCAGCTCATGATCCTTCAGCACCTCGCGCAGCACGGCCCCCAAATCGACACGCGCCACCGCCGCCGGCCGCGGCTGCAAGTCGTCGTCGGCCGGCAGCGGCCGGTCACCGCGCAGCAGGCTCTCGATGCGCGCCAGCAGCCGGTCCGTGTTGCGGCGGATCACGCCCACCACGCTGCGCTGCGAGGCGGTAAGCGGCCCGTACAGCTGCTCGTCGAGCGAGGCCGCGCCTTCGGCAATGGATGCAATCGGCGTCTTCAGGTCGTGCGACATGCTGCGCAGGAAGCGGCTGCGGGTCTGTTCCAGGGTGGCCAGGCGGGCACGCAGCCACTCTAGCCGGTCGCCCAGGCGGGCGATGTCGGCCGGGCCGCGCACCACCACCGGTGTGTCGAGGTCACCCTCGCCCAGGCGGCGCATCGCATCGCCCAGCTTGCGCACCGGGCGGCCCAGCGTCCAGGCGAACAGCAGCGCCAGCACGATCGCCAGCGGCAGCGCTGCGCCGGCCAGTGCCAGCAGCGTGGAGGTGACGCGCGCGGGGCGCGCAGCGAACCGCTGCTGGTCGGCGGCGCGCTGCAAGGCAGCAGCGTTGATGAGCGCAATGGCGCGATCCTGCAACCCCTCGAACTCGACGATCGCCAGCAGCGGCCGGCCCTCGTCCATGGCACGGCTCACGCGCAGCGCCGCTTCGCGCGCCTGCTCCAGCAGATCGTTGTCGGCCGGCGCGTGGGTGGACAAGCCCGACAGCGACTCCATCAGCCGGTCACGCTGGCCGCGGAATGCGTCACGCAGCGCCGGGCTGCCCAGCACCTGCGCTTGCCGCAACGCGCGCTCGACGCCGATCAGCGCCTCGCTCGCCGCGCGCGCCTGCGCGCCGTGCTCCAGCGCGCGCGCATTGGCCGCGCCGCTCTCGGCGGTGAAATCGTTGAGCTGAATCACCGCCAACCCGAGCGCTGCCGCCAGCGGCAGCAGCACGAGCACGAACGCCGCCAGCAGCCAGGTGGCGAAATTGCGCGGCAACAGGGGCAGGGATCGCATCAGGAAAGGCGGGGATGCAGCACGGCGTGCTCGATCGGTTCAGGCGGCCGCGCAGCGGCGCGGGCACACAAGCATTGCACATTCGCCCGCTGCGGGCGCTGCCGTGCCAGCGTACGCGCCGCCCCGCTGGCGCAGGGCGCCAGACAGCGACCGCCGCGCGCCGAGCGCCGGCACAGCCGTGGCGCGGGCAGCTCCCCGCAAGTACCGCGCCCGCGCCGCGTGCGCCGCGGCGGGCGTCAGACGACCGGGTTCTCCAACGTGCCGATGCCTTCGATCTCGACACGCACGCGGTCGCCACTGCGCAGCCAGCGCGGCGGATCGGTGGCCATGCCGACGCCGGCCGGCGTGCCGGTGGCAATCACGTCGCCCGGCAGCAGCGTCATCGTGGCCGACAGCGCCTCGATGATCGCCGGGATGTCGAACACCAGATCGGCGGTGGTGCCGTCCTGGCGCAGGTCGTCGTTGACCCACAGCTTGACGCCAAGCCGGCCGGCGTCGAGTTCATCGCGCGTGACGATCCACGGGCCCATCGGGCAGAACGTGTCGCAGCTCTTGCCGATGAGCCACTGCTGATGGCGCTTCTGCAGGTCGCGCGCGGTGACGTCGTTGACGATGGTGTAGCCGAACACGTGATCCATCGCCTGCGCGCGCGCAATCCGCTTGCCCGCCTTGCCGATGATCACCGCCAGCTCGGCCTCGTAGTCGATCGCGCTGGAGGCGGCCGGCATCTCGATCGCAGCGCCCGGCCCGATCACCGACTCGGGCACCTTGCTGAAGGCGACCACCGCCTTCGGCAGCAGGTCCTCCGCGGTCTTCGCCCCGTTGAAGCCGCGCGCCGCCAGTTCGGCCGCGTGCGAGCGGTAGTTCAGACCGATGCAGAACACGTTGCGGCGCGGGCGCGGCAGCGGCGCGTCGAGCTGGACATCGGCAAGGCGCAGGGGTGGCGCGCCCGCGGCCGGCATGTGGTTGCCGGCGGCCAGCAGGTCGATCAGCGTTTGGGCCCCCTCGCGCGCATCGACCGCCAAGGGCGTCACGGCGCCAGCATCGAGGCGGCCGACCTGGCGTCGACCGGCATGGGTGAACGTGACGATGCGCATGGGCTGTGTTCAGTCGATGAGGAGTGAAGCCCCCAGTGTGCCAAACCGGGGCTGTCGGGCCCTGTCTGCCCTGACCTGCTGCCAACCGCTACGCTGCCGTCCTGTCCGTTCAAGCGATGCGCCACACGATGAAGGAACCGCAGATCTACTGCCCGCAATGCAAGTGGCGCCCCGCCGCGGAAGACCGCTGGAGCTGCGTGCCCAGTTGCGGCACGTCGTGGAACACGTTCTGGACCGGCGGCGTGTGCCCGGGCTGCGGCATCCGCTGGGAGAAGACGCAGTGTCCAGCCTGCGGCAAGCTGTCACCACACAAGGATTGGTACCACTGGCCAGACGGGAGCGAGCCGGCAGATGAGGCGACGCAGGAAGACCTCGCTCCGGTGAAGATTGGCGCGGACTGAAAGCACTCGGCCAGTTGGTGACTTATGCGGTTCACCGCCTGTACAGCGGCTTCCGACGGTCGAGTTACCCGCGATGGCGCCAGCCATTGTCTCCAGTGCGCTCCCACTGGCCGCTACTCGCCTGCGCAGTCGCTGGTGCTGTCGGCCAGGAGCGGCAATGCGCCGACACTGGCTGATTCACGCCCAAGCAGCCGTTCAGCACGGCACCGGATGATGCACGCGTGGGCGGTCGGAACGAATCAAAAATGATACAGTGTCATTCATGGCAAGTCGAAGCCTTCCCAAGCTCACGGTCCGGTTCTACCAGGAAGCCTCGGGTGCCGAGCCGGTTCGAGATTGGCTCAGATCGCTGCCGGCGCACGAGCGACGCGACGTCGGCATCCACATCAAGACCGTTCAGTACGGTTGGCCGCTGGGGATGCCGGTGGTGGACCATGTCGACCGCGATATCTGGGAAGTGCGAACACGCCTTGCCAACCGACTGGCAAGAGTGCTGTTCGTCTTGGAAGGCAGCGAAATGGTCCTGCTGCACGGGTTCATCAAGAAGGAGCGCACGACGCCCAAGCCCGAATTGGATCTAGCCCGCCAACGGCTGAAGAAGTTACGGAGCAGTTCATGAAACGCAATCCACACATCGGTTCGGACTTTGACGCGTTCCTGCAAGAGGAAGGCATCCTCGACACCGTTCAGGCGGTCGCGGTCAAGCGCGTGCTCGCTCATCAACTTGAGCAGGGCATGAAGGCGAAGCAACTGACCAAGACGGCGATGGCAAGGCGTATGGGCACGACCCGCGCCCAGCTAGACAGGCTTCTTGATCCCGACAATCCGTCCGCCACCTTGGCATCGCTTGTGAAGGCGGCCAACGCGGTGGGCAAGCGCGTGAAGATCTCCCTTGTCAACGCGTGAAGTGGCGCGTATCGAGGTAGCCGGGATCGGCCTGCTGCTCACGGCGCTTTTGGGCTGCGCAAGCACGAACGCACCACCGACAATCAAGCGCCCATGCATCGTCAACGGCAAGGAGGCGGGTTGGTACACGAGGACCAGCAATGCTGACGCAACGTATCAGTACGTCTTCTCGCCCGACTGTACGTCGAGGCCTCGGTCGGCAAGTAGTGGTCACGAAGCGGGTTCGAACGACCGCTGAAGGCCCGCCCTGTGTGATGTCGGAGCCGATCGGTGGAGCGACCTTATGATAGTGATGCGGATCTTCTGTCTCGCTGGCGCGTTCACCGGAATGCTGATTACTTCTGCTGCGGCCCAGACCAACAACCTGAGCTTCGAGCAACCCGACGCAGCGGACGCTACCGGGGTTCCGAAGCCATGGGTCGTCGTAGGTCGCTCCGGCCAGGTCTTGCTCGACACGGAACGTCCGCACACGGGACAGCGCAGCGTGCGCATCGAGCGACGTGGCGACTTCACGGGTGTGGGTCAGAGCATTGACGCCGCGCCATGGCGCGGGAAGTTCGTCGTGGTGCGCGCGTTCCTGCGCGCGCAAGGGCTGACCCGAGGCTCGGCCGGGATCTGGGTCCGCGCTGACGCCGCAGGACAGCGGGTCTGGTTCGCCCACAGCTACGACCAGCCACTGCAGCCCGACGAAGATTGGACCGAGCGAACGGCCTTGGCGTACGTCCCTCCCCAAGCCGACCGCTTGGTCTTCGGCGCCATGATCGCTGCGACAGGCGCTCTCTGGGTCGATTCATTCAGCCTCGAGGAGTACGACGCTGCGGCTCAGGCTGTTGATTCGCAAGCTGTGGCGTACGTGGACGATGTCATCGCGCAGATCAAGAGCGAGGCGCTTTACGCCGACCGGGTCGATTGGGGTCAGCTACGACCAGCCCTGCTCGCCGTCGCAGGCCATCAACCGTTCCCCGCTGGCGCTCATCGGGCCGCGCGCCAGGCCCTCGTGTCTCTGTCCGACGGACACAGTTCCTTCCTCACCCCGCAGGGCAGCGCCGCACTGAACCAAGATGACCGACGCGACGGCTTCGGCATCGTCAGTCAATCGATGGGTCCGCATGGTTACATCCGCGTTCCAGGGTTCGCCGGCGGCACGTCGGGAAGAGTCGACGCGTTTCGTGACACCCTTGCTGCGGAGATTGCCCGACTCGACGGCGTCGGCGCGCGTTGCTGGGTTGTCGACTTGCGCTTCAATGGCGGCGGCAACATGTTCCCCATGATTGGCGGCGTCAGCCCGTTGCTGGGCGATGGAATCGTCGGTGCCTTCGACCGCAGAGGCGAGCGGATGAACTGGCGTGTCGTCCATACGAAAGACCGCGACGTCGAAGGTGAGCAAGGCGCGGCTCGCATTGTCGGGGTGGCCTTGACATCGGCACGGCACGTCCTGCGTTTGGCGCCGGTCGCTGTCCTGACGGGAGCAAAGACAGCCAGTTCCGGTGAGGCGACATTGGTGAGCTTCTTGGGACGGCCGAACACGAGAACGTTCGGCGCTCTCACGGCGGGGCAATCGAGCGCGAACCGCGGGATCAGGCTTTCCGACGGCGCGATGCTGTTGATCACCACGTCGCTGTTTGCTGACCGGACCGGGCGTGTCTACGGCGGCAAAATCAAGCCGGACGTCGCCGTTGACGAGTCGGCAGATGGGCCGCTCGACGCGCAGCCCGCGGTCGTTGCGGCTCTGAAGTGGTTAAGCGAGCAGAAGGCCTGCAGAAATGATCAGAACAAACCTTGAACCCTTCCGGGTCGGACCCGAAGACTCGGGTCCGCGGCATCAGTGCTCCGCACGCTTTCGGCGAAGCTGATTGTCTGCTGTGGGTCGCTCACGGCCTTCTCGATCGTTTGCTTCCGGCGGCTCCAAAAATCAACTGAGTACCTGCGCCACCGCTACAAGAACAAGTCCACCATCAACTGCCTGCTGCCCGGCACCACCGAATACTTCGCCAGATCGGTGACGCCCATCTTCGCCAGGACCTCGTCGTCGATGAAGAAGTTGCCGGTCACCGATGCGGGCATCGAGAGGATGGCGTAGGCAGCGTCGGCCATGATGGCGGGCGTGCGGCAGTGCTCGGGCTTGATGCCCGGGATCATCGCCAGCGCGGCGGTCTGGATCACGGTGCGCGGCCACAGGGCGTTGACGGCAATGCCCAGCGGCTTGAACTCCTCGGCATGGCCGAGCACGCACATGCTCATGCCGTACTTGGCCATCGTGTAAGCCACGTGCGGCGCAAACCACTTGGCGTCCATGTTCAGCGGCGGCGACAGCGTGAGCACGTGCGGGTTGCGGCCGGCCTGCGCGCTCTCCTTCAGATACGGCAGGCAGGCCTGCGTCACGAGGAAGGTGCCGCGCGCGTTCACGCCCATCATCAGGTCGAAGCGCTTGATCGGCGTCGCAGGGGTGGACGTGAGGTTGATCGCGCTGGCGTTGTTGATGACGATGTCGATGCCGCCGAAGGTCTCGGCCGCCTTCCTCGCCGCCGCCACCACCTGCGGCTCTTCTCGTATGTCGACCTGCAGCGGCAGGCAGCGGCCGCCGGCTTCTTCGATCTCGCGGGCGGCGGTGAAGATCGTGCCGGGCAGCTTGGGGTTAGGGTCAGCCGTCTTGGCGGCGATGGCGACATTGGCGCCGTCGGCGGCACAGCGCGTGGCGATCGCCAGGCCAATGCCGCGCGATGCGCCGGAAATGAAGATGGTCTTGCCAGCGAGACTCATGAAGCGTCCTGTTGACGTGGCGCAGCGTCCTTCGCCTGCAGGCGCGGCAGCACCTCGTCGGTGATCAACTCGGCCAGTCGATTGGCGACCCGCGCATACAGCCCGGGGGCGGGGTGGAATCCATCTTCGCAGAACAGAGACGGGTGGGTGAGGCCGTCCATCGACACGTGGCTGATGAAGTCAAACTCGCCTGCCCAGCGCGCCTGCAGCCGGTTGTTGCGGCGGGCGGCCTGACCGGCCCACCAGGCGAGCGGCTGCGGAATCGCGGGGAACAACTCCATTTCGGGCAGCCCGGGAAACAGAACATGCCGCACGCCGGCATGCGCGCACATCCATTCGGCAATCTGGCGGCGCTTGCGCAGCGCGAAGCTGGCCGCCTGTTCCTTGGTGATGTCGTTGACACCGCAGATCACCACGGCAACATCGGCGGGCCGCACGTGGCCATGCATCAGCTTGTGCAGTACGCCTTCGGAGGTGAGGCCGGACTGCGCGACCAGCTGCCACTGAACCTTGCCTTCGAGCCGCCGCGCCAGATTGCGCGCCAGCGGCGCGGCCAGCGCGTCGTCCTGCGAGCGGGCGCCGACCCCGGCCGCACTGGAGTCACCAGCCACCAGTAGGCGCAGCCGCAGATCGCCCTCACCTGCGCTGCCGCTGCGCTCGCCGTTCGGTTCGGGCAGTTCGACCGCGGCGCGCTTGAGGCGGCCAGCTTGCCGGTACAGCACCGGTGCGAGGGCGTACTTGGCGACAACGTGAAGCATCGTCAGATCAGGTCGTGGAAGCTCTTGGCCACAAGATCATCTGGGTACAGCGAAACAGCGCGATCGTCTTGCCGGAGCCGGCGTCGAGCACGCTGGCGTCCCATACCTGGGTGGTGCGGCCGATGTGAACACCGCGCGCCACGGCATGCAGCACGCCCTCGCGCGCGGTGCCGAGGAAGTTCGACTTCAGCTCGATCGTGGTGAAATTTTCCGCACCTTGCGGCATATGCGCGATGGTGGCGAACCCGCAGGCGGTGTCCGCCAGCGCGATCACGCTGGCAGCATGCAGGAAGCCGTTGGGCGCGAGAAACTGCGGCTGGATCGCCATGGTCATCACCAGCTCGGCGTCGTCCAGCCGCAGCATCTGCAGTCCGAACAACCGGGGCAGGCAGGTGACGGCGCGCGCCTGCAGGTCGTCCAAGCTGACGTCGGCTCGGCGTTTCATCGCGGGATCCGTCAGGCAAAGCGCGAGAAGTCGGGCTTGCGCCGCTCGAAGAAGGCGGAGAACGCCTCCTTCGCTTCGTCGGTGCGCAACATGCGGGCGAAGCTCTTGGCTTCGTCCTGGATGATCTTCTCGGTGATGGTGCGAAAGCCCGCCTTCATCAGGCGCTTGGTCTCGCGCACGCTGGCCGGCGGCAACTGCGTGAAGCGCGCCGCCTGCTTCTTCGCATAGTCGAGCACCTCACCCGGCGGCAGGATGCGATTGACGATCTTCATCTCCAGCGCTTCTTCGGCGCTCATCGGCTCGCCCAACAGCAGCTTCTCGGCCGCCTTGTGGTAGCCAGCGGCCAGCGGCACCAGCAGGCTGGAAGCAAATTCCGAGCACAGGCCCAGATTGACGAACGGCATCGAGAACATGGCGTTGTCGGCGCAGTAGACGAGGTCGGCGTGCAGCAGCATGGTGGTGCCAATGCCCACCGCGGCGCCGTTGACGGCGATCACCACCGGCTTTTCGGCATAGCCGAGCGCAGCCATGAACTGGAACACCGGCGCCTTCTCATCGGCCGGCGGGTTCTTCATGAAGTCTTCGAGATCGTTGCCGGCGGTGAAGATCTCCGGCTGGCCGTGGATCAGGATCACGCGCACGCTGCCTTCGTCGTGTGCGGCAGCGATGGCGTCGGCCATCTGCTGGTACATCGCGACGGTCAGCGCGTTCTTCTTTTCCGGACGGGCGATCTCGATCGTGCAGACGCCGTCGACGGTGGTGGTGCGGATGGTCATGCGGTCTCCGGTGTGTTCGTAGATTCGATTCAGCGCCCGCGCTGGCGCTCCTGCTGCATGAACTTGTGCAGTCCGCTCATCGCCTGCTTGCTCACCTTCGCCTGCAACATGGGCGTCCAGCCGAGCAGCAGGCCGGGCAGGCCGAGTGCCTGCCGCGACCAGCGCCAGAAACTGAAGCGGTCGACCTGCTGCACGATGCGTCCGGCGGCAAACCGCATCTCGGTGACGATGCGGTTGGTCACCGGCCGGCCGGTGGCACCGAAGGTGTAACTGGCAACCCAGACCACGCGGGCGCCGCTTTCACTCTCGGCCACCACGTTGTAGTTGAGGCTGAAGTCCTGCGCGCGCGACAGCAGCATGTGCCACATCGCACGCACCTCATCGGCGTTGAGCGCAGCAAACGCCGGGTCGCTGAACGTCGCGTGCTGCGCGTACAGCAGACCCATCGTGTGCCAGTCACCCAGGGCAAAGGCATCGTAGAAACGTTCGGCCACGCTCATTGTCTCGGCTCGTTTGTTGTTGTGCTTGGAGGCCGGATCATGCCTGCGCAGCGTGCCGGCGCAGCCACTCACCTGCGTGAGGCCACAGCGTGTCGGCAAAGCGCCCCCGACTGCGACGCGATGCGTTTCATCTCGCGCGGCGCCGCGCAACGCGGCGGCGGTGACAAGGGTGATCTGCTTCATGGTCGGCGGCACCTGGAGGAAGCACACAAGTCAGAAGCAGGTTGCAGCGGACTGCGTCGACCCCCACGCGCTCGGATGCTCGGCGCTCGCGGCGCAACCAACTGGCAACCAAAGACAAACGAAAGACACTGGGTCCCCGCCTGCGCGGGGACGACGGCATGGCTCACGGGTCGCAGACCGAGCCCGGTGCCGTGCAAAGCGGCGCAAGCCGCGTCGCACGCACCTCGTTCGTGGCTGGCGCAGCAACGCGCAGCCGGCCAACCAATTCGACTTCATCCGGCTCTTCCGGTGAAGTCGAACTGATCACTCCGCTTTGCGTGCACGTGCGAGCCCGCAGGACTCGCGTACACGCAAAGCGCTCACACTCTCTCAAATATCCCCGCTGCCCCCATGCCGGTGCCCACGCACATCGTCACCATGCCGTACTTCAGGTTGCGACGGCGCAGCGCGTGCACCACCGTGGCGGCGCGGATCGCGCCGGTGGCGCCGAGCGGATGGCCCAGCGCGATGGCGCCGCCCATCGGGTTGACCTTATCCGGGTTGAGGCCCAGTTCCCGCACCACCGCCAATGCCTGCGCAGCGAACGCCTCGTTCAGTTCGATCCAGTCGAGGTCGTCCTGGTGGATGCCGGCGTGCTTGAGCGCCAGCGGGATCGCCTCGCGTGGGCCGATGCCCATCACCTCGGGCGGCACGCCCTTGATCGCAAAGCTCCTGAACTTGGCCAGCGGCGTCAGGTTGAACTGCTTGAGCGCGCGCTCGCTCACCAGCAGCAGTGCGCCGGCACCATCGGAGGTCTGCGAACTGTTGCCGGCGGTGACCGACCCCTTGTTCATGAACACCGCGCGCAGCTTGCCCAGCGTTTCCAGGCTGGTGTCCGCACGCGGGCCTTCGTCCAGCGCCATCGTGCGCGTCTTGATGTCGATCTCGTGCGAGGCGAGGTTGGGCAGCTTCTCGATGACCTCGACCGGCGAGATCTCGTCATTGAACTCACCGGACTTCTGCGCGGCGAGCGCCTTCTGGTGCGAGGTCAGCGCGAAGGCGTCCTGGTCCTCGCGGCTCACCTTCCACTGGGCCGCCACCTTCTCGGCGGTGATGCCCATGCCGTAGGCGATGCCGATGTTCTCGTCGCGCTCGAACACGTGCGGATTGAACGACGGCTTGTTGCCGGTCATCGGCACCATGCTCATCGACTCGGTGCCGCCGGCGAGCATGACGTCGCTCTCGCCGCAGCGGATGCGGTCGGCCGCCATCTGCACCGCGGTGATGCCGCTGGCGCAGAAGCGGTTCACCGTCACGCCACCGGTGGTGTTGGGCAGGCCCGCCAGCAGCACGCCGATGCGCGCGACGTTGAACCCCTGCTCGCCTTCGGGCATCGCGCAACCGACGATCGCGTCTTCCACCGCCGCCGGATCGAGCGACGGCACCTGCGCCATCGCCGCGCGGATCACGTGCACCAGCAGATCGTCCGGCCGCATGTTGCGCAGGCTGCCCTTGGGCGCCTTGCCGATCGGGCTGCGGGTGGCAGCGACTACGTAAACCTCTTGACTCTGTTTCATTCTCGTCTCCTGTTTCCGTCCTGTCCGTGCTGCACCGGGTCCACCACTGTGCGAAGGACCTACTCCTGGCTGGGGGAGCACGAGGGGGCCGGCGCTGCGCGCTGACCTCTGGCTTCAAACACTTCCCCGGCTTTCGCCGGGGCCCCTAGCCCCCTCGTTCGTCCATTAGCCGAGCGAGCACGCAGCGCGCTCGCGCCGGCAAACCCGTCAGTTCCTGACGGGCTTGCCCGTCTGCATCATTCCCATCATGCGTTCCTGCGACTTCGGGTTGGACACCAGCTGCATGAAGAACTTGCGCTCCAGGTCGAGCAACCACTGCTCGTCGACCAGCGAGCCCGGCTCCACGCGGCCGCCGCACATCACCTCGGCGATGCAGGTGGCAATGAAGAAGTCGTGCTGGCTGATGAAGCCACCGTCGCGCATGTTGACGAGCTGCGCCTGGATCGTCGCGATGCCATCTTCGCCGGCGACCGGGATGCTCTTGAGCTTCAGCGGCGGCCGATAGCCGGACGCCTGCATCGCGAACGCGGTGCCGATCGCCGTCCACAGCAGTTCATGGCTATTGAAGACGATGATGTCGTCGGGCTTCAGATAGCCCATCTGCTGCGCCTGCAGCGCGCTGCGCGAGACGTTGGCGGTGGCAGCGTTCTGGAACCAGCCCTTCAGGAACGGGAACACGTCGGTGTTGCCCGCCTGCTGGGCCAGGCGCGCCGCATGCAGTGCGCCCTCCTTCAGGCCGCCGGCACCCGGGATCAGGCCGACGCCCACTTCCACCAGGCCGATGTAGCTCTCAAGGTTCGCCACGCGACGCGCGGTGTGCAGCGCGAGTTCGCAGCCGCCGCCGAGTGCCATGCCGCTGACCGCGGCCACGGTGGGCACCGCCGCGTACTTCAGGCGCATCAGCGCATCCTGCAGCTTCTTCTCTTCATCGCCGATCGCCTTCACGCCGCCGGACATGAACACCGGCAGCATGGCGTTCAGATCAGCGCCGGCAGAGAACGGCTCGTCCGGCGACCAGATCACGAGGCCGCGGTACTGCCGCTCGGCCAGATCGACCGCCTTCATCAGGTTGGCGATCACACCCGGGCCGATCGCGTGCATCTTGCTCTTGATCGAGAACACCAGCACCTCGGCGGCAGCGCCCTCACCGACTGTCCACAGGCGGCCGTCGGCATCCTCGTGAACCGTGGTGCCGATCGTGTGGCCGGTGGCGGCGCCCTCGCCCAACAGCGACGCACGCACCACCTGGCGCGCGTACACCGGCAGCGTGGAGCGCGGCACGAAGGTCTTCTTCTGCGGGCTCCATGAGCCCTGCGCACCGTGCACGCCGTTGTTGTCGGCCACCGGGCCGGCAAACACCCAGGCCGGCAGCGGCGCCTTGCTGAGCGCCTCGCCGGCGTCGATGTCGGCCTTGACCCACTCGGCCACCTGCTTCCAGCCGGCCGCCTGCCAGGTCTCGAACGGACCGGTGCTCCAGCCAAAGCCCCAGCGCAGCGCGAAGTCCACATCGCGCGCGGTGTCGGCGATCGACTCCAGATGCACCGCGATGTAATGGAACGCGTCGCGGAAGATCGCCCACAGGAACTTGGCCTGCGGATGGTCGGTCTCGCGCAGGAGCTTCAGCCGCTCGGCCGGCTCCTTCTTCTTCAGGATGCGGGCGATCAACTCGTCGGCCTTGCCGGCGCTCTCCACGTACTCGCCCTTGGCCGGATCGAGCACCTTGATCGTCTTGCCGTCCTTGCGGAAGAAGCCGGCGCCGCTCTTCTGCCCCAGCGCGCCCTTGTCCACCAGCGCCTTGAGCACGGGCGGCGTGGCAAAGTGCTCGGCAAACGGATCGATCGACGCCGGCAGCGTGTCCTGCATCGTCCTGATCACGTGCGCCATCGTGTCCAGGCCCACTACGTCGGCGGTGCGGAAGGTGGCGCTCTTGGCGCGGCCGAGCTTGGCGCTGGTCAGGTCATCGACCACGTCGTACGGGATGCCGTACTTCTCGGCCTCCTTGATCGTCGCCAGCATGCCGAAGATGCCGACCCGGTTGGCGATGAAATTGGGCGTGTCCTTCGCCCGCACCACACCCTTGCCGAGCGTGCTGGTGAGGAAGGTCTCGAGATCGTCGAGGATCTTCGGCTGCGTGGCCGGGGTGGGAATCAGCTCCACCAGGTGCATGTAGCGCGGCGGATTGAAGAAGTGCACGCCGCAGAAGCGCGCCTTCAAGCCGGCGTCCATCGCCTCGCTCAGTTTCTCGATCGGCAGGCCCGAGGTGTTCGACGCGAAGATCGCGTCGTCGCGCACGAACGAGGCCACCTTGCGATACAGGTCGTGTTTCCAGTCCATCCGCTCGGCGATCGCCTCGATGATGACGTCGCAACCACGCAGCAGCTCCAGGTGCTCTTCGTAGTTGGCGGCCTCGATGTACTGGGCGTCGGCGACGTCGCCCAGCGGCGCGGGATTGAGCTTCTTCAGACCCTCGATGGCCTTGAGGACGATGCCGTTCTTCGGGCCTTCCTTCGCAGGCAGGTCGAACAGCACCACCGGTACCTTCGCGTTGACGCAGTGCGCGGCGATCTGCGCACCCATCACGCCGGCGCCGAGCACGGCGACTTTGCGGACGACAAAATTGCTCACGTCTCTCTCCTGTGTTGTTCTGTTCGTTGGCCGTCGGCGTCCTAGAACGCTTCGACCGGCAGTTCCATCAGGTTCTTCGCACCAGAGCGCGCCGAGCGGATGTGAAACGCGGTCTCGGGCATCAGGCGCTGGAAGTAGAAGCGCGCGACCGCCAGCTTGTTGACGTAGAACGGATCGACCTTGCTGCCATCGGCCTTCACCCGGTCGAGCGCGACGCGCGCCATCTTCGCCCAGAAGTATCCATAGATCAGATGACCGACCACGCGCAGGTAGTCCACCGCCGCCGCGCCCGCCTCGTCCTGGTTGCCGAACGCCTTCATCCCCAGCTCGGTGGTGAGCTTGGTGACCTTGTCGCCCAAATCCGCCAGCGGCGAGATGAACTCGTTCATCTCGGGGCGCGTGCCGTACTCCTCGATGAAGCTCGTGATCATCGCGCCGAACTGCTTGAGCCTGGCACCGTTGTCCATCAACACCTTGCGGCCCAGCAGGTCGAGCGACTGGATCGTGTTGGTGCCTTCGTAGATCATGTTGATGCGCGAATCGCGCACGAACTGCTCCATGCCGGCCGCACGGATGTAGCCATGGCCGCCGAACACCTGCAGGCAGTCCGACGCGGTACGAAAGCCGTTGTCGGTCATGAACGCCTTCACCACCGGGGTCATCAGCGCCATCATGTCGGCGCCGAACTTGCGGTCTTCCTCGGTCGCGCCGGCGATCTGCTGGTCGGCCATCAAGGCGACCCAGTAGGCAAAGGCGCGGCCGCCTTCGTTGTATGCGCGCGCGGTCAGCAGCATCTTGCGCACGTCGGCGTGAAAGATGATCGGGTCCGCCTGCTGGTCGGCCGCCTTCACTCCTGACAGCGAGCGGCCCTGGATGCGGTCCTTCGCGTACGCCGCGGCATTCTGGTAGGCGACCTCGCCGATGCCCAGGCCCTGCACACCGACGCCGAGCCGCGCGCCGTTCATCATCACGAACATCGCGTTCAAGCCCTTGTTGGGCTCGCCCACCAGCCAGCCGGTGGCGCCGTCGAGCACCATCTGGCAGGTGCTGTTGCCGTTGATGCCCATCTTGTGTTCGATGCCGCCGCAATGGATGTCGTTGCGCGTGCCTTGGGTGGCGGAGGCACCGCTGCCTTCCGGAACGAACTTCGGCACGATGAAAAGCGAGATGCCCTTGGTGCCCTGCGGCGCATCGGGCAGGCGCGCGAGCACCAGATGCACGATGTTCTCGGCCATGTCGTGCTCGCCGGACGAGATGAAAATCTTGTTGCCGGTGATCCGGTAGCTGCCATCGGCTTGCGGTTCGGCCTTGGTGCGCAGCATGCCGAGGTCGGTGCCGCAATGGGGCTCGGTCAGGCACATGGTGCCGGTCCACTGGCCGCTGGTGAGCTTGGGCAGGTAAAGATCTTTCTGTTCCTTCGAGCCGTGCACCAGCAGGCACTCGTAGGCGCCGATGGTCAGGCCCGGGTACATCGCCCACGCCTGGTTGGTCGAGTACTGCATCTCGTAGAAGATGATCTGCAGCAGGTGCGGCAGCGCCTGGCCGCCGTACTCCTCTTCGGCCGCGAGGCCCTGCCAGCCGGCCTCGCGGAAGGCGTCGAACGCCTCCTTGAAGCCGGTCGGCGTCTTCACCTCGTGGGTGGCCGGGTCGTAGGTGCAGCCTTCCTCGTCGCCGACCTGGTTGGTGGGCAGCAGCACTTCCGCGCAGAACTTGCCTGCTTCCTCGACCACGTGGTTGATCGTGTCGGCGTCGATGTCCTTGTAGCGCGGCATCGCCTTGAGCGTGTCGGCTGCGCCGAGCAGCTCGTGAATCACGAACTGCTGATCGCGCAACGGTGGGGTGTAGATCGGCATGATGACTCCTGCTTTCTCGTGACTATTTCGCGGCGCGGGCACGCGAGGCAGCGCCTCGCACCTGCACCCGCTTGGCTTTAGGTGCAGGCGCGGACGCGGACGCGCCCGGCATGCGCGCCGGTTTCGGTGGGTTTCGGCGCACCGTGCGCGCCGCGGCAGTTGCGGGCTTCTTCCTCGTTGATGCCTTGGAGGGCGGCTTGGACGTTGACTTGGACGGCGCCTTCTCGACGCCGGCCGAAGCGAGCAGTCGGGCAAGCGCCGTGCGGGCGCGCGCCAGGCTGTCGCGCGAGCGCAGCAGGCGCGCATCCTGGTGCGTCACCAGCATCAGCCCGTAGATCTCGAACACGAGCTGGGCGGCATCGACGTCGCCATGCACATGGCCTTCCTCGCGCGCCTGCTCGATCGCGCGCAGCAGCTCGCGCTTCCAGCCGGTAACGATGCGCACCATGGCGTCGTGCAGCGGGCCGGGGCGGTCGTCGTACTCGCTGGCACCGGCGATCAGCAGGCAACCCTGCTCGATCTCGCGTGCCAGCAGCCGCAGCCAGTTCTCCAGCAGCGCCTGCAGGCGCGGCACGCCGCGCGGCTTTTTCACTGCCGGGCGCAGCACATCGTCGACGAAGCGCGCGGTGTACTCGTTGAGCACCGCCAGCTGCAGCTCCTCGCGCGAGCCGAAGTGCGCGAACACGCCGCTCTTGCTCATCGACATCGCATCGGCCAGGGCGCCGATGGTGAGGCCCTCGAGGCCCTCGCGCCGGGCCACCGTCAGTGCGGCGTCGACGATCGCCGCGCGCGTGGCATCACCCTTGCGCAGTCGCAGCGGCGCGGTCAGCGAGCGGAGCGTCGAGCCAAAGTGCATGGGTTCCAATCGGGACAACGACTTGGCGGCCGCGCCGGCAATAACTTCACGGCCGTTCGTTAAAAGCGAACGC
Source organism: Burkholderiaceae bacterium (assembly GCA_022843955.1). Classification (GTDB taxonomy): domain Bacteria; phylum Pseudomonadota; class Gammaproteobacteria; order Burkholderiales; family Burkholderiaceae_F; genus JALHMQ01. The sequence continues at coordinate 316,586 of JALHMQ010000002.1, forward strand.
TCGTACTATTTCGGACTGGCCGGCGGCTGTCAAACCGGGATTTAGAGGGGGCGGCCTATTGCTGCAGCGCAGAAGTGCAGGCGCGCTGCTGGTGGTAAGCAGCCAATGCGCGCCTGAGTACGTGTCGGCCGCAGTTCGCGTGACGTGCTGTCGGCTGGATCGGTTGCTGACCCACTGCCTCGTGCGCCAACCCAGGTCGCCAGGCGCCAGGGCGGTCGGCGCTAGCGTGTCCGCGTGACGGGTCGCGCCGGCGCCGTCGGCGGCTCGAACTCGGCGGCCAGATGCTCGACGAACAGCCTGACCTTGGCTGACAGGTGGCGGCGGCTCGGATAGACGGCCCAGATGTCGCCACTGCCGCCTTCGTGGTCGGGCAACACCCTGACCAGCTGACTGCTGGCCAGCGCCTGTGCCACATGAAAGTCGGTCTCCAGCACGATCCCCTGGCCCGCCACTGCGGCGGCCACCAGCACCTCGCCGCTGTTCGCATGCAGGCTGCCGGTGGCTTTCACGTCGAGCGCGGCGCCGTCCGGCCCGCGCAGCGTCCACAGGCGCGGCGTGCGTGCATGGGCGTAGGTCAGCAGGTCGTGCGAGGACAGGTCGGCCGCGCTGCGCGGGGTGCCGCGCCGCGCGAGATACGCCGGCGACGCACACAGCACGAGATGCATGGTGCCGAGCTTGCGCGCAACCAGCTGGTCGCTGCCCACGGCACCGATGCGGATCGCCAGGTCGATGCCCTCTTCCACCAGATCGAGCATGCGCTCGGCAGTCACGACGTCGAAGCGCAGATCGGGGTGCAGACGCTGGAAGCGTGCGATCGCCGGGGCGAGCCGCTGCACGCCGACTGCATGCGCGCAGGTGATCTTCAGCGTGCCGCGCGGTCGCACGGTGTTGGAGCCGGCAAGCGCTTCGGCCTCGTCCAGGTCCGCCAGCAGCGCGACGCCGCGTTCGAAGAAGGCCTGTCCGCCCTCGGTCAGCGACAGGCGCCGCGTGGTGCGGTTGAGCAGGCGTGTGCCCAGGTGGACTTCGAGGTCGGCCACGCGCTGCGACAGCGCCGAGGTCGACAGCCCCATGCGTTCGGCAGCACGCACGAAGCTGCCGCTTTCGACCACGCGCACGAATGCCTCGATGCCTGCCAGCCGGTCCATGCCTGCCTCCGCTCGACCCCGACGATTATCCTGAAATCTCGGATAAACATTCAGACGTCAGCCTGTTTATCCGGCCTCGTGCCAGCAATAGAGTCTCGGCACCTGCTGGCCCACGGCAGCCGACAAACCCATTCGCTGGAGACTTCCCATGATCGATTCCCGCACCGCCCCCTTTGCCGCCCTGGCGCTACGCACCGCGCTCGGCACGATGTTCATTGCCCACGCCCTGCTCAAGGTGCTGGTGTTCACGCTGCCCGGCACTGTGCAGTTCTTCGCGTCGCTCGGCCTGCCGGCCGCGCTCGCCTATGCCACCGTCGCTGCCGAACTGGTGGGTGGCGTGCTGCTCGTGCTCGGCGTGCAGACGCGCGTGGTGGCCCTGGCGCTCGTCCCGATCATGCTCGGCGCCACCTGGGTGCATGCCGGCAACGGCTGGTTGTTCAGCGCACCGAAAGGCGGCTGGGAGTACCCGGCGTTCTGGACCGTGACGCTGTTCGTGCAGGCGCTGCTGGGTGATGGCGCGTATGCGCTGCGCATGGCGCGCACGCGCCCGGCCCGAGCGATGCAAGCGGCGTGATGATGGCGCTGGCGCCGCGCCGTACGGCAAGCGCCTGCCTTCACCCCACTTCACCCTGCGCGGCCCGTCGCTCCCCGGACCGGGCGATGAAGATGAGTTGAAGAACCGACTGCGCACTGAGCCGAGTAGTCGATGCGTCAATGAGTCGATGCGCCAAGTGAATCAACGAGCCCAATGAGTCAGTCGAGTCGAATGAGTGAAGCGAGCCAAATGAAGCAATCGAGCCAGTTGAGTCAAGCGAGCCTGCCGACCCTCTTTCTCTCGCATGGATCGCCGCTGCACGCACGCGGCGGTTCGCGCGCCAGCGCGGGCTGGGCTGCGTTGGCCAAGCGGTTGCCGCGGCCGCGGGCGGTGGTGATCGCGTCCGCACACTGGGAGACCGAAATGCCGATGGTGGCCGCCGCCGCACAGCCGGAGACGATCCACGACTTCGGCGGCCTTCCGCCCGACCTGTATCAGCTGCGCTATCCCGCCGCGGGGTCACCGCCGGTCGCGCAACAGGTGGTCGACCTGCTCGCGCGGGCCGGACTGACGGCCAGCACCAACGCCTGCCGCGGCCTCGATCACGGCGCCTGGGTGCCGCTGCGTCACATGTACCCGCAGGCCGACGTGCCGGTGGTGCAGGTGGCGCTGCAGCCCGCGCTGGGCAGCATGCATCACCTGCGCCTGGGCGCGGCGCTGGCGCCGCTGCCGCACGACGGCGTGCTGGTCATCGGCTCGGGCCACATGACGCACAACCTGTCCGAGGTGATGCAGTTGTTGCGCAAGGGCAGCGTGCAGTTCGGCGAGGAAACGCCGGCCGAGCCTTACGTCGACGCGTTCCGCGCCTGGATCGACCGCGCGCTGCGCAGCGACTCGCCGGACGACCTGGCCGCCTGGCAGGAAGCAGCACCGCAGGCACGCCGCGCCCATCCGAGCACCGAGCACCTGCTGCCGCTTCTGGTGGCACGCGGCGCCGCCGGACCGGGTGCCTCCGTGGAGCGCGTCGACCTCGGCACCGAAGCGCGGGTGCTGGCGATGGATGCCTACCTGTTCACGCCGGCGTCGCCGCCGTGAGACCAGCGGCCGCGCCACCGCCGTTGAGCGCCTTGACCAGCGGCTGGCACAGCGAGACGCCGAATCCAGGGCGCGCGGCGCCGGCTGGCACGAAGCCGCGCGACAGGTAGAAGCGCAGCGCCGTCTGCGTGCTGTCGAGCGTGAGCGCGGCCAGGCCGCGCTCACGTCCCGCCGCTTCCATCGCCGCGAGCAGGGCCGAGCTGACGCCATGCCCTCGCAGTCGCGGCTCGATGTACAGCAGCAGCACCTGTCCACGCCCATCGCACTGCGCGTAGCCGGCGATGCGGTCTTCGCACAGCGCGACCCAGCACAGGTCCGGCGTGGCATCGATCCAGCGTTCGAAGTTCTCGCCCGTCTTGTTGCGCAGCCAGGCATCCAGCGTTGCGGCATCGCCTCGGTGATCAGCGATGCACAGCTCGGTGATCGATCGACGCACGCAGTCGCACGCCGCGACGGCGTCTGAGACACCAGCCCGACGCACCCGAAGCTCGATCGCGACCGTCATGCTGCGCGATCCTCAGGCAGCGCCGGCAACGGAAACAGCCGGTCATCCGCCAGTGCGATCACGCGGTCGCCGGGCTCGCGTTCGATCGGGGCGCCGCCGGTGAACTCGCCGAAGGCGGGCAGCAGCGTCATCGATGGCCGCACCCAGAAGCACGGCAGGCGCACGCTGTCGTGGGCACCGCCGCGCAGGCGCACGCAGGGGTGCAGATGGCCGGCCAGCACGTGGCGGCCCGCCACGCGCTGCGGGTGATGGCACAGCGCCAGATCGGCGAACAGCCACGGCTCCTGCTCGATGCGCAGGTCCAGGTCCAGCGGTGGCGCACCGGCGTGGCGATCGTGATTGCCTTCGACCAGCACCATGTCGACGCGCGGATGCCGCGCGCGCCACACACGCAGCGCGGCGAGCGTGTCGCGCGCGTGCGCCTCGCGCGCATGGAACAGGTCACCGAGGAAGACAAGCGAGGTGGCGTCGGTGCTTGCCAGCAACCGCTCCAACCGCTGCAGGTTGTCGGTGGTGGTCCCCTGCGGCACCGGCACGCCACGGGCGCGGAACGTGGCGGCCTTGCCGAAGTGCACGTCGGCGACCACCAGTGCGCGCGCCGCGGGCAGCAGCAGCGCGCGGCCGGCCAGCAATTCGGCCGGCACCGAAGCGGCACCCTCGACGGCGGGCAGTGCGATCACCAGTCGGCCCGGCGACGGAACGGCGGTCATGTCGGTGCCGCCGTGGGCGAAGCTGCCATCACGTCGGCCACTCGTCAGGGCAGCGGCGCGATCGCATAGCCGCGCGCGCGCAGGCCATCGAGCAGGCCAGTGGGCCCGAAGAAGTGCAGCGTGCCGACGGCCACCACGTGCAGCCGGCCGCTCGCCGCAAAGCGGTCGATCGCCGCCAGCATGGCGTCGTGGCGGCCATCGATCACCTGCTCGGTGATCCAGCGTTCGCCGGCATTGGTCGACTGGCGCATCGTCATCAGCCGCTGGCGCATCGCCACCGCGTCCGAGGTGCGCCATGCCTCGACCAGCAGGCGGATCTCGCGTTCACCCGCACCGCTTTCCACGCTGGCCAGCGCCTGCTCCAGGTAGGCGAGTTGCAGGTCGGCCGGCGCGGAGTCGAACAGCGCAAGCTGTTTCTCCACGCTCTCGATCTCCACCACCGCGATGCCGGCACTGCGCGCCAGCGAGAACAGCTGCGCCTCGGTCGACAGCGCCGGACTGAAGCCGAGCCGGCTAGCTTCGAGCACCACCAGATTGTTGGCGAGCGCCCAGGGCTTCAGCCGCCACACGGCCGCTGCAGTCAGGCCGTAGCGCGGCAGCACCCGCTCGACGCGTTCGCGCAGCGCGGGTGGCAGGCGCTTGTCGAGACCGGGCGCATCGGCCGCGATGATGGCGTAGCGCTGCAGGGCAGCCAGGGTGCGCTGGGCATCGAAGACGTCGGCCTCGACCGCGATCGCCGCGGCGGCACGCACGCGCGCGGTCTGCGCCGGTGTCAGTTCGGTCTGGCCTTCGCGGCCGACATGGATGGTGCCGAGCAGGAGCACCCGCGCGTTGCCCTGGGTCGCCTCCCACATGAAACCGCGGGTCGGCGGCGAGGCAGCCGACTGGGCCGCAGCCGCGCCAACGGTCGACAGCAGCACGGCGATGAGCGCGGCGGCGAACCGGGCAGCGAGCGATGACATGGGGTAACGATGCGGCGAGGCGATCGGCAACATGGTCCGACGATTCTATGCGGCGGCCCGCCGGCGACCGATCGCGAGGGCGCTAACGCGCTCGAATGACAACCGCGGTGCAGGCCGCGGCGCGCTAACGCGACGCCCGCGCCAAGGCGACGCTGCGCAGCCGCGCCATCAGCACACCGGCCAGGGCGACGCCCGTGACATCCGCCAGCCAGTCCGAGATCGCAACATCACGCCCGGGATTGAGCAACTGCGCCAGCTCGTCGGTGCCAGCCACCATCGCGCAGACGATGAAGACCAGCCAGAAGCGCCGCCCGGCAAACGCAACCCAGGCCAGCGCGCCGAGCACGAAGAACACCAGCACATGCACGGGCTTGTCCCAGGGCGCCGGGATCGCACCGACCGCGTAGGGCTGAGCGCCGTGATAGAAGAGATTGGCGATGATGAACAGGACCAGGGCAGCGGACCAGGCGCGATCGCGCGGGGACGGAGCGACCGCGGCACCCAGCATGTGCTGCAGCAGGCGTCGGGCGCGCTCGGTCATCGGTGGCCACCAGACAGTGGCGGTGCAGGCTGACGCTTACGCGCACCGCGAGCGGTCAGCCGACCGACCGCGCGCGCACCGTATCGCCGAGCCACCCGCACTCAGGCCTGCGCGGTGGCGTCGCCCTGGCGGGCGGGCCCCGCAGCCAGGTTCGCGGTCGCCAGCGCCTGCAGTGGCTTGCCAAAGCGCAGCACGCCGACTTCGTCCTCGTCGCGCCGGGCATCGTAGCCGCGCGCACGCATCAAGGTGCCCATCTCGTCGTTCTCGCTGAGCACGTAGCCGACGATCTCGCTGATGCCGCGGTCGCGCGCGCAACTCTCCAGCGCGTTCATCAGCGCATGCCCCAACGCGCGGCCCTGCCATGCATCTTCGATCACCACGCCGAACTCGCAGGTGCTGCCATCGGGGTTGCGGGTGTAGCGGGCGATCCCGCGGATCTCACCATCTGGATGGTCTGCGTTGGCGTCGATCGCGACGAACGCCATCTCGCGGTCGTAGTCGATCTGTGTGTAGCGCACCAGCCGCTCCATGGTCAGCTCGCGCAGCGGCGCGTGAAAGCGCATGTACATCGTCTTCTGTGACAGGCGGGCGATGAAGCGCCGCTCGGCCTCCAGGTCCTCCGGCCGGATCGGCCGCAGCAGCACCGTCTCGCCGGTCTTCAGTCGGGTGGCACGCGCCAGCCGCTTGGGGTACGGGTGGATCGCCAGATGCGAATAGGTGGCGTCCGGCGCGAGCGCACCGTCGCCCAGCAGCACGCGGGCATCGAGCGCGATCACGCCATGCTCGTCGGCCAGCAGCGGATTGATGTCCAGTTCGTGAACGCAGGGGATCTCGCAGGCCAGATCGGAGATCTTGAGCAACGTGTCGACCAGCGCGTCGAGGTCGATCGCCGGCAGGCCGCGGAAGCTGTCGAGCAGCTTGGCCACGCGCGTGCGCGAGATCATCTCCAGCGCGAGGAAGCGGTTCAGCGGCGGCAGCGCCACCGCGTTGTCGCGGAACACCTCGACCGCGATGCCGCCCATGCCGAAGGTGATCACCGGCCCGAAGGTGGCATCGTGCGCCAGGCCAACGATGAGTTCGCGCCCGTGCGGCCGACGGATCATCTGCTGCACGTTGACGCCGAGGAACTTGGCGCCGGGTGCGCGCTCGGCCACGCGCGCGGCGATCGTGTTGAAGCCGTTGCGTACATCCTCGGCCGACTGCAGCGACAGCAGCACGCCGCCGACCTCGCTCTTGTGCAGGACGCCTTGGGCGACGACCTTGAGCACGATCGGATAGCCGATCTCGGCGGCCAGCGCCACCGCCTCGTCGGCGCTCGCGGCGATCGCGGTACGCGCCGACGGGATGCCCATCAGCTTGAGCAATTGCTTGGACTCGTGCTCATCGAGCACCGCGCGGCCGGCCAGCAGCGCACGCTCGACGATGCGGCGGGCGCCGACGACGTCGGTGTCGAACGAGTCGACCTGCGGCGGCGGCGTCTGCAGACGCAGTTCGCGGTTGCGCACGAAGCGCGACAGGTACGAGAACGACTGCACGCCGCGCTCGGGGCTGATCAAGGCCGGCACACCGGCGGCCTTCATCAGGTTGCGACCCTTGACTGCATCGGACTCCCCCAGGAACACGGTGACGACCGGCTTCTCTGCCGCCTTGATCACCGGCAGCAGGGCCTGCGCCGTTTCCTCGGAGCCCAGGCAGATGGTCGGCGTGAACAGCAGCAGCACGCCGTCATTGGCCGGATCGCCGAGCAGGATCTTCATCGCCTCGGCCAGGCGGCCGGCGTCGGCGTCGCCGATGATGTCCACCGGATTGCCCTTGGACCAGGTGACCGGCAGCGTCTCGTTGAGCTTGTCGAGGGTCTCCGGCGACAGCTTGGCCAGGGTGACGTCGGCATCCACGGTGGCATCGGCAGCCAGCACGCCCGGCCCGCCACCGTTGGTCAGGATCGCCAGGCGATTGCCCGGCAGGCCGCGCGGCAGGCGGCCGGTAGCCAGCGCCTCGGCTGCGGCGAACATCTGGTTGAAGGCGTCCACGCGGATCGCGCCGCCGCGCTTCAGCGCAATGTCGAACACCGCGTCGTCGCCGACCAGAGCGCCGGTGTGGCTCATCGCCGCCTTCTGTCCGGTCATGTGGCGACCGACCTTCAGCACCACCACCGGCTTGACCGAGGCCGCCGCGCGAATGCTGCTCATGAAGGCACGAGCGTCGTGCACGCCTTCGATGTACAGCACGATGCTGCGAGTGGCCGGATCGAGCGCCAGGTAGTCGAGGATCTCGGAGAACTCGACGTCCGAGCCGCCACCGGTGCTCACCACCGACGAGAAGCCGAAGCCGGCGGTCCACGCATAGTCGAGCAAGGCCGCGACCACTGCACCCGATTGCGACACCAGTGCCACCGAGCCGGCGCGCGCCGGCGTGCGCGAGAACGTCGCGTTCAGGCCGATCTCCGGCCGCATGATGCCCAGGCAGTTCGGCCCGAACAGGCGGATGCCCAGGGCGCGCGCCCGGGCCAGAGACAACGCCTGCAGGCGCTTGCCTTCGGCGCCGATCTCGGCAAATCCTGCCGACAGCACCAGCACCGAGCGGATGCCGCGCGCGCCGGCGTCATCGATCAGGCGCGGCACGGTGCGGGCGGGGGTGACGATCACGGCCAGTTCGGGCGCGGTCGGCAGCGCCGCCAGCGACGGGTAGCACTTCAGGCCCCGCACTTGGGCATGCTTGGGGTTGACCGGGTACACCGTCCCCTTGAAGCCGCCGCCCGTGATGTTGGCGAAGACATGCGCCCCGAGGGCATCGGCGCGCTCGGTGGCGCCCACCACGGCGATCGATCGGGGGGCCAAGGCGCCCCGCAGGTAATGCGACGTAAACATGCTTCCTCACCTGCGATCCGGCCGGGTGGCAGCCGAAGCGCATGACTGTGCCGCGGCACCGGGTTGTCCGGGCTTGGCGGTCAAAGCTGACGTGCGACGTGATCCAGCACCCCGGCGAACGTCTTTGACGCAGTGCAACAGTAACGATCTGCGGGCGTCACCGCAACGTGGCCATGCTCTAAATAACCCCGGTTGACCCGAGTCAATCAGGCGATCACCCCGCGGACCTACCCTCAATTCGAGAGGTGGACCTTGTCCACCCCAGGAGGGAGTGCGTCATGAGCGTGCCCGAACCCGGTGCCACGGATCCGCGAGAAGCCATTCTTGCGCAGTTGCCGGCGCGTCTGCGCCAGCGCCGCGAGGAACTGGCAGCCGCGCTGAGCGCCCGGCTGCATCACGATGGGCAGGAGGAGCATGTCGAAGCCGGCCTGCCGCGGCGTGCCGAAGAGACCGATGACGATGCCGCCGCCGAGACCCAGCGCGAGCGCGACCTCACCGACCTGGCACGCATGACGAGCGAACTGGCGCAGATCGACGCCGTGCTGGCGCGCGCCGCCTCGGGCGACCTGGGCGAGTGCGCCGAATGCAGTGAACCGATAGACGCTGCCCGCTTGAACGTGAATCCGGCGGCCTTGCGCTGTGCCGAATGCCAGCAGCTGATCGAGCGACGCCAGGCGCGCTCGCGCCTGCTGGGCGCCTGACCGCCGCCGCCTGGACGACGTTCATGGCCTTCATTCACGCCGTCATCTGGATCGACGCCCACCTGGCGCGGGTGGTCCACTTCGATTGGCGCGACGTCGAATCGCTGGCGATCGCCCGCGGTACCTGCCCACAGGACGCCTGGTTCGACACCGTCGCCACCGCTGCGGCCGACGCCGAGGAAATCCTCGTCGCCGGGCCTGACGGCACCGGCGTCGCCTTTGCCGCCTGGGTGCAGTGCGTCTCGCCCGCCCAGCGCGCTCGCATCTTCGACGTGCAACGCGTTGCGTCGACGGTCGCCGATCACCTGCTGACGCACGCCCGCCGCTATTTCGAGCAGGTCGACCGCCCGCATCACCTCAACTCGGCCGGCACCCCTGCCTGAGCCAGCCCGCAACAAAATCCTGGAGACCGCCGCATGGATGCGCTGAAACTGCTGTTCACCTCTGACGTCGGCCTGATGTCGCTCGGCGTGATCGCCTTCACGATCTTCATCGGACTGTGGTTCTCGCGCTGGTTCTCCAAGAAGATCGCAGAGAGCGAAGCCGAGCGTTCACGCTGAGCCGGCGCGGCCGGCCGGTCATGCCGAGGCATCGGCGCGACCCCATGCCGGTCAGTACTTGATCGAGCACCCGTATGCCGTCGTGCTGGCAGAAGTCAGCGCCTGGCCGGCACGCGCCTGGGTAAGCGCCTGCACCACGAAGTTGTTGGCGGTCTTGACGTCGGCCTGGTTGGCTGATCGCTTGTCGTCGATCGCCCCGGCGTAGACCAGCGTGCCTTTCGGATCGATCACGTACATGTGCGGTGTCGCCCGCGCGCCGTAGGCGCGCCCGGTCTTGCCGTCGGCATCGAGCATCACAGCGGTGGGTGTGGCGCCCTGCTCCTTGATCCATGCGGCCAGCGCCGCCGGAGCCATGTACTCGCTGTGGCCGGCGTTGGTGGAGTTGATCACGAGCCAGGCCACGTTATCCGCCGCGAAGCGTTTCTGCAGCGACTGCATGTTGCCGCTGCCGTAGTGCTTGACCACGAACGGGCAGTGCGGATTGTTCCACTCCAGCACCACGTAGCGACCGCGATAGTCGGCCAGGCTGACCGGCTTGCCGTCGACCGCCGTCAGGGTGAACACTGGCGCCGGCTGGCCCGGCACGGCCTGCGCCTGAACGTCAGCCGCGCCCAGCGTGAAGGCGGCGACCAGCGCAAGCGTGCCGAAGGCGGACCGGGCGGTGGTGGCGAGGGATCGCGTCATCATCATCGTCATCCTGTGAGGGTGGAGTGGTTCGGTCGGTGGATCGATGGGTGCTTCGGCTAAAGCTGTTCGAGCGCCTGCAGCACCTTGCCTTCGGTCAGCAGTTCGGGCAGCACCCGCACCTGGCCCTTGCTGTCGTACAGCACGTAAAGCGGCACGCCGTTGCGCTTGAAGCGCGCCAGCTCGCGGGTGATCTCCTCGTCGCGGTTGGTCCAGTCGGCGCGCAGCCGCACCACGCCCTTCTGTTCGAAGGCGCGGTTGACGGCGTCGTTGTTCAGCACCAGGCGCTTGTTGGCCTGGCAGGTCACGCACCAAGCCGCGGTGAAGTCGACGAACACCGGCGTGCCGGAGATCAGCAGACGCTCGTTCTCGGCCTTCGACCAAGTGCCCCAGCCGGCCACGCTCGCCTTGCTGCCGGCGCTGGCGTTCGCCCGCGCCGTGCCGGTGGACTCGATGCCGGTGGCGCTCAGCACCGCATAGGCGGCCAGGGCGGCCGTTCCCAGCGCCAGCCAACGGAAGCCGCGCGCGCCGCGCTGTGCCACACCCAGCGCCCAGCCCGCCATCCCCAGTAGCACCAGCGCTGCCAGCGCGAGGCCGACACTGTTGGCATCGACCTGCTGGGCCAGCACCCACAGCAACCACGCCGCGGTGGCGAACATCGGAAACGCCATCGCCTGCTTGAAGCGCTCCATCCACGCGCCCGGGCGCGGCAAGCGCGCCAGCAGCGCCGGGAACAGCGTGAGCAGCAGGTACGGCGCGGCCATGCCAAGGCCGAGCACGGCGAACACGGTGAGCGCCAGCGGCGCCGGCTGCGTGGCGGCAAACCCCAGCGCCGCGCCCATGAACGGCGCGGTGCAGGGTGCGGCCACCACCACCGCCAGCACGCCGGTCCAGAAGCTGCCCGACACGCGATCGCTCTGCAGACGCTGCGCCAGATTGCTGCTGGCCATGCCGCCGCCGAAGGCGAACTCGAACGCGCCGAGCAAGTTCAGGCCGATGATGAAGAACAGCAGCGCCAGCGCCGCCACCACCCACGGCGTCTGCAGTTGGAAGCCCCAGCCGAGCTGGGCACCCCCGGCGCGCAACGCCACCAACAGCCCCGCCAGCAGCACGAAGCTCACCACCACCCCGGCGGTGAACACCAGTCCGTGCGTGCGCAGCGATGCATGGTGCGCGTGCGCGGCCTTGTCGGCGCGCTGGTGCTGCATCAGCGACAGCAACTTGAGCGACAGCACCGGGAACACGCAGGGCATGAGATTGAGGATCAGGCCGCCGATGAAGGCGCCGATCAGCGCACCGATCAGGCCGATCGATACCTGTTCGTCGGCATAGGTGATGCTCGCGGCCTGAGCGGCGGCGACGACGCTCGCCGATACCGGCCCGGCCACCAGCGGCAGCGTCACCACACCTGCCCAGCCGCCCACATCCGCGCGGGCCGGGCCCCCATTGACCACCAACACGCCGTTGATTGCGGTGAACTCCGGCGCGACCGGCTGTGACGCGGTCAGATACAGCTCGGCCTTGCCGTCCGGCTGCTGCAGCACCTGCGGCGCGGCTGCTTCGAGGCGGCCGTCCTGCAACGGGAAGAACTGCAGGTCGGTGACCACACCCTTGGGCACGTACGACAGGCGGATGCGGTTGTCCTCGATCGCTGCGCTGCCGCCATCGAGCGCGATCGGCCGTGGAATCAGCTGGCGCGTGGCGGCGAACAGCGCGGAAAACTTAGATGGTCCGGCGCTGTCCTTCACCGGCAACGACAGCTTCAAGTCGGCGCCGCCGGGAATGCAGACATCGCTGCAGATCAGCCAGTCGGCACGCGCGGCGAGGTCGAGGGTCTGTCCGGCGGCAAGCCCGGTCGGCGGCGTCAGGCGCACCGGCAGCAGCACTTCGCCTTCGTAGCCGAAGTTCATCAACGGCCCGACCGGCAGTCGCTTGGGCACCGGCCACTCGATCGCGTCGGCGGTCCATCCCTCAGGCAATGTCCACTTGATCTTTGTGGGCAGGCCAGAATCGCCCGGGACCTGCCAGTAGGTGTGCCAGTGCAGGTCGTGCTTGATGCGCAGGCCCGCCTGCAGCGGCTGGCCCGGCACCACCGCATTGGTGGCGGCCACCAGTTCCGCCTCGGCGTGATCGACCTTGACGGGCTGCGCCTGGACGGTCAGCGCCGCCAGCCACGAGATCGCGCCGCATCCGGCCAGGACGGCCGCGCGACGCCACACATTCATCCAGGAAGCCATGGAGCCTTTGTCCTCGTGCAAGCCATCGGGTTCCCCGCGGACGGCGATGTCCCCGGGAACCGGTGAAGATCAGATCGACTAGCGGGGCGATGCCGCGGCGACCGCCGCGAACGCCTTGCCGGCCGTCGCCAGGGTCTGCGAGATAACCTCGTCATCATGCGCGGCCGAGACGAAGCCCGCCTCGTAGGCCGACGGCGCCAGGTACACGCCACGGTCGAGCATCGCGTGGAAGAAGCGGTTGAAGCGCTCCTTGTCGGTGGCCATGATCTGCGCGTAGCTCTGCGGCACGTTGGTCGCAAAGTAGATGCCGAACATGCCGCCGACGAAGTCGCCGCAAAACGGCACGTCGTGTATCTGCGCGGCGGCGACCAGGCCATCGATCAGCTTGCCGGTCTGCGCGGAGAGCCGCTCGTAGAAGCCGGGCGCCTGGATCAGCTTGAGCGTGGCCAGACCGCAACTGACCGCCACCGGATTGCCCGACAGCGTGCCCGCCTGGTAGACCCCGCCGAGCGGCGCCAGGTGCTTCATCACCTCGCGCCGTCCGCCAAAGGCCGCCACCGGCATGCCGCCACCGATCACCTTGCCCAGCACGGTGAGGTCCGGCTGCACGCCGTACAGGGACTGCGCGCCACCGAGAGCGACCCGAAAGCCCGTCATCACTTCGTCGAACACGAGGATCGCACCGTGCTTGGTGCACAGCTTGCGCATGGTCTGGATGAACTCGGGCGTGGCGCGCACCAGGTTCATGTTGCCGGCGATCACCTCGACCATCACGCAGGCGATGTCGTCGCCATGCGTCTTGAATGCGTCTTCCAGCTGCTCGCAGTCGTTGTAGTCGAGCACCAGGGTGTGCTGGGTGATCTCGGCCGGCACGCCGGCGCTGCTCGGGTTGCCGAAGGTGAGCAAACCTGAGCCCGCCTTCACCAGCAGGCTGTCGGCGTGGCCGTGATAGCAGCCCTCGAACTTGATGATCTTGCGCCGCCCCTTGCCGTCGCCGGCGGCGCCGCGCGCCAGCCGCAGCGCGCTCATCGCCGCTTCCGTCCCGGATGACACCAGCCGCACCTGCTCGATCGATGGGACCAGGCGGATGATCTCCTCGGCCATTTCCACCTCGCCCGCGGTGGGCGCGCCGTACGACAGGCCGCGCGCGATCGCTGCGTGCATGGCTGCCACCACGTCGGGGTGGGTGTGGCCGACGATCATCGGTCCCCAGGAGCCGATGTAGTCGATGTAGCGGGCGCCGTTGGCGTCCCAGAAGTGCGGCCCGAGGGCGCGCTCGATGAAGCGCGGCGTGCCGCCCACCGAACGGAAGGCGCGCACCGGCGAGTTCACGCCACCGGGAATGCTGCGCTGGGCGCGGTCGAAGAGTTGCTGGTTGCGGTCGTTGCCGGTGCTCATGCTGTGCGTAGTCCTGGTTGTTCGTTCGTCATGGTTCAAGCGCGCGACGGCCCGGAGGTGCCGTCATCCGCGCGTTCGTCGGAGCCGCTGGCCCCGGGCTCATCTGCGTCGCTGTCGTCGGTGGTTTCGTCGGCGGCCGGCTCCTCGCTGCCATCGTCGCCGGCCCAGAACAGGCGGTCGGGCATGGCGTCGCCCATGCCGAGCCGAAAGCCGCCGGCCAGCGCCTGCGCCAGGAACTCGTTGGCCTCACGCACCGCGTCGCCGACCTCGATGCCCTGCGCCAGCAGCGCCGCGATGGCCGCCGACAGGGTGTCGCCGGCACCGCGAAAGCGCAGGTCCACATGCTCGATGCTCTCGTTCTGCACGCTCTGCTCCGGACCGTAAAGCCGGTTGACGATCAGCTGGCCAACCGTCTCGGCCGAGGTGATAAGGACGTACTGCGCGCCCCATTCGAGCAGTTCATGCGCACAGCGGCCGGCGTCCCAGTCTTCCGGCGCCTCGTCGTCGGCGGCCAGCGCCAGCCAGCGGCGCGCCTGCTCCAGCGACAGCGTCAGCACGGTGGTCTGCGGCACGATCAGCTCGCGCAACACGGTCATCAGTTCGGCGTCGGTCTGCTCCTGCGAACCGCTGCTGCCGGCGCGCACCGCAGGCAGCGGATCGAACACCACCGGCAGCTCCGGGTAGTCGGACAGGATCTCCGCGATCGCCTGGGCGTTATCGCTGGAGCCGACCGCGCCCACCTTGATCGCCGACACCGGCATGTCCTGCAGCACCGCGCGCGCCTGGTCGTCGAGCCATTCGTCGTCGATCAGCAGCGCGTCCTCGTTGCGCGTGCTGTCCTGCACCGCCACTGCAGTGATCGCGCAGGCGGCGTGGCAGCCCATCGAGGCGCAGGTGAGCGCATCGGCAAGCACCCCGCCGGCGCCGGTGGGGTCGGAGGCCGAGAAGGTGAGGATGGTGGGTGGTGCGTGGATCGACATGAGTGGGAGGATGCCAGTGGAGGGACGCTGGAAGGCAGTTGGGTCGGATCGCCTGGATTGACCGACCCGGTAATCACCCCGACCCGTCTTTCCGTTCAGCCGAGGGGCTGACCCCCACGCAGGGACTGAGCCCAAAGGACCCTGCTTTTCGAGGCAACAGCTATGATCCGCGCCGCTCACCATGTTATCGAATTGACAAGACTTTTTCGCTGATGACGACAAGCGAGGTGTCAGCCGCTGCACGCACGTGGATGTGCCTGATCTGCGGCTGGATATATGACGAAGCCGCGGGCCTTCCAGACGATGGCATCGCGCCGGGTACCCGTTGGGAAGACGTTCCGCCCAACTGGACGTGTCCCGAATGCGGGGCACGCAAGGAAGATTTCGAAATGGTCGAGATTTGAGGCGTTGCGCAGCGCCTGCCTGGCGGCACTGAGCCGACCCGTCAGCCGCGCGAACGCGACGGGAGGAAACGCATGTCAGCCGTTGAGTTCTCCGACATTCGCGGCCGCAAGGTGATGGTGATCGACGACTCGAACACCATCCGCCGCAGCGCGGAGATTTTTCTGACCCAGGCTGGATGCCAGGTGATCCTTGCGCAGGATGGCTTTGAGGCGCTTGCCAAGATCAACGATCACCAGCCGTCGATCATCTTCTGCGACATCCTGATGCCGCGGCTGGACGGTTACCAGACCTGCGCGCTGATCAAGCGCAGCCCGCGCTTTTCGCGCACGCCGGTGGTCATGCTGTCGTCCAAGGACGGTCTGTTCGACCGGGCCCGCGGCCGCATGGTGGGATCGAGCGAGTACTTGACCAAGCCGTTCACCAAGGACAGCCTGCTGTCCGCGGTGCGCCAGTTTTCGATGCACGAGGGCGTTCGCGCCACGGCGCCGTAACACCCAAGGACACCGCGTATGCCCATCAAGAAGGTCCTGATCGTCGACGACTCGCCGACCGAGCGCTACTTCCTCACCGAGCTCTTGACCAAGAACGGCTTCGCCGTGTCGGCCGCTGAAAGCGCCGAGGAAGCGGTGTTGAAGCTCAAGGCCGCCACCCCCGACCTGATCCTGATGGACGTCGTGATGCCCGGGCAGAACGGCTTCCAGCTCACGCGCACGCTGTCGCGCGACCCCGCCACGCAGGCGATCCCGATCATCATCTGCACCAGCAAGAACCAGCAGACCGATCGCATCTGGGCGCTGCGCCAGGGCGCGCGCGATTACGTGAGCAAGCCGGTCAAGCCGGAAGAACTGCTGGAGAAGATCGCTGCGCTCGGCTGAGCCGCGCAGCGATCGACACACCATGGACAGCGGCCAACGGCCAGAAGCCCGTGCACGCGGCAGGCTGCGCGACTTCTCGTCGCAGCTGGCCGCGCGCCTGAAGGCCGCCACCTCCGCGCCCAACGAGCCGATGCGGCTGGCGATACGCATCGGTCCGCTGGGTTATCTGCTCGACATGGACGCAGCGGCCGAGATCGTCATCTCACCCGAGATCACCCCGGTGCCGTGGACGCGACCGTGGTTCCGCGGCCTCGCCAACGTGCGCGGCCGTCTGGTCGGCGTAATCGACCTGCAGCACCTGTCCGGCCGCGGCGCCCTCTCTGCGGAGCATGCGCAGCAGCTCCTCGTGTTCGGCACCGGGCTGCGGGTCAACGCCGCCATCCTGGTCACACGCGCCTTCGGCCTGCGCAACCTCAATGATCTTGAGCCGCTTGGTGGCCCGCTCGCCGGTGCGCCGGCCTGGGAGGCGGCGCGCTGGCGCGATCTCGATGGCAACCAGCTCTCGGAATTGAATCTCGCCGCGCTCGTTTCCGGCGAGGCGTTTGCATCGATTGGCATCTAGCATCGGGCGGTCGCACCCGCGACGCGTACACCATCGGGTGCGCGTCGCGACGCCCTGGAGACAAGCACATGGCACTTGAACTGGGTTCTGGCAGGAAGAAGCGCAGCAAGAGCGACGGCGCCGACGCCGACGGCGCGTTTCGGCCGTCCGAGTTCACGCCGCAGGCGGAAGACTCGCTGATCGCCCTGTCACCCCCACCTCCGCCACGCAACGCCGCGCCCTTGACCCGGCGCCTGTCGCTCGCCGATCCGGACAGCGGCAAGCGCACGGCGGCGATGATCGAGCGCTTCCTCGCGTGGAAGCTGCCCCTGGTCGGCGACAAGCCGATCGGCGTGCAGCTGCAGGTGCTGCTGATTCTGCTCGGCCTGGTCGCGGTAGTGCTGGTATCGGTGATCGCGTTGGACCGCCGGCAAGGGGTCAACGGCACGATCCAGGTGGAGCTGACCGGTGACACGCTGATGCACACCCAGCGCCTGGCGCGTTCGGCCCCATACGCGATCGCCGGCAGCCGGCAGTCGTTCGAAGACCTGCGCGACTCGCTCAACCGGATCGACGCCAACCTCGATGCGCTCACCAATGGCGAAAGCGCGCGCAGCCTGTCGGCCGCCTCGGCGACCATCCAGCCGGTGCTCGCGCGGGTGACCGACCGCTGGCGCGTGACCAAGGCGTCGGCCGCCACGATTTCCGAGCAGGAACGCGCGCTGATCCAGTTCGGTGACGCGGTCCGCCTGATCAACCAGATCAGCCCTCGCCTGCTGCAGCTGACCGAAGAAATCTCGGCGAGCAAGCTTGAGCGTGGCGCAGCGCCGCGCGAGATCGCCGCCAGCGGCCAGCTCGTGATGCTGACCCAGCGCATCGGCCGCAGTGCCAATTCACTGGTCAGCGGCGACAGCGCCAATGCCGAAGTCGCCCTCACGCTTGGCCGCGACGTCAGCCTGTTCCGCGACCTCACCACCGCCCTGCTGCAAGGCTCCGACAGCCTGCGCATCGCGCCCGCCACCGATGGCGAAACGCGCGCCCGGCTGCTGGAGCTGAGCAAGATCTACAGCGAGTTCCAGACCTCGGTCGCCGGGGCGCTGGGCAACCTGCAGCAGCTGACGCAGGCCAAGGACGCCGAACTCAACATCCTGCGCGAGTCCGAGCCACTGCGCCAGGAAGTGGGCGACCTGCAGCGCACCTTCCAGAAAGAGCAGGGCGAGCGCACCCTCAATTTCTGGGTGCTGGTGTTCACCGCGCTGCTGTCGATGCTGATCCTGGTGGCAATCGCCAAGGTGCTGCTGTCGGACACCCGGCGCCGCGCGGCAGAAGCCGAGTCCGAACGGGCGCAGGCGCAGTCGCTCGAGGAAGAAGCCAAGCGCACCAACGAGCAGAACCAGGCCGCCATTCTTCGGCTGATGAACGAACTGCAGGAAGTGGCCGACGGCAACCTCACTGTGCAAGCCACCGTGACCGAGGACATCACCGGCGCCATCGCCGACTCGGTCAACTACACGGTGGAAGAGCTGCGCGGCCTGGTCGGTCGCATCAACAACACCGCCGAGCAGGTCAACAACGCCTCCACCGCCGCCCGCGACATCGCCACCCGCCTGCTGACTGCCTCCGAGCAGCAGTCGCGTGAGATCAAGGAGACCGGCGACAAGGTGCTGCGCATGGCCACACAGATCAACGACGTCTCCAAGAGCGCCGGTGAGTCGGCCAAGGTGGCGCGCAACTCGCTGGAAGCTGCCGAACGCGGCCAGCGCGCTGTGTACAACCAGATCGCCGGCATGAACGAGATCCGCGAGCAGATCCAGGAAACCGCAAAACGGATCAAGCGGCTGGGCGAAAGCTCGCAGGAGATCGGCGAGATCGTCGAACTGATTTCCGACATTACCGAGCAGACCAACGTGCTCGCACTGAACGCCGCCATTCAGGCGGCTAGCGCCGGTGAAGCCGGTCGCGGCTTCTCGGTGGTGGCAGAAGAGGTGCAGCGCCTGGCCGACCGCTCGGCCGAGGCCGCCAAGCAGATCGGCGCGCTGGTGCGCACCATTCAGACCGATACCCAGGACGCGGTGGCGGCCATGGAGAAAAGCACGCAGGGCGTGGTCGAGGGCACCAAGCTGTCCGACGCGGCCGGCACCGCACTGGCCGATATCGGCCGCGTGTCGCGCCAGCTCACCGAGCTGATCGAACGGATTGCCGGCAACACCAACGAACAGGCCCAAAGCGCGGGCGGCGTGGCGCAGTCGATCGAACGAATCCTCACCGTGACCGACCAGACCTCGCAGGGCACGCGCCAGGCGGCGCAGTCGATCGGCCAGTTGGCCACGTTGGCGCGCGAGCTCAAGTCGTCGGTGGCGCGGTTCCGGGTGGGGTAAGCGCTGTCGATGTACGCGAGGCCTTCGGCCTCGCACGTGCATCGACAGCGGATTGACCAGGTGAACGAGCGGCGCGCCAGCGCGCCGTACGGCAGATCAGATGCCTTCGCTTCGGAGCGGCCGGGCGCTGCGGCATGGGGTTGGACGTGTTGGGTGTACGCGAGGGCTTTGCCCTCGCACGTGCACCCGACACGGAAAGTTTGGAGTTACGAGCGGCGCGCCAGCGCGCCGTACGGCAGATCAGATGCCTTCGCTTCGGAGCGGCCGGGCGCTGCGGCATGG
>JALHMQ010000002.1:335996-428925 GCA_022843955.1 Burkholderiaceae bacterium
GGGCTTTGCCCTCGCACGTGCACCCGACACGGAAAGTTTGGAGTTACGAGCGGCGCGCCAGCGCGCCGTACGGCAGATCAGATGCCTTCGCTTCGGAGCGGCCGGGCGCTGCGGCATGGGGTTGGACGTGTTGGGTGTACGCGAGGGCTTTGCCCTCGCACGTGCACCCGACACGGAAAGTTTGGAGTTACGAGCGGCGCGCCAGCGCGCCGTACGGCAGATCAGATGCCTTCGCTTCGGAGCGGCCGGGCGCTGCGGCATGGATGAAGAGCAACGAGCCGCGCTGTGCGCGGCGAACAGCCGCGCGAGAGCAGCGGCAGTAATCGGCAGAGGCCAGTCATGCCAGAGACCAACAATCCGACCGAAATGATGGGCGCCTCGCAGGACATCGCGCCGCTGGCCTGGGTGATCGACGAAATCCGCGGCTCGCTCGCGCAGGCGGTCCAGGGCGTCCAGAAGTTCGTTGCCAGCAAGCAGGACACCGATGCGCTGCGCGACGCGCGCAACCAGGTGCACCAGGCCAACGGCGCACTCCAGCTGCTCGACCTGCGCGGCGTGGCCCTGCTCACCGAAGCGATCGAAGCGCTGCTGCGCCGCTGGGAGTCGGAACCCAAGGACTGCCTGCCGGCCGCGGTGCGTACGGTCGAGAACGCCGTCAGTGCGGTAACTGCCTACCTCGACGGCCTGCTGTCGGGGCGCCCGAACCAGCCGATTCGCCTGTACCCCTACTACCGCGACGTGCTCACGCTGAACCGTGCGGCGCGCGTGCATCCGGCCGACCTCGTGTTCGCCGACCTGTCGCGCCGACCGGCCTTCCACCAGATCGAGGTGCGGCCGCTCACCGCCGACCAGCTGCGCGTCCGTCGCGCACGGTTCGAGGAGGGCCTGCTCGGCTTCCTGCGCGACGCCGAAGACCCGAAGGCGCGCCGCGTGATGCGCGATGCGCTGATGGATCTCGAACGCCTGCCGCAGCGCGGCCTGGCGCGCAGCTTCTGGTGGATCGTGCGCGGTCTGCTCGATGCGCTCGAGGCCGGCCAGGTGCAGGTCGACGTCGACCTGAAGCGGGTGCTGGCACGCCTGAACCTGCAGTTGCGCCGCCTGATCGAAGGCGGCTCCGCGGTGGCCGAGCGCCTGATGACCGACGCGCTGTACTACGTCGGTCGCGCCGGCGACAGCGTGCCACGCGTGGCCGAGGCCAAGCGCCTGTACGGGCTGGAAGCGCTGATCCCGCCCGACTTTGAACGCGCCACCCTCACCTCGGTCGACAACGAGGCGCTGCGCGGACTGCGCGATGCGCTGTCGGGTGCCAAGTCGGTGTGGGGCCAACTCGTCAGCGGCAACAGCGCCGACGCGCCCAAGTTCACGCACGAGATCGCAATGGCGGTCACCGCCGCGCAGCGTCTGGACGTCGCCCCGCTGGCGCTGGTGCTGCAGGCGATCGCCGATGCCACCGCCGCTGCCCCGGCCGCCGCCGCGATGCGCGAGGCGGTGGGCCTGGAGGTCGCCTCGGCGCTGCTGTTCATCGACCTCGGCGTCGATGACTTGCCGCATGTCGATCCCGAGTTCACTGCCCGTGCGCAGACCGTGACGCAACGCCTGGCCGCCGCCAGCGCCGGCCGCGACCTCACCGATGGCGCGCCGTGGATGAGCGAGCTGGCGCGCCGCGCGCAGGACCGCATGACCATGGGCTCGGTGGTCACCGAGACCCAGACCACGCTGCGCGAGATCGAGCAGCGCCTGGACCGCTTCTTCCGCAACCCGGCCGAACGCGGCGAACTGCTCGGCACCGTGCCGCTGTTCGACCAGGTGTGCGGCGTGCTGTCGGTGCTCGGCCACGACGAGCCGGTCGCCGCGCTGCGCAACGTACAGCAGTCGGTGAAGGCCTACGCCGACCCGGCAGTGACCGCGCGGCCCGACGATTTCCAGCGCATTGCGCAGAACCTGGGCGCAATCGGCTTCTTCGTCGAGACGCTGTCGCAGGACGTCGAGCAGCCGCGCAGCATGTTCCATTACGACCCGGGCAGCGGCATGTTCTCGGCCGATCTCGGCCAGGGTCCGGCCGTCGAGTCGATCGACGCCGCCGACAGCAGCACCGACTGGGTGCCGCAGGAGCAGCAGGCCGCCCCGGTGGCGGCGCCGGTGAGTGCCGTGAACGTCGAGGCCGCCGCCGAGCAGCACCAGAAAGACGCCTACGCACTGGCGCAGCGCCTGGTGGCCGCGCCGCTCGACAACGCCGCGCTGCAGTTGCTCGCGCGGCTGCTGCCGCAGCTGACCGCCGAAGCCGACCTGCTCGATCAGCCCCTGCTCAAGGAGCGCATCGTGCAGGCGGGCGCCTTGGTGAACAGGCTGCGCGAAGACCGTCAGGTCGAAGACGCGCAGTCGATCGCCGATCTCTTCGCGCCCGCCCCGGCCGCTGCGGTGGAACTGTCTGCACCGCTGCCCGACTCGCAGGCCGCCGCCGACCGCGAACTGCTCGACATCTTCGTCGAGGAGGCCAACGAGGTGCTCGACAGCCTCGGCGAGCAACTCGCCCTGCTGCGCGATGCGCGCAGCGACCAGACTGCGCTCACCACGGTGCGGCGCGCCTTCCACACGCTCAAGGGTTCGAGCCGGATGGTCGGCCTCAAGCAGTTCGGCGAAGGCGCGTGGGGCGTGGAGCAGTGCTTCAACCTGTGGTTGGCGCAGGAGCGCCCCGCCAGCAACGACCTGATCGACCTGGCCGACGCCATCTCCACCGAGATGCGCACCTGGATCAGGCTGCTCTCCAACAACCCGCGCACCGAACTGGAGGTTGCGCCCTGGGTGCAGGCCGCGCAGCGGGTGCGGGAAGGCGGCATCTTCGAATTGACCGGCCGCGCCGCGCCGGCGGCCGGAGCGGCAACCCCAAAGTTCTCCGGCAGCGCGGCCCCTGAGGCGCCGACCGCGCTGCCCGACACCGGCGGCGCACGCATGATCGGCGGGGTTGGCAGGGCGGTGGCCGCCGCGCCGACCGACGAGTTCGTCATTCCGCCGGCGCCCGAGGCACCGGCCGCAGCGGCCCCGCGCGCGGCCGACAGCGAGCTGGCCCAAGACTTCGACCAAGGCAGCGAGGACTCGCTGCGCGACGACGTCAAGCGCATCGGGCCGATCGAGGTCAGCCGCGGTCTGTACTCGGTGTTCCTCAACGAGGCCGACGAGGCGATCCGCCTGCTGGTGCAAGACATTGCCGAGTGGCGCTTCGAGCCCACCCGCGCCGTCAACAGCGGCACCGTACGGCGCGCCCATTCACTGGCCGGCATCAGCGGCACGGTGGGCCTGACCCCGGTGTGGGAGATCGCCGATCCGCTGGACGATGCCATGCATGCGCTGCAGCGCGTGCAGCCCGACGGCCAGGAAGAGGTGCTGACGCCGGCGCAGTTCGACATGCTCGACGTCGTGCTCGAACGCGTGCGCGGCATGCTCCATCAGTTTGCCGCCGGCATCTATCCGGACCACGCGCCGCACGAGGCGCAGCAGGTGCGCACGCTGGTGGCGCAGATCAACGCCCAGCATGCGGCGCACTTCGAGGCGCTGGCCTCCGCCAAGCTCGAAGCGGTGACCGTCCCCGTGCCGACCCCCGACCCGGTGGCGTCGCTCGATCTCGGCGGCATCGCTCATGCGCCGATCGCTCAGGCGCCGATCAATGAAGCGATGATCGATGAAGCACTGATCGACGAGCTGCTCGCCGCCGACACGCTGCCCGACGAGACGCTGGTCGCTGCCGCGCCGCCCGCCGACGACACGTTCGACTCCCCCGCCGGCCTCGACGAGCCCGCACTCTCGCCCACGCTTTTGCCCGTCTGGCAGCCGCTGGCGGCCGATGTGCCAGCCGATTTGTCGCGTTCCGCTGTGACGCTGATGGATGCGCCGCCGGCCGACTTGACGATCGATGCGCCCGGTGCCCACGCACCGCAAGCCGACCTGTCGCCGCCCAAGATGCCGTTCGACATCACGTTCGACATCTCGCTCGACCTGCCGGACCAGCCCGGCGACGCCGTCGTGCCGACCGAAGCCACGGTCGACACGCCGAGCCACGACACCACCGCGCTGCCGCTCGACATTCCGCTCGACATCTCGCTCGACGCTGCGCCGCTCGCGCCACTTGGCTCGTCGCTGGCTTCGCCACCTGATCTGCCGCCTGACCTGCCCACTGATCTGCCGCCCGACTCGCGCACTGACCTGGGCGCCGAGACACCGGCCGCGGTGGTGATGCCGTTCGATGCCTCCGCCAACGACGAGCAGGTCAGCGCACCCGCCCTGTCCGCCAGCGCCGAAGTGGACCAGGACTACGACCCCGCCGCGGTGCTCGACGCCCTGCTCTCGCGCACGCCGGTCGTCTCCCCCGCCGCCAGCACGCCGACCAGCACGCCCGAGACGCTGCCCGACGAGCCCGACCACGCCGCAGCGGTCAGCACCGTCCGCGACGAACTCGATGCCGACCTGCTGCCGGTGTTCGTCACCGAGGCCGCCGACCTGATGCCGGCCATCGCCGGCAACCTGCGCGCACTCAACGACAACCCCAACGACCGCGACATGGCGCGCAGCCTGATGCGCCAGCTGCACACGCTCAAGGGCAGCGCGCGCATGGCCGGTGCAATGCGGCTGGGCGAACTCGTGCACGACATGGAAACTCGCATCGAGTCGGCGATGCAGCTGACCAGCGTGCCGAATGTCATCGTCGACGACCTGCACGGCCAGTACGACCGTGCACTGCAGCTGTACGACGAGTTGCACGCACCCACCGCCCCGGCATCCGCCACCACCGATGGCTCTTTGCCATCGGTGTCGCCCATGAGCGAGCCGGGCAGTGCCGAGGTGATCGACCTGGCCGTGGCGCGCGACGAGCGCAGCGCCGGCGTGCCGGCAGCACCGACCACGCCAGCGGGCACGCTCGCAGGCGCGGCGGCGCAGGCACAGGCCGCGCAGCCCGCCAGCTTCATCCGCGTGCGCGCCGACGTGCTCGACAAGCTGGTCGACCAGGCCGGTGAGGTGTCGATCGCCCGCGCCAAGCTCGAAAACGAGATGGGCCTGATCAAGGGTGGCCTGACCGA
This sequence comes from Burkholderiaceae bacterium, assembly GCA_022843955.1. Classification (GTDB taxonomy): domain Bacteria; phylum Pseudomonadota; class Gammaproteobacteria; order Burkholderiales; family Burkholderiaceae_F; genus JALHMQ01. The sequence continues at coordinate 341,066 of JALHMQ010000002.1, forward strand.
CCTGACGGAGAACGTGGCGCGTTTGCGTTCGCAGCTGCGCGAGGTGGAGATCCAGGCCGAAGCGCAGATTGCCGCCCGTGCCGACCGCCTCGATCGTGAGTCAGACACCTTTGATCCGCTCGAGTACGACCGCTACACCCGGCTGCAGGAACTCACCCGCCTGCTCGCCGAGTCGGTCGAAGACGTGGCCATGGTGCAGGCCGGCATGCTCAAGGGCCTGCAACTGGCCGACACCGATCTCACCGCGCAGTCGCGCCTGACGCGCGAACTGCAGCAGCAGTTGATGCGCGTGCGGCTGGTGCCGTTTGCCAACATCAGCGAGCGGCTGTATCGCGTGGCGCGCCAGACTGCCAAGGAACTGGACAAGCGCGTGACGCTGGAGATCCGCGGAGGAAATGCCGAGATCGACCGCGGCGTGCTGGAACGCATGGGCGGCCCGTTCGAGCACCTGGTGCGCAACGCCATCGTGCACGGGCTGGAGACGCCGGCCGTGCGCCGCGCCGCCGGCAAGGGCGAGACCGGCGAGCTGGCGATCGAGGTGCGGCAAGAAGGCAACGAGATCGTGGTCGTCGTGGCCGACGACGGCACCGGTCTGAATCTGCCGCGCATTCGCGAACGCGCGGTGGAAAAGGGCCTGCTCGCCTACGACCAGCCCGCCACCGACCGCGAGCTGATGGACCTGGTGTTCGCGCCCGGCTTCTCCACCGCCACCGAGGTCACCGAACTGGCCGGCCGCGGCGTCGGCATGGACGTGGTGCGCTCCGAGCTTTCATCGTTCGGCGGCCGCGTCACCGTGGCCACCGAAGGCGGCCGCTTCACGCGCTTCACCCTGTACCTGCCGCTCACGCTCGCCGTGACCCAGGTGGTGCTGGCGCGCGTGGGCCTGCGCCGCTACGCCATTCCAGCCGGCATGGTGGAGCAGGTGCGCCGCTTCAAGCCCGCGCCGCTGCTCAACTCGCTGCTGCAGGGCGAGCTGGAAATGGCGCCGGTCGGCAACGTGGTGCTGCGCCCGCTTGGCCAGCTGCTCGGCGAGGAAGTCGTGCTGCACCAGGGCAAGCAGGCGCCAGTCGTGCTGCTGCGCTCCGGCGAAGACCGCCTGGCCGTGTATGCGGAAGACCTGTCGTCCAGCCAGGAGGTGGTGGTCAAGAGCGTGGGGCCGCAGGTTTCGCGCCTGGCCGGCATTCTCGGCGCCACCATCCTCGGCAACGGCGAGATCGTGCTGATCATCAACCCGGTCCAGCTGATCGCGCGCTCGCCCGAGCCGTGGCAGCCCGCAGGCGTTGAAGCGCCCTCGGCCGAACCCGCCACCGCCGTGCAGGCCCGCCGTGAGCAGGAAAAGCAGGCGCAGGCCAACACGGGCGAGACGCGCGGCCTGATCATGGTGGTCGACGACTCGCTCACCGTGCGCCGCGTGACCCAGCGCCTGCTGGAGCGCAACGGCTACGACGTGCTGCTCGCCAAGGACGGTGTCGACGCGCTGCGGCAGCTGCAGGACGCCACGCCCGACGTGATGCTGGTGGACATCGAGATGCCGCGCATGGACGGCTTCGACCTCACGCGCAACGTGCGCTCCAGTTCCGCTACCAAGCACATCCCGGTCATGATGATCACCTCACGCACCGCCGAGAAGCACCGAGCGGTGGCGCTGCAGGTCGGCGTCAACGAATACCTGGGCAAGCCGTACCAGGAAGACGAACTGCTGGCGCTGATCAAGCGCTACATGGCCGAGCGCAGCAGCGTCAACTGATGGCGGGCCGGTGGCGCTGCCGCCGGTTCCTCTTGCTCGCAAACCGTCTCGGCTTGCGAGCACAAGTCAGCACGCCATCCTTGCCGATGTCCTTGTTGCCTTGACGGCCGACTGCATTCGCGGGTTTGTTAGCAACCTGGGCGTAGTCACCATCTGTTGGAATCTCGCGAGCAAACAACGCACTGCACGACCTGACGCGAACCTTGTCAACTGACCGCTCGCCCTGTTGAACGTCAGGCGGCACAACTCCGCCATTCGGACCACGCCTATGCCGATAACCGAATCAACCGACGCCGAGTTCGCCACGCGACAGCGCTACGCGCGTTCGGCGGGAGCCATGTACCTGCTGACGATGGTGACGGCGCTGTTCGGCGAAGGCTACGTTCGCGGCTCCCTTCTTGTCAGTGAAAGCGCCGCCGAGACTTCACGCAACCTCATCGAGTCGAATCAGCTCTTTCGCGTCGGGTTGGCCACCGATCTGCTCACCTTCTCAGGGGTCGTGGTGCTGGTGTGGGCGCTGTATCAGTTGCTCCAGCCGGTTGATCGTCGGCTTGCAGCGCTCGCCGTGTTCTTTCGTCTGGTCGAGCTCGGGGTGCACTTTTCCGCCGTGGCGTTCGGCGTTGCAGCGCTGTCGTTGCTGGCCGGCGGTGAGTATGTCCGCGGCTTCAATGAGGCGCAGTTAAATGGGCTGGTGGGTCTCGCGCTGCGGGCTCAGGGAGCAGGACTGAGTCTCGGCTTCATCCCGTTGGGGCTGGGGTCGGCGGTGTTCGCGGTGCTGCTGTTCCGTTCACGCCTTGTGCCGCGCGGCCTTGCGGCCTGGGGCATCGTGGCGTCGTTGCTGCTGGCGTTCTATTCCTTCGGCATCGTGCTCTCGCCGGCGACCACCGACTACTTCTACGTGGCCATGCTGCCGATGTTCGTCTATGAAGTCGGCCTGGGCCTGTGGCTGCTGATCAAAGGCGTCGATCTCCCGACCCAGCGTGGAGCCTAGGACTCCCCCACGCGGAGCACGCGGCCGACCGGAGGCGACAGGGGCTGGTGTTCTGCTCGCCGGCGCCGGACCCTGTTGGCCTGCCGTCTGATCATGAGACTCGCCCTCCTCGGCAACTCCGGCTCCGGCAAGTCCACGTTGGCGCGCTGGGCGGCGGGGCGCATGCACGCGCCCTGCCTTGATCTGGACACGGTGGCTTGGGAGCCGGGGCAGATCGCAGTTGCGCGCCCGGCTGCGGCGGCGCAGACCGACGTGGCCGCCTTCTGCAAGCGCACGGGGATTGGGTGATCGAAGGGTGCTACGCGTCGCTGATTGCGGCGGCCCTGCCCTTCGGTCCCCGCTTGGTGCTCCTCAACCCGGGACGCGAGCAATGTCTGGCCAACTGCCGCGCGCGACCATGGGAGCCTCACAAGTACGCCTCCCGTGAAGCGCAGGACGAGAAGCTGGCGTTCCTGCTCGGCTGGGTCGGCGAGTACTACACGCGCAACGTGCGCTCCAGTTCCGCCACCAAGCACATCCCGGTCATGATGATCACCTCACGCACCGCCGAGAAGCACCGCGCGGTGGCGCTGCAGGTGGGCGTCAACGAATACCTGGGCAAGCCGTATCAGGAGGACGAGCTGCCGGGACTGATTCGCCGCTATATTGCTGCGCGCGCCGAAGCCTAGGTCCGCTGCAGCGGCCGGCCTTGCGGTCGACGCGCCGCCGACCTGCGATCGCGAGGACCGCGTGGTGCCAGCGAGTCGGCATCCGCCGTTGTGCCGACCCAGCGCCGTGAGCGTGAGAGGTCACAAATTGCGCTGCATTCGTCCCGCTCGGCGTGCGATCGGTGCAGTGCTCGGCTGACAACATCGATCCATCCTGTGAAGCGGGCCTGAAACCCGATGTGAGAGGAGGCAAGCATGCGCTTCGCACCGACCCGCCGCCGCTGGTTGCGCAGCATTCCGGCCCTTGCCGCCGGCATCGCCGCGCCCTGGATCGTCCGCTCGCAGGAGCTGGGGTCGAGCGAGTGGATGATCGCCATTTCCGAGGGCACCTCGGGCACGCAGAGTTCGCTCGAGGTGATGGCTCGCTACGAGGACCTGGTCGCCTTCATCGGCCGTGCGGTCAACCGCAAGGTCCGCTTCTTCCTGGCGCGCGACTTCGCGATGCTGGAAGAGGGCATGAAGCGCCACGCCTATAACCTGGTGCTGGCACGGCCCAGCGACTATCCGGCGCGCGCGGTGCGCGACTACGGTTACCAGCTTGTCACCACGGTGCGCGGCGGTGGCTTCATTCGGCTGATCGTGACCAAGGACTCGCCGCTGAAGAGCCTGCAGGAGATCCGCGGCAAGCGCATCGCCTTTCCCGAAGATATCTCGTACGCCGCCCGCGTGGCGACCGCGACCTTGCGCGACAACGGCGTCGATATCCGCAAGGAAAAGTCGGTGCAGTTCTTCCGCGACCAGGCGGCTATCGGTTTCACGCTGGAGTCGAAGCTGGCCGATGTCGGCGCCGTGATGTCGTATTCCGGCGTCGGCCGCGACTGGGAGAAAAAGGGCGGCCGCGTGCTGCTCGACGGACCGAAGCAGCCGTACATGCCGCTGGTGGCTTCGCCGCGCGTTGCGGCGGCCGATGTCATCACACTGCGCAACGCGCTGATCGGGCTCGACCAGAGCCCCAACGGGCGGGCAATCCTGCAGCGGCTCGGCGTTCCCGGCTTCGAAGGCCGAGATCCCAAGGATCTGCTGACGCTGTTGAACTGGCTCGGAATGTAGCTGGCGCAGCGCCTGCTGCGTACTCGTCGCGCCTACCGCACAAGCCGGCGATCGCAGCCCGGCACGCCGCCCTTGTCGAACGGCGCCGCAGCCTCGCCGCCGCTCACGCGGACGGCGGGATGCAGCACGTGACGACCTCGTCGATCAGGTCCGCTAACGCGCACCGCCGCAAGAACTGTGGCGCAGCTGCGCTCGCGCCGAGTCGTTCGCGACGTGACGATGGCGGGCGCCGCCTCGTCCGCAGACTCAGTAGGTCTTGTAAGGCAGGAACTTGCCCGACATCACGATCTTCACCCGATCGCCCTTCGGGTCCGCCTCGCGCGTCATGTCCATCTTGAAGTCGATCGCGGACATGATGCCGTCTCCGAACTCCTCGTGGATCAGTTCCTTGAACGTGGTGCCGTACACGCTCACGAGTTCATAGAAGCGGTAGATCAGCGGGTCGGTGGGCACGGCGGTCGGCAGCGAGCCCTTGTACGGCACTACCTGCAGCAGCTGTACCGCCTCGGCCGGCAGCGCAAAGATCTTGCCGATCTTCTTGGCCTGCTCTTCGGTGAAGGTCATCTGCCCGAGGCAGCCGGCGGTCACCCACTCCTTCGAGAGGCCGATCTTCTTGGCGACGTCAGCCCATTTGATGCCCTTCTTGATCTTGGCGGCGACGATCATCTCGGTGACGTCGTTGCGATCCATGGTGTCTCCTTGGCGGACAGTGAGGTGAAGTGAACTCAGGCGGCACGCACCAGCGGCGGCACGCCTGCGGTCGGGGGGGAAGCGTCGTCCGGGCCGGGGGCGACCTCCAGCGGCGCGGCGTTCTCGCCGGCGGCCTGCATGGCTTTGCTGCGGGTGACGAGAAAGTCGATCAGGTGGTTGCGGATCCGGTAGTACTGCGGATCGTGGTGCATGGTCAGGCGCGTGCGCGTGCGCGGCATGGTGTTCTTCACGATCTCGGCAATGCGCGCGCGCGGGCCGTTGCTCATCAGCAGGATCTTGTCGGCCAGCAGCATGGCCTCGTCGACGTCGTGCGTGATCATGAACACGGTCTGGTGGGTGGCCTGCACGATGCGCAGCAGCTCGTCCTGAATGGTGCCCCGGGTGAGCGCATCGAGCGCGCCGAACGGCTCGTCGAGCAGCAGCATCTTGGGCTGGATCGCAAACGCACGCGCAATGCCTACGCGCTGCTTCATGCCGCCCGACAGCTCGGACGGCTTCTTCTGCTCGGCACCCTTCAGGCCCACCAGCTCGATGAACTTGCGCGCGTGCTCGGCCACCGCGCCGCGCGGCCACTCTGGCCAGCGGCTCTTGACCGCGAACGCGATGTTCTTCTCCACCGTGAGCCAGGGCATCAGCGCATGGCCCTGGAACACCACGCCGCGGTCCAGGCTCGGGCCGGCGATCTCGCGGCCTTCCATGAAGCAGTGGCCGCTGCTGGCGGTATCGAGCCCCGCCAGCACGTTGAGAATGGTGGTCTTGCCGCAGCCCGAATGGCCGATAATGCAGATGAACTCGCCGCGCTCGATGGCGAAGCTCACCTCCTCGAACACCGGGTCGCCGCCGGGCACATAAGCGCGCGCCAGCCGCTCGACCTTCAGGAATGCATCGGCCACGGCGTCACTTTCGCGTCGCTATTCGACATAGCTGACCGCGCGCTGCAGGCGGCCGAACAGCCAGTCGAGCAGCATGCCGGTCAGGCCGATCACCAGGATCGCGAAGATCACGTTGGTGAGCGACAGGTTGTTCCACTCGTTCCAGATGAAGTAGCCGATGCCGGTGCCGCCGACCAGCATTTCGGCGGCCACGATCACCAGCCAGGCAATGCCGATCGAGATCCGCATGCCGGTGAGGATGGTCGGTGCGGCCGCCGGCAGGATCACCTGCAGGCTCTTGCGCAGCGGCCCCACCTCGAGCGTGCGCGCCACGTTGATCCAGTCGCGCCGCACGCCGGCCACGCCGAAGGCGGTGTTGATCAGCATCGGCCACACGCTGCAGATGAAGATCACGAACACGCCGGAGATATTGGAGTCCTTGATCGTGTAGAGCGCCAGCGGCATCCACGCCAGCGGCGAGATCGGTTTGAGCACGTTGATGTAGGGGTACAGCGACTGGTAGACCAGCGGCGACATGCCGAGCAGGAAGCCGAGCGGGATCGCCACCAGGCAGGCGATCGCGAAACCCAGCGCCACCCGCGCCAGCGAGTACGCCAGCTGCAGGCCGATGCCCTTGTCGTTGGGGCCGTTGTCGTACAGAGGGTCGGACAGGTGATGGGCGATGGTGGCGCCCATCTGCGCCGGCGTGGGAAAGGCGCTGGCCCTGGTCTCGGTGCCGCCGCCGGCGGTGGGGTCCTTGCCCTGCAGCTTGAGGTACTCGATCTGCTCCGCGGTGAGCGCGACGGCGGGCGCTGACGGCACGGCCGACGGCAGCGTGGCGATGTGCCAGATGCCGAGCAGCAGCAGGCCGATGAGCACCGACAGCAGCGTGGCGCGGACGGACAGGGAGGGGGTCATGGGGCAGCCTGTCGTTCCCGCGCAGGTGGAAGCGCAGCGTCTTTTGTCGCACGAAAGACACTGGGTTCCCGCCTGCGCGGGAACGACGACTCAGGTGCGCTTGATCGCGAACGAGTCGATGTAGGCGTCGGCCTTGGCGGGATCGAACTCCTTCTTCATCACCGTGAACTTGCGGTAGCCGTCGCCGGTGGGCAGCGGCATGCCCAGTTCCTTCATGAACTTCTTGGCTTCGGTGAGCAGGAACACCTGCTCGGCGATCTGGCGGTAGTTGACGTTGCCCTTCACATAGCCCCAGCGCTTCATCTGCGACAGCATCCACACCGCCATCGAATACCAGGGCACCGGATCGAAGTCGGCGCGGTTGGGCTCGTTCTTCACGCCGCCCAGGCCATCGGCGTACCTGCCGGTGAGCACCTGCGCGATCACCGCCTCGGGCTGGTTCAGGTACTGCGTCGGCGCGATCACCTTGGCAATCAGTTCGCGGTTGCGCGCCTCGCGCGCCATCGCGGCGGCTTCGAGCACCGACCGATACAGCGCGGCGTAGGTGTTGGGCGCCTCCTTGATCAGGGCCTCGCTGAAGCCGAAGGCGCAGCACGGATGGCCGTCCCAGATCTCCTTGGACAGGATGTGGATGAAACCCACTTCCTCGAACACCGCGCGCTGGTTGAACGGATCAGGCCCCAGAAAGCCGTCGATGTTTCCAGCGCGCAGATTGGCCACCATCTCGGGCGGCGGCACCACGCGGATCTGGATGTCACGGTCCGGGTCGAGCCCGTGTTCGGCCACGTAGTAGCGCAGCAGGAAGTTGTGCATCGAGTACTCGAACGGCACCGCGAACTTGAAGCCCTTCCAGCTTTTGGGATCGCGCTTGTCCTTGTGCTTCGCATGCAGCGTGATCGCCTGACCGTTGGTGTTCTGGATGGTGGCCACGCGCATCGGCTGCGCCACCGAGCCCAGGCCCTGCGAGATCGCCAGCGGCATCGGCGACAGGAAGTGGCTGGCGTCATGCTCCTTGTTGAGCATCTTGTCGCGGATCAGTGCCCAGCCCGCGGTCTTGTTCAACTGCACGTTCAGGCCCTGCCGCTTATAGAAGCCGAGCGGGTGCGCCATGATCAGCGGCGTGGCGCAGGTGATCGCAATGAAGCCGATCTTCAGGTCGGTCTTCTCCGGCGCGCGTTTGTCTTGCGCCATGGCTTGCAGCGAGGCGACCGGCAGCACGCTGGCCAGCGCGGCGCGCGCGGTGCCGGCGCCGACCGCCTTGACGAAGGCACGCCGCACGGCGTCCTGCGGGAACAGCGCCTTCATCAGGGTGGCCTCGATGAAGTCGTTCGACAGTACTTCGGTATTGGCGGCGCGCTTGGCGTCGGCGTCACTGACGGACTCGGCCGCCGCGTGGTCGGCGTCGCTGGCGTGCTTGCCGCAGGCACAGCCCAGGCGCATCGGGCGGTCGACATCGAACGGACGAAAGAGATTTCCCAAGACAGGCCTCGTATCGGTTGGCGGTTGGCGATCGATGAGCACAACAGACATCGACGGCGCTGAGCCAACTTTGCAGATTCCGTGCCACGCGCGCTGCGCCGGTGCATGGGCACCAGCAGCGAGAAGTCGCGCCCTCGAAGCGGGCAGCAACGTCCCAGGATGGTTCGCGCCGCAGCGATTGCGCGCGGCGCTGGTGCGCCCGCGGCGGGCCGCGCGCAATGCGCGTTCAGTCGCCCGGCGGCGGCGGTGCGGGCTTGCGGCTGAGCATCACGGTGGACAGCGCCACCAGGATCAGCACCAGCGCAACGTAGTCCTGCCAGTGCGGCGACTCACCCAGGAACCACATGCTGGAGAACACGCCGAGCACCGGGATCATCATCACCGACAGCCCGCTCGCGGTCGGCGGCAGGGTGCGCGCCAGCATGCTCCAGACCACATGGCAGAAAGCGATCGCCAGCACCATGTTGTAGACGATGGTGGCCCACTCGAACGGCGTGGGCAGGCGCCAGCCTGAGCGCTCGAACAGCACGGTGCCCACCAGCATGGCGCCGAGTGCCAGCACCAGCATCCAGAAGGTCAGCGCCAGTGACGGCATGTCGGTCAGGTGGCGGCGCATCAGGTGCGTGCCGTAGCCCCAGGCGGCTGCGGCGATCAGGATCAGCACGGTGCCGAGCGGTCGGCCCGACAGCGCCGCGAACTCCGACGACAGCAACAGCAGCGTGCCGATGAAGGCTGCGCCGACGCCGATCAGGTGCAGGCGTGGCACCTTCTCGCGAAACACCAGCACGCCGAAGATCACCGCCCACACCGGCATGGTGTAGCCGAGGATCGCGCTGCGCCCGGCCGGCACCATCTTCAGCGCGACGATCAACAGCAGGTGCCAGACGATGACGTTGGGGATCGCCAGCTTGACGATCAGCGGCCAGGTACCTTCGCGCACGGTGAGCGGGATGCCAACCACGCGCGCATACGCCCACAGCACCACCAGCCCGCCGGCAATGCAGATCGAGCGGAAGTACAGCGGCGGCAGGTCCTCGACGCCGGCCTTCATCACCGGCCAGTTCAGTCCCCAGGCGAGCGTGAGCAGCACCAGCAGGGTGAGGTCGCGGCGGGACAGGCGGGGCATCGGTGAACGGAATCGAGAGGAAGGCAGCGGACCACGCGGCGCCCGCGCACGCCAGCACAAACGCAGGTGCGGCAGACGGGGCGGGCACGCCGCCGCGCACGGGTGGCGAACTGTACGTCACCGCCTGCGCAGGCGGCGCCAGCCGTACTTCTAGAATGCGCGCCATGGCACCCTCATCCCCCTCCTTTGTTGCGCGCCTGCAGGGGCGCTGGCGCAGCGGCGACACGCTGCTGTGCGTGGGCCTCGATCCCGATACCACGCGCTTTCCCGCGCACCTGCGCGACCGCGACGACGCCATCTACGCGTTCTGCCGCGCCATCGTGGATGCCACCGCCGAGTACGCCTGCGCGTTCAAGCCGCAGATCGCGTACTTTGCCGCCGCGCGCGCCGAAGACCAACTCGAAAGCCTGATCGCGCACTGCCGGCAACATCACCCGCAGGTGCCGGTGATCCTGGATGCCAAGCGCGGCGACATAGGCTCCACTGCCGAGCAGTACGCGCGCGAGGCGTTCGAGCGCTACGGCGCCGATGCGGTGACGCTGTCGCCGTTCATGGGCTTCGATTCGATCGAGCCTTATCTCGCCTATGAAGGGCGCGGCGCGTTCCTGTTGTGCCGGACCAGCAATGCCGGCGGCAACGACCTGCAGATGCTCGATGCGGGCGGCGAGAAGATCTACGAGCGCATCGCCCGGCTGGCGGGCAGCACGTGGAACCGCAGCGGCGAGCTGGGCCTCGTGGTGGGCGCCACCTACCCGGCCGAACTGGCGCGCGTGCGCGAACTGGCACCGGCACTGCCGCTGCTGGTGCCGGGCATCGGCGCGCAGGGCGGCGACGTGCAGGCGAGCGTGCAAGCGGGGCAGGACACCGCGGGCGGCGGCATGGCGATCAACTCGTCGCGCGCCATCTTGTATGCGGACAGCAGCGAAGCGTTTGCGCAGCGCGCCGGCGAGGTGGCGCGCCGCACGCGCGATGAGATCAACCGGTATCGGGCGCGTCCGCGCACGGCGTGACCGCAGCGCGCTTCAACAAGAGAACTTCAGGAGGAACCCTCGCGCAAGGCGAGGCAGTGCCTAGCGAAGCGAGGTCGGTGCCTAGCGAAGCGTGGCCGGCCGACGCGGCAGCCCGGTGGTGGCACCTTCATATGGCCGCGTATGCGGCGAGGCTGCTGCCACATGTTCCGGGATCAAACTGGCGGCGGCCATTTCGAGCACCACGCGCAACTGCATCGGCTGCAGCGGCTTGCGCAGTGCCATGGCCGGCATGGCATCACCGTAACGGCCCACCGCGATGCGCTCGGCATCGGCGGTCAGGCGCAGCACCGCCATGTTGTGTGCGTCTTCGGCGCGCGGGCCGCGCGCCAGCAGCAGCGCATGGAACGGCCGCTCGTCGACCACCTGCCAGGGCAGCTGCTCGCACGACAGCCAGTTGATGATCGCGTGCACGGCGCGCGCATCCGCTTCCTCGAAGAACACCAGACCGAGCCGCAGCGGCGGCGCGATCGCAGGTGTGTGCACGGAGCGGAACATCAACATGGGTCGCGATGTGATGCATGTGATGACGACGACCGCACTATGCCTCGCATACAAGCCGTCGTCGTCCCCGCAACGTGGGAGTGCGAGTCAACGTCCACTCGAACGCGTGAGTGCGATTTCGCCCGAACGCGTGCGCAAAACTTCGAACTCAACCGAAAAAGCCCACCAATTCATCGATGAGACACGCGGGCGACTCTTCGGCGATGTAGTGGCCGCCCGGCACGACGCGCCCGGTGACCTGCATCTGCGCGCGTGCCTGCCAGTCAGCCACCGGCGTGAACAGCCGATGCACCACGCCGCGCTCGCCCCACAGCACATGCAGCGGACAGGCGATGCGCTGCGCGAGGTCGGCACGATCGTGGTCGAGATCGATCGCGGCGGCGGCGCGGTAGTCCTCGCACATCGCGTGGATCGCGGCCGGATCATTGAAGCAGCGCTCGTACTCGGCCAGCGCACGCGGATCGAACAGCTGCGGGCCGGTCGAACCCCACGCGCCCATCTTCCGATGGAGGTAGAAGACCGGGTCGGCGCCGATCAGCCGCTCCGGCAGCGGCGCCGGCTGGATCAGGAAGAACCAGTGGTAATACGCCTGCGCGAACTCGCGCGTGGTGCGCTCGTACATGGTGAGCGTGGGCGAGATGTCGAGCAGCATCAGCCGCAGCACCGCCTGCGGCGCATCGAGCGCGAGCCGATGCGCAACACGGCCGCCGCGATCATGGCCGCACACCAGGTAGCGTGCATGGCCCAGGCTCGCCATCAGTGCATGCATGTCGGCCGCCATCGTGCGCTTGCTGTAGTTGGCGTGATCGGGCTCGCCAGGCGGCTTGGCCGAATCACCGTAGCCGCGCAGGTCGGGCATCACGAGCCGGTAGCGCGCCGCCAGCTCAGGGGCGACGCGATGCCAGATCGCATGCGTCTGCGGAAAGCCGTGCAGCAGCAGCAGCGCCGGCCGCCCATCCGCGCCCGCGACATCGTGGCGAAAGAAAATCTCGACGCCGTTGACGGTGCGTCGTTCGGCAGCAAAACGGGGTTCGAACAGGGCACTCATCGACGGCTCCCGGTGGGGGTCCTGCGGCTTGCAGCGTAGGGCGCAGACCGACGTGATCGACGTGGCGCGGCGAACGTCCCAACATTCGTCCCGTGCGTCGAGCAGTCGCCGGACGCCGCCGCATCGACTTTGATCTGCAGCAAATCGAGCAGGCCCTGCAGCGCGGCGATGATCGATTGCGTTCGCACTGCAGCACGGTCGCCGGCGAAGTGCCGCGTCACCATGGTCACCTGCGGCGCGCCGTCAGGCGCCGTACGCGCAAAGCCAAGGCACACGGTGCCAACCGGCTTGGCGCGCGATCCGCCACCGGGCCCTGCGATGCCGGTGACCGACACCGCCAGCTGCGCGCCGCTGCGCGCCAGCGCACCGAGCGCCATCGCGCGCGCCACCGCCTCGCTCACCGCGCCATGCGCGGCGATGAGTGCGGCCGGCACATCGAGCAGTTGCTCCTTGGCCTGGTTGCTGTAGGTGATGAAGCCGCGCTCGAACCAGGCGCTCGACCCGGCCACCTGGGTGACGGCGTAACCGATGCCGCCCCCGGTGCATGACTCGGCGGTGGCCAGCGTGGCGCGCTGCGCCTGCAGTGCCACGCCCAGCTCGGCAGCCAGGCGGGCGATGAGCGCGGCCTCGTTCATGCCGGCCTCATGTCGATCTCATGCCGAACTGATGCCGGCCTGATGCCGACCTGATGCCGACCCTGATGCCGAACCTCATGCCGACCTCAGGCGACCTCATGCGGAGACCCGCGCCCACACGGCGAACAGCAGCAGCGTGTAGAAGGCCGCCATGAGGTCGTCGACCATCACGCCGAAGCCGTTGTTGATGCTCGCATCGAGCCAGCGGATCGGCGGCGGCTTGACGATGTCGAAGAAGCGGAACAGCACGAAGGCGATGGTGTGCTGCAGTCCGGGCAGCTCAGCGTTGTCGGGCAGCATCACCAGCACGATCCAGAACGCGACGATCTCGTCGATCACGATGTGACCCGAGTCGGAGCGGCCGAGCGCGGCACCGGTGCGCTGCGCCGACCAGGCACCGAAGTACAGCCCGGCGATGATCAGCCCGAGCCAGGCGAGATCGGTGAGCACCGGATCGAGCAGCACGAACAGCGCCCAGGCGGCAAACGTGCCCCAGGTGCCGGGCGCAAAGCGCGGCAGGCCACTGCCGAAGCCCAGCGCGATGAAGTGCCACGGGTGGGCGAACAGGAAGCGCCGGTCGGGTCGCCGCGGCCCCGGCGCATCGAGCACCGCGGTCGCCGTCGCGGCTGGTGCAGCGGACGCGGCGTCGGGCGGCGGCGGCGGAACGGAGGCGCTCATCGAACATCAGGGCGCCGGCGGCGGCGCGAAGTGATCGTAGGCGGCGAACGGCGTGGCGAGCGCACGGCCGTGCTCGTCGGTCACCTGCACGGCGTGGCCGTCGACCATGCTGCCGATGCGGCTCACTGCAACGCCGGCCTCGCGCGCGGCAGCGAGCACGCGCCGGCGTGCGGCCGGCGCGGCGGTGAACAGCAGCTCGTAGTCGTCGCCGCCGGCCAGCGCGCAGCGCTGCTGCGCCTCCACCGGCTGGCGCTGCAGCGCCGGCGAGCGCGGCACCGTGGACCAGCTGACCACGGCACCGACCTGCGAGCGCGCGCAGATGTGGGCGAGATCGCCGAGCAGGCCGTCGGACACGTCCATGCAGCTCGTGGCCACACCGCGCAGCGCGATGCCGAGCGCCACGCGCGGCTCAGGCCGATCGAGCCGCGCCTGCACCGCGGCCGCATCGACGAAATCGAGCGCGCAGGTGCCCGCGCGCATCGCCAGCGCGAGCGCGGCGTCGCCGAGCGCACCAGACACGTACAGATCGTCGCCACTGCGCGCGCCGGCGCGCGTGTGGGCGGCACCACGCGGCACCTCGCCCAGCGCGGTGATGCAGACGGTGAGCGGGCCGGGGCGTGTGTCGATCAGCGGCGCGCGGGTGGTGTCGCCGCCGGCCAGCGTGCAGCCGTGACGATCGGCCAGCGCCAGCAGCCCGCGCGAGAACGCCGCCAGCCAGTCGGCATCGGCCGCAGGCAGCGCCAGCGCCAGGAAGAAGCAGCGCGGCGTGCTGCCGGCGGCGGCGAGGTCGGACAGGTTCACCGCGAGCACCTTGTGGCCGAGCGCCTCGGGATCGGCGCCGCGGGCGAAGTGGCGGCCTTCGAGCAGCAGATCGGTGGTGACGGCCAGCTGGCGTTCGCCCAGATCGAGCAGCGCGCAGTCGTCACCAACGCCGGCGACCACCAGCGAGCCCGCCGCCGGCGGGCGGGTGAAGTAGCGGGCGATGAGTTCGAACTCGTTCATTGCGGCAACCAAAGCAGGCGAGCCGCGGCGCACGCCGGACCGCGCCGCGCCGTCCCGGTCAGGCGGCGCCGCGCCCGGACTCGACCGGGCGCAGCTGCTGCGCCAGCTTGTCGAGCACGCCGTTGACGTAGCGGAAGCCGTCGGTGCCGCCGAAGCTCTTGGCCAGTTCGACCGCCTCGTTGATCACCACGCGGTACGGGATCTCGGCGCGGTGCTGCAGTTCGTAGGCGCCGATCAGCAGGATGCCGTGCTCGATCGGCGACAGCTCATTCACCGGGCGGTCGAGAAACGGTGCGAAGCCGGCACGCAGCGCGTCGGCCTGCTCGATGCAGCCGTGCAGCACCTCGCGATAGTGCGGCATGTCGGTGCGCGACTCGATCTCGGCGAACTCGTCATGCTCCATCAGGTGGCCTTCGATCGAGGCGACGTCCTGGCCGCCGACGAGCCACTGGTACAGGCCCTGCAGCGCCGCCTCGCGCGCGCGGCGCCGGGCACTGCGCGGGTTGCCGGTGCGCGCGCCCTTGCCGGCCTTGTCGGTCGGTGCCGCCGGCGCATCGCCGGCGGACGGGGTGCGCTCGCCGGCCACGCTCAGACCTCGTCGTCGCGGCCGAGGGCGGCCTCGACATCGGCGACCTCGCCGGCCTCGTCGAGCGCCCACAACAGATTGGCCATTTCCACCGCGACACGCGCGGCGTCGCGGCCCTTGTCAGTCACCCGCGCACGCACCTGCTCGTCGGTATCGCAGGTGAGAATGGCGTTGGCGATCGGCACCCCGGTGTCGAGCGACACGCGGCGGATGCCGGCGGCCGATTCGTTGGAGACGACCTCGAAGTGATAGGTCTCGCCGCGCACCACGGCGCCAATGGCGACCAGCGCATCGAAGTCTTCGGTGTGGGCCAGCTTGGCCAGGGCCAGCGGCACTTCGAGGGCGCCGGGCACGGTGACATGGGTGATGTCGTCCTCGTCGACCCCGAGGCTGACCAGTTCGGCAATGCAGGCGCTGGCCAGGGCGTGGCCGGCGTACTCGTTGAAACGCGCCTGGACGAGGCCGATACGCAGGCCTTCGCCGTCCAGATCGGGCGGGATGTAGTCGATGCTCATGGCGGCAGTGTACGCGGCAGGGCGCAGCGGGCGCCCCGCCGTCAGGCCACGTGCGGGCCGAGAAAGAAGGCCTGGCGCGATCAGCCTTCGAGGTAGCCGGTGGCGTGCAGCCCGAAGCCCGCCATCGACGGCATCTTGCGCGGCCGTGCCAGGAGCTTCATCTGGCCGACGTTGAGGTCGCGCAGCACCTGCGCGCCGATGCCGTAGGTGCGCAGATCCATTTTGGACGCGCGCGGCGGCGGCGCGCCGGGGCCGGCGGTGAACTCGCCCACGCGGTCGAGCAGCAGCTGCGCGCTCTCACCGCAGTTGAGCAGCACGATCACGCCGCAGCCGGCCTGCGCGATCGTGTTGAGCGCACGCGCGAAGGTCCAGGAGTGGCTGCTTGCATCGGTGTCGATCAGGTCGAGCAGCGAGGTCGGCTCGTGTACTCGCACCAGCGTCTCGCGCTGCGGGTCGATCGTGCCGCGCACCAGCGCCAGGTGGGCGCTGCCGCTGGGCTTGTCGCGGTAGGCCACCAGTTCGAACGGACCGGCGGCGGTCTGCACGCTGCGGCTGCCCACCCGCTCGATCATCGACTCGTTGGCGGCGCGGTAGTGGATCAGGTCGGCGATGGTGCCGATCTTCAGGTGGTGCTGGCGCGCGAACGGAACCAGATCAGGCAGCCGCGCCATGGTGCCGTCGTCGTTCATGATCTCGCAGATGACGGCGGCGGGGTTCAGCCCCGCCAGTTGCGTGAGGTCGCAGCCGGCCTCGGTGTGACCGGCACGCATCAGCACGCCGCCAGGCTGCGCTACCACCGGGAACACATGGCCCGGCTGCACGATGTCGGCCTCGCGCGCATCGGGCCGGGTGGCGATCTGGACCGTGCGCGCGCGGTCGGCGGCGGAGATACCGGTGGTCACGCCTTCGGCCGCCTCGATCGAGACGGTGAAATTGGTGTGGTGCACGGTGCCGTTGGCGCGCGTCATCGGCAGCAGGTTCAGGCGATCGGCCTGGGCCTGCGTGATCGTCAGGCAGACGAGGCCGCGCGCATGTTTGGCCATGAAGTTGATCTTCTCGGCAGAGACGAAGTCGGCGGCGAACAGCAGGTCGCCCTCGTTCTCGCGGTCTTCATCGTCCACCAGCACGACGATGTTGCCGCGCCGGATCTCCTCGATGATCTCGGCGGTGGTGGCGAGCTCGGCGGCGAGCGGTGCGTTCGTTGCCGGCTTGGCGGCAAGGATGGAAGCGGGCACGGCAGACAGCATGGGGACCTCGGTGTCGCGCAGGGCGACGGCAGCGATGGACGCCGAAGTCTACGCGCCGCCTTTCGTCATCACCGCACTCAATCGCCCGCGGGAAGTGGGGCCTTGATCACGGGCAGGCCGGGGCGACTCGGATGGCTGGCCGGGCGCACGTACTGCAGCCGAAAGCGCGCCTCAGCTGCCGAAGATCGGCGGCGTGTCCTTGGGCAAGGCGCGCAGGTACTGCACCGGGCCGTGCACGCGGCCATCGAGCGCGGCCGCGGCGTGCCAGCCCCAGCGCGGGTTGTAGAGAAAGCCGCGGGCAAGCGCCACCATGTCGGCCTGCCCACTGGCGACGATGGCTTCGGCCTGGTGCGGCTCGGTGATGAGGCCGACCGCCATCGTTGCGAGGCCGGTGGCCTCCTTCAGCGCCTGCGCCAGATTCACCTGGTAGCCCGGCCCGAGCGGGATCTGCTGCTGCAGCGAGATGCCGGCACTGGAGACATCGATCCAGTCGCAACCACGCGCCTTGAGCTGCTGCGCCAGCGCGAGGGTCTGCGCCAGCGTCCAGCTCTCCGCGGGCGCGCAGTGCTCCAGCCAGTCGGTGGCCGACACCCTCACACCAACCGGCAGATGAGCCGGAAAGGCGGCGCGCACCGCCTCGAACACCTCTAGCGGAAAGCGCGTGCGGCCCTCGAACGAGCCGCCGTAGGCATCGCTGCGGTGATTGGAGACCGGCGACAGGAACTGATGCAGCAGGTAGCCGTGCGCCATGTGCACCTCGACTGCGTCGAAGCCCAGGCGGGCAGCGCGGCGCGCGGCCTGCGCGAATGCGTCGCGCAGTTGCTCGAGCCCCGCTGCGTCGAGCGCAGAGGGCTCGACGTCGCCCGGCTTGAAAAGCACGGTGGACGGTGCCTCAGGGGTCCAGCCACCTTCATGCGCGCGCAGCTGCGGACCGCTGTCCCACGGCGCGCGGCTGGAGGCCTTGCGGCCGGCGTGCGCGAGCTGGAGCGCCAGCTTGACCGGCGACACGCGGCGGATCATCTGCACCACGGCGCCGAGCGCGGCCTCGTTGTCGTCGCTGTACAGGCCGAGATCGCCGGGCGTGATGCGGCCGGCCGGTGTCACCGACGTGGCCTCCACGCACAGCAGGGCCGCGCCCGAATTCGCCAGCGCGCCCAGGTGCGCGTGATGCCAGGGCTGCGCGTTGCCGTCGACCGCCGAGTACATGCACATCGGCGCGACCATGATGCGGTTGGCAAGGGTGAGGTCACGCAGGGTGAGCGGCTGGAACAGGGCAGGCATGGGTCGCTTTGAGAGGGTGGAGACGGGCGGGGCGAGGTGGTGGCGCAGCGCTACAGATGGGCGGCGTAGATGCTGAGGTTCCACAGGTTGTGCGCGATGATCGGCAGCAGCAACGAGCCGGTGCGCGCGCGCAGCCACAGGTACAGCAGTGCGGCGGGCAGCACCAGCAAGACACCCAGCGACAGGCCATGCAGGGCGAGGAACGCGCAGGTGACCGCCAGCCCGCCGTAGCCGATGCGTGCGCCCACCACGTCCACCTTGGCACGGCGCGGGGCGACGGCGCGATCGGCCATCGCCAGCAGCACGCCGCGGAACAGTGTCTCTTCGACCAGGCCCGGCAGCGTGGCCTGGTACAGCCAGGTTTCCAGCGGCACGCCCGGCAGGCGAAACGTGCTCAGGCTCATCGATGCGTAGTTGATGCCGAGCGTGGCGACGATGAGGCCAACGGCGATCGGCACCGAACCGGGGGCCTGCCTCAAAGTGACGCCGGCGTCGCGCCAGTCGAGCAGGCCCCGCCGAACCAGCAGGGTGGCAATCAGCAGCACGCCCGCCAGGCCGAGCAGCGACCCACTCCAATCCCACAGGTCGCCGATCACGCGCTCGCCCGGCACCAGCGAAGGCAGCAGCCGCAGCCCGAGAAACAGCGCCAGCGTGGCCACCGCAGCAACCGCCCAGCCACGGCGCTCCGCGTCCGCCCCGGTGACCAGCAGCAGCAGGCCGATGAAGGCCAGCGCCACCCAGGGCGACGCATCCAACAGCATCGATCAGTCGCGCGGCGCCGACTGCATGCGCTCGACGTAGCGGGCGATCAGGTCAATCTCGAGATTGACTCGCGCGCCGGCGCACAGATTGCGCAGCGTGGTCACCGCATGGGTGTGCGGGATGATGTTGAGGGAGAAGTCGCAACCGTTGGCCACGTCATCGACACGATTGACCGTGAGGCTCACGCCGTCGACCGTGATCGAGCCCTTGTAGGCGAGGTACTTGCCCAGTGCGCGCGGCGCACGCACCACCAGTTCCCACGACTCGGCCACCGGCACCATCTTCTGCACAATGCCGATGCCGTCGACGTGACCCGAGACCAGATGGCCGCCGAGCTTGTCGCCCAGGCGCATCGAGGTCTCGACGTTGACCTCGCCCGGCGCGGCGAGACCGGCGGTCTTTGACAGGCTCTCGCCAGAGACGTCGACGCTGAAGCGGCTGCCATCCACCCGCGTGGCGGTCATGCAGGCGCCGTTCAACGCAATGCTGTCGCCGACCTCGGCGGCAAAACCCGGCACGCCCTGCGCGTTGACGGTGAGCCGCACACCGCCGTCGACACCGAGTGGCTCCACCTGCTCGATCCGCGCCACGCCCTGCACCAGTCCGGTAAACATGTCCTCGCTCTCTCTCAGTTCAATCGCGCCAGGATGCGCACTTCTTCGCCGACCTGCGTCACCTCGCGAAACGCCAGCCGCCGCGCCTGGGTCAGGTCTTCCAGCGCCGGCAGATGCACCATGCCTTGCGCCTGCCCGACCAGCATCGGCGCGAGATAGACCAGCAGTTCGTCGACGATGCCTTCGCGCACCAGCGAGCCGTTGAGCTTGAAGCCGGCTTCCACATGCAGTTCGTTGATGCCGCGCCGACCCAGTTCTCGGATCAGTGACGGCAGGTCGACCTTGCCGTCGGCATTGGGCAGTTCGAGCACCTGCGCATTGACCTCGGCCAGCCGGGCGCAGCGGTCGCTGTCGGCGAAGGCGCAGGCCACCAGCACCGGCGAGCCGTCAAAGAAGCGCGCACCCGGGTCAGCCTCCAGTCGGCTGTCGACCAGCACCTTGATCGGCTGGCGCGGCGTGGACACCAGCCGCACATTCAGTTGCGGGTTATCGACCTGCAGCGTGCCGATGCCGGTCAGCACGGCGCAGGCGCGCGCGCGCCACGCATGACCGTCGGCACGCGCGGCATCCGAGGTGATCCACTGCGACACGCCATTGTCGAGCGCGGTCTTGCCGTCGAGACTGGCGGCGATCTTCAGCCGCACCCATGGCCGGCCGCGGTTCATGCGCGAGAAGAAGCCGACGTTGATCTCGGCTGCTTCGGCGGCCAGCAGGCCGCAGCGCACGTCCAGGCCATTGCTGCGAAGCATTTCCAGGCCGCGCCCGGCCACCAGCGGGTTGGGATCCTCGACCGCGGCGATCACGCGCGTCAGGCGCGCCTCGATCAGCGCGGTCGCACACGGCGGCGTGCGGCCGAAGTGCGAGCACGGCTCGAGCGTCACGTAGGCGGTGGCGCCATGCAGGTCGTGGCCGTTTCGACGCGCATCGAGCAGCGCCTCGACCTCGGCATGATTCGAACCAGGCGCCTGCGTGAAGCCTTCGCCCAACACCCGGCCGTCACGCACGATCACGCAGCCGACGCGGGGATTGGGCGTGGCGATGTACATCGCGCGCTCAGCCAGACCGAGCGCGCGCCGCATGAACTGGTGATCGTCTGGCGTGTACACCCGGCGATGGTAGCGCTTTGCGTGTACGCGAGCCTGCGGCTCGCACGTGCACGCAAAGCGGAATAGTTTGTTCGGCAGGGCCGGCGGAGCCGGACCCTGCCGAAATGGGTCGCGGCTGCACGTTGTTCCGCTCGCGACGGTGGGCGTGCGCTGCGAGGCTGCGCCGCTTGGCGCGTTGCGGGTTGTCACTTGGCGGTCACACGCGACAGCGATGCGGACGCAACCAGCCTGCCGAGCGAGTCGACCGAGTCGAGCGCGGACACGCACGTCGCCCGCTCACGACGGTGGCCGCGCGTTGCAGTTGTTGAAGGGCGAAGCTCGCGGCCGCTCCGGAGCGCAGCCCTCTGACTAGTCGCTTTGCGTGCACGTGCGATGGGCAAAGCCCATCGCGTACACGCAAAGCGCTCCACGCACTGCGCTTACTTCACCGCCAGCCGCTTGCTCGTCACGGTGGCGCGCTTGGGCAAGCCAAGCTTGAGCACGCCGTTGTCGAACGCGGCTTCGGCGCCCTCTTCGGTCACCTCGGCCGGCAGCTCGAAGCTGCGCGCGTAGCTGGCGGCGTAGCGCTCGCTGTGCAGCACGCGCTCGCCGTCCTTGGTCTCGCGCTGCGACTTCGTCTCGGCGGTGATCGACACGCGCGGGCCTTCGATGCTGACCTGGATGTCGTCCTTCGAGACACCCGGCAGGTCGACCAGGACCTCATAGCGGTCGCCCTTGTCGATCACGTCCATTCGGGCGCGCACGGACGTCGGCAGTTCATTGCTGCGCGCCGTGGCCGGCATGCCGGCCGAGCGGGTGAAGAAGTCATTGAAAAACTCGTCGAACAGCGACGGGAAGGCGTCGCGGCGAAGCATCACGTTGGCCATGAGTCTCTCCTCAGTCAGCAGGTCAGTGGCAGTGTTCAGTCGTATGGCAGGGCCGATCGGCCCGTGCTGCGATATCTAGGGCACATCGCTGGCGTTTCAAGTGGGGCGACATGCAAGTGGAGCAACGTGCAAGTGGAGCGACGTGCAAACGGAGCGACGTGCCTTGGGTCGCGCCGACCGGCAAACGGAGGGCCGCGACAGCGGCCCTCCGTAGGTGTCCTGACGAGACACCACGCGTGCCCGTGCATCGCCCCCACCTCGCCGGTCCGACGTGCGCGCCGGCTCGCACCGGTGCGCCGCCGACGGTCAGCGGATGGTCAGGCGCGTGCCGGCAGTCGGCGACCGCTTGGGCAGCGTCAACGTCAGCACGCCATTCTCGTAGGCCGCCTCGGCGCCGGCATCGGTCACTGCCACCGGCAGGGTGAAGTGGCGCGCATAGCTGGCCGCCGTCCTTTCGGTGTGCAGCAGCGTGTCGCCGTCCTTCACTTCATGTGCCGACCTGGTCTCGGCGTCGATGGCGACGCGGTCGCCCTCGACCGAGACATGGATGTCGTCCTTCTTCACGCCGGGCAGGTCGACCGTGATCTGGAAGGCCATGCCGGTGTCGACCACGTCCATCCGCGCGCGGTTGACCGCCGCCATCTCGGGCATGCGGGCCAGCCAAGCGGAGCCCAAAGCGGGGCGCATCCAGCCGTCGTTGAAGAAGTCTTCGAACAGCATGCCGAACGGATCCCGCCGGGTCATGGCGGGCGTGGCCGTCATCGGCGTCGTGAGCGTCGTGATCATGTGACCTCCAGTTGCGGGCAGGCCCACGCGACGACTCAGGTTCGAGCCGTGTGGCACCGGCCCTGTTGCGTTGCAGATTGAATGTAGGTCGCGACGCGCGCGACTCAAGCGCGCCTGCGCGCCGCGGTCACCGTGCGCTTGATGGGCATCAAGCGCACGGCGGGCGCTGCCGCTCGATGTCAGCGCGCCACGCGCGCGACCAGGTTGGGCTGCGCCTGCCCGCTGACGGACTGCAGCCAGGCGACCACGGCATTGCCATTGCCGTTCACGCCGAGGGCCGGCGAGCCGGCCGAACCAGATTCGGTTTCGAGCAGCGCGGGTGCGGTGGCGACCGGCACGGTGCCGGTGACGGTGGCGTAGTACAGGTCGGGAATGCCGCTGGTGCCACGCTGGGTCCACACCAGGATCGCGTCGCCGGCGGCGTCGATGCCGGCGCGCAGGTCACGCGCCACACCAGTCAGCGTGGCGCCGACGCCCAGTGGCTGCGACCAGTTGCCGGTCGCTTCGGCCCAGCGGCTGGCGAACAAGCGATCGGCCTGCTGCCAGGCCACCAGCGCGGTGTTGTTCGGCCCCGCCATCAGCCGCGCATTGCCGACCGCCTCGGCGCGCGTGTCGAGCGTGTCGGAGAACTGGTCCCAGTTGGAGGCATTGCCGGCCTTCGAGCGCAGGTCGTAGGTGTTGTTGAACAGTTGCTCCCACACGGCAAGGAACTTGTTCGGGCCGTAGGCGATGACCCGCGGCGCCTGCATGTCGGTGAGGGCCGCATCGACTTCCAGTTCGGTGCCGAACGCGTTTGCGCCCGGTGTGAACACGCGCGAGCGCAGGCGGCCGGAGACTGCATCGCCCTGACGCCAGACGATCATCACACGGCCATCGCCGTCGATCGCCACCGCCGGTTGCGTGCCGGCGATGCCGGGAGATTGCTGCACCGCTGGCAGGTCGATCCAGCCGACCACGCTGTTCGGCCAGCGACGTCCGACGATCTGCGACACCCCGTTGATGGTCTGCGACCAGACCACCACACGCACGCCGGCGTTGTTGCTGGCGAACACCAGGTCCGTGCGGGCCGCGTTGGCCGCAGCGCTGGCATCGCCCCGCTCCCAGGCACTGCCCACATGGCGCGCCGCGCCGATGCGCTCGCCGGCGCCGGTCAGGCGCAGCCAGGCCGCCGTGAGGCCGGTGGTCGGTGCAAGCGCCTGCAGCGAGATGACCTGGTCGGTGGCGGCGTCGCCTGCCACCGGTGCTTCGATGAGTTGGGTCGCTGCCCAGCCGGCCGCGGTGTTCTCGCGCGCCACCACGTGCGGACTGGTGAGCGGCGGCTGTCCGGCAGCCGGCACGATGCCCGTCTGCGCCCACAGCACGGCCGCCAGGCCCGCACCATCGATCGCCGCCGCCGGCGCCGTGATGCCGCCGGCATTGGTGGCCAGCGTGACCGCCGCTCCCCAGTTGATCGCGCCGGGCTGCGGCGGCGGCGGCAGCACGTTGCCGCCGCCACTGCTGCCGCCACCGCCGCAGCCGGCAACGAAGGCGGCCGCCATCACGGCGACGATGGACAGCGACGAGCGCGGTGAAATCAGTCTGGACATGTGCGTTCTCCCGTCAATCGACGCAAGCCGCGATACGGCTTGCTGGTGCGCGCGGCGATGTTTTCGCTGCGCGTCCGGACACATTGGCAACCGGCTAGGCGCGCTTGCGCTTGGCGGCGCGGCCCGCGGGCCGGACTTCCTTGACCACTTCGGCGAACTCATCGACGTCCTCGAAGCTGCGGTAGACCGAGGCAAAGCGGATGTAGGCCACCTTGTCGAGGCGCTTCAATTCGCGCATCACGAGTTCGCCCAGCTTGTCGGACTTGATCTCGCGCTGCGCCAGCGACAGCAGTTTTTCCTCGATGCGGCCGATCGCGTCGTCGACCGCCTCGCGCGGCACCGGTCGCTTGCGCAGCGCCAGCTGCATCGACGAACGCAGCTTTTCGCGGTCGTACTCGGCACGGCTGCCGCCCCGCTTGATCAGCGTGGGCATCGACAGTTCGACCCGCTCGTACGTGGTGAAACGCTTGTCGCACGACAGGCAGCGGCGACGGCGACGGATCGTCGCCCCTTCGTCCGACGCCCGCGAGTCGATCACCTGGGTGTCGGGGTGCTGGCAGAAGGGGCACTTCAAAGAAATCTCCCTCGTGTACGCAAGCCTTCGGCTCGCACGTGCACTCGGTCGAGATCAGTTAGGGGGTCGGCCTTCGGAGCGGCCGGGCGACCGACCCCGTTCAAAAAGCAACGAGCGGCGCTGCGCGCCGCGGGCAGTAGTCGTGAGTTGAACGCTTCGTAGCCCGCGGTTCGCATCGCCATCAGCCGCCATACACCGGAAAGCGCGCGGTGAGCTTGCCGACTTCGCCGCGTACACGCTCGACGGTGGCGGGATCTCGCGGGTTGTCCAGCACGTCGGCGATCAGGTGGGCGGTCTGTTCGGCTTCGGCTTCCTTGAAGCCGCGCGTGGTCATGGCCGGCGAGCCCAGGCGGATGCCGCTGGTGACCATCGGCTTTTCCGGATCCTTGGGAATCGCGTTCTTGTTGATCGTGATGTGCGCGGAGCCGAGCACCGCTTCGGCTTCCTTGCCGGTGATCTGCTTGGCGCGCAGGTCCACCAGCATCAGGTGGCTTTCGGTGCGGCCGCTGACGATGCGCAGGCCGCGCTTGACCAGCGTCTCGGCCATCACGCGTGCGTTGACCAGCACCTGCTGCTGGTAGGTCTTGAACTCGGGTGCCAGTGCTTCCTTGAACGCCACCGCCTTGGCGGCGATCACGTGCATCAGCGGCCCTCCCTGCGTGCCCGGAAACACCGCGCTGTTGATCTGCTTTTCCAACGCGGGCTTGCACAGGATCAGGCCGCCGCGGGGGCCGCGCAGCGTCTTGTGCGTGGTGCTGGTGACGACATCGGCGTGCGGCACGGGGCTCGGGTAGATGCCGGCGGCGATCAGGCCGGCGTAGTGCGCCATGTCGACCATGAAGTGGGCGTTGACGTCCTTGGCGATCTGCGCCATCTGCGCCCAGTCGAACCGCAGCGAATAGGCGCTGGCGCCGCCGATGATCAGCTTGGGCTTGTGCTGGTAGGCGAGGTTGCGCATCGCCTCGTAGTCAATCTCCTCGCGCTCGTTCAGGCCGTAGCTCACTACCTTGAACCACTTGCCGGAGATGTTCAGCGGCATGCCGTGCGTGAGGTGGCCGCCCTCGGCGAGCGACAGGCCCATGATGGTGTCGCCTGGGTTGAGCAGCGCCAGGAACACGGCGCCGTTGGCCTGCGCGCCGGAGTGCGGCTGCACGTTGGCAGCGATGTCGATGGTCGGATAGCCGAACAGTTGCTTCAGGCGCTCGAGCGCGAGGCTCTCGGCGACGTCCACATGCTCGCAGCCACCGTAGTAGCGCTTGCCGGGATAGCCCTCGGCGTACTTGTTGGTGAGCTGCGTGCCCTGCGCGGCCATGACCGCCGGACTGGCGTAGTTCTCGGAGGCAATCAGCTCGATGTGCGCTTCCTGGCGCGCATTCTCAGCGGTGATCGCGGCCCACAGTTGCGGGTCGATGTTGGCGATGGTGTGTGCGGTGCGATTGAACATGGGAAGTTTCGGCCTCGGCAGAAGGTTGGTCGATCCATCATGCCCAGGCGAACGGCAGAAGAAGGCTTCGTGCTCCCTGATGGTGACCCACCTGGACGCCAGTCACACGAAGCCGGATGGCAAGACAATTATGCCAGCCGCCCCTGCGGCAGCCGGCGTATGAACGGGCATGCAAATGAGCGAGCGGATGGGTATCCAAGTGAGCGTGCGAACGGGCATGCAAAACGGCGTGCAGATCGGCGTAGGGAGCGCCGTGCGGATGAGCGTGCGGATGGACATACGGATCGGCGTGCAAGTCTTCGTGCGTGCGGCTCACGCACCCGTCACCCAAGCTGCCGGATGACCACCGCGCCGGCTGCCAGGCCAAGCAGCGGCCCGGCGAACCCGAGTGCCGTGGCGCGTCCGAGCGCGGCGCCACCGGCCACCCACGCGAGCGTGGCCTTGAGCAGCAGATTGGCGCCCACGGCCAGCGTGACCGCGGTCGCCACCACCGCGACGCCGGCCGCCTGCGTGTTGAACAACTGCATCAGCGACAGCGTGATCGCGTCGACATCGGTGAGGCCGGACAAGAACGCCAGCCCGTACAGGCCTTGTGCGCCAACGTGCTCGCTGGCCCAGGCGGCGATCAGCAGCACCAGCGCGTAGCCGGCGGCAAACAGCAGCGCGGCGGCCAACTGCGTCGGGTTGCGCTGCGCCTCCTGCGATTGCGACGGATGGGCGAGCTGGACGGAGGCGGCGCGCCAGCGGCGGATCAGCACCGGCACCGCCAGCAGCAGTGCCGGGACCATGCTCATCGCAACGCTCGGGGCCACGGCGGGCGCCACGATCAGCGTCAGCAGCAACACGCGCGCGAACATGGTGGTGTTGGCGAGCAGGATCACGATCAGCGAGGCGTCGCGCGGCTGGCTGCCGTCGCGCGCCTGCCGCGCGTACGCCAACGTGGTCGCGGTGCTGGACGCGATGCCACCCAGCACGCCGGTCAGCAGCAGGCCCTGCCGCACCCAGGTCAGGCGCCAGGCCACGTAGCCCGCCAGGCTGACGCCGGAGATCAGCACCACCATCAGCCAGATGTGGAACGGGTTGAGCGCGCCGTACGGCCCGAGCGGCTCGTCGGGCAGCAGCGGCAGCACGATCGCCGTCACCGCGCCGAACTGCAGCATCGAGCGCAGGTCGGTCGGCGTCAGCCGGTTGGCCGCGCCCTCGAGTTCCGTCTTGAAGTGCAGCAGCGCCGTCATCACGATGCCGGCGCCCACCGCCAGGCGCATGTGCCCGTAAAAGTTGGCCGCTCCCAGGCCGAACACGACGAGCGCGGCGATCGTCGTGGTTGTGCCCGAGTCATCGGCCACCGTGGCCGGATCGACCAGGTAGGCGCCACCGATGGTGGCCGCCACCGCGATGGCGCCGGCAGCGATCACGAGACCACTGCCGCTGGCCTGCGCCAGCAGGGCGCACAGCGTGCCAAGAACCGCGATCAGCGCAAAGGTACGCAGCCCCGCCTTGGTGTGCGGATTGCGCTCGCGCTCAAGGCCCACCAGCAGGCCGACCCCGGCGCTGCTGACAAACGCCAGCGCGATTTCAAGAGCGGCGACGTCCATGTGAATCAGTCTAGGCGGCCCGCGGCGCCGTGCCTTGCCGCTGCGCAGGGGTGGCGCCGGTCGTTCGCATCAGGCAACAGCGCGGCATGCCGCGGCATCAGGATCAGCCGGCGCGGCCGGTATTACGCGCCGGCCAGTTCGTCGCGCGCGCTGTCCAGATGGGCCACGTCGCCCCAGTCGATGATGCTCAGCCGCAGGGGCCGGGCGTCGGCCTGCAGGCGATTGATGCCGGCGTTGAGCATCACATGCTCGCGCGGCGCGTCCCACGCGAGTGCGCGCGCATGGCGGTAGGCGACATCGAGCGTGCCGCCATGCGCCACCACGGCCACTGTCTTGCCACGCCACGTGGAGGCGAGGTCGTCGAGGGCGGCGAGCACGCGCGCACCGAACTGTGCGCCGGACTCGCCTTCAGGGATCGCCCAGTCGACGTCGCGCTCGCGCCAGCGATGGAACTCGGCCGGCCAGCGGGCCATGATCTCGTCGACCGTATGGCCCTGGAACCAGCCGAAGTGCCGCTCGCGCAGGCGCGGGTCGAGCACCAGGTCACTGTTGCGGGTGGCGGCCACGGCCTGCGCCGTGAGGCTGGCGCGCGCCAGATCACTGCTGATGACCGCATCGATCGGCTCGCCAGCGAGCCGCTCGCCCAGTCGCGCCGCCTGCCAGATGCCGCGTGACGACAGCGGCACGTCGAGCTGGCCCTGGATGCGGCTGGCCGCGTTCCACGCCGTCTCGCCGTGGCGGATCAGCAGCAGCGTGGTCGGGGCAATGGCGTCGTCCGAACTGCCCGCCGGTGTCACGTGAGTGCCGTCACTTCGGCGTGGCCAGCCGCGGGTTCAACGTGTAGGTACCGGTGATGGCCGCCTGATCGAGCACGTGCCCTTCGATCGCCTTGCGCACATCTGCCCCGGTGAAGCGGCCCTGCAGCGCCAACTGCTCGACATCGAGTGCGTACACGGTGAACACGTAGTGGTGAATGATCGAATCGTTCCACGGCGGGCACGGGCCGTCGTAGCCGTAGTAGTCGCCTTCCATGTCGTGGTCGCCAGCGAACCAGCTGGTGTAGTCGTTGATGCCCTGGCGCGTGCCGTGCAGCGCTGCCGGACCCGCTTTGCCGCGAGGCGACACGGCGTGCGAGAAGGTGCCGGCCTCGATCGTCATCATCGTCGCCGGAAGATCGATCAATGACCAGTGGAAGAAGTCCACGCGCGGCAGCGACGACGGGATCTCGCGCCCCTGCTGGTTGACGTCGTCGGGCTGGCTCGGCACGTCGCGGTCATGGCAGATCAGCGCGAACGACCGCGTGGTCGGCGGCGCATCGCTCCACGCCAGATGCGGGTTCTTGTTGGCCGACAGCTTCACGTGGTGGGCGGCGTCCGGCACGGCAAAGGCGAACTCGCCGGGGATACGGCCGCTGTCGTTGAACGAATGACTGATGAGTTTCATCTCTGACTCCTGAATGACGTGGCTAGGTCTTCGGCTTGACCTGCAACCAGAAGGTCACAGGTCCGTCGTTGATCAACTCGACCTGCATCATGGCACCGAACACGCCGGTGGCAACCCGCGGGTGACTGGCGCGCGCGCGCTCGACGAAGAGATCGAACAACCGTCGACCGAGTTCCGGCGCGGCCGCCGGGGTGAAGCTCGGCCGCGTGCCGCTGTTGGTGTTGGCGGCAAGAGTGAACTGCGACACCAGCAGCAGGCCGCCGGCAACGTCCTTCACGCTGAGGTTCATCTTGCCGGCCGCATCGGGAAAGACCCGATAGGCGAGCAGTTTGCCGAGCAACGCTTCAGCCTCGCGCTCGCTGTCGTCACGCTCGGCGCAAACCAGCGCCAGCAGGCCCGTGCCGATCTCGCCCACCACGTCGCCCGCCACGCGCACGCGTGCTTGTGACACCCGCTGGATCAGCGCAATCATGGCGACGATTGTAGGAGTTCGCCCTGCTGACGATGAGCACGCCTCGGTCGAGCCCAACACTGGATCAAGCCCTTGGTGGTGGTATCGACCGTCATTCCGAGCGGTATGCAGCAGTCGCAGCCCTGGCTAACGATGAGGCGCGCTTCTGTACTGCCGCATTACTTCACTACTGCACGACAGGCTGATCGAGTTGCGCTGGGGGAGTGGCGCGATCAGACAACCGTCACGCGTGCCCACTTGCGCTTGCCCACCTGCACGACGTAGGTGCCGGGCTTGACCAACAGTGTGCGGTCGCCGACTTTCTCGCCGTCGATCTTCACGCCCCCCTGCTCGATGTTGCGGATCGCCTCGCTGGTCGACGGCGCAAGCTGCGCCTGCTTGAGCAGCGCGGCGATGCCCAGGCCATCGCCGCCGGCAAGGGTGAACGCCGGCATCTCGTCGGGAATGGCGCCCGCACGAAAGCGCGCCATGAAGTCGAAGTCGGCGAGCTCGGCCTCGCGCGCCGAGTGAAAGCGCGTGACGAGCTCCTTCGCCAGCAGCACCTTGATGTCGCGCGGGTTGCGTCCGTCCGCGGCCTGGCGCTTGAGGGCGGTGATCTCGTCGGCGTCGCGCTGCGAGACGAGGCCATACCAGCGCCACATCTGCTCGTCGGAGATGCTCATCACCTTGCCGAACATCTCCGATGGCTTCTCGGTGATGCCGATGTAGTTGTTCTTGCTCTTGCTCATCTTCTCGACGCCGTCGAGACCCTCGAGCAGGGGCATGGTCAGGATGCACTGCGGCTCCTGGCCGTAGTGGCGCTGCAGTTCGCGTCCGACCAACAGGTTGAACTTCTGGTCCGTTCCGCCCAGTTCGAGGTCCGATTTCAATGCCACCGAGTCGTAGCCCTGCATCAGCGGATACAGCAACTCGTGCATCGCGATCGGCGCGTTCTCCTGCATCCGCTTGGCAAAGTCGTCGCGCTCGAGCAGGCGCGCCAGCGTGTAGCGGGCGGCGAGCTTGATCAGGCCGGCCGCACCCAGCGGTTCCGACCACTCGGAGTTGTAGCGGATCTCGGTGCGTTCGCGATCGAGGACCAGTGCAGCCTGCTCGAAGTAGGTCTGCGCGTTCGACTCGATCTGTTCGCGCGTCAATGGCGGACGCGTGGTGTTGCGCCCCGACGGGTCGCCGATCATCGAGGTGAAGTCGCCGATCAGGAAGATCACCGTGTGCCCGAGGTCCTGCAACTG
The DNA here is from genome assembly GCA_022843955.1 of Burkholderiaceae bacterium. Lineage (GTDB taxonomy): Bacteria > Pseudomonadota > Gammaproteobacteria > Burkholderiales > Burkholderiaceae_F > JALHMQ01. The sequence goes on from JALHMQ010000002.1 coordinate 371,668, forward strand.
ACGCAGCTTGTTCAGCACCACGGTGTGGCCGATATGGATGTCGGGCGCGGTGGGATCGAGGCCGAGCTTGCAGCGCAATGGCGTGCCGGTCACGGCTGCGCGCTCCAACTTCTGCGCGAACTCAGACTCGACCAGCAACTCGGCGCTGCCGCGCTTGATGCGGGCCAGCGCCTCGTCGGTGCGGCTGGAGATCGGCAACGGCACGGCGCCAGGCGGCGCGGCGGGCTTGGGTTCGGTGGGCATGATGACCGTGGCACACCCGTTGCGCGCAGGCAGAACGCGCATTGGCGGGTCGACGAAAGATGACAGGAACGATCGCGGCGCAGTCTAATTGATGCCTTCTTCCTACTCGGCCCCCTCATGCCCCCGCGCCAGCTGTTCATTGGCCTCATGTCCGGCACCAGCCTCGATGGCGTTGACGCCGTGCTGGCCGATTTCGCCGAGCCGCGGCCGGTGCCACGAGCCCACGCCCACCACGACTTTGCGCCGGAACTGCGCGACGAGCTGCTGCGGCTGAACACGCCGGGCGACAACGAACTGCATCGTGCGAGCGTGGCGGCACAACACCTGGCCCGCAGCTACGCCTCGATCGTCGAGGACCTCTTGCTGCACGCCGAAGTGGAAGCGGGCAGCGTGCGGGCCATCGGCGTGCACGGGCAGACGATCCGGCACCGGCCCGATGCCGGCTACACGTTGCAGTTGAACGCACCGGCCACGATCGCCGAACTCACCGGCATCGACGTGGTGGCGGATCTGCGCTCGCGCGACGTTGCCGCCGGAGGCCAAGGCGCGCCGCTGGTGCCGGCGTTTCACGCCGCGGCATTCGAAAGCGCGCACGGCCGGGTGGTCGTCAACCTTGGCGGCATCGGCAACCTCACCTGCCTGCCTGGCGGTGGCGCCGGCACCGTCATCGGGTTCGACTGTGGGCCCGGCAATGTGCTGTTGGATGCGTGGGCGATGACACATCTGGGCGAGCCCATCGATCGTGATGGCCGGTGGGCCGGCAGCGGACAAGTCAACGAGCACCTGCTCGCCGCCCTGCTCGACGAGCCGTACCTGGCGCTGCCGCCCCCCAAGAGCACCGGGCGGGACCTGTTCAACCTGCCGTGGCTGCAGCGGCACCTCAGTGGCGCTGTGGCGCAGTCGGGTCCGATCGCACCGCAGGACGTCCAGGCCACACTGTCGCGGTTCACCGCCCGCACGATCGGTGACGCGATCGCGCTCAACTGCCGCGACGCGGCCGATGTCATCGTCTGCGGCGGCGGCACCCGCAATCAGACGCTGATGCGCATGCTGACCGACGAGTGCAGCGGTCGGCCGGTGCGCACGAGCTCGGAACTGGGGATCGCGCCGGAGCAGGTCGAGGCGCTGGCTTTTGCGTGGCTCGCTCACGCCCATGTCATGCGACTGCCCGGCAACCTGCCGAGCGTCACAGGCGCGCGCGGCCACCGCATCCTTGGCGCGCTGTACCCAGCCTGAGCGGTCACCCCAAAAGCAAACGGGGTGCATGCGCACCCCGTTACAAAAGCCCCAGACAAATCAGGCAGAGAAGGACGATCCGCAACCGCAGGTCGTGGTGGCGTTCGGATTCTTGATCACGAACTGCGCGCCTTCCAAGTCTTCCTTGTAGTCGATCTCGGCACCCACCAGGTACTGGTAGCTCATCGAGTCGATCAACAGGGTGACACCGTTCTTCTGCATTGCGGTGTCGTCTTCATTGGTGACCTCATCGAAGGTGAAGCCATACTGGAAGCCCGAGCAGCCTCCGCCTTGCACAAACACCCGCAGCTTCAGTTCCGGATTGCCTTCTTCGTCGATCAGTTGCTTGACCTTGGCAGCCGCTGAGTCAGAAAAGACGATCGGGGCCGGCATTTCGACAACAGCATTCATCACGCTCTCCCAGGAAACGGTTGCCAAAGATTATAGGAGCCGATTTGCCGCCAGCGGGGGACATTCACCCTGCCATGGACTCCACTTTTGTCTCGACCTTCACCTCGCCCCGCGTCTCGGGCTTGGCGCCGGTGGCGGCCAGTTTCAGCGGCGGGGATGACTTGGTGGCGGTGGTGCCGTCATCATGGACAAGCAGGCCGTCGACAATGGCGCCATGGTGCATTTCCAGCGCCTTGTAGCGAACGTCGCCGGCCACCTTTGCCTTGGGCTGCAGTTCCAGCAGTTCCGTCGCGTGCACCGGCCCTGCTATGCGACCGGCCACGACCAGATGCGAGGCGTGAACCTCGCCCTCCACGCACCCGGTCTCGCTGATCACCAGCATGCCGCCCTTGTCGCCATCCACGCAGCGCACGGCGCCGCGCACCGTCCCGTCGATACGCAGGCCGCCCGAGAAGACGAGGTCGCCGGCAATGGTTGAACCCGCGCCGATCAGGCTGGCGATCTGCCCCGGCGCCGATTTCTTGCTGAACATGGAATCCTCCTGCGTGACGTACAGCAGCGCTACAGCGCGAATGTCTGCTGCGTCTGAGTCTGGCCGCCTGCGATGATCTTCACAAGCACCGAACGGGCTACCGCACCCGACGGCAGCGCAAACGTTCCCTCGATGCGCTGGTAATGCCGGAACGACAGGTTCAGGGCCCCACCATCCGTCGCGGGCGGAATCGATAGCTGGAAACTGCGCTGGCCCTGCAGGAAGTTGACCTGGAGTTCGACCGTTCCGGTGAAGTCCTTGTCCGGCTTGCCGGACTGCTGCACCAACAGGCGGTAGCGCATACGGGTCGGCTCGCCGTCTTCCTGCACGCGAAAGCTGCGGATCACGACCCCTTTGGACGCAGCGCCAGCCGGCAGCAGGCTTTCGAAGAAAGCCAAGTCCTCACGCAAGCGGTTCGACTCGCCTTCGAGCGTGTTCACCTGCTTGACCAACTGCTCCTGCGCCGCGCGCTCGACTCGCAATTGCGCCTCGTGCGCGGTCGCCAACGCCGCGAAACGATCCCGTTCGGCAGTGGTTTCACGCAGCTTCGAGCCCAGACGCTCAACGTCCGCCTGCAGTTCCCGGCGATCGGGGCCCGCAAAGTTGCGCCCGTACTCGTAGATCGCCACGCCAGAAGCGGCGGCGCCTGCAAGAACGATGAAACCGAACAGCGCGCGCACCGGCCAGGGAAGCCTCGAGCGCACGGTCACGCTGGGGGCGCTGACCGACATCTTGCGCAGGAATAACTTCCACTTCATCGGTGCGGGTGCTCCACGGGGCGTCCAGTCGATCCCGACCGCCGCTGCGACGAATGTCGACGCGGACAAGGCGCTCAGCAGCGCGACGGAAAGATTGCGTAAGGTGGAAAAGTATAGAAGCGCCCACTGGGCGAGCCGGGCAATGGCGGGCGCGCGAAGGCGGTAACCGGCCATCAACCGGACAGGCCAGTGACGCGGCGGTGGAATGCAAAGCGGCTCCCGCAGGAGCCGCTGATTGCATTCAGACCAATCGCGTCAGCGCTTGGAGAACTGCTTGCGCCGGCGCGCCTTGCGGAAGCCGACCTTCTTGCGCTCGACTTCACGTGCATCGCGCGTGACCAAGCCCGCCTTGGACAGGGTCGGCTTCAGGGTGGCGTCATAGTCGATCAGCGCGCGCGTGATGCCGTGGCGCACTGCGCCCGCCTGACCCGACTCGCCGCCGCCATCGACATTCACCTGAATGTCGAACGACGTCTGGTTTCCCGTCAGTTCCAGCGGCTGGCGCACGATCATGCGGCCCGTCTCACGATGGAAATACTGGTCGAGCGGGCGACCGTTGACGACAATGGCGCCGGTGCCGCGCTTGATGAACACGCGCGCCACCGAACTCTTGCGACGGCCCGTGCCGTAGTTGTAGTTGCCGATCATTGCGACCTCAGATTTCCAGGGCTTTGGGCTGCTGCGCCGTGTGCGGATGTTCGCCCTCGGCGTAGATCTTGAGCTTCTTGATCATCGCGTAGCCCAGCGGGCCTTTGGGCAGCATGCCCTTGACGGCGATCTGCAACGCACGGCCCGGAAAGCGGCCCTGCATCTTGCCGAAGCTGGTCTCGTAGACGCCACCCGGATAGGTCGAGTGCCGGTAGTAAATCTTGTCGGTCGTCTTCTGGCCGGTGACCTTGATCTTCGAGGCGTTGACCACGACGATGAAATCGCCCGTGTCTACGTGCGGCGTGTATTCCGGCTTGTGCTTGCCGCGCAGTCGCAGCGCGATTTGCGAGGCCAGACGGCCCAGGATCTTGTCGCTGGCATCAACTACAAACCAGTCGTGCCGCACTTCGAGCGGCTTGGCGGTGAACGTCTTCATCACACTCTCTGAGGGCGGGGCGGTCGGACGGTATTTGCCTGTGCCGACACCTACCGGCACTGACTTCGGACCCGGCCTCGCTCCGTACTGAATCGGAAACGCTGAATCGGAAACAGACCTACAAGCGGCCCAGAAACGCATCACCCAAGGGATTCTGCAGACTTGAGACTGGCCGGGCTTTGCCTGACTGCCGGGGCCGAACCGCCCTGCCTCACTGACTTGCTTGATCCCGCTGACTCAGGGCGATCGAACCGTTGACTGAACCGCGAACAGCCGGGCATTTTAGCCAAGCTACGGGTTCCGACGCAAGCCGGGTGCTTTTCGAGCCTCCAGCTCCACTCGGAATCGCCCAAAAACCGGACACACCGCCTTGAAGGGAGATCGACATGGAATGCACGGTCAGATGGCAGCGCGACGGCATGAGTTTCGTTGCTGAAACCGGCAGCGGTCACCTGGTGGCGATGGACGGCTCTCCCGACGGCGGCGGTCGCAACCTTGCGCCCCGACCGATGGAGATGGTGCTGCTCGGCACGGGCGGGTGCACCGCGTATGACGTTGTGCTCATCCTCAAGCGCGGGCGCCATGAGGTGACGGGTTGCGACGTCGCACTGGTTGCCGAGCGCGCCGCCGAGGATCCAAAGGTATTCACGCGAATCGAGTTTCGCTTCACCGTGAGAGGAAAGGGGCTGCGACGCGATGTGGTGGAACGCGCTGTCAAGCTGTCTCACGACAAGTACTGCTCTGCCTCGGCCATGCTCGCCAAGACCGCCTCGATCGAGACGACGCTTGAGGTGATCGACGAGGGCAGCTAGATGCGGTGAGCGGTGGTGGTCATCACGCGCGCCGCCAGGCGCATCGCACTGCGGACCGGCCAGGGGAGGTCGACGCCGCCCAGGTCGAGCGCAGTCTGGCCATGCGAGATTTCATCGATCTTCATCTGCTCGACGACGGCGCGCGAGGTCGTGTCCGACGCCGGCAGCCGATCCAAGTGCGATTCCAGGTGCTGCTCCACCTGCTTCTCGGTCTCCGCCATGAAGCCCAGGCTGATCCGATCGCCCAGGCGCGCCGCCACCAGGCCAATGGCGAAGGCGCCGCCGTACCACAGCGGGTTGAGCAGGCTGGTGCGTCCGCCGAGTTCCTCGATCCGACGCTGGGTCCACGCCAGGTGGTCGGCCTCCTCGCGCGCCGCGTGCATGAAGGTCTCGCGCAGTCGCGCGTCCGGCGTACCGAGCGCCTGCGCCTCGTACAGCGCCTGCGCGCAGATCTCGCCTACGTGATTCACCCGCATCAGGGCGGCGGCCTCGTTCTGCTCGGCCTCGGTCATCTCGGGCGTCGACGCCTCATCGACCACCGCGTCACCCGGGTACGGACGGCCGGTCGGCGGGTGGCCGCTCAGGGTTCTCAGTGCGCGGTCAGCGAGCGCCAGCGCGCGATCGAGCGGAGACAAGGCAAGAACTGACGACATGGATCGACTTTCTTCTGTTGCGAAAAACAAACGACGACTCACCCAGAGAGGGTGCAATCGACCCCTCAACACGAATTGTGCCGGAGCCGCCGCTATCCTTCGGCCGCTAGGTAGAACCATTCAAAAACAGGAGACACTCCATGCGCAAGTCGATACTGGCCGCGGCCCTCGCCTTGGCCTTCCCCGCTGCGTTTGCTCAAGGCGCCGCCTCGACCGGCTCGGTCGAGTTGTACGGCGTGCTCGACATCGGCGTCGAACGCGTCGACGTCGGCAGCACCAGCCAGACGCGTTTGCAGAGCGGCCTGTCGGCCGGCTCGCGCTGGGGCCTGCGCGGCCGCGAGAATCTGGGTGGCGGCTGGCAGGCGCTTTTCACGCTCGAAGGTCGCATCGAACTGGATAACGGCACCGTGTCGAACAACGGCGCCACGTTCTACTGCATCCCGGCCGGTGCGGCCGCCACGCCGGGCACGTTCACCTGCCCAGGGGTCGCTGCCATCGGCATTCCGCCCGGCCCGACCAACGCAGCGGTCACTGCCGGCCTGAACAGCGTCACCAACGACGTCCTCACCCAGTTCGCCACGGTCAACAGTGCCGGCGCCATCTGGGATCGCCAGGCCTTCGCCGGCCTGATCACGCCGTTCGGTGCGGTGCTCGCAGGCCGCATGTACACGCCGGGCTACGAGGTCATGAACAAGTTCAACTCGTTCGCCGATGCCACGGCCGGCCAGTTTGGCCAGGAGTTCTCCACCGTCACGATTCGCGCCAACAATGCCTTGCAGTACCGCGCTGAACTGAGCGGCTTTACCCTGGCGCTGATGTATGGCTTTGGCGGTACCGAGAACCCCCGTAGCGAGCGCACCGCAGCCCCCACCCAGGGCGATGATTTTTACGGTGCCAACCTGCAGTACGCGACCCAGGCATTCTCGGTCGGCATCGGCTACAACCAGAACTACGTCATCACCCGTGCCGAGCCGACCAAGGCGAGCAAGGGCATGGAGACGCTCAACGTCGGCGCCACGCTGACGCTCGGGTCGGCCAAGCTGTTCGGCATGTACATGCAGCGGACCAACGACAACCCGATCGTCACGCCGCTGGACCTGCAGCAGATCGTCATCGCCGGCGGAACGCCGGCCGGCATCGGTGCGCTGCTTGCCCCGATCGTCGCGCGCGCCAACCGCATCGACCTGGATGGCATGCGCGGCATCGTCGGCCCGACCGACACGACCATCTATCACCTGGGCGTGGATTGGCGTCTGGGCAATGGCAACCTGCGCTTCGCTTACAACAACGCCAAGGACACCGCACGCAGCCAGTGGGCCACCGAAGATGCCAAGGTCAATCACTTCGGGCTGGGCTACTTCTACGACATGTCCAAGCGCACGACGCTCTTCGGCACCTACGCGCTGGCACAGAACAGTGGGCAATCGCGCATGGCACTGGGCGCAGCCGGCTATGCGGGCGGCTGGACCTCGGCGTTTGGTGAAGATGCCACGGCGATCCAGATCGGCATGCGTCATTCCTTCTGATCTCGGCCTATTCGCCATGCTCTGTACGGGGCGTCTTCGGACGCCCCGTTTTATTTCCACGCAATGACGCAAGTCAGTTGTCGAAAGCCGCTGTCGCTTCGATGCCAAGGCGCTGCGTCCCTGTTGCACAAAACCGACAGGACATCGCGCAATTGCAGGTTTTGGCGACGCAGGCTTTTGCCCGCACCACCCTTTCCTGAAAGAATCGTCGACAACTTCCGATGGAAGTTCTCCAGGCGCTTGGCGGCCAGATTCGAACGCCAAGGTGACCTCGGTGGAAGCCTTGGTGGTCCTTTTTATCAACATGGAGATACACATGAAAAAGAGTCTTCTCGCACTTGCCGTGCTGAGCGCCGTCGCCGGCGTGGCCAGCGCGCAGTCGAGCGTGACGCTGTACGGTCTGATCGACATCGGTGTGGGCCGCCTGGATCCGAAGCAGTCGGGCGTGGCCTCCACGACCGGTGTGGTCAGCGGCATCCAGTCGGGTTCGCGCGTCGGCCTGCGTGGATCGGAAGACCTGGGTGGTGGCCTGAAAGCCATCTTCAACCTCGAGCACGGCTTCAGCCCTGACGAAGGCACGCAGGGTCAGGGCCGGATGTGGGGGCGCTGGGCGTATGCCGGCATCGAGGGCGGCTTCGGTCAGGTTCGCCTGGGTCGCCAGTGGGCCGCCGGTTTCGAACTGTTCGGTGCCGTCGACCCCTGGGGCACGGGCTTCAATGACGCCGGCTCGCAGTCGGTGTTCTCGTCGGCCAACGCGATCCGCATCAACAACGCCATCGTCTATCGCTCGCCGATCGTCGGCGGCTTCGGTGCTGTCGTGGGGTATTCAACCAAGCCGGCAGCATTGACCTGCCCGCCTCTGAGTCCCGCCCCTGCTGTCGCGCAAGAGGGTGAGTGCCCAGGCGGATCGGATGCAAATGCGCGCACCATTACGGGCGGTTTCCGTTTTGGAGCGGGTCCATTCCTAGGTGTTGCGACGATCGAGCGGATTGCTTTCGCAGGCGCAGATCAGCAACACCTCCAAGTCGGCGCAACCTTTGACGCAAAGGTCGTCAAGGTGCACGCGATGTTCGGGCAGGACAAGGACCAGCGAGTATTTGGTCCGCGCTTGTTCGGTCTGGCCGGTGTTGGCAACGATGCCACGAACTGGATGGCTGGCGTGACGGTGCCCATCGGGCCGGCCGCCATCATTGCTTCTTACGCTAGCCGGGACGCGGACACGAATACGGCGACGACGCTTGACGGTCGTGTTATCGCTGTTGGCGGCACATACTCGCTGTCGCGCCGCACGAACACGTATCTGATGTACTCCGATGCGGCTTCGAAGAATGTGCCGGACAATGCCAACGATCGCAAAGAGCTGATCGTCGGCCTGCGTCACCAGTTCTAAAGCGCGCAAGCGCTGTACCAACAAAAGACCGCCCTCGGGCGGTCTTTTGCTTTCCGGCGCTGCCAGCGTGAGGCCGCTCGGGACTCAGCCCGCGCTTTCCTGCAGCAGTCCGATGCGGCTGCGGCGCGAACGCACATCGACGTCCTGGCGCGCCTGGGCATATTGACGGCAGTGCGCATCGAACGCGGCATCCGGCCGGCGCGTGCGCGCGGCGAGGTCGGCCAGCACCGGGTCGACCAGCAACGGCAGGTCGGCCGTCTTGGATTGACCCGCGGGCAGCAGCTTCAGCCGCGCGGCAGCGGCCAGTCCGTCGGTGGCCATGCGTCGGTACGTGGTCCACTTGCCGCCGACCACGCTGATGAGCCCGCGCTCGTCGATCACCGCGTGCTCGCGCGAGATGGCCGACGTGCGCGGCAGATGCTGCGGCGAATACAGTGGGCGCAATCCGCAGAACGCCGCGCGCACATCGGCACGCTTGATCGGATTCACCAGGTAGCCCGCCGCCGTCTCCAGCATGAAGGCGATCTCCGCTTCGCTCGGGCGCGGATCGAACGATGCCTCCTCGAGCGGCTGATCGGTGGTGCCCACGATCAGGCTGCCGAGCCACGGCACCGCAAAGAGCACGCGCCCGTCGGAGGTCTTGGGAATCATCAGCGCCGAGTTCGACGGCATGAACGACGCGTCGACCACGATGTGCGAGCCCTGGCTCAGACGGAGCAGCGGCGCAGCCTGCGCATTGGCCAGGCGGCGGATGCCGTCGACCCACACGCCGGCGGCGTTGAAGACGCAGCGCGTCTGCAGTTCGAAGCGTTCACCGGTTTCACCGTCCTGTGCGATTACCGCTCGCACGCCTTGGTCATCGCTGACGAGCCCGGTGCAGCCGACGTAATTGAGCGCCACCGCGCCGAGCGCGACCGCCGTCTGCATCAGCGCGATGCACATGAGCGCATCGTCGAACTGCGCGTCCCAGTAGGCGACGCCGCCGCGCAGACCTCGCGTGCGCACACCGGGCAGGCGGGCGGCGGTCTCGGCCGCGGACAACCACTGGGTCGAGCCGATGCCCGCCTTGCCGGCCAGCGCGTCGTACATGCCCAGGCCCACGCCCAGCATCACGCGGTCGAACTGCGTGTAGCAGGGCACCACGAACTCCATGCGCGAGACGATATGCGGCGCGATCTTCAGCAGCGTCGCACGCTCTGCCAGCGCCTCGCGCACGAGCTTGATGTTTCCCTGCGCCAGGTAGCGCACGCCGCCGTGGACGAGCTTGGTGCTGCGGCTGGAGGTGCCGCGGCCGAAGTCGCCGGAATCGATCAGCGCCACGCGCAGGCCGCGCTGGGCCGCGTCGACCGCCAGCCCGAGCCCGGTGGCGCCACCGCCGATGATCACCGCGTCCCACGGCTTGCGATCCCGCAGCTGCCCGAGCAGCTGGTTGCGATCTATTGGTTTCAGTTGCAGAGTCATTCGATCCAGTCCCGTGCGCGCGCAACGGCGCGCTGCCATTGATGCAGACGATCGGCGCGCGCCTTCGGCGTCATCGTCGGTTCAAAGCGGCGCTCCACGCGCCACAGCGCCGCCAGCTCTTGCTGATCGCGCCAGAAGCCGACCGCCAGTCCGGCCAGGTAGGCCGCGCCCAGCGCCGTGGTTTCGGTCACGGCCGGGCGCACCACCGGTACGCCCATGACGTCCGCCTGAAACTGCATCAGCAGATCATTGCGGGCGGCGCCGCCATCGACGCGCAGTTCGCGGATCGGCTGGTTGGCGTCGCGCTGCATGGCATCCAGCACCTCGGCCGACTGCAGCGCGATCGCCTCCAGCGCGGCGCGCGCCACGTGCGCGCGGGTGGTGCCGCGCGTGAGGCCGATCAGCAACCCACGCGCGTTGGGATCCCAGTGCGGCGCGCCGAGTCCGGCGAACGCCGGCACGAAGGTCACGCCGCCGGCGTCGGGCGCCTGCATCGCCAGCGCTTCGACCTCTTCGGACCGCGCGAACAGGCCCAATCCGTCGCGCAACCACTGAACCACCGCGCCACCGATGAACACGCTGCCTTCGAGCGCATAGCAGCGCGATGCTTCAGCGGTGCCGAGTTGCCAGCCCGCGGTGGCAAGCAGGCGATTGTGCGACGGCTGCGGTGCGCCGCCGACGTTCAGCAGCATGAAGCAGCCGGTGCCGTAGGTGTTCTTCGCCATGCCCGGTGTGAAGCAGGCCTGGCCGAAGGTGGCCGCCTGTTGATCGCCGGCGCTGCCCGCAATCACGATCGGCGCATCGAACAGGCCGGGAGCAGTCGTTCCCATCACCGCACTGGACGGCACGATGCGTGGCAGCAGCGCAGGCGGGATGTCGAACGTCTGCAGCAGCCAGTCGTCCCACTGCAGCGTCGCGAGGTTGCACAGCAGCGTGCGCGACGCATTGCTCATATCGGTCAGGTGCTCGCGGCCGCCGGTGAGGTTCCAGATCAGCCAACTGTCCACCGTACCGAAAGCCAGTTCACCGCGCTGCGCCCGCGCACGCGCACCAGGCACGTGATCGAGCAGCCACGCGAGTTTCGTGCCCGAGAAGTACGGGTCGAGCAGCAAGCCGGTGCGTGCGGTGATCTCGGGCTCGATGCCGCTCGCCCGCAGACTGCTGCACACGTCTGCAGTACGCCGGTCCTGCCAGACGATCGCGTTGGACACGGGCCGGCCGGTGGCGCGATCCCACAGCACCACGGTCTCGCGCTGGTTGGTCACGCCGATGGCCGCAACATCGCCGGCGCGCGCGCCCGCGCGGGCGAGCGCGTCGCGTGCGCACGCCAGCTGGGTGGTCCAGATCTCCTCGGCATCGTGCTCGACCCAGCCCGGCTGCGGAAAGATCTGGCGGAACTCCTGCTGGCTGCTGGCCACCGCCACGCCGGCATGGTCGAAGACGATGGCGCGTGAACTCGTGGTGCCCTGATCGAGCGCGAGAATGAAGCGGCTCATGGTGTCTTGTGTGGCATCGGTATGGGCTCCGGTGCAGCGGGAACGACCGGCGCCGACTATAGACGCCGCCCGAGGCGCTGCGGCAAACTCGCCGAGTGGCGCTTGCGTTCACACAAGCTGCAGGCGCGCAGCACGGGCCGACGCAGCGCCACGCAGATCGAGCATGCGCTCCAATCGCGGCAGGCCGCCAGCGGCCACCCGTGCGTTTTCCGCGCGAGGCGCAGCCGATCGAGGAACGCCCGTTGACCGACCCGATCCAGATGTCTGAGCAGGCATTCGCTGAGCCGACACTGGCTGAGCCGACATAGAGCCGACATTGACTGAGCCGACCCACTACCGCGCTCGGGTGGTGCAGACGATCGTGACCGCGCTTGGCCGGTTCGGCGATGACGATCGTTTCTTCGCTGCGTTCGAAGGTGGCTCAGCCGCCACTGGACGGCTGGATGCCTACTCGGACATCGACCTGTGCGTGGTGGCCGACCCCGCCCTCAACGACGCGCTGTTTGCCGCAATCGAAGACGCGCTGCAGGCGATCGGCCCGTTCAGCCACGTATGGAACGTGGCAGACGCGCCCTGGCCGGGTTTCACCCAGAAGTTCTACTTCCTCGACGGCGCACCGCCGTTCTTCGCGGTCGACTGTTCGCTCGTCGCGCCTGAGACCGGTCGCATGTTCCTTGAGGAGGAGCGGCACGGCACGGCGCAGGTGGTGTTCGATCCGAAGCACTGGATCGCGCCGCAGCGCATGGATCGCGCGGCACACGAGATGCGCCGACAGCGTCGGCTGGTGCAGAACCGCGCGGCGTGGCCGGTGTACCGGATGCTGGTGGACAAGGAACTGGCGCGCGGCCACCCGCTGGACGCCAATGGCTTCTACCAAGCGCTGCTGCGCATGCTGATCGAACTGGCCGGCATGCTGCACCGGCCCGACCGGTTCGACTTCGGCTGGCGCTATCTGCATCACGACCTGCCCCCTGACCTGCAGGGCACGTTGACCGACCTTGCCTGTGCGGCCAACCTCGACGCGCTTGCCGCACGCTTGCCACGCGCCGATGCGCTGCATCGCGAACTGAGCCGTGCCCTCGACTGATTCGCGCGCTGCGGCGCGTGCACAGTCATCGGACCGCCATCTGTCCAACGAATAATCCGCTCATCCGCTACGTTATCCGCGGACTACCCCAGTGCGTCATCGGGATAACGTGGCCGGGCGTTGGGGTTTCTATTGAACGGCGGCGGAGATGACCATGTTGATGCGTGTGCGGGAGCGTGGCGATCAGGTGCTGATCGAACTGACCGGCGTCGCTGGTCGGCAGCAATCGGTGCTGCGCGCACTGAGCCAGTGCCGTGAAGGCAGCGGCCGCGACGAGGCGATCTCGGCGGCCAGCGTGTCGGTCCGTTCGAGCACCAACGACATGCGGATCAGCCTGCAGTCGCAAGTCGGGCTGCCGGTGGAATCCACGCGCATCTACCAGTGCCTGCGCGACGCCTTGTTCGCCGATCCGCTCGATGCCACCTCCGCGGCGAGCGCGGTCCGTCCTGCAGTCTGACGCGTGACGTCGGCCGATCCGGCGGCGGCGCTGATCGCCCGGTTCGAGCTGGCACCGCACCCCGAAGGCGGCTGGTACCGGCGCCTGTACTGCTCCCCCAACGAGGTCACTGGCCAGCACGGACGACGGCCTGCCGTCACTACCATCGTCTATCTGCTGCGCGCGAACGAACCGAGCCGCTGGCACCGCGTAGGCGCCGATGAGATTTGGCACTTCTACGAAGGTGCGCCGCTGACTCTCCTGCACGCCGACCCCGAGCTCGCACGCATCGACGAAACGCTGCTTGGCTCCACCGCCGACGCCTCGCGCGTCGCCGCGGTACCGGCCGGCCACTGGCAGGCGGCGCGCAGCCGCGGCGCCTATTCGCTGGTGGGTTGCACGGTCGCCCCGGGCTTCGACTTCGCCGACTTCACCCTGCTCGCCGATGACCCACTGGCCGGCAGACTGCGCACGCGCCACCCGGCGCATGCCGCCCTGCTCTAGCCGGCGCTAGAAACGATAACCGACGCCGACGCTGAGCACCGGGTACAGCTTGTACTTGTTCACTTCGGCGCGAAAGTCGCGCTCCTCGGCGCGGATGTCGGCCTGCAACTGGTCGCACACCAGCGTCGGCACGGCAGCACCGCAGGTGCCGGTCAGTGACGCTGTCGGCTTCATGTAGAACGCGCCGAGGTCGGCACTGAGGAACAGCCCCGCCGTGCCGGACGGCCGGGTGCCCCAGCCGAAACCGAGGTACGGGCTCGCCTTGTCCCAGCGCACCGCCGCCTGCAACGTGCCGACGGCAGCGGCCGGATAGCTGATGCCGTTGATCTCGATGGTGCCGCCATCGCCGCGGCCGGTCGCGTCCAGCTTGTTGTCGTTGTAGACGAGCCCGGCGCTCAGGCGGAACGTGCCCGCCAGCGGATGCAGGTCGAACAGCAAGGCGCCATTGTTGAGCTTGAGCTGCCCCTCGTAGCGGATGTTCGACTCCACTTCCTCGCGGTCGTACGAACCGCCCAGCAGGTTGGCTCGCATCCCGAACATCGATCCGACGCCTGCGCTCAGTTCCGCGCCCAGGCCGTTGCTGCCCGCGCGCGCGCTCAGGGACTGCGCCTGCACCGCTGCGCCGAACAGCAGCGCGCCCACCACCAACGCGGCCTGCGCGGCCACATTTCTTGCTGCTTGCATGTCTGCTCTCCGGTCGTTGCAGCACGGGTTCACGACGAACCCGGCGCTGCGCGCGGCCGCGAAGGCGCCGCACCGACCACAATAGAAACGCAGACGGCTGCGTGATCGGCCAAGATGCGCCCGAGATCCGCGGCTTCTTGCCCGGCGGCCAGCGGCGAGCGGCCGCGGCGACGCTCGGTCAGGTGATCGTTGAGGACCTCGACCCGCTCGACATGGCCGATCGCATGCCGGCTCTGCGCCACGAACTCCTCCGACACCAGCACATGGTCGATGCGCTCGGGTTCCCCCGCGTGCAGGATGGTGAAGGCCGTATCCCGACCGCGGCCAGGCGCCGGCCGCTGCTCGACATCGAGCGCGTTGAACAGCATCAAGTCGCGTTGCGCGTGGTCCTCGCGTTTCCACGAGGTGTCGGCAATGATCTGCGTCGTCACCGCACCGGGCTCGTCGTTGAAGTCGCCCGCCACCACCAGCGGGCTGCGGTTGTGCCGCGTCGCCTCGACCACCAGCCGGCGCACCGCTGCCGCCTCGGCACCACGCATGATGAGCGAACGCAACTGTGCTCGCCCTTCGGCGGCCGGATCGTCACGATCCTCGCCGTCGGCGTAGTCGGGGCGGCGCGACTTCAGATGCAGGTTGAGCAGGGTCAGCGCGGCTGGCCCGCCGGCGCCGGCAAAGTCCGCTGGCAGCGGCACGCGCGCCATCAGCAACGGGCGCGAGAAGTGCGTGTGCGCAGCCTTCTCCGGCACCGCGACGGCACAGCCGGCGGGCAGCTCGGCAATCGTCGTCAGCTGCGGCTGCCAGTGGGTGCGCCACAGCAGGCCCAGCCGCGGCCGCGTGTTCTGCTCGTCGGCCAGCGGCGCGGCGAAGGACCACGCGCGGCCCTGTCCCTGCGTCTGCCGCACCACGTCCGACAGCGCCTGCTCGTGAAACACCTCCTGCACCAGGACGAAGTCCGCCGCCAGCCGGTCCACCATCGCCGCCAGCCACTGCGTCTTGGCGAGGTACTCGTCGGCGCTGTACGGCGGCCAGCCCTCGTAGATGCGCCGCCCGGGCAGCGCGAGATTGAGCGTGTTCAGGGTGGCGATGCGCAGCGCATTCATCTGGTGGACCGGTGAGGGTGAAGTCGCAAAACAAGGGACCGCTGCAGACACGATACGGCGCGCTGCCGGCCGGCTGCATGGCGCGTCGACGGCATGACGGCCGCAGCGCGACGCTGCGGCGGTCCAGCTTCGCCGCGCCCTGGGCCGAGCCCATGCCGTGACTCAACGCCGTGAACGACTGAGGCCCAAAAGTGACGAGGACGACCGGAGCGAACCGCAGCGGCGAGACGATGCGCAAGATCGTGCGCGGGAACAGCGTTGAACGGGTTCGGCCAGCTACTGCGGCCGTTGCAACGCCAGGCGCACCGCCAGCGCGATGAACAACGCTCCCAAGGCGCGGTCCAGCCAGCGCTGTGCGCGGCCGATGCGCAGCAGCCGCTCGCCCATCCGCCCGGCGAGCCAGGCCACCGGCACGATGACGAACAAGCTGTTGACCGCAAAGATCACGCCCAACACGCCCAGCGCGAGGCCTTTGTTGGCGGCATCGGGCGCAACGAACTGCGGCAGCAGCGCCAGAAAGAAGAGCGCCACCTTCGGATTGAGGACGTTGGTAAGGAAGCCTTGCCAGAACGTCGCGCCCGGCGCGGCAACCGGCGGCTGTGCCGCGGCCGACACCGCGCCCGTGCCGCGCAGCAGGCGCAGTCCCAGATAGAGCAGGTAGGCGGCGCCGGCCCACTTGATCAGGTCGAACGCCAGGCTTGAGGCCGCCAGCAGCGCGGCCACGCCGAGCGCCACCGCGGCGGTATGCACCAGGCAGCCGGCGGCAATGCCCAGGGCTGCCGCCACCCCGGCGCGCACCCCATGCGCGGCGGCTCGGCCAATCACGAACAGCAGGTCAGGCCCCGGCGTGATGTTCAGCAGCAGCCCGGCCGCGATGAAAAGCGGCAGGCTGGTGATGCCGAGCGCGGTGGCAAGATCGATCATGCGGCGTGGGCGTGGGTGTAGGAGAAGGCACTGCACGCAGTTCGGCGCCACGCCTTGTCGGACGCCGGGGGTCGGTCAAGCCGAGCCGACCCGGCCTGCAGCCGCCCGCGCCGCTAGGGCGTCGCGTGCCGCCGCTCTTCCATCAGCGCCAGCAGATTGTTGTCGGGGTCGCGGAAGAACGCCATCCACAGCGCGTGATCCGGCATCCGCGCCACCACGTGCGGCTCCTGCTCGAAGTAAACGCCGTTCGCCTTGAGCAGCGCCACCGCCGGCTCGATCGCCGCCGTGCGCAGGTAGATGCAGAACGATGCGTGGCCGGGCCCACGCGGCTCGTGTCCGCCTTCGAGCATCAGTCGCACGCCGCAGCAGTCGAAAAACATCTGCTCGCCGAAGCGAAACAACATCGGCAGACCAAGCGTGTCGCGATAGAACCGCTCGGCGCGATCGGCATCGGACACCTGCAGCGCGATCTGACCGATCGCGCCGAGTCCGCAGTTGGGCGCGCTGCTCATCGCCGGCTCACTCTTCCTCGGCGTCTTCGACAAAGCGCGGCTTGCGCACGAAGCCGCGCGCCTCGTCGGTGCCCTGGTAGCCGGCGCGCGCACGCGGCGCCGGCCGGTCGCTGCGCGGCGGCCCTTCGACCACCTGCATCATCTGCAGGATCAGGCGCAGCGCCTTGTTGACGGAAGCATCGCCGCGGAACACGCGCGCCACGTCCGGATCGAGGGTGACAGTGAAGCCGCGTGCCGCTGGCCGCTCGCCGCCGGCAGCGTCATCGCCGCTCGGCGGGCGCTGCGCGCGCTCGTACGGATCGCCATAGGCGCTGCGCGACGGCGGTGCGCCACCCGCATCGTCGCGGCTGTAGCTGCGGCGCGGCGGCGCATCGCTGCCTGCTGAGCGCGGCGCATAGGCGCGCTTGGGCGCGTCACCATCGCGCGGGGCGTAGGCGCGTTTCGGCGCGTCGCCGGTGCGGGGTGCGTAAGCGCGCTTCGGCGCATCACCATCGCGCGGGGCGTAGGCGCGTTTGGGCGCGTCACCGGTGCGGGGTGCGTAAGCGCGCTTGGGCGCATCACCTGTGCGGGGCGCATAGGCGCGCTTGGGCGCGTCGCCGGTGCGTGGCGCGTAGGCGCGCTTGGGCGCGCCGCTGGCGGCCGATTTGCGTGCCGGTGCCCCGGCCTTGGAGAACTTCTTCATGGGAACTCGCTCGCCGCTCTAGGGCGTCAGGAAAACGGAAACCGCGCGCACTGCGGCGGCGGTCGTCGGGGGCGAACTGTAGCGCCAAGCGGCCGCCCCATGAAAAACGCCGTCCGAGGACGGCGTTTTCCGGAAGCGACCGCAAGCCGACCTTACGCCGCCTTCTTCTCGTCGCGCAGTTCGCGCCGCAGGATCTTGCCGACATTGGTTTTCGGCAGGTCAGAGCGGAACTCGACGTACTTGGGCTTCTTGTAGCCGGTCAGTTGCTCCTTGCAGTACTCCATGATGTCGCGCTCGGTAAGCGCCGGATCTTTCTTCACCACGAAGAGCTTGACCGCTTCGCCGGCATAGTCGTCGGGCACGCCCACCGCGGCACACTCGAGTACGCCCGGGTGACCGGCGACCACGCCCTCGATCTCGTTCGGGTACACGTTGAAGCCCGACACCAAAATCATGTCCTTCTTGCGGTCGACGATCTTGGTGAAACCGTTCTCGTCCATGATGCCGATGTCGCCGGAGCGGAAGAAGCCGTCGGCGGTCATCACCTTGGCGGTCTCGTCATCGCGCTGCCAGTAGCCAGCCATCACCTGCGGGCCGCGGATCGCGATCTCGCCGGTGGAACCCAGCGGCAGGTGCTTGCCGTCGTCATCCAGGATCGCGATGTCGGTGGAAGGCACCGGCAGGCCGATGGTGCCGGTGAACTTGTCGGTGTCGGTACGGTTAGCAGTCGCCACCGGCGAGGTCTCGGAGAGGCCATAGCCTTCGCAGATCGGGCAGCCGGTCGCCTCCAGCCAGCGCTTGGCCACCGCCTCCTGCACCGCCATGCCACCGCCGGCAGAAAGAATCAGGCGCGAGAAGTCGAGCTTGCGGAAGTCCTCGTTGTTCAGTAGCGCGTTGAACAGCGTGTTCACCGCCGGGAAGACGTTGAACTTGTACTTGCCCAGTTCCTTGACGAAGCCCGGGATGTCGCGCGGGTTGGGAATCAGCACGCAGTGGCCGCCCAGCCGCATCGACAACATCGCGCACACGGTGAGCGCGAAGATGTGATACAGCGGCAGCGGCACGATGAAGAGCACCTGCTCGCCCGGCTTGAGCTTCTTCATCGCCGGCTGGTACCAGGCCTCGGACTGCAGCATGTTGGCAATGATGTTCTTGTGCAGCAGCGTGGCACCCTTGCTGACACCCGTGGTGCCGCCGGTGTACTGCAGGAAGGCGACGTCGTTTTGCGCCAGGTCCACCGGCTTGAGGTTCATCTTCAGGCCGTCGGACAAGACGTCCAGGAACTTGTGCGTATTGGGCAGGCTGAACTCCGGCACCATCTTCTTGACGTTGCGCACGACGAAGTTGACCAGCAGCCCCTTGGCGAAGCCGAGCAGGTCGCCCATGGTGCACACCACCACCAGCTTGGTGGGCACCTTGTCGAGCACCTGCTGCAGCGTGGTGGCAAAGTTCTCGAGGATGAAAATGGCGTCGGCGCCGGAGTCCTTGAGCTGGTGCTCCAGCTCGCGCGGCGTGTACAGCGGGTTGACGTTGACCACCGTGCAGCCGGCGCGCAGCACGCCCGCCAGTACCGCCGGGTACTGCAGCACGTTGGGCATCATGATGGCGACACGCTTGCCCTTGCCAAGCCCCTTGCTCTGCAGCCACGCGCCGATCGCGGCCGAGTTGGCGTCGAGCTCGCGATAGGTCATCGTCGCACCCATGCACGAGTACGCCGGTTTCTGACTGTACTTCTTGAAGGCCTCGTCCAGAAGTTGCAGCAGCGATTTGTACTGGGAGATATCGACGTCCGCCGGCACGCCCGCCGGATAGTTCTTCAGCCAGAAGCGGTCGGTCTTCGATTCAGTGGCACCCATGGTGGTCTCCAATCCTCAGTCTGTTGTTCTGTTGGCAACCTTCGCAGTGCAGCAGGCCGCTGCATGTCAGCAAAGCGCCCCGCGACGCCGGGCCGATGATAGTCCGCACATTGCAGCCAGCATGGGGGAATCACCGAGTGCAGGCAGCGGGTTGGACTTTGATCAACCCGCGCTGTGCATGCAAGCAACAGCCGCCGCGCTCTCGACCGTCGCACGGCAGCAGAAGTAGCTCAGATCGATCCGCAAGGCCCGGTACGCGTCCGACTTGCCCGCCGATAGCCATCAAGCGCCGACCGCCTGCAGCAGCTTGCGCGCCTTGTCGATATGCGGGCTGTCCGGCGGCAGCTTGGGCTCCATCAACGACAGTGCCTCGCGCAATTGCACCGTGGCGCGCGCGCGCTCGCCGAAGTGCCGCAGCGTGTCGGCGTAGCCGGTGATCATGACGCCCAGGTGCCAGTGGTCTTTCGGCAACGCCGTGCGAGCCTGCGGCAGCAGTTGCTCCTGCAGGCGACGCGCTTCGCCCCATTGCCCGAGCACCTGCTGCTGGCGCGAGATGTTGTACAGCGCCAGCAGCGTGGACGGGTGGGCGGGGCCGAGACGGTCGCGATCGAGTTCATAGGCCCGCTGCAGCATGACCAGACCGTCGCGCGGGCGGCCCACCTCGCGGTACGCCAGGCCAAGATTGTTGAGCAGGGTCGACAGGTTGCGGTCCGGCGGGCCGCCCAGCCGCTCCCGGCGCTGCAGCGCGTCTTCGAACAGCGGCAGCGCCGCCGCCGGCTTGCCGCCATCCAGCAGGGAGAGCGCCAGTTCCTCCTGTGCGGCGAGCGTCGACCGGTGATCCGGCCCGAGGCTTCGCTTGCTTGCCTCCAGCGCACGCGTGAGTTCGACCTCGGCCTCGTCGTAGCGGCCGGCCTGGTTCAGCGTTGCACCCAGGCGCGCACGTGCCTTGAGCGTGCGCGGATGATCGGCGCCGAACACCGCCTCGCGCACCGCCAGCGCACGCCGCAGCGTGGCTTCGGCCTGCGGGTAGCGCGCCAGCGAGGTCTGCAGGTCGCCGAGGTCTTCCAGCGTCTGCGCCAGTTCGCGGCTGGAGGCGCCGAAGAGGGTCTCGACCTGCGGCAGCAGCGCCAGCATCTGCGCTGCCGCCTCGTCGGTGCGGCCGGCGCGATGCTCGGCCCAGGCGAGCGACTTGCGGATCGACACCGCGAGCTGGCGACTGTCCGCATCCGGCGCCTCGGCCACCAAGGCAAGTGATTGGTCGAGCAACGGCCGCGCCTTGCTAAGGTCATCGGCATCGATCTGGTTGGCGCCGGCGTTGTACAGATCGAGGGCGCGCTCCAGCCGCGCTGAGGCCGGTCGCAGCGCGGCCGCGCGTTCGAACTCGGCGGCGGCGGGACCCGACTGCGACAGGGCCACAAAAGCCTCGCCCAGGCTGCGGCGCACCGCGGCCTCGATCTGCGGCTCGGCGGCGAAGCGCGTGGCGGCCTGCGCCGAGGCGCGGCCGAGCACCTCGCGCACCGGCGTGTCGCGCGGGTTGGTGTACGGGTCGGCAGCGCTCAGCATGTCGCGCACCAGGAAGGCGTTGACCGCAGTGGCCGCGGCCGCCTGGCGCTCGGCCTCCTGGCGCGCCGCCTGAACCTGCAGCAGCAGCACCGCACTGACCGCCACACCGATGCCGGCCACGCCGGCCAGCGCCAGAGCCACGCGTCGCCGCTGCTGCGCCCGAGCCAGCGCAATCCGCAGGCGCTCGGCCTCGGTTGCCGCCGCCTTTGCGGCCGCGCGTTCGGTGCGGCGTGCGTCGAGCATCTGCAGCCGGCGCGCCAGCTCGCCGGCATCGGCCAGCCGCTTGCCCGGGTCGACGTCGCTGGCGGCGGCGATGTCCTCGCGCAGCAGGTCGTCGTCGACCTCGCGCTCCCACCCAGGCGCCAGCGGACGGCGCAGGTCGCCGACCACCATCTGATAGAGCATGGCGCCGAGCGCATACAGGTCCGACTGCACCGTGGGCGGCTGGCCGGCAATCACTTCCGGCGCCAGGTAGGCCCAGGTGCCGGAGGTGGTCTCGTCCGCCAGCAGCGTCTGCGTGAGACCAATGCGCGTGATGTCGAGCGCGCGCAGCCGCTCGTCGTCCAGCACCTGCGCGCTGCCGAAGTCGCCCAGCCGCACGCGCGGTGCGCCGGCGGCGTCGAGTTCGATCAGCACGTTGCCGGGCTTGATGTCCTTGTGCAGCACGCCGACCGAGTGCGCGGCCGCCAGCGCCTCCGCGGTGCGCGCCACGATGTCGAGCCGGGTGGCCAGGGGCACGGCGCCGATGCCGCCGGCACGCTGCGCCCACTCGGCCACGCTGCCTTCTGAGCAATGGTCGAGTTCGACGAAGTACGGCAGCTCATCCAGGTTCCAGTCGAGCACGCGCACGATGTCCGGGCGCGGGCCGAGCGACTCGCGCAGCAGCCGGTGCAGCGTGATCTCGCGCTTAAGCGCGGTCAGCGCGGCACCGTCGCGGGCGAACTTGAACACCCGCTTCTCGCCGGTCTTGACCTGCTCGGCCAGCCAGTTCTCGCCGCGGGCACCCTCGTAGCGCGACACCAACCGCCAGTTGGCGCGCAGCGGCACCGCTGCGCCGGCCGATAGCCACGCGGCGGCGGCGGCCGCCGGCGCGCGCGCCGCACCCAGCCGCATCACCGGCGCCATCAACCGGTAGCCGAAGCCATGCACGGTCTTGATCAGGGTTTGCTCGCTGTCGCCGAGCGCCTCGCGCAGCTTGGCCACGCACTTGGTCAGTACCGACTCGCTCACCACGCGGCCGGCCCAGACCTGATCTAGCAGCTCGTCCTTGGTCACCACCGCGTCCGGCTGGCGCACCAGCAACATCAGCAGTTCCAGCGGCTTGGGCTCGATCGCAACCGGCTGGCCGCCGCGCCGCAGCTCCAGCGTCAGCTCGTCCAACTCGATGCCGCCGGCCGGGCCGATCTGCCAGCGCGCGGCGTCGCGCCCGGGCGCGGGCGCACTGGGGGATGGGGTCGGTGACGGGAAGGGAGGCGGAGGCGCGCTGTCGGTCATCGCGGCCGATTCTCGACGGCGGCCGGGCGCACTGTCCACCGGCGTTTTCGACACACTGGCCGGCAGCGATGGCCGCGGGTCGGAATCGGGGTCCGAACCGGGGTCGCAATCAGGGTCAGACCCCGGACGAAGCCCGGGTCGGAAATCGGTCGGAATTCCGTCGGACCGCGGTCAGGACTGTCGCGGCCACCCGCCCCACCCTGCCGACAGGCGGTCCAGCCGGGCCGCCGCGTCTCTGACCTACCGGGTGGGCCCATGAACCGAATCGCCTTGCGGCTGCCGCCGCGACTGCTTGTTCCTTTATCCAGACTTCTGGCCACCGCCGCGGTGGCTGCCCTGTCGGCCTGCGGCGGCGGGGGTGATGGTGGTAGCCCACCCCCACCGCCACCGCCGCCGCCAGCGCCGACCATCGTCACCCAGCCGGCGGCGACCACGGTGCTGGACGCCGCGCCGGGCAGCTTCAGCGTGGTCGCCAACGGCGCCGCGCCACTCACCTTCCAGTGGCGGCGCAACGGCACCGACATCGCCGGCGCCACCGCCGCCATCCACAACTTCACCGCCGACTTCGCCGACAACGGCGCCATCTACACGGTGGTGGTGAGCAATGCAGCGGGCAGCACGACCAGCAACGGCGCGACGCTGAACGTGACGCCGCGCGCGCCGACGATCACCACCCAGCCGGCGTCGGCCACGGGGTTCGTCGGCGAGCCGGTCATCCTCCGGGTGGTGGTGGCCGGCGGCACCCCGCCCGTCACCTTTAGCTGGCAGCGGGCCGGGCAGGTCGGCTTGATCGCCGACGGCGGCAACATCAGCGGGGCCCGCAGCGACACCCTGCGCATCGTTCCCACCGCGGCGGACGACGGCGCGATCTTCAATGCGGTCGTCATCAACCCGGCCGGTACGCTGGAAAGCACCAGCGCGACGCTGACCGTGCGACCGGCACCTGATCTCACCCCGGCCACGATCCTCGCGCGCAGCCCGGCGCCGGGCTCGATTGCGCTCACCACCACGTCGGTGGAGGTGAGGTTCAGCGAGCCGGTCAGTCGGGGCCTGGAGTTCGAGTTGCGCAGCGGCAGTGTGGGCGGCGCGATCGTGCCGGCCCGGGTCGTGGTCAACGCCGACCGTCGGATCTTCGCGCTGATCCCCACCGCTGCGCTGGCCGCCAACGCCAGCTTCACGGTCCGCGTGGCGCGCATCGTCGACGATGCCGGCAATCAAAGCCCGGACGCCAGCTGGGCATTCAGCACGCTGCCGTTCTTGAGCCTCGCGCCGCAGTCGGGCGACCCGCTGAGCCGGATCGCTGCGAGCCCGGTCGTCAATGTGCAGCACCCGCGACCGGTGAGCGCTGCACAAGGCGCACCGGCACTGGCCCTCGCGCAGGTCGACGGCTCCACGCCGCAGCGGCGATGACCATGCACCGCGCCACGCCACCGTCCGCAGACAGCGGGCCGCAGTCGAGCGTCATCGCTCGACTGCCTGCCCTCAGTGATCTGCCTTGGGCGCCCCCGGCGCCGAACCTCCGTTCTCGACATTCACCAGAGGCCCCGCCCATGAACCGCAGCCTGCATTTCCTGTTTCTCATCCTGCTGACGATCTTCGTCAGCCTGCTCTCCGCGTGCGGCAGCGGCGGCGGCTCCGGCGGCGCGAACCCCGCACCGCCGCCGCCCCCCCCACCGCCCCCGGCGAGCACCACGGTCCGGGTCAAGGTGCTGGACGTGCTCGGCTTTGCCAAGGCCGGCGCCACGGTGCAGGTGGTCGGCAGCACGCCCGCCGCCGTCACCACCGGCGTCGACGGCACTGCGCTGGTCCCGCTCACGCCCGACAGCGACCTGTTGCTGCACGTGCGGCTGGCGGGGCACACCGAGCAGTTCCGGCCGGTGCGCGTCGCGACGGGGCAGTCGGCTTACCTGGAGGTCAAGTTGCTGGCGCGCGCCCGGGCGCTGACCCTGCCCGATGCGGCGGTCGGCGGCACCCTGGTGGGCCGCAACGCGGCGCGCCTGACGCTGCCGCCCAATGCGCTGGTCGATGCCCAAAGCGGCGCCGCGGTCACGGGCGCGGTGCAGGTCGAGATGACGCCGGTGAACACCGCCTCGCACGAGATCGGCGCGTTTCCCGGAACCATGCGTGCCCTGTCCGGCGGCACCGAAGTCTTCCTCGCCACCTACGGTCCGGTGGAGTACGTCTTCACCCAGGGCGGGCGGCCGCTCGCGCTGGCCGCCGGCCAGACGGCGGTGATCGAGATGCCGCTGCACGCCTCGCAAGCGCTGGATGGTTCGCCGCTGGCGGCTGGCGGCACGATGCCGGTCTGGTCGCTGAACGAAGCCACCGGCCTGTGGACGCAAGAGGGCGAAGGCACGATCGTCGCCTCGGCCAGCAGCACCGGGCTGGCGCTGCGCGCGACCGTCAATCACTTCTCGTGGTGGAACCCGGACGTCTCCGCGGACCGGGTGCGCGTGAACATCAGTTTCGTGTTCGCAAACGGCGTGACGCCAACGGTCTGCTGCTCGCTCGAAGCCTTCACCACGCCCGGCTTTCCCGGCCCGAGCGGTGTGGCCACCACCACGCTGCCGCCCACCGGCGGCACCGTGGTCATCAACGCGCCGACGGTGATCAGCTTCATCGCCCGCGGTCAGAGCGCGACCGCAGCCTTGTTCGGCGGGGTGCTGGACCGGACCGTGCCCGCGAACGCCGGCACGATCAACGTCACCATCACGATGGGGATCGACGAGGACGCGCCGTTCCCGGTCATCACCTCACCGGAGGCCGGCGTCACCACCTACACCCGCGACACACTGCTGGTGCAGGCCAGCGTCAGCGGCGACGAGCCTGACTCGGTGGACCTGCGCACCGGCAACCAGCTGATCGGCGCCATGACCGGCACGCAGGCCACCGGCTACAGCTTCCTGTGGAATACGACAAGCGTCCCCGAAGCCTCCTACCCCATCTTCGTGCGGGCTCGGCGCGGTGACTCATTCTTCGTGAGCACGTCCCGCACCGTGGTGGTCGACCGCACGCCGCCGCAGATCGTGCAGCGCGCGCCGGCGCCGGGCGACACCCAGGCCAGCGCGGGAACCGGGGTCAGCGCCACCTTCAACGAGCCGCTCGACCCGGCCAGCCTCATCAGCACCGAGAACCCCCGGGTACGCCTGGTGGCGAACGGCATCGCGTTGCCGGTGACGCTGGCGCTGAGCGCGAACAACCTGACGGTCACCGCCACGCCCATCGCACCGCTGGCGAGCAACACGCAGTACACGGTGTTCGTCGAGGGCCTGACCGATCGCGCCGGCAACGTCATGGTGCCGGCGCAATGGAGCTTCACGGTGCCGCTGTGGGCCCTGGGCAGTCCCGACCTGCGTTCCACCGGCCCCGATGGCAGCTTCGAAGGCAACGTACTCGGCCGCCCGGAGATCGCACTCGCCTCGAACGGCGAGCCGCTGGTCTTCTGGCGCCAGAGCACGACCGACGGCAGGTTCACCCTGCGCGCGGCGCGCCGGATCGGCGCGCTGTGGGTGCCGCTGCCGGTCTTGCCGCCTGTCGGCGTGCCCAACTCCGCCTTCGGCGAGCAGTCGATGGCCCTGGACAACACCGGCCAGCCAGTGGTGGCATGGACGCAGACCACGAGCAGCATCCCCGGCTGCGGCACCACCCAACCCAGCGAGCTCTTCGTTGCGCGTTTCAACGGCACCGCCTGGGTGCCGCTGGGCAACGGCAACCTGAACATCGCGCCCTGCTCGCTGCCCGACCTGCCGCGCCTGAAGGTCGATCCGCAGGGACGGCCGGTGCTGGTCTCCGCGCAAGGTACCGGCCTGCGCACGATCCAGGTACTGCGCTTCGAAGGTGGCGACTGGACGCTGCTGGGCACGGTGCCGGTGCAGACGGTCCCGTCGCTGCCCTTCCCGGTCACCGAACTGCGGCTGGCACTGGATGGCAGCACACCCGTCGTGCTGCGCAGCGAGAACCGCAGCGGGACCATCAGCCACTTCGTCTCTCGGCTCGACGGCGCGGCCTTCGTGCCGGTCGGCCCGCAGGTCGCCACCGCCAACCGTGACATCCAAGGCGCCCTGGTGATCGACCCGCAGGGGCGGCCGGTGGTGGCCGTGAAGGGACCGTCCGAGGCCTTGCTGGTGTTGCGCTTCGATGGCAGTGCCTGGGCGGCAGTCGGTAGCACGGTGGCCGCCAACCCCTTCGTGCGCGAGCCCTCGATCGTGTTCGACGGCATCCACCCGATCGTGGCCTGGAACGACGCCGGCGTGAGCACTGCGTTCGTGCGGCGCTTCGATCCGTTCACGGACGACTGGGGCGCGACGCTGACGCTGAGGACCAACGTCGGCACGCTGTCCGAACTGCGTCGCCTGCCCACGGGCGGGCCGATCTGGGGCGCGCTGACGACGGGGCCGTTCTTCGGCGAGCTGCGCACGGTCACGGCGAGCACGCTGCCCTGAGCGCAGCGCTGACGCAGGCGCGCCATCAGCGCAGCGCGGCGGTCGGGTCACCGGCCGCCGTGCCTGCCGCTGGCGCAGGCATCAACGCAGCGAGCTGGCGGTCGCGCTGCGGCTTGGCCTCGGCGCCGAGCGCGCGCACCGCGGCATAGAAGCGCGGCAGGTCGCCGCCCTCCCGCGCCAGCAGCGCCTCGAAGGCGGGCACGAGATCGTTGTAGGCGCCCACCGCCGCAAGGTGGGCGTTGTTCAGGTCCTGTGCGAAGAAGCGGTCGTAGCCGGCAAAGCCGCCCCAGCGCTCGTCGCGCACGCGGCGATACGCGGCCTGCAGCGCGGCGAACACGGCGCGCTTGCGCTCCCGCTTGACCTCCGCCGACGCGTCGTCGGCAAACGCCGCCACCAGTTGCGCGCGATGCGCCAGCAGCAGCGCGAGGAAGTCGGCGCGCCGCTGCTGCACCTGGGCAAAGGCGGCGCGTTGCGCGTCGTCGCCATGCGCGGCGAGCCAGCGCCGCACGCCGACCCGCTCCACCGCGGTGGCAAAGCTCTCGTTGAACACCGTGTCGTCCTTCACGTAGACGACCTGGTGCGCCAGCTCGTGGAAGATCAGCCGCGCCAGCTCGGCGTCGCTCCAGTGGATGAAGGTGTTGAGCAGCGGATCGCCGCCGAGCCAGTTGGTCCAGCCGAGCGTGGAGTACGCCGGCACGGCGCCGACGTTGACGTCGTAGCCTTCAGCGCGCAGCGCCGCGGCGGTCTGGTTCGCATCGGCCTGGTCGAAGTAGCCGCGATAGCCGGCGCAGCCGAACACGAGGTAGCACCAGGTCTTCATCTGCAGCGACAGTTCGGGCGTGGCAAACACGTTCCACACCACCGCACTGCGCTTGAGATCCGCGTACGCGGTGTAGCTGCGGTTGTCGGGCAGGCCCAGGTCGGTGGCGGCGAAGGCGCGCATCTGGCGCGCGGCAATGAGCTTGCGCTTCAGTGGTTCCGGCGTCGCCGGATCGGCGAGCCAGTCGTCGATCGGCCGCGCCGCGTTCATCAGCGACAGGTGACCCTGCGCGGCCTGCGCGTAATAGCCCACGCTGGAGCAGCCGGCGCTGGCGACTGCCACCAGCGCCACGAGCGCGAGGGCGGCCACGCGGCCACCGAAGGTATGCGGCATCAGATGCTTGATCCTCGAGAACACGCGGCGATTGTGCCGCAGCGGCGTGTCGACCCTCAGGAAGCAAGCCGGAGCACGCGGCGCAGCTTGCCGCTGCGCGGTGAGGCCAGCGGCGCCTGCTCGCCGACCTCGATCTTTACCTTGCAGGCGCCCTGCGCCTGCAGGTAGCGTGTCAGCGCCGCGCGCGCGCGCCGGCCGGCGCTGCGCGGCTCCCCACCGTGCAGGCGCAGTTCGAGCCGGCCGCCGGGGTACTGCACGAGCTGGAAGTCGCGCACGCCGGCCTCTTCTTCGAGCACGGTGGTGAGCACCAGCGGCAGGGCGATGACCTCGTGGCCGTCACGGGTGGCAAAGCGCAGGATGTCGTCGTGCCGGCCCTCGACATGGATCGCCGGCAGCACCGAGCCGCAGGCACACGGCTGCGCCAGCACGGTGATCGAGTCGCCGAGGTCGTAGCGGATCAGCGGCTGCACGCGGTTGACGAGGTTGGTGAGCAGCACGGTGTGCGACGCGGTGCCCGGCTCGACCGGCCGATATCGCGCATCGACCGGCTCCAGCAGCGCCCAGTCGGCGTTCACGTGCAGGCTGCCCTGGCCGCAATCCCAGGCGATCGACATGAACTCGCTGGCGCCGTAGGCATTGCGCACGCGGCAGCCCAGGCTGCGTGCCAGGCGCGTGCGCACCCGCGGCGCGAGCGTCTCGCCGCCCAGCCACAGTTCGGCCAGCTGCAGTTTCAGGCGACCGGCATCGGCTTCGTCGGCCAGCATCTCGGCCGCGGTCGGGTAGGTGGCCAGCAGCGTCGGCGCGAAGGCCTCCAGTTCGGCCACCAGCGCTGCCACCGGCTGCAGCAGCGAGCACACACGCATGCGATCGGCCAGCCAGGGGTTGCTGCGGCGCAGGTGCTCGATCGTGGTGGCGCCGGCAAAGTGCCCACCGGTGGCGGCCACCATCGCGTAGCGCTCGCCCGCCATCAGGCGTGCCGCCATGTGCGCCGGCGAGGCCGTGCCGCGGAAGCGGAACAGTTCGAGCGCCTGGTAGGTGGCAAGCGCGGCGCGGTCATGCAGGAAGATCGCCGGCGCGCCGGTACTGCCGGAACTCGTCATCACCGCATAGCGGCCGTCGAGCAGCGTGCCGACCTTGCCCACGTCGGCAATGAACGCGTCGATCGCCGCCGCAGTGAGCGTGCGGTCCGACAGGCCCGCTTCGAGATCGGCCATCAGCTCGGCCTTGGTCAGCGGCGGCAGATCGGCGCGTGCCACCTGTGCCGCGGGCGGAAGATGGCGATAGCGGTGCGCGTACAGCGGCACGTGGGTGCGCGCGAACTCGATCTGCGCGGCCAGCCGCAGCCGGCCGCGCTGCACGATATCGATTGGCCGCAGCCAGCCGCCGAGCGCAGCGTCCCAGGCGATCTGCGTCCATTGCAGCACGCCGCCCGGGTCGAACTGCAGTGCATCGGGCGGCGTGACACCGGACATGAAACCTCCAAGAAACCGACGACTTCTTACGCGAACACTCGCGCCGATCCACGCGCACATCGCGCGGCGCATATCCGCGCACATATCCGCGCACGCATCGCACACACATCCACGCCCACGCGTACACCCAGCGCAGACAGCCGCGCGGCGCAACCGCACGGCAGCCTCGCGTCACCCGGCCGCGGTGCGGCGTCAGGCCTGCAGGCGCGCTGCCAGCTGCGCGCAGCGGCGCGTCAGTTCTTCGCGTGAGCAGTCCGTAGCAATCGGCAGGTGCGGCGGTTCATCGGCCGCCGCTGCCTCGCGCCAATGGCGCTGCTGTTGCAGCACCGCGGGCGTGGCATCCGATGCATCGGCGCCGACCAGCGCGCGCGCCGACACGCGTTCCTGCAGCACCGGCCACGGCGCTTCGCAGGCCACCACCACCGCGGGCCGGCCGCGCTGTCGCGCCACCTGCGCCAGCCCGCGTCGCTCGTCCACCCGCAGCGACGCGGCGTCCACCACCACCGACACGCCGGCATCCAGCAGGCTTGCCGTCAGCTGCTGCAACCGCGCGTAGGTGCGCGCCGTCATCGCGGCTGAGTACATCGATGCGTCGCCACGCTCGTCGATGCCGAGGCCCGCCAGCCGCTTGCGCTCGACGTCGGAGCGAATGCGCAGCGCGCCCAACCGTGCCGCCAGGGTCTGCGCCACCAGCGACTTGCCGCTGCCCGACACGCCGGTCATCACCACCAGTCGCGGCGACGTGGGTCGCGCCAGTTGCTCGGCCAGCGCCAGATAGTGCTCGAAGCTCGCGTGCGCGCGCACCCGTACGGCCTGCGGCTGCTGCGGCTGCTGGGTGCGCAACTGCGCCACCTTGGCACGCACCAGCGCGCGGTACACCGCATGAAAGTGCAGCAGGGCGGCGCCACCATAGTCGCCGGTGCGCTCGAAGTAGGCACTGAGCAGGCGCCACGCCAGCGCCGGCTGCCCGTGATCGAGCAGGTCCATGAAGGTGAAGGCGATGTCGGCGATGACGTCGATCCAGCGCAGCTCGGCGTTGAACTCAAGCGCGTCGAACAGCACCGGCGTGCCGCCGATCAGCACCACATTGCCCAAGTGCAGGTCGCCGTGCACCTCGCGCACCGAGCCCACGCTGGCGCGCAGGTCGATCAGCGGCCGCAGGCGGGCGAACGCCTGTCGCGTCCAGTCGGCCAGCGCGTCGAGGCGGGCGCGGTCGGCGGCGGCATGGGTATCGGCACGCAGTTCGCGCAGGTTGGCCTCGACCCAGCGCTGCACGGTGGCCGACGCGCCGTAGCCGCTGCCGGCGGCGGCCATCGGTGCCACGGCGTGCAGCGCGGCGATCGCCGCGGCGAGGGCGTCGACCTGTGTGTCGGTGAGTTCGCCGCGCGCTGCAACTTCATCGAGCCCCTGCGCGGGGTCGAAGCGGCGCATCCGCAGCACGTAGTCGATCGCCTCGCCGCTGCCGCCGATCTTCGGCGCCGCCAGCGTGCCGGTGACCGGCTGCACGTCGATGTACAACTGCGGCGCGGTGCGCCGATTCAGCCGCAGTTCATCGCGGCAGAACTGCAGGCGGGCGGCGAGCGGGCGGAAGTCGAGGAAGCCGAAGCACGCGGGCTTCTTCAGCTTGTACGCAAGATCCCCGGCCAGCAGCACCGAGGAGATGTGCGTCTGGATGACCTTGTCGGCCGGCAGTTGCGCGGCGAGCGCGGCCACCAGTGCCGCATGGTCGTCGAATGAGGAAATCGTGACCATGGATTCACAATCTGCCGCCTGTACTTGGGCGCGTTGACACGGGTCAACCGCGCGGCCGGCACGTGGGGAAATCGAGAGCATTTGTGCGGCATTTGCTCGGCAGTTGCGCCGTGGCGTAACTGCCGCTGCCGCGCAACACGTCGCACGAATGCCGGGCCGCGCGGGTTAGGATGAGACGCATCAGCAAAGCCCATGCGCAGGAACGCTGTCTGCCGGTGACATGTCACCCACGCTGCAGCTTTTCAACGAGACGCCACGAGAGACAAGATGAGCACCGGTGACCCCGGCAGACTCGACCGCATCGTCGCGCAGGCGCGCCGCGAGGCGGACCAGCGCGCGCAGGGGTATCGCGAGCGGGCGCTCAAGATCTACCCGTGGATCTGCGGTCGCTGTACGCGCGAGTTCACCCACGTCAACCTGCGCGAGCTGACGGTCCATCATCGTGACCACAATCACGACAACAACCCACCCGATGGCAGCAACTGGGAACTGCTGTGCCTGTACTGCCACGACAACGAGCACCAGCGCCAGACCGAAGCGGCCGCTGGCGGCAGCACCGGCGGCGCCGCCGAGCGCAGCGCATCGACGTTTTCGCCCTTTGCCGACCTCAAGCAGCGGCTCGCCGGCAAGCCGCCGACATAGTTGCAGTCTTCAACGCAGGTGCGCGCCGACACGCCAGCCGGCGGCGCCCGCTGATCACCTCGACCGCTCACGCGGGAAAGCGCATGAAAAAGACCATCAAGAAGAAGAGCGAGGCCGACGAGACCGGCGTGCGTGCCATCTTGCGCGCGCGCTTTGCCGGCCTGGGCAAGCTGGCGACGCAGGCCGGCGACGGACGGCCGCTGCTGCGCGGGCTGCGCGTGGCACAGGACCCGGCGGCTGATCGCTTCGTCGTCGTGCACGGCGGCGTGCGGGTCGAGTTTGTCTTGCTGCTGCACGACAAGGAGGCACCACCCACCGCCGAGGTCGAGTGCCGCCGCATGGACTCGGCCGGCACCACCGAGGCTGACGCGATGGCGCGCATCCGCTTCAGCGACGCCGGCGAAGTGCTGGAATCCACCGTCAGCGAACTCATCGGCGAGAACATCAATCAGCCCGAGGGGGCGTGGAGCATCGTCGCCGCCGTGATCTGGGACGCGATGCAGGGCTGACCCTGCACCGAGCCGGCGCCGGCCACCCGCGGCGATCAGGCCGGCTGCCGCGCTCCCTCGGTGCGCTGGTGCAGCACGTCCATCAGCGCATCGACGTCGACCGGCTTGACCAGGTGCGCGTCGCACCCGGCCCGCAGCGCCTGCGCGCGATCCTCGGCGCGGCCGTAGCCGGTCAGTGCCACCACATAGAGACCGGCACCAGCCGGCCCGGCGCGCAGCGCACGCGCCGCGTCGTAGCCCGACATGTCAGGCAGGCCGATGTCGAGAATCACGGTATCCGGCTTCCAGCGCGCCGCCGCCTCGACCCCGCCCTGCCCGGTGAACGCGGTCTCGCACTCGTAGCCCAATTGTTCGAGCAGTTGCGCCAGCGACAGCGCGCCATCCTGGTTGTCGTCGATCACCAGCACGCGCTGCCCATGGGCCACCGCCCGCTCTGCATCGGCACCCGCACGCACCGGCTCGACTGGCGATCGCGCCATCGGCTCCGATGCCGCGCACAGCGGCAGCCACACCGTCATCTGCGTGCCCTGGCTCAGGCCGGCGCTGAACGCGCGCACCGTGCCGCCATGCATCTCGACAATCGACTTGACCAGCGACAGGCCGATGCCCAGTCCGCCGCGCTGCCGATGCGCGCGCGTGTCGGTCCGCGCGAACAGATCGAACACCTGCCCCTGGCTGGCCGGCGGAATGCCGATCCCCTGGTCGGTCACCTCGACCTGCGCACGCTCGTCAACGCGGCCGATGCGCACCGTCACCGTACCCGCGCGGTCGGCGTACTTGGCGGAGTTGTTGAGCAGGTTGGTGAACACCTGAACCAGACGCGCGCGGTCGCCCCACACCCACAGCGGCTGCGCCGGCGCATCGATCACCAGATGCTGGCCCGCCTCGCGAAGGCCGGGCCCGCTCTGCTCGGCCGCCTCGCCGAAGATCTCCTGCACGCTGTGCCGCGCATGCTTCAGTTCGAGCCGGTTGTGGGTGATGCGCGAGACATCGAGCAGATCATCCAGCAGGCGCAACATGTGGCCTACCTGTCGCTCGATCACCGCCGCCGCCCAGCGCATCTGCGCCGGCGCCGCCGTGCCCATCGACAGCACCGCGGCCGCGCTGCGCACCGGCGCCAGCGGATTGCGCAGCTCGTGCGCGAGGATGGCGAGGAACTCGTCCTTCTTGCGGTCGGCATCGCGCAGCGCCCGCTCGCCCAGCTCGCGCTCGGTGACGTCGAGCACCAGGGCCAGCACCGCCGCCATCTCGCCATGCTCGTCGAGCATCACCGAGTCGTACCACTCGCACCAGATGGTCTCGCCGTCCTTGCGCCGGTTGCGGTGGAACGAGGCCACGCTGACACGCTGCTCGCGCAGACGGCGCGCGGCGCGCTCGACCTTGTCGGCATCTTCCGGGTGCACCAGCGACAGCGCAGCGGCATCGCGGCCGACCGCCTCGTCGGCGCGCCAGCCGAACATGTTCTCCGCCTGGCCGGTCCAGCGCGTCACCTTGAACTCGCGGTCGAACATCACCACCGCCAGCGGCGTCTGCGACAGCAGGATGTCGACCGTGTCCATTGCCTGTCGATAGGCGCGCTCGCGCTCCTGAGCCGCGGCCAGCGACTGACTCAGGCGCGCCTGGCTGGCGGTCAGCTCGGTGATGTCGAGCCCGGTGGCGCCGATGCCCACCTGCCCGTCCGGCAGCGCCACCGGAAAGCGCACCACGCGAAACACGCGGTCACCGATCCGCATGCTGTCCTGCGTGACCGATGCCCGCGTGCGCCTGACTTCCTGTTCCGCCACGGCTGCCGCGGTGGCGCGCCCCGGCGGCAGCATGTCGTGGTCGGTCTTGCCGATCATGTCGGCGCAGTCGACCCGGGCAGCCGCGCCGGCGGCGCGATTGGCGAACACATAGCGGCCCTGCCCGTCCTTGAGCCACACCAGCTGCTCGCTGTTGTCGACGTGCAGCTGCAGGTGTTCGCGCGAGCTGCGCAGCTCGGCAACCAACTTGTCGCTGCGCTCGGCGTGCGCACGCGCCTGTCGCCGCGCGCGATGCAGCCTCTCGACAAACCCGCAGATCGCCAGTGCGACGATCGCGAAGGCGACGGTGCGTTGGTTGAAATACGTGCCCGGCATCAGCCCCAGTTCGATGCTCGCGCCCACGCCGGCGATGCACAGCGCCGCGGTGGCCAAGCCCGGCCACCAGCCGCCGTAGGCGGCGCTCAGCGCCACCGCCGGCACCGCCAGGTAGTACGCCGCCTGTGCGCCGATGTACACCGAGATCCACGGCCGCAGCACGACCGCCAGCATCGCGCAGGCAAGTGCCACCGCCCACGGCGCGATGCGCCGGCTCAGGGTGTCGTCGGTCGTTGCCGCCATTGTCAGACTGCCTTGGTGTCGCGATCGCCCAGCGCCTGTCCTGCGCTCGTGGTTTGCGGTGCGCCGACACCAAGCGTCGTCGATTGCGTGTGATTCGGCACTTCCGGGAAGTTCGTAGGAAGGTCGCGCCAGTGATCTCCACGATTGACGCGGCCACCAAAACGAAAAGGCCCCGCACAAGCGCGGAGCCAAGGTACGTCCCGACGCGGCCGGCGGTGGCCGGCCGCGCGTCTGTCGCGGCCTCAGCGCGGCGCATCCTCGATATTGATGCAGCGCCCGCTCCACACCCGTTGCGTCTTGGTACGCGACGCCTCCGGTGCGTTGACGCGCACGTCCACCGTGCAGCGGTACGGCTCGTTGAGCGCGCCGAACACGAATGGCAGCAGATCGAAGCTGGCGCCGCCGCGCGTGGTCAGCGTGCGCGATGGCGTGACCGCAGTAGGGAAGTAGGTCGAGTACGTCCAGTCGTAGGTCAGTGCCTCGTTGGCCGGGTTCTCGACCACCACCTTGCCGAGGTAGCGCGACAGATCCGGGCCGAAGATGCCGAACTTGCAGCCGATCTGGCGCAGGTCGATCACCGCGTTGCTCGCTACCAGGTTGTCGGTGCAACCGGCGAAGTTGCCACTGATGAACAGCGAGTCGCGCGAGTAGACGCCGGCGCTGCTGATGCGCGGATACGGATTGTCCGGCGGCGGTTGCACGAACACAGAGAGCACGCCGCTGCCGGCGCGGCCTTCGCGGTCCTGCGTGCTGGCGCGCACTTCGCGGTCGCCCTGCGCGCCGAAGCGGATCGTGCGCGTGCAGCCGGCGCCGGAGACGATCGTGTCGGGCGCCGTCACGGTCCAGGTCATGGCGTTGCACAGGCCGGTGAGATCACTCTCGTTGGCATCGGACACCACGGCGTTGACGACGAAGTTCTCGCCCTGCCTGGGCGTGCCGCTGGTCTCGAAGCGCACCGTGGGCGCGGAGTTCAGCACGATCACGTCTTTCGTCGCGGTCACCACCTGGCTGCCGTAGCGCGCGGTCAGCGTCAGCGTGCGCAGGCCCTCGGTCTGCAGGTTCACGCGCAGGTTGTTGCCGAACAGGCTGCCACCGACCGGCGGGTTGACCAGCCACTGACCGTCGAACAGCAGGCCGTCGCGGTTCGAGGTCACCGTCAGGCGCACGTAATTGGCGACCGGATGCGTGATGGCAAAGCGGCCGGCGAGGTCGCCGATCACGCGCAGATCGACCACCGCGGTGCCCTGCGGATCGATCGCCAGGCCGGAGGTGCCGCCCGGCGTCACTTGCTCGGCGTTCCAGCGCGCAGAGCGGGTGGCGTCGAAGTCGAGGATCTCCAGCGTCGAGAAGCGCGTGCTGACGTAATCCGCCGGCACGTAGTAGTAGCCGCCATCGGCGGCGCAGCCCCACGAGTTGCGCACGATGAAGTAGCCGCCGCCACCGACGTTCACCGGCGAGCCGGGAAACGACAGTTCCTCGTTGCTGAGAAAGCCCACGATCTGCACCAGGTGGCCGCCGTAGCTGCCGTTGACGAGGTTGCCGGCGGCATTGCGCATCGTCATGCTGTAGTCGGACACGATGCCGGTGGCCGGCGCCGCCATGATCCCTTCGTACACCGGGAACGAGGCGATGATCGACACGCCGCTGGCCAGCAGCGCGCGGTACTGGTTGAGATTGAACGCCTGCCCGCTGTTCCAGATCTGCCGCACGCGGCTGGCGGCCACGCCCGGGCCGTTGAACGCCACCTTGTTGTAGCCGCAGAAGTCGAAGCCGAGCACGGTGGTGCACGAGCGGCGGCTCTGGTGCGCCGTTTCCGAGCAGAAGCCGGTGTAGCCGTTGCAGGCACCGGCATACGAGGCCGCGGTGCCGGCGACACCGCCGTTGAAGGCGTTATCCGGCCGGCCGAGCGATCGGTTGTAGGTCCAGCCCCCTTCCGACAGCAGCGCCTGGTTGCGATCGACCGCAGCGTTGAGCGCGTTGGCCGACGAGCCGCCGTCGACAAAGTCGTTCTCGTACCACTCGCGCTTGACCTTGTTGACGAGAAACTGCTCGGACAGGTCCGCGGGGTTGTTGAGCTGCACCCGCTCGCGGCTTTCCACCGCGGCGATCGCCGCGAATGCCCAGCAGGTGCCGCGCTCGCCCTGGTCTTTCACCGGCGAGACGAAGCCGCGCAGCGGAAACCAGTAGCGCCTGACGAAGCCGGTCGGCGAGCAGGCGCCGCCGTTGTCGACACCGTTGCCGGCATTGAGCGGCCGCACCGGCGAGGTGACCGGCGCATCGGGGTCGAGCCGCGCGTTGTCCAGGTTCACCTGCGTGGCGAGCACCGCGTCCATCTGCGCGGTGGCCTGCCGAAGCTGCGCCAGCGTGGCGCCGCGCAACGTGGCAGGTGCCGGCACCTGCGCCTTCAGCGCATCGCCGAGCAGGCCGTACGACAGTTCGTACGAGGCCAGCGCGTTGACCGAATCGCGCGCCAGCCGGTAGTCGGCCGCCGCCTTCTCGATGCGGCTGCCCAGGTCGATCAGCCCGACCTTCTGCCCGTTGGACAGCGTCGCCACCGGCTCGCCTTCGAGATCGTTGGCGGCGCGCGCCTGCGCCAGCAGCGCAGTGACTTCCGCGCTCAGGTCGGTCTGCGCTTCGAGGAAGGCGCGGTCTGCCGCCACCTGCTGCGCCCGCGTGCCGCGCTGGGTCTGCTGCGCATCGGGCGTGATCAACTGCAGTTCACCGGCCGCCTGGCGACGACGGAACTCATCGGCGCTGATCGCCTCCGCATCCGCCGGCACGCCGCCGCGCCAGGCATTGGCGGGTACGTACAGCGTTTCGGGCGGCGGTGCCGGGGGCGGCGCGGCCGGCGTGCTGCCGCCACCTCCGCCGCCACCGCAGGCCGCCAACGTGAATGCGAACGCCACCGCGAGCGCGGTAATCCGCGCGCGGCGCGCATGCGAGTCCGGTGCCTTGTCCATGCCTGTCTCCGTATCGAGGTCGGGCGCGGCAGACGCCGCCCCTGACTACGAACACGGAAAGCGGGGGAAAGAACGGCCAAGGGGCGAGCGTGAATCTTCAGGGTGAGCTGCTGGCGAGCCGCGGCACGCCATCTTTGGGTCGCGCTCACTTAGCGCCGCTCGAACTACTTTTCGAGCGCAGAAAGAGCAGCCATCCTGACCTTTCAGCGCTTAAGATGTAGCGCATGAAACCGGCCGGCCTAAGCGCCACATCCCGCGAACAGCTCAGTCGATTGCTGCGTGACAGCCCATCCGTGCTCACGGCCGACGCCGCAGCCCGCGCTCTCGGGACGACACACACAGCGGCCGCGCGCAAGTTGGCCGCGTGGTCTCGCGCTGGGTGGCTCGCACGCGTCAGGCGCGGCACCTACGTCCAGGTGCCCATCGAGTCGGCATCCACCGACATCGCACTTGACGATCCCTGG
Organism: Burkholderiaceae bacterium; assembly: GCA_022843955.1. GTDB lineage: Bacteria > Pseudomonadota > Gammaproteobacteria > Burkholderiales > Burkholderiaceae_F > JALHMQ01. The sequence continues at coordinate 409,866 of JALHMQ010000002.1, forward strand.
TCAGTCGCCACCGCAATGTATGCGCCGTGTTACGTCGGCGGCTGGTCCGCTGCGGAGCACTGGGGACTCACCGAACAGATCTTCCGCTCGCTTTGCGTGATGACCGCCACGCGTCCGCGCAACCGCAAGCCCATGCTGCGCAAGGCACGCTTTGAACTTCACACGGTGCCAGCAACAAACTTCGTTGGCCTGAAAGCGGTGTGGCGCGGCGGCACCCGAGTTCAGGTGTCGGACCCTGCGCGCACCCTGATCGACATGTTGGCCGCCCCCGCCCTTGCGGGCGGCATCCGGCACCTGGCCGAGATGTTGGGCACCCTCCTGCGCGATCAGTCCAAGGAGGCAGCCAAGCTGGGTACCTATGCCGTCAAGCTCGGCATCGGTTCGGTCTTCAAGCGGCTGGGTTTCTTGCTGGAGCGAGATCACCCAGCCCAAGCCGCATTGATTGCGTTGTGCCGACAGCATCTGTCTGCGGGGTACGCCAAGCTCGACCCCGCATTGCCTGCAGATCGCTTGGCAACTGCGTGGCGGGTCTGGGTACCAGCGGTTGACACTCGCGAGATGAAGCCGTGATTCCCAAGCAGGAGATCATGGCCCTGGCCAGCGAGTTGCAGCTGCAGGCGCATGTTGTCGAGAAAGACTATGCGCTCGGCTGGTTCCTGGCTGGCATCGCCGCGCATCCCGAGATCGGCCCGAGCTGGGTATTCAAAGGCGGCACCTGCTTGAAGAAGTGCTACTTCGAGACTTACCGCTTCTCGGAGGACCTCGACTTCACGCTGCAAGACGCCGCGCACTTGGAACAGGCCTTCTTGGCCGATGCTTTTGACGAGATCGGCGATTGGGTCTACGACGCATGTGGCCTGCAGCTGCCGCCCGAGGCACGCAAGTTCGAAGTGTTCACCAACCCGCGCGGCCAGCAGGCGGCACAAGGCCGTGTCGGCTACCGCGGCCCCCTTGGCCGCGCCGGTGATCCCCCCCGCATCAAGCTCGACCTCGCTGCCGACGAAGTGCTGGTCCTGACGCCGGTCCAGCGGCCGGTCCATCACCCCTACTCCGACCTGCCGGCAGCAGGCATTCAAGTCCTGAGCTACTCGTTCGAGGAAGTCTTTGCCGAGAAGATGCGGGCTCTCGCAGAACGCCAGCGGCCGCGGGACTTGTACGACGTGGTGCATCTGTATCGCCGCCAAGACCTGCAACCGAACCGCGCCGTTGTCCGCAGCACGTTGGCGCAGAAGTGCGCATTCAAGGGCATTTCCGTTCCAACCTACGCCGCACTGACAGATCGCCCTGAGCGAACCGCTATCGAGGTGGAGTGGGAACAGATGCTCGGGCATCAGCTGCCCACCTGCCCACCGTTCATCGAGTTCTGGCAGGAACTGCCCGCTGTCTTTGACTGGCTCGATGAGCGCAGCGCAGCGTCAGCCCTGCCCCCTGTGCCGACAATCGGCATCGGCCGCACTCAACTGGATGACGCCTGGCGCTTGCCGCCGATGGTGCAGGCCTGGGGCGCCGCCGCCGGGTCACTCGAGAGCATCCGCTTCGCGGCAGCCAACCACCTTTGCGTGCAACTCGCGTACACCAAGCAAGACGGCCAACGCACGGCACCCACGATCGAGCCGTATTCGGTCCGCCGTACCAGTGCGGGCGACCTGTTGCTGTTCGCCGTGAGGTCCGACACCGGTGAGTCGCGCAGCTACCGGGTCGACCGGATCCGCTCGGCCACTGTCACGCGCCAAGCATTTCGGCCGCGCTATGCAATCGAACTGACGGCCTCCGGTCCAGTCCTCGCGCCCACCATGGGCCGAACCGGAATTCGCAAGGGCTCTGCATGACCAACGAAGCCTTCGCCCGCGTGAAGATCGATGCGCTGCTCGCGGCGCAGGGCTGGGACACGCTCGACACCCATGCCGTCCGCTTCGAGGTCCAACTGCCCGACGGCACGCGCGCCGACTACGTGCTGTGCGATCGCCACGGCCGCTCGCTGGCCGTGATCGAAGCCAAGCGCTATTCCGTAAGCCCAGGCGACGCGGCGGCACAGGCAAAGGCCTACGCCCAGCAACTTGGTGTGCCATACGCCTTCTTGTGTAACGGCAACGAGGTGCTGTTCTGGGAGTGGCAGCGCGAGGCGTATCCGCGGCCGGTGAAGACGATCTTCAAGCAGGACGACCTGGAGCGCCGCATTGCCACGCTGTCCGTGCGCCGCGACCCCGCAAGTGTGGACATCGACCGGCGCATCGTCGAGCGTGACTATCAGATCGAGTGCATCGACACCCTGTGTCGCGAGATCGGCCTGGGCCGGCGCAAGCTGTTGGTCGAGATGGCCACCGGCACGGGCAAGACGCGTACGGCCGCCGCGTTCATCAAGCGTCTGTTCGAGGCCAACGCGATCACCCGCGTGCTGTTCCTGGTCGATCGCATCCCGCTGGCCAAGCAAACCGAAGACGCCTTCGCCGAACACCTGCCGGACTACCCGGCCTATGTGCTGCGCGCCGGCCGGCGCTTCCAGGACGAGAAGCGCATCACCATCACCACGCTGCAGAGCATGGTGAACCTGTACGCCGAGTACTCCAGCGGCTACTTCGACCTGGTCATCAGCGACGAGTGCCACCGCAGCATCTATGGCCAGTGGAGCGGCGTGCTGCGGCACTTCGACGGCGTGCAGGTCGGCCTGACGGCGACGCCGTGCGTGGCCGACCCCGATGCTGGCGGCGACGACGAGGACAAGGCGTTCGTGCGCGACACGTTGCGCTTCTTCGAGGTCGACGCACCCACGTTCTCGTACAAGCTCAAGACAGCCATCCGCGATGGCTACCTCGTCCCGTACCAGATCTACAAGGCCCAGACGGTCAAGACCGCCGCTGAAGGTGGCTTCGAGGTCAAGAAGGCCGAGCTCGACTGGTCTGCCATCGACGCCGAAACCCGCGCCGAGCTTGAGAAGCTGTTCGGCGACAAGGAAACGATCACCGTCGACCCTTCCGCGCTGGAGCGCCGCTTCACGATCCCTGAACGCAACCGCGCCATCGTGCGCGAGTACCGCCAGGTACTCGACCACGGCTATGTCGACGCCAAGGGCGTGCTGCGCAAGCCGCTGCTGGGCAAGGCGATCGTCTTCGCCGTGACAAAGAAGCACGCCGAGACGCTGGCGCGGCTCTTCGACACAGAGTTCGCGCACCTCAAGCCTTCGCCCGACGTGCGCTTTGCCGATTACGTGGTGAGTGGCCAGGGCGCCGACGACACGGTCGACGGCATGAGCAAGATCCGCCGCTTCAAGAAGGAGCCGTTCCCGCAGATCCTGGTGTCAGTGAACATGCTCGACACCGGCTTCGACTGCCCCGAGGTGGTCAGCCTCGTCTTCGCGCGCTTTACTCGATCAGCCATCCTGTATCAGCAGATGCGCGGCCGCGGCACACGCAAGGCACGCAACAAGCCCACGTTCACGATGTTCGACTTCGTCGGCGTGGCGGACTACCACGGCGACGATGACGACTTCGCCGACGGCGGTGTCATGCGCGATTCAGTGAAGCGTAAGAAGTACGAACCTCGGCGCCTGCTGGCGCTGGACATCGACGACCACATCGACCCCACGACTCGCGAATGGGTCACCGTCGACGAGAACGGCAACATGGTGTTTCCCGAAGCTTCGGAGCAGCGCGCCGCCGAACTGGGTATGCGATTCGAGGCCTGGCTGCTGCAGCGCACGGATCTTGGCGCCGGTGAAGCGTCCTGGCTGCGGATGATCGGCCACCAGCTGCGCGCGAATGCGGACCACTACGTCGGGGCCGACGCCGAGTTCTCGCTCGACCAGTTTGCCTTCCATCCCTTCTCGCAACTCGGCGGCGTGGCGCAGGCGCTGCGGGTTTTCGGTAGCCCGGAACGGCTGGCCGAGGTGATCTCCAGTTTGAACGCGCACATGTTTGCCGGGGCGGGTGATCAAGCAAGCCACGAAAAGCGCCCGGCCGACGCACCTCCGCCGGCGGCGCATTGACTCCCGCGCTCCACGCGCAATCAACATAGATCGAGCTACTGACCCATGCCCCTGACCCCCGACATGCGTCGGTCGATCGACCAGATTCGCGACTACCTCTTCGGCGGCGGCTACCCCGACCCGGTGAGCAACGCCGAGCAGTTGTCGTTCCTGTTCTTCTTCTACCTCGTCGAAGGCATCGACGCCGAGAACCGCGCCCGCGCCCGATTCCTCAAGAAGCCGTACACCAGCCTGTTCGACGGCACCTGGGCACTTAAGAACCCGCTCAACGCTGCCGCCGGTCTGGCTGCACAGGACGCGAGCGGCGGCAGTGCCGGCGTACTGAGCACCGCATCGACCATCCCGCGCGATCGCTTTCGCTGGTCGATCTGGGCCAAGGGCCTGTCGGGCGAATCGCTGGTGCGATTCGTCCGCGACGAGGTTTTCGCCTTCTTTGCCGAGCTGGGCCAAGGCGGCGCAACCAACTTCATGGCCGGCGCGCGGCTTTCCATCGACGAGCCCACCGTGCTGACCCAGGTGATCAACCTCGTCGACGGCCTGCGGCTGGACCAGGCCGACGCCGACACCAAGGGCGACCTGTTCGAGCATGTGCTTCGGCAGATCAAGCAGGCCGGCGAGCTGGGCCAGTTCCGCACGCCACGCCATGTGATCCGCACCATCGTCGAGATGCTTGACCCCAAGGTCGGCGAGACCATCTACGACCCGGCCGCCGGCACCGCGGGCTTTCTGGTAGCGGCCTACAACCACATGCGCCTGGCCAACTCGTCGCCCAGTGCCATCACCACCGCCGAGCTGGACGGCAAGCCGCAGCGGCGCGGCCTGGGCGACAAGCTCTCGGCGGCGCAGGTCAGCGCGCTGAACAGCGCCACCTTCTTCGGCAACGACGTTGATCCGAAGATGGTGCGGCTGGCCACGATGAACCTCACGCTGCGCGGCCTGCCCGACGTCCGCATCCAGTTACGCAATGTGCTCACGACCACGCAGGACGCAGAGCGCAAGGCCGAGCTGGGCCTGCCGGCGGACGGCTTTCACGTCATCCTGGCCAACCCGCCGTTCTCGGGCCGCGTGGACCGCGACCGCATTGTCGAAGACGTGAAGATCGGCACGACCACAGCGACCGAGCTGCTGTTCCTGAAGTACATGATGGACAGCCTGCGGCCGGGCGGGCGCTGCGGCGTGATCGTGCCCGAGGGCGTGCTGTTCGGCTCCACCAGCGCGCACAAGGAGCTGCGCCGGCAGTTGATCGAGAACAACCGCGTCGAGGCCGTGCTCAGCCTGCCGGGTGGCGTGTTCCAGCCCTACAGCGGGGTGAAGACCTCGGTGCTGTTCTTCCGCAAGGGCGGCAGCACCGAGCGCGTGCTGTTCCTGCACGCCGACGACGATGGCTACAAGCTCGACGCCAACCACGACACTCCGATCGAGACCGACGATCTTCCCGTGCTGGTGCAGGCCTATGTGCTGCGCGAGTCGGCATGGGCCAAGTGGGCGGCGCGCGATGCTGCGGCCGAGTGGAGCGAGAAGTGGTGGTTTGCCGATGCGGCGGCGCTGCGGGCGAATGACTTCGACCTGTCCGCGGGGCGGTATCGGCCCATGAGCCAGACGCAGGTCGAGCACCGTGATCCACGAGAGCTGCTGGATGAACTGGTGGCAATCGAAGCGGAGATCGCCTCCGCGGTCGAGGCGCTGCGCGTAGCGCTGGCTGAACGCGAAGCATGACGGTGCAAATGGCCAGGTTGGGTGACATCTGCGAGATCAATCCACGCCTGCCGCGTGACCACGGTCTCAAAGACGACAGCGAAGTCAGTTTCGTTCCGATGGCCGCAGTCAGCGAGGTCTCGGGAACCATTGAGTCGGCCACGCTTCGTCGCTACGACGAAGTGAAGAAGGGCTACACGGCCTTCTCCGATGGTGACGTGCTCTTCGCGAAGATCACGCCGTGCATGGAGAACGGCAAAGCTGCACTCGCCAATGGCCTCGCCGGTGGCCGAGGGTTCGGGTCGACAGAGTTCCACGTGCTCAGAGCGCGGGGGTCTGTGCTGCCCGAGTGGATTTACTACTTCGTGCGCCGTGAGCCATTTCGGCGGGAGGCCAAGCGCAACTTCACGGGCACCGCTGGGCAGCAGCGCGTGCCAACCTCGTTCCTCCAGGAAACTTTGGTCCCTGTTCCACCACTCGAAGAGCAGCTCCGCATCGTCGACCTGCTCGCCCGCGCCGAAGGCATCGTCCGCCTGCGCCGCGAAGCCCAGCAGAAGGCCGCCGAGTTGATCCCGGCGATCTTCGTCGACGTGTTCGGCGACCCGACGGCGAATCCGAAGGGCTGGCCTGTCGTGTCGATGGGAAAGCTTGTCGGTGAGTTTCGATATGGAACTTCACAGAAGTCCGGGCCCCTAGGAGCGCCGGTGCTCCGGATCCCGAACGTTGTCGACGGCGCAATAGATCTGGCGGAGGTGAAGTTCGTGGCGCTACCTCAGTTGGAGCAAAAGCGCCTGCGGCTCGCGGACGGAGACCTGTTGTTCGTGCGGACGAATGGCAACCCTGACTTCGTCGGCCGGTGTTCGGTGTACGACAGTCGGGTCCTGAGCGCCGCGGGTTTTGATGGGGCGGAGTGCGTCTATGCGTCGTACCTAATCAGGGCCAGGCTTGCAGGTTCGCGCGTAATGCCTGAGTACTTGCAGGCTTACCTGACCAGCCACCGAGGCAGGCAACTCCTGCGCGAGCGGGCGAAGACTTCGGCGGGACAGTTCAATCTAAACATCGACGGCCTCGGGTCGCTGCCCGTACCAATTCCTCCGCAAGCTTTGCAGGAGCGCTTCATTGAACGCCTCGACCGATTCGCAAGCATCGCAAGCCAGCATGAATCCGCTGGGGTAGCAGCCGCTGCATTATTCGGATCGCTGCTCGGCGGAGCATTCGGAACGAATTGATGAACGAGCACTCGCAGCAACAGCTCAGCTCCTACTTCGAGGCCATCGCCTGTTGGCGCGCAGCTTACAAAGTGGCACGGCTGCATGTATTGGGCGTACGTACGGGCGAAGCCCTGGAACTGGTATCTGCTCGGATTGTTCTTGATGTCGGCGGCGACGCTGCCTGCAAGGCGCCATTTCGCGCTGGTCGCGTGGAAGCTCATCAGCTCATGCTGAATCAGCAAGAGACGGATGTTCAGGGCGTCGCGCTCGCGCTCTCATCGGCCGCCGGCTTCCACTCAGCCGGCATAGGGCGCATCAAGCTGCCATGCACCGAGCAAGTTGGCGTCTACGTCGCGCCTCCAACACTGCTGCACCCGGAGGGCCTGAGCGAAGGCAATCGCCTGGCAGTGCTGTCCATCGGTGGAGGGCACTTTGCCGATGTACTGCCGCAACCGGAGTCGGACTGGCTGCTGAAGGCAGCGGACGCCCCTTACGACTCTGTGCAGGAACTGGCCGTTGACTACGGCTTGGGAACACTGCGCGGTGACCGCGCGTTGCTGGAGGTTGTTGCGCGGACGGCAATTCAAGTGCTTGCTGAGTCTGCCGTCACCGGCAACCGGGCGAGCGTTGGCATTTGGCAGGATGGCGGCACGGGGATTCAGGAAGGTCGCTGGATCGGCGCGCCATTGAACATGGTGAGCCTCGCCGGCGTATGAAGCGATGCACTGGACCACGGCGCCTGCAGGAACCTCGATGTTCCCTGTGCCGACCACGGCAAGGTCGCGATCACTCCAATCCAGTTCCGTGCTTTGGATCGCGCCGCGTCGTACGACACGGCCTTGATGGACGACACGAAAGCCGAGTTTTGCCTGCGTCCGGTCAAGAGAGCCTGCTAGTCGTTGGTTGATCCCTCAAACTCAGTGATGCAGGCCTACCTGCACCCCGAGGTTCCGCCAAAAGGCAAAGCGGCTGACGACTTCGAGGCGGCAATCGCGTGGCTGCTGTGGGCGCTGGGTTTCTCCGTCGCCTCGTTCGGCACGCACCCCAAGACGCGGGAGACGTTCGATCTCATCGCGACCACGCCGCGCGGGGACTTCTTGGTCGTCGAGTGCACGCTGGGCCTGTTACGCACCGAGAGCAAGCTGTCCAAGCTCACCGCTCGTACGGTCAACGTGCGCGATTCACTGGCAGCCTCCAACATGAAGCATCTGCGCGTGTTGCCGGTCATCGTTACGGCGATGACGCGGGATCAAGTCGAAGCCGACGCTGGGCCTGCAGCCGACCTTGGAGTGCTCGTCGTCACGAGAGAGGATCTCGCCGAGGTGCAGAACGAACTTATTCGGTTCCCTGATGCCGATGCCTTGTTCGAGCGTGGCCTTCGAGCCGTGCAGGACCAACAGTCCGCGCGCAAGGCCGAGAGCGGCGCGGAGGGGTAGCGTGCCGCTCAGTAACCTGCGTGCGCTAAGCCTGCTCAAGCGCGTGTGGACGCGTGCAGCGGCAGACGAATCATAGGAAGGACTGACATGCGACTTGACCCCAGGACACTGGACCGATTGATCCAAGCCGCGCGCAGGTTCGAGAGGATCGAGCAGCGATTTGCGGCCTTCAGAGCGGAACTCGAATGGTTTGCCACTCCGCAATGTCCGCTGCGAGCGGTGACGGTGGAGTCAGGCGACGACTCGCGCTGCGTGATCGCGTCGTTCGGCACAACTAAGGTTGTTCTGCGGTTGCTTCTGGTGCTCCCTGAGCATGGCGTCGCTACGGGTCAAGTGATTTGCACCAGGGCGTTGCCAAAGTTCGGTATCGTCGACCCGACGATCGCCTCATTCACGTTCGACGCGCAGGGCCGAACCTCATTCGAGCTTGGCGAGGATGGAGACCTTATCGAAATGGAGCAGCATGCCGTCGAGATCTTGATGCATGTCCTCGAGGCGGCCGTGCGGCCGATCGAGACCGACACAAATCAGTTGGGTGCGCCCGCGGCAGGTTAGAAGGCGAATGCCCGTTTGTAGTCCGCGGCCATGGCATCTCCGATGGCACGCACCTGAGAGTTCGGACCCGTCCGTACTCGCCATTGCATCGTTTCCCGCGTAGCCCGCTGCGCCTGGCCTCGCCAGTGATTGCCACTGCGGACGAACTGAAGACTGGTGGCGGCAAGTAGGGTCGCCGTCATGCAAGACGGGCCAGTGGACTTGATGACCGCGGCTGCCGTCTCAGACAGCTCCGCGAAGTCGCGGAAGGCGTCAAGGTGAAAGTCGGAGACACAAGCTGCAGGAGTTCCGTTGGTCGACACATCAGGGAACCTCCAAAGCCCGGCGATCAAGTGGCCGTCGGTGTGGATCTCCGCGGCCCAACCAGCCGCGTTTCTTGGGTCAGTAGAGCTGAGTCCCGAGAAGACGGGTACGACGCCGTAGCTGGACCGAAACCCGTACCACCATGACTGCATGCGACTGGATACGGCACCGCGGCTAATCAGGTCGTGCACGCCGGGCGCTGACACGTCGACCTCCACGAGATCGCAGGGCCGCCACTGCCATATCAAAGCGGGCTTGTCGCCGAGCGAGTAGTCCTCAACGAAGTCCGTCAGGCGCCGGTGCAATTCCGGATGCGACATTTCGAGGGAAGGTGAGAGCTTGTGGTTGGTTACCATGAGTGCACTTGCCTCCCTGTCAACAACTTGTGCGACCCGGTCCGCACCCCAAAGATGAGAACAACCCGTGGCGCGAATTTTTATCTCCTACAGCCACAAAGACGATGCTCTGCGCGCTGAGCTCGACAAGCATCTTGCCTTGTTGCGGCGTGAGGGCGCCATCGAGCTATGGAGCGACCATCGAATTTTGCCCGGCTCGGAGTTCGACAAGGACATCACGCAAGCGCTTGAGGCGGCACAGATCATCCTGCTCCTGGTCAGCGCGGACTTCCTTGCCTCGGATTACTGCTTTGGCATCGAGATGCGCAGGGCGATGGAGCGGCATGGTGCGGGCGAGGCCGTCGTCGTTCCTGTCATCCTGCGGGCTTGCGACTGGCATCACTCGCCTTTCAAACACCTCAACGCATTGCCATCGGGTGGCCGAGAGATTGCAAAGTGGGCGTCTCCAGACGATGCATTCCTGGACGTGGTTCAGGGATTGCGCAAGCTCTTGGCTGCCCACAAGGTGCCCGACGGCGGTTCAGCTCCGGCTGGCAAGCCTGCAGCAGCGCGATCGCCTGGCATGCAATCAGTCGTCCGCTTCGATCGCCCAGTAGCTTCGCGTTCCAGCAATCTCGCACTCCCAAGCGAGTTCAGCGATGAGGCGAAGCACGAGTTCGCGGAGCAGACATTCGCCTACGTGAAGGAGTACTTTCGCGGGTCCCTCGAAGAGCTGCAGCGCCGCAACCCCGGCTACTCGGGAAAGTTGCGTGACAAGACGGCAGTGGCGTTTGCGGCTGTCGTGTTCAAGAACGGTCAACGGATCGCCGGTTGCTACGTCAGGTTGGGTGGAATGATGTCTTCCAACGGCATCGCCTACTCCGGCAACGAGAACAGTTCGGACAACAGTTACAACGAGATTCTCGACATCCAGACCGACAAGCACAGCCTTCTCTGGCGAGCACAGATGGGCGCGTTCAGAGGACGCGACTCCGCGAAGGGGCTGAGCCAGGAGGGCGCGGCTGAGCATCTTTGGTCGATGCTCATCGCGCCGCTGCAGTAGTTGCTGAATCTCTACGCGCTGCGACCACGCAACATTCCCTATGCGCCACTCAGGGTAAGCCTCTCAACGTGGCCGCGTACGGAGCATGGCCATTCAAAATCCGCATGAATGCCGCGGTATCGGCCGATTGGGAAGTGATGATCGACAGCCTGTTCAAGCGCGACGGAGCGATCGGGGCGCGCGACTCGACGACCTCATCGATCTGCGGACGCCGGATCGCCTGATCCAAGCCGCCCGTCGAATCTAGAAAAGCAAGCAGCGATCTGCGGGACTTGATGGCTCCGTTGCATGAAGCAGCTTGACTGCGTGCTGCTCTACGTCAGCTCGGACTCGCCGTAACTGCCTCGCCGCGTCACTGCGTTCCACGCTTGCGCCGCCGCCACAACGAATACAACCCCGTCAGCGCCAGGATCGGCCACAGGCAGGTGCTGATCAGCACCCACAGCAGGCGCCCGTTCAGCGCGCTGCCTGAATCGCTGGTGCGCTGCGTCGGTCCCTCGCTGAAAAGGTGCCGGTTGGAGTAGGTGGCCAAGCCGAACACCGCGCCCACGCCGAGAAACAGAACGATCCATAGATTCAACGCTGGCTCCCGAGTCGTGTGATGGCTGGCTTGGCGCAGAGGGCGGGCGCCGTGCGCGGCGCGGTCGCATGGGGCGGTGCGCGCGACGCTTTGGCGCGAGCATCTCACGCAAGCGATGCCGCCGCGCCACGCGATATCACCCGGCTTACCCTAGTTCGCGATCCGGTGAGCATCGGTCGGCGCGCTCGGCACCTGCTCGCCCGGATACACCACGATCACCTGGTAGTCCGGCCCGCTGCCCCAGCGCTGCTCCTTCAGCAGCCAGTCGGTGACGAAGCGGGCCACCACCGCGCGGCCGGTGTCGGCGGCGACCGACTGGTACTTGGGCGCGCGCTCGGCGAGCTGTTGCGTGAGCGAGCGCTCCAGCGCGTCCAGGTTCTCGGCCTTGTTGAAGCGCGCCCAGCCGCTGCGCGTGTCCTTTTCCAGGGTGGCCGTGTCGAATGCCACCGGAAGCGTGGGCTCGACCGCGGCGGCGCGCACGATGCAGGTCTTGTCGCGGATCTCGAGCTTCCACGCCTTCTCCAGCTTGATGTGGAAGCGATAGGCAACGTCCACGCGGATGCGCGACACGGTGGTGCCCAGATCGATCTTGTCGAACACCTTGGGGTCGAGGAACCTGGGGTCCTTGCGCTCGAACACCTCGGTCGCCTTCACGCTGGCCACCTCCAGCTGGCCACCGGAGGTGGGCATGACGACCACCTGCTCGGCAAAGGCGCGCGTCTGCGGCTGGCCGGAGATCTGCGGCACGCGATCGGCGACGAAGCGGTAGCCGGTCCAGGCGACGACACCGGCGAGCACGACGCCGACCAACAGCACCACCGCCGCGGTGATGGCGATGCCGGTGAGCAGCTTGCGGGCGTTCATTGTCGAATCCTTGCTGACACGATGGCGCCCGTCAGCCGCCCGCGCTCGTCGTCGCGCCCGCCTCCACCTGCACCAGGCAGTCGTAGAAGGTGGCGGCGCGGCCGATGTCGGTGAGCGCCTGGCCGGTCAGCTCGTTGGCGTTCTTGCGGTCATGCGCCAACTTCTTCCACCAGATCGACAACCCCACCACCACGCCGGGGCGGGCGCGATCGGTCACGCGCGCGCGCAGCGTGAGGGTGCCGCGGTCGTTGAACACGCGCACGGCGCTGCCGTCGGCAATGCCGCGTGCGGCGGCGTCGCGCGGGTGGATCTCGAGATGCGGCTCGCCTTCGGTGTCGCGCAGGCTTCGCACATTGACGAAGGTGGAGTTCAGAAAGTTGCGCGCCGGCGGCGAGATCATCGCCAGCGGGTAGCGCGCGGCGAGCTGCGGATTGCTCACCGGCCCCTCGTTGGGCGGCACGTAGGCGGGCAGCGGATCGACGCCGAGGTCGGCCAGCTGCTGCGAATAGAACTCGCACTTGCCGCTGGGGGTGGGAAAGCCGCCGTCGGCGAACGGCGCGTAGGTGGTGGGCACGTCGATGCGCTGCCAGCCCGCGCGCCGCGCCACCTCCCAGTCGTAGTGCGCGGTGACGCCGCTGCGCTTGATCGCCTGCGAAGCAATCGCATCGTCGCTGTCGGCAAAGCACGCGTCGGTGAACCCGATGCGCTGCGCCAGGCGGCGAAAGATCTCGGTGTTGGGCAGCGACTCGCCCACCGGGTCGATCGCCGGGTTGTTCGCCATCACGTACAGGTGGCCGTAGGGCTTGACCACGTCCACGTGCTCCAGCTGCGTGGTGGCGGGCAGCAGGTAGTCGGCGTAGTCGGCGGTGTCGGTCTGGAAGTGTTCCAGCACCACGGTGAACAGATCCTCGCGTGCGAAGCCGGCCGCCACCTCGCGCGACTGCGGCGCCACCGCGACGGGGTTGCTGTTGTAGACGATCAGCGCGTCTATCGGTGGATGCTCCGAGGACGCGGGACGCAGCAGATCGTGGCCGATGGTGCTCATGTTGATCGTGCGCGGCTGACGTTTGCGTCCATCCGGGCCGGCGAGCAGGTCGGGGCGATACAGCGCCTGGGTGTCCACCGGGAACATGCCGCTGGTGGACAGCAGCACGCCGCCGGCCGCGTCGCGCCAGTGGCCGGCGAGCGCGGGCAGGCAGCACACCGCGCGCACCGCGTTGCCGCCGCCGGCGGCGCGCTGCATGCCGTAGTTCAGACGGATCGCCGCTGGGCGCGTGTGCCAGTAGTCGTGCGCGAGTTGCTCCACTTCGGCCGCCGTGATGCCGCACAGCTGCGCCACGCGCGCCGGGTCGAACTGCGCGGCGCGCTCGGCGAGCGGCTCGAAGCCGAGGGTGTGGCGGGCGATGTAGTCGTGATCGAGCCAGTTCTCGCGCACCAGCACGTGGATCAGGCCCAGGGCGAGCGCGCCGTCGGTACCCGGCAGCAACGCGATGTGCTGGTGGCACTTCTCCGCGGTGAGCGAGCGATACGGGTCGATCGCGATCAGCCTGGCGCCGCGCCGCTTGGCCTCCTGCGCGCGGGTCCACAGGTGCAGGTTGCTGGTGATCGCGTTGGTGCCCCAGAAGATGATCAGCCGGGCGTCGGCAAAGCTTTCCATCTGCGGGCCGGTGCGCGTGCCGAGCGTGTAGGTCATCGCCTCCGCACCGGCGGTGGCGCAAATGGTGCGGTCGAGCAAACTGGCACCGAGCTTGTGGAAGAACCGCTGCGCCATGCTCTCGCCCTGCACCAGCCCCATGGTGCCGGCGTAGCTGTACGGCACGATGCGCTGCGGGTCGACCGCGGCGATCTGCTTCAGGCGCGCGGCAATGTCGTCGAGCGCGCTATCCCAACTTACGCGCTCGAACCGGCCCTCGCCCTTGCGGCCCACGCGCTTCATGGGATGCAGCAGGCGGTCCGGGTGGTAGGTGCGCTCCAAATAGCGGCTGACCTTGGTGCACAGCACGCCGGCGGTGGGCGGATGGTCGGCGGCCCCGGCCACCTTGATCGCCACGCGCTTGCCGCCGCGCTGCTCGACCGTCACCTCCATCGCGCAGGTGTCGGGGCAGTCGTGCGGGCAGGCGGCCTTGACCAACACCGTCTGGTCAGGGGCGAGGTGGTCGGCGTCGGGCATGGGCGCAGCAATCTCGGCGAAGGCGGGCAGCCTAACAGCCGAGCGGTTGGCCGACTCTGCCGCGCAATTTCGTATGCGTAAGCGTATGCGCTTGAGCACGGCCCTGCGCGGGTCAGGCCGGCTGCATACGCCGCAGGCGGCGCGTTTCGTGCTCGCCGCCCGCATGAACTTACGCACTGGCTGCGGCGGCAGCCATAGGCGCGCGCATCGTCCGCCGCCATGGGAGAAAGTTGATGAAACGCCTGATGTCGTCCCTTCGCCGCTCAGCCGCAGCCGCGCCGCTGCTCCTGCTTGCACTGTCGGCGTGCGCAGCGGCGTCGCTGGCGTCGCCCGCCGACATCGAGCACGGCCGTTACCTGGTGTTGCTGGGCCACTGCAACAACTGCCATACGGTCTCGTACACCGAGCGGGCCGGCAACGTGCCGGAAAGCGATTGGCTGCTCGGCAACCCGATCGGCTTTCGCACCGCAGCCGGCACCGCCTTCGCCAGCAACCTGCGGATGACGGCGGCCGCTTACGGCGAGGCGCAATGGGTCACGTATGCGACGGCGGTCAAGACCCGCCCGCCGATGCCCTGGTGGAGCCTGCACGCCACGCGTCCCGACGACCTGCGCGCGATGTACCGCTACATCCGCGACCTGGGCGTGGCGGGCCGACCGGCACCCGACTTCGTGCCGCCCGACCGGGAGCCGCCGCGGCCGTTCCTGAACTTCCGCATCGAGAAGTAGGCCGGGCAAGCGGCCTCATCGCGCAGGTACGCACGTAGCGCCTGGAAGGCTGCTCGCCTAGACTGCGCCGGCAATGCGCGCGTGCGCGTTGGATCGGTACGGCATGAACGCGGGCGAAGCACCCCTGACGCAATGGCTGGCGCTCGCCGCGCAAGGCGAGCGCGGCGCGATCGACCGCGTGTTCACCGCGCTGTACCCCGACCTGCGGCGCATCGCGCACGCGCGCCTGCGCGTGCAGGGCGGCGTGGCACACCTCGATACCACCGCGCTGGTGCACGAGAGCTTTTTGCGTCTCGTCGACAGCGCAAGCCTGGCGATCACCGACCGCAAGCACTTCTTCACCTATGCGGCCAAGACGATGCGCAACATCATCATCGACTTTGCGCGCGAGCATCTGGCCGAGCGCCGCGGCGGCGGCGTGCAGCCGTTGCAGCTGGACACGCAGATCGCCGGCGAGGTCGCCATCGACGGCGACCTCACGCTGATGGCCGTCAACGACGCGCTGCTGGCCCTGGAGGCGCTCGATCCGACACTGTCGCAGGTGGTCGAGATGCGCTATTTCGCCGGTTACACCGAGCCCGAAGTGGCCGAACTGCTCGGCATCTCCGAACGGACCGTGCGACGCCAGTGGGACAAGGCGCGCATGTTCCTGCTCGCATCGCTGCGCCAGTGATTGCGGCCACCGTCGCTGTGGCCGCTGGTGCGGGCGCCGCCGGTGTTGCCGCAGGCGCTGCCGGCGCTGTGGCCGGATGTGCCGCAAGAATCCGTATGTCGCAGCAGAAGCCGGCCGCGCCGGCGGCGCAGCGCTGATCGTCCGTTCGGCGGCGCCGAGTCATCACGTCACGCAGCCGCATGAAGATCCCTGCCGACCAGTGGCCCACCGTGTCGCGCCTGCTCGACGAGGCGCTCGACCTCGACGCCGGCGCGCGCCCTGCCTGGCTGGACGCCCTCGCCCGGCGCGAGCCCGCCGTCAGCGCGCTGGTGCAGCGACTGCTCGCCGCTCATGCCGACCGCGAGACGGCCGACGTGCTGGCGACGGGGCCGCACCTGAATCTCACCGCGCCGATGGCGGCGGCTGCCGCGCACGCACTGGCGGTGAGCGACCGGGTGGGGCCGTATCGGCTGCTGCGCGAACTGGGCGCCGGCGGCATGGCGCAGGTGTGGCTGGCGCGGCGCGACGACGGCGCCTTCGTGCGCGAGGTGGCGCTGAAGATTCCGCAGCTGTCGCGGCTGCGGCGCGATCTGGCGCTGCGCTTTGCGCAGGAGCGCGACATCCTGGCGCGGCTGGAGCATCCGCACATCGCGCGCTTCTACGACGCCGGTGTGGCCGCCGACGGCCTGCCCTATCTAGCGATGGAGTATGTCGACGGCCAGCCGATCACCACCTGGTGCGACCGCCAGCGATTGCCTCTCTCGCAGCGCATCGCGCTGTTCCGGCAGGTGCTCGACGCGGTGCAGTTCGCGCACGGCAGCCTCGTCATCCACCGCGATCTGAAGCCGTCGAACATCCTCGTCACTGCCGACGGCCAGGTGCGGCTGCTCGACTTCGGCATCGCCCGCCTGCTGGCCGACCGTGAAGGCGACAACAGCGACAGCGCGCTCACCCAGCTCGGCGGCCGCGCGCTCACCCCCGACTACGCGAGCCCGGAGCAGATCCGCGGCGATGCGCTCACCATCGCCAGCGACCAGTACGCGCTCGGCGTTCTGCTGTACGAACTGCTGGCCGGCCAGCGACCGTACACGCTGGCGCTGCAATCGGTCGCGCAACTCGAGCAGGCGATCGTCGCCGCCGAGGTGCTGCCGCCGAGCCGGCGCGTGGTCGAGACGGCGGCCGCCACCCAGGGCTTGGCACCGATGCAGCTGGCGCGCCGGCTGCGTGGCGACCTCGATGCGATCGTGCTCAAGGCGCTGGCGCGCACCCCGGCCGAGCGCTACGCCACGCTCGCCGCACTGGCCGACGACCTGGACCGCCAGCGCGACGGCCTGCCGGTACGCGCAAAGCCGCCGTCGCGCGGGTATCGGCTGCGCAAGTTCATCGGCAGAAACCGTCTGCCCGTGACGGCCGCCTCCGCCGCCGTGCTCGCACTCGTCGCCGGCGCCAGCGTCGCTCTCTGGCAGGCGCACGTCGCACGCGAACAGGCCGACGTCGCGCAGCGCGAGTCGCGCGCACTGTCGATCGTCGGCAACTTCATGCTCGAGGCCTTCTCGAAGATCGCATCCGACCCCCAGGTTGCGCAGGGGGAAGGCCGCGCGGCGATGGCGCAAGCGCTGCAGACAGCGCTGAAGCGTCAGGAGGACCTGCACAGCACAGACCCGAAGGGCCTGGCGGCAATGTATGGCCATGGCGCCTCGCTGTTCAACTACCTGCAGCACAACAGCGACGCGTTGCATGCGGCGAACAAGGAGCTGGACTACCTGAAACTGGCCAACGAGCGTCCGGTCGCGATCGCCGTCGCGCATCGCCAGATCGCGCTCGCGCACTACCGCGGCAGAAACCCGACGGCCGCGTTCGCGCAACTCGACGCCGCACTCGCCGTGCTGGGCGCCGACCGCGCCGCCGACGCGCGCCGCACGCGCGCCGACGTGCTGCGCCTGAAGGCGCGGCTTCACATCGACGGCCAACAGCTTCGGCAGTCCGAGCAGGCCCTCACCGCCGCACGCGCCGAGCTGGAGCACGACCACGCTGGCTCCGAACGTGCTTATGGCTCGGTGCTGGTCGAGCTCGCGCGCGCCCGCTCCACACTGGGCGACGACGCCGACGCCGAACAACTGCTCGCGCGCGTGCGTGAGCTTTACCAACGGCACCCGCAGCGCGAAAGTGAATGGGGCGGGTTGGAACTCGTCGACGGCCTGGTCGCCCTCAACCAGGGCCGATACGCCGACGCAGTCGCCGCCGGCCGCCGTGCATCGGACCTCTTTGGCAAGGAATTCGGCGCGACGGGGCCCAACGCAGCCACCGTCGAACTGTTCACGGTGATGGCCCAGCGCATGCAGGGCGACTATGCCGACGCCGAGGCCGCGGTGCTGCGCATCCTGCAGGTGCTCGGCGCAGAGCGCGACTTCGACCACAGCTTCCTGTCTGTGCGCAGCCGCGTGACGCTCGCCGAGGTCTACCTCGACTGGGGGCGACTCGAGCGCGCCGAGTCGATGCTGGATTCGATCTCCGCCGAACTGCTGACGCGCCATCAGTTCACGTTGCGCGCGTCGATGGTGCGCGCGCAGCTCCTGTCAGGGCGCGGGCGCCACACCGAGGCGTTGGCCGTCCTGGCTGCCGGGGCCGCCGCGAGCCCAGCGGCGATGAGTGAAGCGATACGCATGCAGCGCCAGGTCGCGTTGGTCGACGCGAGGATCCGGCATCGCCAGGGAGATCTGGAAGGCGCCAGGCAGAAAGTCGCGGCTGCCACGCCGAACGCGATGCCCGGTGCTGCGCAGCCCGCTGTCGATCCGGCGTGGCTCGCGGCTGCCGACCTGCGTGCCGAGATCGCGCTGGCCGCCGACGCGCACGACGAGGCACTGCGCCACTACGAGTCCACGCTCGGCGAAGAAGCCGAGAGCCGGCGCGGACCGCTGGCGGCCGGCAAGGCGCGGCTTGCCTACGGCCGCGCGCTCAGCGCCGCCGGCCGGCAGGACGACGCCCGCGCGCAGTGGCGCCGCGCGGCTGAACTGCTGGCGCAGCAGCACGCCGAGTCACCACTGCGGGCGACGGTGCTGACACTGGCGCGCTGAAATCGCAGCACAGGCTGCGCTGAACGCTTCCCGCACGAAGATGTGCACGGTCCGCCGACTCAGGCGCGTCGCTGAGCGGCTGAGGATGCTTGCGCAACCGCACTATTGATCTGACCGCATCGGTACTGTTGCGGGCATCGTGCAGCTTGATCGAGGAGCGATACCAGCGGAGCAGGTCGAACCGCCGGTGACCCAAGAAGGCGACGAATACGTGCATATCTCTGAGTTGGCTCTTGAGCAGTTGGAGCAAGTGGCTGGTGGGCACATCTTGGATGGCCAAGGCGGACCATCAAACCGCACGAGGCGCGCGTGAACATCGTGTGGACGCCCACCTGCACCACGCGCACCAACAACAACGTGTTCGCCAGCGACTCACAGCGGGCGCGCCGGATCGCCTTCAACGCCAAGGCGT
>JALHMQ010000002.1:429025-430992 GCA_022843955.1 Burkholderiaceae bacterium
ACCGCACGAGGCGCGCGTGAACATCGTGTGGACGCCCACCTGCACCACGCGCACCAACAACAACGTGTTCGCCAGCGACTCACAGCGGGCGCGCCGGATCGCCTTCAACGCCAAGGCGTGGTCGATGTGCCCGATCGGGGTGGCACCCTGAGACGGACGCTTTGCTGCGTCAGGAATCCGATCGACTGCGCGTGGCGTCGCGGCGCCGGGTCCGGCGCCGATCAAAAAAGATCAGCGCGGCGACGAGCACCCCTGCGCTGGGGAAGACGACAACCGCCAGGCCGATCCATGTTTCGGCCTGCACGGGCGGACTCGGCAGTTCGGCCAGTCTGCGAGCAATCGCGTTGACAAGGGAGACCGAGATCGACGCGCTCAGGAGGATGGCGAGCGCCACCCACACGACCCACGTCGGCACACCCTTGAGCCGAGCTTCCATCCAGTCGTCCACCCGCTCGATGGCGCAATGAAATCGGTGCAACCACGCTCGCATGCGTCGGCTCCTCGTCAGTAAGGCACGTCGACCCGATAGCCCTTGAAGCGGAACACCACGCCCTTGACGCGGATCTGCTCGATCGACAGGTCGGGCGTGACGAGATCGTTCTCGCGGTGGATCTGGCCGTTGATGATCAGCGAGCGGTTGGCGGCGTTGGCCGAGTACATCGAGCCGCCGAAGGTCATCGCCGGAAACTGCGCGCGAATGCCGTCGGGCAGTTGCTCGCGCGTGTACAGCGGCGCGTCGGGTACAGGGGCGGCGGCCTGGGGAGCGGGTCGGCCACCTTCGGCCGCCTTGCGCGGTTCGTTGCGGCGATCGCCCTGCGGCCAGGGCGCGGGTTCGGCCACGGGAACGTCGGCCGGCGCAGCGGCAGCAGGCGCCGGCGCAGCAGATGCGGCGGATGCGGGCGGAGCGGCAACGATCGGCGCACCCACAGGCGGTGGTGGCGATGCGGGCGCGGCGAACGGCGCGCTTGCGACCGCGGGCGGCGGGGCCGCACCGACCGCGGCCTCCTGTTGCGCGGCCAGC
The DNA here is from genome assembly GCA_022843955.1 of Burkholderiaceae bacterium. Taxonomy (GTDB): domain Bacteria; phylum Pseudomonadota; class Gammaproteobacteria; order Burkholderiales; family Burkholderiaceae_F; genus JALHMQ01. The sequence goes on from JALHMQ010000002.1 coordinate 430,047, forward strand.
CGCCCGACCACGTACCAGACCGCGGCGACGAGGATGCCGATGCCGACGCCGATCACCATCCAGTGCCACGGCTCGATGCGCGAACGTGGCGCATCCGCGTCGGACAGCGCGGGCGCCGTCTGCGAATGCAAGCCGGGCACCGAGCCGCGTTCGCGCTCGGCTTCGGCGCGGCGCAGGGCGTCGAGGATCAGGGACACGGCGCTACTTCCCGTTCTGCAGGCGCGGCTCGGCCACGCCGATCGCGCGGTTCAGCTGCATCAGCGTGACCGGACCGGCAGCGCCGTCGGACGGCAGGCCCTGGGTCAGCTGGAAGGCGTGGATCCAGCCCTTGAGGGTGGCGTTGTCGAAGCGATCGCGCACCGGCTGCGGATCGCCGCGCACGGTCGCCAGTTGCTGCGCCAGCCACTGCGCGCTCTTGCCCGAGCGGCTGTCGACGATCGCGCCGCCGTAGCCGGGCGGCTCGCGCCACAGCGTGGCGTACTCGCCGCGCCAGTAGTCGGCGAGCGCGATCAACGTCACGCTGCGCGCCTCGCCGCCGACCTGCAGCGTGGCGCGGTCGTGCGTGAGGCCGCTCAGCATGACGTAGGCGGGCCGGTTGCCGGCATCGCGCAGCGTGAGGATGCCGGGGCGGTCGAGCTGGCGGATCAGCGCCAGCGTGGTGTTGGTGCGAAAGCAGCGCAGCTGCTGCTTCTGCACGCTGACGCAGGGATCGCCGTCGCCGGTCTGGATGTCCCAGGCGCGCGCCAGCTCGGACCAGGCATCGCGCTCGGCGCCGACCAGCCCGGCGAAGCCGGTGGGCAGATCGAACGACGCCGGCGGCGGCGTCACCGCCGACACTGACGTTGCAGGTGCATCGGGCGCGCCGGCAACCGGCGGCGCGTCGGCCACCGCAGGCGATGCCGCCGCGGCGGCAGGTGCGGCGCCGGCCTCGGCCAGCGTCGGCGCG